>JBBQAO010000029.1:0-39582 GCA_038316355.1 Burkholderiales bacterium
GTTAATCCGTGACCGCACCCTTGCTGGCGGACGATACAAGGCGCGTGAACTTGGCCAGCACGCCACGGGTGTAACGCGGCTTGGGTTGCTTCCATTTCTTTTTGCGCGCGGCGAATTCCTTCGCGGAGATGTTCAACTCGATCAGCAGTTTATGCGCATCGATGGTGATCGAATCGCCCTCCTTGATCAGCGCGATCGGCCCGCCCTCGAAAGCTTCCGGCGCGACATGGCCGACGACCATGCCCCAGGTCCCGCCGGAGAAGCGGCCGTCGGTGATCAGACCGACCGACTCACCGAGCCCCTGCCCGGTCAGCGCGCCGGTGGGCGCCAGCATTTCCTGCATGCCCGGGCCGCCCTTCGGCCCTTCGTAGCGAATCACCACCACATCGCCCGCTTTGATCTTTTTCGCCATGATGGCTTTCATCGTGGCGGCTTCCGAATCAAACACCCGCGCCGGCCCGGTGATCTTCGGCGATTTCAAACCAGTGATCTTGGCGACGCAGCCTTCCGGTGCCAAGTTGCCTTTGAGGATGGCGAGGTGTCCCTGTTTGTACATCGGGTTGGACCACGGGCGGATCACGTCCTGATCGGCGCGTGGGGTATCCGGCACATTTTTCAGTTCCTGCGCCAGTGTGCGCCCGGTGATGGTTATGCAGTCGCCGTGCAGCAAGCCCTGCTTCAGCAGCATTTTCAGCACCTGCGGCACACCGCCGGCGCGATGGAAATCCACCGCGACATAACGGCCTGAGGGTTTCAGGTCGCATAACACCGGCACCTTGCGGCGCACGCGCTCGAAATCATCAATGGTCCATTTCACCTGCGCTGCATGGGCGATCGCGAGGTAATGCAGCACTGCGTTGGTCGAGCCGCCGGTAGCCATGATCAGGGCGACTGCGTTTTCAATCGATTTGCGCGTGACGATGTCGCGCGGCTTGATGTCCTGTTTGATGGCATTGACCAGCAGCAGCGCGGATTGCGCCGCCGAGTCGGCTTTTTCCGGATCCGGCGAGGCCATCTGCGATGAGCCGAGCGCGCTCATGCCCAGCGCTTCGAACGACGACGACATGGTGTTGGCGGTGAACATGCCGCCGCAGGCACCCACAGACGGGCAGGCGTTTTTTTCGATGCCGACGAAGTCCTCATCGCTCATTTTTCCCGCAACGTAGGCGCCGACCGCTTCAAAAACGCTGACCACGGTCAGGTCCTGGCCTTTCCATTTGCCGGGTTTGATGGTGCCGGCGTAGACGTAGATACCCGGTACGTTCATGCGCAGCATCGCGATCATGCCGCCCGGCATGTTTTTGTCGCAGCCGCCGCAGACCAGCACGCCGTCCATGGCCTGGCCGTTGACGGCGGTTTCGATGCAGTCGGCGATGACTTCGCGCGACACCAGAGAATATTTCATCGCTTCGGTGCCCATGCCGATGCCGTCGGTGATGGTCGGCACGCCGAACACCTGCGGCATCGCGCCCGCGCCCTGCAGCGCGGCGATGGCACGGTCGACCAGCGGCTGGATGCCGGCGTTGCACGGGTTCATCGTCGAATGCCCGTTGGCAACACCGACGATGGGTTTGTCGAAGTCGCGGTCGCCGAAACCCACGGCGCGCAGCATGGCGCGGTTGGGCGCGCGTGCAACACCGGCGGTGATCAGGTGACTGCGTTTGTTCAGCGGCTTCAGCGGCATCGGTTTTCTCCAATTGGCCGCAGGTCATCCAGTGATGGCTGCCGCGGCGGGACACGTATAATAAGGGCAACATTTTAGCGTATTCCCGTTTTTTTCATTCCGTTTTCCCATCGCGCTTTTTCACCAACTTCCCCCCCCCCATGTTCGTACACCCCGAATTCGATCCCGTGGCGCTGCAACTCGGGCCGCTGGCCCTGCGCTGGTATGGCCTGATGTATTTGCTCGGTTTCGCGCTGATCTGGCTGTTTGGCCGTTATCGCATCAATCGCAATCCGGGCGGCGTGTGGACGCGCAACGATCTCGACGACGTGTTGTTCTACGGCATCCTCGGCACCATCCTCGGCGGGCGGCTGGGTTACGTGCTGTTTTACAAGTTCGGCGACTACGTGGTGGCGCCGTGGAAAGTTTTTTATGTGTGGGAGGGCGGCATGTCCTTCCACGGCGGATTTCTCGGCGTGGTTTTTGCGATGATCTGGTTCGCCCGCAGCCGACGGCGGGACTGGCTGCAGATTACCGATTTCATCGCGCCGCTGGTGCCGCTGGGGTTGGCCGCCGGGCGCATGGGCAATTTCATCAACGCCGAATTGTGGGGCCGGCCAACCGACCTGCCGTGGGCGATGGTGTTTCCCAATGTTGATCGTGTGGCGCGCCACCCGTCGCAGCTCTACGAGTTTGCGCTGGAAGGGGTCGTGCTGTTCCTGATCCTGTGGCTGTTCACGCTGAAACCGCGACCGCGCGGCGCGGCGTCGGCGCTGTTCCTGATCGGTTACGGGGTGTTCCGTTTCGGTGTCGAATACACGCGCGAACCCGATGGTTTCCTCGGCTTGCTCGCCTTCGGATTTTCGATGGGACAGTGGTTGTCACTGCCGATGATTGTCGCAGGGGCCGGGTTGCTGGCCTGGACGTATACGCGACCGCGCTAGTTCAGCTTCTTCGGATCAACTTTGCGCGCCGGCTTTTCCCGCGCACGAAGCGCCGCGCGGCGGTCGAGCAGGCGCTGGAAATTGTCGAGCGACAAGAGGTGCGCGTAAACGCGCGACAACATGCCGTTGCGGGCGAGTTCCTGCAATGTCCCTGCCGGCAGCGCCTGCAGTTTTTCTTCGGATATCCGGTACATCCCGGTCAGCGCGATCGGCGGTTCGCCCTGCGGCGTGACCTGTGCGGTAAATGTTTCCAGCAACTGCAGTTCCTGCAGTTTTCTGCACATGTCCTCGGTGCGTGCGAGGTCAGCCTCGAATTCGAACAGCAGTTTGCGCAGGTGATCCCAGACCGGCAGCGGTTCGCCCTTGCTGTCGTAGAGGGCTTCACCCTTGGCGTTCACTGCGCGTTTTTCGACGCAGGCGATGCGTTCGGATTGTTCTTTGCCGTCGACGGTAACGCGGGTCATGCAGAAGGGGTAACGCCGCACATACGCCGGCAGGTATACCCCGGCGTCCCAGGCGTCATCGCCGGCGACAAACAGATTCTGCTGCGCTTCGAGGCCGAGAATGGCCATCGCGACAAAACTGCTGCCGGCATCGCCCGAAATGAAAGCGATCGGGTAATCATGGACCGCCGGCGCAAATTCGGCAAAGGACAGCGGCAGTGCCGTCAGGTTGCGGAACAGCACCGGCAGCCTGCGTTCCGCCGGCAGAAGAACCTTGTGGGTTTTCGCCAGCGGGACGATTTCCTGGTAACCGTAGGGGGGATTGATGTCCAAAATGATTTCCGGGCTGTGTTTTGATTGATTATAGCCGCCGTTGCCGGCGATTTGCCGCATGACCGCCGAGCGGGTAGAATCCGCCCTCTTTTCGGGGTGGTAGCTCAGCTGGGAGAGCGCCGCGTTCGCAATGCGGAGGTCGGGAGTTCGATCCTCCTCCACTCCACCAAAATTCCCCAGTGCATTGATGCACTGGGGAATCCTCAAGCAGATACCGTAAAAACCTTCGGGTGGCCCAATCAGGTGGCCCAATCCAAGGTGTCTGCATGACGATTCGTCTACACTCCTGCCTCAAGCGAAACCGCTTCGGGGTTTTCTACTTCCGCCGTGTATTTCCCCTTGATCTGCGGCCCTGGTTCAGGTGTCGGCAGATCGCTCGAAGCACGCGGACGTGCAATTCCCAAGAGGCACAAAGTCTGGCGTTGAGATTTAGGCAGGGCCTTGGGGATTATCGGGCGGCCTGCTGCTTCAATGTGTGCCGCAGCTCCTGCAGTTCGATCCGTATTGCGCGGAGTTCCTCGCGCAGCGCCGCATCCGGCGATGGTGTCGCACCGTCCTCCTTGCTGCGAATCTCGACCTCGTGTTCGGCCTGGATGGCGTTGACGATCACTGCGATGAACAGGTTGAGCATGGTGAAGGTCGAGACCAGAATGAACAGCACAAAGAATATCCAGGCCTGCGGAAACGCTTCGATCACCGGCCTCGCGATGCCCATTGACCAGCTCTCCAGCGTCATCACCTGGAACAGCGTGTAGGCGCTGCTGCCCAAGGTGCCAAACCACTCCGGGAACTGGGAGCCGAAGAGCTTGGTGGCGATCACCGCGGCAACATAGAAAATGATCGACAGGATGCCGAACACCGAGGCCAGTCCTGGTATCGCCTTGAGCAGCCCGCCGACCACCCGGCGCATGTTGGGCACCATGGTGAGCAGGCGCAGCACCCGCAGCACCCGCAGCGCGCGGAGCACGGCGAACGGGCCGGTGGCCGGCAGCAGTGCGATGGAGACAACAGTGAAATCGAACACGCTCCATGGATCCCGGAAAAAGCGCCAGCCGTGGGCGAAGATGCGTATCACCAGTTCGGTGACGAACACGGCGAGGATGGCCTGGTCGAGCCACATTAGCAGCCCGCCCCAGTTCGCCATTACGGTCGGGCTGGTTTCGAGGCCGAGGATTGCGGCGTTGACGAGGATGAGCGCAATGATCAGGCTTTGCGCATGCGGAGCTTCGATCGCCGCGGCCAGCCTGGCGCGTCGGTTCGGGGAATCTGCTTGGGAGATCATGGATTGTATAGGTGGATAAAAAGCGGAATTGTGCGGTACTTTTCTTGCCTGCGTATTGGTTTCGCATGGTGTTGCAAGCCGTAGCCGTAGCGACGGCGATTCGGTAAGCTATCGGGGTACAGCAGGACTTCGTAAATAATAAATAAAATCAATCATTTAAATGAAACCTCTTCTCTGGGGCAGACAAGCGCAATGAATGAACACGGCATGGATCATGGTGCGTTGCTGGCGCACAGCGTCGGCGATTTTGTGAAGCGCGGTGCGGACCTGCCGCGGGTGCGCGCGCTGGCGCAGACTCGCGCCGAATTCGATCGTGCGCAGTGGCAGCAACTGGCTGACCTGGGCTGGCTCGGCGTGCTGGCGCCGGAATCCTGCGGCGGCCTCGGGCTGGGCCTCGCAGAGGCGGCGATTGTCGCCGAGGGCCTCGGTCGCGCGCTGACGCCTGAGCCCTATACCGCCGTGGCCGTGCTGGCGGTGCGCACACTCGAATATTCTGCTGATACGACGCTGCGCAGTGAATTACTGACGGGCCTCGTTGGCGGTGACCGTGTGCCGGTAGTGGCCTGCCATGAGCAGGCGGACGATGTGGCCGCCACCCGGATTGCGACCACGGCGACGCCTTTTGAAGGTGGTTACCGCGTCAACGGGCAGAAACAATTCGTCATCGGCGCTGCCGGCGCTGACGGTTACATCGTCAGTGCACAGGCCGCTGGTGAACTGCAACTGCTGTGGGTTCCGCGCGATGTCGCTGGCTGCGCAACCGGGTTGATTGCGCTGGCCGACGGCCGCAGTTATGGCACGGTGACGCTGCGGGATGTGGCGGTGCCGCGTGAGCATGTGCTGGCGTCTGGCAAGGCGGCGCAAGGCGCGCTCGGCCGCGCGCTGGATCATGCCGCGACGATTGCATCGGCAGAACTGCTGGGCGTGATGAAAAGCGCGCACGAGATGAGCCTCGACTACATGAAAACGCGGGTGCAGTTCGGCAAGGCCATCGGCAGTTTCCAGGTCTTGCAGCACCGCGCTGTCGATCTCTACATTCAGCAGGAACTCGCCGACGCGGTGTTGCGCGAAGTGGTGGCACAACTCGACGCAGCCCCTGATGACCGGGCACGCGCGCTGCTGGCCAGCCGCGCCAAATCGCGCTGTGCCGATGCCGCGCTGGCGATTACCCGCGCCGCGATCCAGTTCCACGGCGCGATCGGCTTCACCGAAGACTGTGACGTCGGTTTGTATGTGAAGCGGGCAATGACGCTGTCCGCGTGGCTGGGCAACGGCCGTGCGCATCGCACGCGTTACGCACAATTGGCGGCACAGACCACCGGGGAGGCAGCATGAGCGACTGGAATGCAATGGACGACGAGGCGTTCCGCGCTGAAGTGCGCGTGTTTTTCGAGAATGAGTTTCCGGCGGAATTCAAATTCCTGCCGCGGCGCATGCGCTGGCATGAGTGCCGCGACTGGTATCTGAAACTGTCGAAAAAAGGCTGGATCGCGCCGAACTGGCCGCGCGAGTACGGCGGCATGGGACTGTCGCCGACGAAGCTGCTGATTTATTTAGAGGAAACCGAACGCGCCGGCGTCGGCCGCATGCCGGATCAGGGGCTGACCATGGTCGGCCCGACGCTGATCCGCTTCGGCAACGACGCGCAACGCAAGCAGTATCTGCCGCAAATCATCGCCGGCGATGCAACCTGGTGCCAGGGCTATTCCGAACCCAATGCCGGTTCGGATCTGGCCAGTCTGCGCACCGAAGCCGTGCCGGATGGCGATGATTACGTCATCAACGGCAGCAAGATCTGGACCTCGATGGCACACGACGCGACGCATATCTACGTGCTGGCGCGCACCGACAGACAGGCGAAGAAAAAACAGGAAGGCATCAGCTTCCTGCTGGTCGACATGAAAACCCCCGGCATCACGCTGCGTACCATCCGCAACATCGCCGGCCATGAAGAGTTCTGCCAGGTGTTTTTCGACAACGTGCGTACGCCAAAAAAGAACCTGGTCGGCGAACTGCACAAGGGCTGGACCATCGCCAAGGGCCTGCTCGGTTTCGAGCGCCTCAACATCGGCAGTCCGCGGCGGCCGCTGCAGGCACTGGAAAAACTCGAAGCACTGGCGCAGGCGCGCGGCCTGCTGGCGGATGTCGCATTTACCGAACGGCTGACTCAACTGAAACTCGATCTGGCTGACCTTGGATCGCTCTACGGGCGCTATGTCGAGCGGGCGCGCCGCGGTGAAACGCTGGGACAGGACGTGTCAATGCTCAAGGTGTGGTCGATGGAAACCTTCCAGCGCCTGTCCGAACTGCTGATTGAAGCCGCCGGCGATTACGGTGCCATCGACGGCGAAGTGGCGATGGGTGATGCCCGTATTGATGTGCTGTCCCCGTTCTACAACTCGAGGCCTGGCACCATCTACGGCGGCTCCAACGAAATCCAGCGCAACATTCTTGCCAAGTACGTGCTCAACCTGCCGTCCTGACGTGCAGGTATTGATGCCGGCATTGCGTGCGCATTGTGTTCTGTTCAGGTGAACGTCATCATTGCGTTCATCCATGTCCTTTGAATTAACGCGGAGCCCGCCATGAGCAAGACCCCCATTCACACTTCGTCCGCACCCCAGGCCATTGGCACCTATTCACAGGCCGTGCGCTGCGGTGATACGGTGTATCTGGCAGGCCAGATCGGCCTCGACCCGGCAACCATGCAGATGACCGAGGGTATCGACGCGCAGATCCATCGCGTGTTCAGGAATCTGCAGGCCGTAGCCGCCGCCGCGGGCGGCACCGTCGATGATTTCGTCAAGGTCAATGTTTACCTGACCGATCTCGGCCATTTTGCCAAGGTCAATGAAATCATGGCGACCTACTTTCATGAGCCCTATCCGGCGCGCGCCGCGGTCGGTGTTGCCAGCCTGCCGCGCAATGCGCTGGTCGAAGTCGATGCGGTGATGCACTGCCCGTTGCCGCGCTGACGTTTTCCAGCCACGCCATGGCGCGCTCGCGGGCGGCGGCTGCCGCAACCCACCCCTCGCTGTCCGGACTCAGCGCCGGCACGCTGGCGCGGCTGGCGAGGCTCGGTATCGCGCGCCGTTTCGATCTGGTGCTGCATCTGCCGCTGCGTTATGACGATGAAACCCGCATTTGTCCGATCGCCGATGTTTTGCCCGGCGAGGAAATGCTGGTGCAGGGCACAGTCACCGACTGTGACATCAAGTACCGCCCGAAACGGCAACTGGTGTGTCGCATCAACGACGGCAGCGGCGAAGAACTGACGCTGCGTTTCCTGAATTTCTACGGCAGCCAGGTCAAGACATTGGCGCCGGGCAATGTGGTGCGCGTGTTCGGCAGCGTACGCCTCGGCCATTTCGGCGCCGAGATGGTCCACCCGCGTTATCGCGTGGTGACCCCGGATGCGCCGGTGTCACAAGCGCTGACCCCCGTCTATCCGACCACTGCCGGTATGGGTCAGGACAGTTTGCGCCGTTTGATTGCACGTGCACTGGATACCGAATCGCTGGCGGAAACACTGCCGGTGTCCTTACCCGAGGCATTGGGCCTGCCGCCGTTCGAAGTCGCGGTACGTCTGTTGCACAATCCGCCGCCCGACATTGCCCAGGCCACATTGCAGGGGCGCGTGCATCCGGCGTGGCGGCGCATGAAATTCGATGAACTGCTGGCGCAGCAACTGTCGATGCGTGTGCATTACCAGCGTCGCCGTGCCGCCGGTGCGCCGATATTGAAAGCACGCGGCAAACTGGTGAATGCGCTGTTGCAGCGTCTGCCCTTCCAGCTGACCCCTGCGCAGAACAAGGTGCTGGCGCAGATCCGCGAAGACATCGGCCAGGCCCATCCGATGCAGCGGCTGCTGCAGGGTGACGTCGGCAGCGGCAAAACCGTGGTTGCAGCGCTGGCCGCGTTGCAGTGCGTGGAGAACGGTTATCAGGCGGCGGTGATGGCGCCGACGGAAATTCTTGCCGAGCAGCACTACCGCAAATTTTCCGAGTGGCTGACACCGCTCGGTGTCGAGGTCGGGTGGCTAACGGGCAGCCTCAAGAAAAGTTATAAAAATCAATGGCTTACAGATATTGCGCAGGGGAAAGCCCAGGTCGTCGTCGGCACCCATGCGCTGTTCGAAGAAGACGTGGTGTTCAAGAATCTCGGCCTGGCGGTGATCGACGAACAGCACCGCTTCGGTGTGCATCAGCGCCTCGCGCTGCGCATGAAGGGAGCGAAATCGAACAGGGGCGCGCAACCGCATCAGCTGATGATGAGCGCAACACCGATTCCGCGCACGCTGGCGATGAGTTATTACGCCGACCTTGATGTATCGGTGATTGATGAACTGCCACCCGGTCGCACGCCGGTGGTGACCAAGCTGGTGGCGGAGGAGCGGCGCGATGAAGTGATCCAGCGCGTGCGCGATGCCTGCATCAATGGTCACCAGGCGTACTGGGTCTGTCCATTGATCGAGGAATCGGAAAAACTGCAGTTGCAGACCGCGCTCGATACTCACGCCCATCTGCAGCAGACCTTTCCCGAATTGCGCGTCGGCCTGGTGCATGGCCGGCTGAAAACTGCCGAAAAACAGCAGGTGATGGCCGCATTCAAGAATGGCGAAGTGCAGCTGTTGGTGGCGACTACAGTGATTGAAGTGGGCGTTGATGTGCCCAATGCCTCACTGATGGTGATCGAACACGCCGAGCGCATGGGCCTGTCGCAGATGCATCAGTTGCGCGGCCGCGTAGGGCGTGGTGCGGCCGAGAGCACCTGCGTGCTGCTGTATCAGGGCAAGTTGTCGCCCAGTGCGCGGGAGCGGCTTAAAGTCATTTATGAAAACACTGATGGTTTCGAGATTGCGCGGCATGATTTGAATTTGCGCGGAGCCGGCGAACTGCTGGGGACAAGGCAGAGCGGTGTTCCGCTGTTGCGATTTGCGGACCTTGCGGTGGATCTGGATTTGCTGGATGCAGCCCGGGATGCGGCGGAGATGTTGTTGCGGGATGAGTCGGATGCGGCCAAGGCGCATTTGGCGAGGTGGTTGGGTGGGAGGAATGAGTATTTGAAGGTTTGATTTTTGGGTGGGCCGTTCGTCCTGAGCTTGTCGAAGGGCGGTTTTTCTGGTGGTTTTATGTGCTTAAAGTTCGCCGGGGGCAGCCCGGCGGCTGGTTACTTTTCTTGCTCCGCCAAGAAAAGTAACCAAAGAGAAGGGGCACCCCGGACTCGGAGCCGCGCAGCGTGGAGCGGGCAGGGGCGCCGCGGCTGCGTTCAACAATCGTGAGCCGGAGCGCCGGCGACTGCTCCCGCGAGCGGGCCTGCGGCTAACGAATCGCAGCCGCCCCCTGGCTCGCCGGTCCTTCGGACTTCCCTGTGCTGCTCGCCAAGCCGGGCGGCTGCCACCCAAGGTGACTTCCTTCGGGGCGCGCAACTCGCCCTTGCCGCTTCGCGGCAAGGACTCAGACAGTCCTCGCCGGGCGCCCCGGACTCGGTGCCGCGTAGCGGCGGTGCGGGCAGGGGTAGGCGAGGGCTGCGTTCAACAATCGCGGGCCGGAGCGCCGATGTCTGCTCCCGCAAACGGAGCCTGCGGCGAACGAGTCGCAGCCACCCCCCCGGCTTGGCTGCGCTGCTCGGCGGCTCACAAGGGGAGCCGGGTGGTGGAGACGCAGTTTTTAAATTGGTTGATGCGATAATGCTGGTCCAGAAATTGTGCTGTCGTGAAAAAAATTCCTCGAGATTCCTTTTGGTGTGCCGCACCTGTTGCCGCCGGCGCATTACGCCGCTGGCTGACCGACCCCGGCTCATTGACCGCGCGGTTGCAGCAGCATGCCGGGACTATCAGGGTGAAGGTGTTGTTCCAGGGTTTGCGCCGCGTCAATCGTGACGAGACTTTTTTATTCGCTTCGCCGGCAACGCGGGTCATGGTGCGCGAAGTGTTGCTGTTGCGCGGGACGACGCCGCTGGTGTTTGCGCACACGGTCTTTGCTGCCGGCGGTTTGCGCGGGGCTTGGCGCGGCATTGCCGGGCTGGGGAATCGACCGCTGGGGACGGCCTTGTTTGCCGATCCGCGGATTGCGCGGTTTCCGCTGCGGCAGAAAAAACTGCCGCGCACGCATCCATTGTATCGCCGAGCTGCGGCGCAGCTGAAAAAAAGGCCACCGCCATTGTGGGCGCGACGCTCGATATTTGTCTTGGGCAAATCGCCTATACTGGTCAGTGAAGTCTTTTTGCCGGCAATAAACGACTTGTGACACTGACGCTCAAGCAACGACTGACGGCCTACGAAAAGCTGATGCGGCTCGACAAGCCCATCGGCATTTTGCTGCTGCTGTGGCCGACCTTGTGGGGTTTGTGGTTTGCCGCCGGCGGGTTGCCGCCGCCGGACGTGCTGCTGATTTTTTTTACCGGCACCGTGCTGATGCGTTGCGCAGGCTGCGTGATCAACGATTACGCCGACCGCAACTTCGATCCCCATGTCGAACGCACCAAAGACCGGCCGCTGGCCGCCGGCGTGATCCGTCCGGCGGAGGCGTTGGCGCTGGCCGCGGCGCTGATGCTGATCGCCTTCGGACTGGTGCTGTTGCTGACGCCGCTGACCATCAAGCTGGCGGTGGTGGCTGCGGCACTCGCGGTTGTGTATCCGTTTGTGAAACGGGTGTTTCCGCTGCCGCAGTTGTGGCTGGGCATTGCCTTCGGCTTCGGCATCCCGATGGCCTATGCCGAACTGTGGCATACCTTGCCGCGGGTGGCGTGGTTGCTGCTGATCGCCACGATGTTCTGGGCGATTGCCTACGACACGGCCTATGCCATGGTCGACCGTGATGATGATCGCAGGATCGGTATCAAATCCTCGGCACTATTGTTCGGCCGTTATGACGTCGCCGGCGTGATGATCGCGCACGCGCTGTTTCTCGGACTGATGGCGTGGATCGGCTGGTGGCAGATGCGTGATGTGTTTTATTTCGCCGGACTGAGCGCGGCGCTGGTGCTGGTGTTGCACCAGTACCGGCTGATCCGCGGGCGTACGCGCGACGGCGCATTCAAGGCGTTCCTCAACAACAACTGGGTGGGCTGCGTGATTTTTACCGGACTGGCCGCTGATTTGTGGTTCGGCATCCGGATGCTGCGATGAGTTATCGCGATCTGCGCGATTTCATCGCCGGGCTGGAACGCAGCGGTGAACTCAAACGCATTTCTGTTGAAGTCGATCCGCGGCTGGAGATGACGGAAATCTGCGACCGTGTGCTGAAGCAGGGCGGTCCGGCGTTGTTGTTTGAGCATCCCAAAAATCACAGCATCCCCGTACTGGCCAATCTGTTCGGCACGCCGCAACGCGTGGCGCTGGGCATGGGGCGCGATTCAGTCGCAGCGTTGCGTGAACTCGGGCAATTGCTGGCGCAACTGAAAGAACCTGAACCGCCGACGGGGTTGAAAGACGCGTGGGATAAATTGCCGCTGCTGCGCCAGGTGCTGAACATGCGGCCGCGCGACATCAAAAATCCGCCCTGCCAGGAAATCGTGTGGGAGGGCAGCGATGTTGATCTTTCACGTTTGCCGATCCAGACCTGCTGGCCCGGCGACGTCGGTCCGCTGATTACCTGGGGACTGACGGTGACGCGCGGTCCGCAGAAAACGCGGCAGAACCTTGGCATCTATCGCCAGCAGGTCATCGGTCGCAACAAACTGATCATGCGCTGGCTGGCACAGCGCGGCGGTGCGCTCGACTATCGTGATCACTGCCTCGCTCATCCGCAGGAGCCGTTCCCGGTTGCGGTGGCGCTGGGTGCGGATCCCGCGACCATGCTTGGCGCGGTGACGCCGGTGCCGGACAGTCTGTCCGAGTACCAGTTTGCCGGTTTGCTGCGCGGCGAAAAAACCGAAATCGCACAATGCCTGACGCATGAGCTGAAAGTGCCGGCGCGCGCCGAGATCGTGCTTGAAGGTTTTATCCATCCTGGCGAAACCGCGCTGGAAGGCCCCTTCGGCGATCACACCGGTTATTACAACGAGCAGCAACGTTTCCCGGTGTTTACCGTCGGGCGCATCACCATGCGCCGCGACCCGATTTACCACTCGACCTACACCGGCAAACCGCCGGATGAACCGGCAGTGCTGGGTGAGGCATTGAACGAAGTCTTTGTGCCGCTGCTGGTCAAACAGTTTCCGGAGATTGTGGATTTCTACCTGCCGCCCGAAGGCTGCTCGTACCGCATCGCCTGCGTCAGCATGAAAAAACAGTATCCGGGGCACGCCAAACGCGTGATGTTCGGCATCTGGAGTTTTCTGCGCCAGTTCATGTACACCAAGTTCATCATCGTCACCGATGACGACATCAATGTGCGTGACTGGAAAGAAGTGATGTGGGCGCTGACCACACGCGTCGATCCGCGGCGCGACACACTGATCGCCGATGCGACACCAATCGATTACCTGGATTTCGCCAGCCCGGTGAGCGGGCTCGGTTCGAAAATGGGCATCGACGCCACCAACAAATGGCCGGCGGAAACCAGCCGCGAGTGGGGGACGCCGATTGTGATGAGCGATGAGGTGAAGCAGCGCGTGGATGCGCTGTGGGACGAGCTGGGTTTGTCTTGACCGTTGCACGACCGTCCGCGTACCCGCAGCGCCGTTGCCGTCGGTTTGCATCGGCTGAGCGCCCGGTCACGCGTTTTCATTCATGAACACAGTGCTGTTGCTCAAGCTGCTGCTCGTGCCCGCGCTGATTGCGCTGGTGACACTCGCCGGCAGGCGCTGGGGGCCGGCAGTGGCGGGCTGGCTGTCGGCGTTCCCGGTGGTTGCCGGGCCGATCCTGCTGTTCATCGCGATTGAACAGGGTGCGGAATTCGCCGCAAGCTCGGCGGTCGGCACGCTGTCGGCGGTGCTGGCGATATTGGCCTTCGGTTTGAGTTACGCGTGGGCGGCGACGCGTTATTCCTGGCCGGCGAGCCTGGCGCTGGCCTATGTCGGTTACGTCGCAGCGGTCGTCTTGCTGGACCAGTGGCATGCCACACTGCCCGCAGCCGTGTTCGCTGTGCTGGCGGGATTGTGGATTGCGCCGCGCTGCTACCCGGCGTTGCCGAATTCCGCTCCAGCGCCTTTGAAACCCGCCAGAGACATGTTGTTGCGCATGGGCTCGGGCGCAGTGCTGGTGCTGCTGGTGACCCATTTTGCCGCCAGCCTCGGCCCCGGCCTGAGCGGCATACTCGCGATGTTTCCGGTGATGGGAACTGTGCTTACACTGTTTACACATCGCAGTGCCGGCGCTGCAGCAGCAATCCAGTTGTTGCGCGGCATGGTGCTGGGGTTCTACGCGTTCGGCATGTTCTGTACGGTGCTGGCCTGGGCCTTGCCCATCTGGGGCACCGCAATGAGCTTTACGTGGGCGCTGGCTGCCGCCGGCATTGTGCAGGGGCTGTCGCGACTGTGGTTGAACCGTCATGTCGTCGCAGTCGTGCACCGTGCGCCCTGAATCGCCGCCCTGCAGTCAGGGGCTTGGGACGCAACAAGCCCGCGTAGATACCGTTATCCAAGTCAAGGAGCGACGTCCCGATTTGATTCGGATTATTTGTGGGCGGGAGAATCCCGCCTTCTGTGAGATGGCCACGACTTGACGGCGGGATACGCTGCGCTCCTCCCGCCCGACAACAACAAATCCCCGTAGGGCGGAAAAGCGTAGCGTCTTCCGCCGCATGGAATCTGCCGGATACAACAGGAATTCATTAATCGATCAGGGGTGTCAACCTGAAGGCATGGGATGCGCGATGTAACGGTTGATATTTAACCTCTCGCATCCGGCGGAAGGTGCTACGCTTTTCCGCCCTACAAATTTTATGGCTTCTCGCGCCAGCGTTCCTGCCGCCCACAGCAATTGCTGCTGTCAAAATTGTGCACCCAGCCCAATAGTGCATCCTGCGTCGCCTGGGCGTTGAACGCGTTGGCATGATTGACCATGAACACCACCACCGCGCGGTTGCTTTGTGTATCGAGTAAATAATCAGCGATCTGACCACATGCCCGACAACGATCCGGGTTGGACACGCACCCGGCCGGCGGCTTAATGCTGCAGCTGTGTTGGCAACAAAAGAAAAGCCGGGGTACCCGGCTTTTCTTTTTAAACAGTGGATGCTGTGATCAGAACCTGTACTGTAAACCCAGCGAGTACGTTACGGCATCACCGTTATCGTCAAGTCCGTAATGGGTAACCCCCAGGCGGGCGGCCAGGCTCTTCGAGAACGCATATTTTATGCCGACGCCCGCTGTGAAGTCTGTCCCGCTGTCCTGGGCTGCTCCCGCCACTGCGGCCACCGTAGCGGAGGCCTTCACTTTTGAATAAAAAACACCGGCGCTGCCATACAGGCTGAACTTTTCGCTCAGCGGCAATGTAGCGACGCCCGATACGGAGAAGCCGGTCACGTCGCCGAATGCCGCAAACGGTAATCCGCCAATGGTTCCGGAGACGCCGAAGGCACCGAGATCAACGTAGGCAATTTCAAGGCCAAGATTCTTGTTGAACTGATAGCCGCCGAAGATCTGGAACATCGAGTTCTTCTCGTCGTTTCCGGTGACGGTTGCTCCCAGTGCAGTGAAAGGCGCAGGGTCAATGTCTGTCTTGGATTGTCCAACAGCACCGCCGAGGTAAAACCCCGCATCCTGCGCGTATGCAGGAACGTGGATCAATGCGATGGCACCGATCAATCCGCCTGTAACGACATTACTGATCAACGATTTCATTTTTTTCCTTTCATACTTTCATGACTAGGGCAATTCACAAGGCCATGATGGCCAGTGAGCATCTGGATGTATCGTATATAAAACAATGGGTTGATGCCAGCAAACTGTTGCAAAACAAGGTGTTCGTGCGTGTATGTGACATTCCTGTTAACAACATTAAGTAACTAATTGTTTTTAAACGATTTTATTATTATTGCCCGTTGTAATTGCGCAACAAGAACTGGGTCTTTCGCGCGTTGTTTACTACGGGCGTCGCGGGCGGCGTGGCTGTTATTGCTTGCCACGATGTTCTGGGCGATTGCCTGCGACACGGCTTAAGCCATGGTTGACCGTGATGATGACTGCAGAATCGGCATCAAATCCTCGACGATATTGTTCGGGTGTTATCACGTCGCCGGTGTGATGACTGCGCACGCGCTGTCTCCGGGACTGATGGCGTTGATCGGCTGGTGGCAGATGCGTGATGTGCTTTATTTCGCCAGCCCGGTGAGCGGACTCGGTTCGAAGATGGGTATAGACGCCACCAACAAATGGCCGGTGGAAACCAGCCGCGAGCGGGGCACACCGATTGCGATGAGCGAAGAGGTGAGGCAGCGCGTTGATGAAATGTGGGGGACGCTGGGGATTTAGCACCATGAGTTTCAGCAGTGAGTTCCTCGAACACTATCCATCCCATCCCGGGGCGGGGGCATCTCTGGGATTCACACTCTGGCCAGCCCGGCCACGCCTTTCGCCCCGGGACCGTCAAGCCGGATCAAGGTGACGTAGAAGATCGTCGTTGCTTGAGCGTGCGGACCAGCACACTCAAGCCAGCCCCCAACGCTAACAGCAGCACCGCGCCCAAGGCCCAGGCCGCCCAGATGGCGGGTGACAACCAAGCCGCCAGGCTCGGAGCGAAGTTCAGGGTGTTTTCGACCCACGGAGCGAGGGTGGACACCAAGGAGCCCCACTGCTCCTGTGCGCCCGGCGGCAGCCAAATGGCCAGCCACTCAGGCGGCTTGACGGTGCCCAGCTGCTTGGCTGCGTCCGCAAATCCACCCGCCGCTCCTGCGGCTTTTGCACCGGCAAGCCCTGCCGCCCACTGTGTCACTGCATGCAGCGCCCAGGCACCGAAAGTCCACAGGGCCATCAAGCACCCCGCCACCACCCAAACCACGACGTACCACATAGTAGCTCCATTGACTTTACACGATAGATTGATCATCGCCAGTTTAGGGGCCCGGGTAAATCAGCTCATCCGAGCTTTACAGTTCGGTTTTTACGAACAAGCCCCGACCCGCCGGGCGCTGCGTATTTTGTGGCGCTTTTGTGGCGCAGTACCCAACTCATCAAACCAACTCATCAAACCAACCCATCAAACCAGCTCATCAAACGAATGGCTGCTGCGCACGGCACGGACCGAGGATCGCCATGAGGACGATCGCGTCGCGCACGTCCGAATGTCTTCCCAGCGGTGAGCGCCGTGCCGGTCGAGCCGCAGCCGGCGTTGTGGTGACCGCCAAGGGCATCATCGCGCTTAATGGCGCATGGCGACGCGTCTCGGTCTCCGGCGTCGCCGCTGGCATGGGCCCCATCGCTGTTGGCAGTGCCTCCTGCAGTTCGGCCCCGGCATCACCAGTCTGCTCGTCCTCAAGTTGCTTCCTGAGCCACGGCAGGATCACATTGAAGAAAGTCACCAAAACAATGACCAGGACAACCAGCAGATTTTCCAGATTCATCGTGTGCTCCCGTTATTCGCCACACGCCCAGGTGCCGGCGACGCATCATCAGTGGCGGCAATGGCGTCGCGCATGGCGGTGTCGGCCTGCACGTTCTTCATCCGGTAGTAGTCCATCACGCCGAGGGTGCCCTGGCGAAAGGCCTCGGCCATGGCGCGCGGTACCTCGGCTTCAGCCTCGACAACGCGGGCTCGCATCTCCTGCTCCAGGGCCACGGCCATGGCACGGCGTTCCTCTGCCTTGGCCTGGGCGATTTGCTTATCGGCATTGGCTTGGTCGATCTGCAGCTTGGCGCCGATGTTCTCGCCGACGTCGACATCGGCTATGTCGATGGAGAGGATTTCGTAGGCCGTGCCGGCGTCGAGTCCCTTGGACAGGATGTGTTTGGAAATGTGATCGGGGTTCTCGAGAACACTCTTGTGTGAAACCGCCGAGCCTATGGTACTCACCATGCCCTCGCCGACACGCGCGATGATTGTTTCCTCACCCGCGCCGCCAACCAGACGGTCGATGTTGGTGCGCACCGTGACGCGCGAGACAACGATGAGCTGGATGCCGTCTTTCGCCACTGCGGCGATCTTCGGCGTCTCGATCACCTTGGGCAATACCGACATCTGCACCGCCTCAAGCACATTGCGCCCGGCGAGGTCGATGGCGGCGGCGCGCTTGAACGGCAACGGGATGTTGGCCTTGTCCGCCGAGATCATCGCGATGACGACGCGCACAACATTGCCGCCCGCCAGATAGTGGGCTTCCAGATCGTTGATGGAGATGTCGATCCCCGCCTTGGCCGAGCTGATACGCGCCGTCACGATCACGCCGGGGGGAACGCGGCGCAGCCGCATCGCGATCAGCGTCATGAGCCCCACGTATGCGCCCGAGGCCCAGGCCGCGATCCACAACGGGATGGGTGCCAGATAGAGGACGATGGCGATGATCGCCAGCAGCCCGATCAGTACCCCGAAGTTGCCAAACAGCCCTACAAGTTCCGCGATATCCATTATTTTCTCCTTGATTCAAATGCTTGATTTGACGTGTGGCCGTCGCTCAAAATCCGATAACTGTGAGCGCTCCGATGTGGGCAGCAGCGTGGCGGCTATTGCTGAGGCGCTTGCGCATGAGGCTTGCACCTTGGGTTGATGTTCTGGCGATCAGTCAATGATGCCGCTCCGCCAAGACTTTTTGCGGCTGCCGTGGCGGCCTCGGTTGTGGTCATGTTCAGAATCATCGAAGTCAGGTTGTCGTCGGGGGGCGGCATTGTTGGGGGCGGTGGCTGCCGCCATGACGGAGCGCTCGATCAACTTGTCGATCTCGCCGCGGTCGAGCCAAACGCCACGGCATTCAGGGCAATAGTCGATCTCGATACCTTGACGGTCCGTCATCGTCAGAGTCTGGTCAGGACAGGTGGGGCACTTCATGGTTTTCTCCTTGGTGCAGGTGATTCATCCGAGTTCAAAGCCGTACGGCTGGACAGCCTCGCGAACAGGTTAAAGATTGAGGTTTGCAGGTCTGCAGTTGCCAGCACATGGGTGATTACGGTTAGTTCACGCTGCGGCTGGTTTCGAACAGGATCAGACCGAGCGACAGTTGCGCGAACAAAAAACCGGGGTAAACGCCAGGTGCGCACAGAATGGCCGGCCCTGGAAGTTTGAGTGATGGAATCCATGTAGGGGGTTCGGTTGTTGCTCAGCAGTCCAGAGCGGCGGCGCGGTGGCGCAAACGCCTGGCGTCATTCCCGCGCCGCCACTGGCGCATCAGGAATTGCGCGGCGCGAGCCAGAGCGTTGTCCAAGGCCGTCCGCCAATCACGCGCCACAGAGGAAACAACGACCGTGCCGGCGACATCACTCTTGATCTCTACTTGACAGCGCTTGTCGATGCCGCCGCGCGGGCCATTGACATCCGAGAACTGCACCGTGGCTTTCGGCACCAACCAGTCGATGCGCCGAAACACGAAGCGCATGCGGCGTTGCGCCAAATCCCGCAGTTCGTCGGCCTGCGGATCACGAGACTTGATCAGAATCTGCATCATAGTTCTCCATCGATTGAGGTGTAGCGGAAGCTAGGGTGCATTGGTATTCCGAAAAAGAAGCAATTCAATGACCCGAACTTCGGAAAACCCGAACCCTGCGTGCTGGTCATCCCGCACATGTACGGTATGCGGGGTCAGTCCGTACCCGGAACGACGACGCTGTGGCAACCCGAGGGTCCCCGCTTCGTCGGGCGACGCAGGCGATGAGGTTTGCATTTCCTTAAAAAGCAGTAGTTGGCATTTGAAAAGTTCGCTTTTTCCGAACTCGAAGTCATGCATGCCCTGCTTCTTCCCGGTTCGGATTCAGCCGATATTTGCCGCTCTTCCAACAGCCTCGAGGTTCGCCAATGAAAGTTCATCTCTGCGCCAACGACCAACATGGAACACGCTGGCAGCAGCGCAGCCTGGATTGCTTGCGCCAGGCGCTGCGCCATCTGCAGTGGCGGCTTGCGCAGGTCAAAACCCTGCTCGAAGACATCAGCGCAGCAAGAGCCGGCGTCGAGAAGCGCGGCAGCTTCGTGGTCACCCTGCGTGGCGCGGATCGCGTCACGGGCACCGCCGCGAACCGCTGGTTTGAACACCAACCCCAGGCGCTGGCATTGATCCCGGTTCGAATTGCGGGTCAGCGGCCCATTCCCCAGGGTCATCGTCGCCAGCGACACGAGTAAGCAAGCCGTTTTGTTCCAGAGGTCGCCCGAAGGGCGACCTCTTATTGATCGGCCCGCCCGACCCCCTGCGCGCGACCTGAAAGACAAGCCGCCATGCGTACCTACCCTTGCAACAGTCCCGAAGCTGGCGCGCGCATTGTTGCGCTCGTTCTCATCGCCGACGGGAATGTTTGCCGTTCTGAACTCGATGCCCTCGATCACCTTGAGGCCGCGCGCGAACTCGGCCTGCAGCCCGATGCCATGCCAGGCATCGTCCAGACGCTTTGTGAAGACCTGCTGCTCGGTGCTTACGCTGGCGGCACGCTGCAGGGCGAACGTCGACGACAGCGGACTGGCTTTATTGATGGCTGAGTTAACCGACTCGGTGCTTCAGGGCAAGGTGCTGCGTCTGGCAGTTGCCGTCGCCGGTGCGGATCGCCATTACGCCGGAGGCGAGGCACTTGTCCTGGAGGCCGCACATCGCCATTGGGGCCAACCAGCGTTCGCAGGCTTGGGCGATCCGCCCCCTGCTGGTTTGCACTCCGCCTGAGCGGTGTGGTTCAGGCCTGAGCTGCGGCCACCACCTGCGTCACCAGAGGGTGGTGCTGGCCCCGGCGCGACCGGATTGCATAGATCTCCTCCTTTACATCCTCGCAGCGGCCGAGCAGCCGCAATCCGCGCATCAGCGCCACATCTCCCGCGCCGAGATGGCTCACCGGGAACACACCGAGCCCTCGTG
Organism: Burkholderiales bacterium; assembly: GCA_038316355.1. GTDB lineage: Bacteria > Pseudomonadota > Gammaproteobacteria > Burkholderiales > SG8-41. The sequence continues at coordinate 20,529 of JBBQAO010000029.1, forward strand.
CCGCGAAGATGGCAAGCAGGGCGCTGTCTTCGAACTCGCCAACGATCCGTGGCCGCAGACCGTGAGATTCAAACCACCGGTCCAATTTTGCTCTCGATGCCGAATGCCCGGTGGGCAAGAGCAGCGGCAACCGGGCCAAGGACTGCGGGAACCGATCCACTTCGGCCTTGTGCACGAGTGCGGCCGGCCCATACCACTCCATTGGCGACTGAACCAGACGTTCGCTCGTCAACCGCAGGTTCGGGTTGTTCGGCGCGGCTTGCCCGGCCAGCACCAGGTCGAGATGGTGCAGAGCCAACTCAGCCAGTAATTGCTCGAATTCACCTTCGTGGCACAACAGACGCAGCGACGGTGTTGCCAGCACCGGCTGCAGCAGCGCGTGCGCGGCCAGCTTGGAGATGCCGTCCGACAATCCGACTGCAAGGCGCGCGATCTGGCCGCTTGCGGCCTCGCGCACTTCCTCTGGAATCACTTGTCCGAGCTGGAAGATCTCCTCGGCCCGCGCGAAGGCGGCCTGACCCGCCTCGGTCAGCGCAATGCCGCGTCCGGCTGGCTTGAGTAACTGGTGGCCCAGAGTCTTTTCCAGCTCGCGCACCTGGGCGCTGATGGTCTGCACTGCCATGTCGAGCCGCTCGGCGGCCCGGGCGAAGCCACCTTCCTTCGTGACGACCCAGAAGTAGTACAGATGACGGAAGTTCAACATGCTGACCTCACTTCGTAAAAACCGAACCCGAACTCACTCTAACAGTGATTTCTTCAAAACAGGAAACGTCCGAACATCGCGCATCTTCACTTTGACCTCCACAGGACATGGACGCGAACGTTCTCCTACCCGGAATCATCAATGCCACGCCAATCGGAGTCACCGTTCCCGCGTGGCACTCTGGCGGACGAAAAACCGGGGGAGGCTCATTCAACCTTCAATCGGTGCCAACACGACAGGACCGCTAAATGGAACAACTGACCTCGCTTGAATTACTTAGACGCCAGATCGGGGTGCTGGCTTACGTCGAGGAGACGCAAGCGCCCTTCGTGAGTTGCTATCTCAACCTGGAGCGGGGGGGCGGCTACCGCAAGGCGCTTGAAGACCGTAGCCCTGTCCTGCGTGCGGCACTCGAGGGGCGTGCGCGCGAAGATTTCGAGGTCGCGCTGGGCCAGATCGAGGTCTACTTGGCCGAGAAGCTGCGGCCCGACGCTCAGGGGGCGGCATTCTTCGCCCGGCAATTCCACGCCGGCGCCTTTTTTTTGCCGATGCAGTTCGCAGTTCCAGTGCCCAACTGGATCGTTGTCGATCCCTTGCCCCATATTTATCACCTGATGGCGCTGAAGGACACTTATTACCGTTACGTCGTAATGATCGCGACGCAAGGCTGGGTGCGGATTACCGAGGTGAGTCTGGGCGCAGCGACGGTCAAGGCCTGGACCGAGCAGCCGAAACTGCGCGAGCGGGCAGGCCGCGAGTGGACCAAGGCGCACTACGAAAGCCATCATCGGGAGCGCACTTCGCTCTTTCTAAAGGAGCAGATCAAGCTGCTCGAGCGCCTGATGGCGGAGGGCGGGCACATCTACCTGATTCTGGCCGGCGACCCGCGTCTGACTGGCGAGATACGGCGCGCGCTGCCCAAATCCGTGACGGCCAAACTGGTCGATACAATCCCTGTTCCCAGCCGCCACGCCCATGAGGATGTCGTGACCGCCACTTTGTCGGCGTTCGTCGAATGGGAGGAACAGGACTCGCAGGTGTTCGCCGCGCGCTTCGTGCACGGCATCCGCACTCAAGGTTTGGCGGTGGCAGGAGTAGCGGCTTGTCTGGAGGCGCTGCGGCAAGGGCGGGCAGATGTTCTTATGTTGGCCCGGGATCACCGGCCCGAAATCGGCTGGCGCTGCGCCGGATGCGGTGTGTTGCGCATCGAGCGGGAAGCGCCCGCCGCCTGCCCCGAGTGCGGCAAAGCGGCGGTGCGGTCAATCGACGCTACAGAGGAACTGGTAAGGCTGGCGGGACAGCGAGACTGCCCGGTCGAGGTAGTGGATTACTGTGACCCGCTGATGGCCTTGGGCGGGATCGGTTGCCTGCTGCGCTATCGTTAGGTAACGGTGCGGCCGAGCAAAATAGATATTTCAAGGGGATAAAATCTTGTTTGAGACCATTGCTAATTGGTGGATGTGGGTGGGCTTCGCCGTGTTTGTCGTTGTTGCGCTTGTCATAGATTTGCTGGTAATGAAGAACGAGGGCGCGCACCGGGTATCTGCCCGGGAGGCGCTTAACTGGTCTGCCCTCTGGATAAGTTTATCCTTCGTTTTCTGCGGCCTCTTGTGGTGGTACCTTGATGCGAGCGCCGGACGCGACATGGCGAATCTCAAAGCGACGGAGTTTCTAACCGGCTATCTGATCGAGAAGTCGCTGTCGGTCGATAACATCTTTGTCTTCCTGATGATCTTTACCTACTTCGCGGTGCCCGCGGAGTACCAGAAGCGGGCACTTATCATCGGCGTGATTGGCGCAATTGTCCTGCGCGTGATCATGATACTCGTCGGCGCGTGGCTTATCGCCACGTTCCACTGGATTCTCTATCTGTTCGGTCTGTTCCTTCTCGGCACCGGCATCAAGATGCTGATCTTCGCCAATCACAAGCCGGATCTCGAAAAGAATCCGATGTTGAAATGGATGCGCGGGCATCTCCTGATTACCAAGGAATTTCATGGCGAACAGTTCACGTTCATGAAGGATGGTGTTCGTTGGTACACGCCGCTGTTCATCGTACTGGTGCTGATCGGTGTGACCGACGTGGTGTTTGCGGTGGATTCGATCCCGGCGATCTTCGCGATCACCAGCGATCCATTCATCGTAATGACCTCCAACATCTTCGCTATCCTCGGCCTGCGGGCGCTTTACTTCCTGCTCGCCGACATGGCGGATCGTTTCCGCCTGCTCTCCTACGGGCTCGCCCTCGTGCTGGTGTTCATCGGCACCAAAATGCTCATTGTTGATTTCTACAAGATCCCGGTTTTCTGGTCGCTGGGCGTGGTTGGGGTGATTCTGCTTGCGTCGGTGCTGCTTAGTCTGGCCTGGAAGCCGGCACAGAAGGCGGCGCCAGAAACGAAGAGCTAAGCGATAGGGGAGACTGGAACCGGTTTACACATTTGAAGGAGCTTTTTGCAAAAGGCTCGTTTTGAAGGGAGCCACAGATGAATCGTGAACGCATGGGTTTAGCCGACGTCAGGCGATTTATCGCCACGTGGTTTCGCACCCCCATGCAGACCGCAGCAGCGATTGGTGGTGATTGAAAAATCTGCCGCCGGCCGCCCTCTTGGTCTACACGAGACAAACGGAAATATCGGCATGCTGAAAGGAAAAAGTTGTATGGCCCTGATGTTTCAAAACTGAATGGCAGATCCATCCATGAACCCATCGAAGCACAACAACCCACTGCTCGAAATACTGATCAATATCGTCGTCCCCTCTGTCATCCTGATGAAATTCAGCGGCGAGGCAGATCTGGGGGCCGCGCGGGCGCTGTTGCTGGCGCTGGCCTTTCCGCTCACCTGGGGCGCGCTCGACCTGATCCGCCGCCGCAAGCTCAACCTGTTCGCCGTGCTGGGCCTGGTCAGCATCCTGCTCACCGGCGGCATCGGCCTGCTGCAACTGGATACGCAATGGCTGGCGGTGAAGGAGGCGGCCATCCCCGGCCTGATCGGCCTCGGCGTGGTCGTCTCCACCCGCACCCGCTATCCGCTGATCCGCACCCTGTTCTACAACCCGGCGCTGATCGACGTGGCGCGCGTGCAGCAACACCTGGAAGAACGCGGCACGGCGCAGGCCTTCGAGGCGCGTTTGCAGACCGCCACTTATTTGCTCAGCGCCACCTTCTTCTTCTCGGCGGCCATGAACTACTGGCTCGCCACCTGGATCGTCACCAGCCCGGCCGGCAGCGCGGCGTTCAACGAGGAACTCGGCCGCCTGACCCTGATGAGCTATCCGATGATCGCCATCCCCTCGATGCTGATGCTGATGGCCGTGCTCTACGGTCTTGCCCGCACACTGCGCAACCTGACCGGGCTGAAGCTGATGGAAGTGTTCAATCAACCCGGAGACCGCCATCAACCCTGAACAACGCGGCGGCTTCGATGCCGCAAAAAAACAGCACAGGGTCACAAAAACAGCACAGGTCTTGACATCATTCACCGATGAGGGAATTGAACCCTATCCGAACAGTATTGAGACCGTCCCCTTTATTTTCGGCATGCCCCCTGAACAGCAACGCGGCATCCTCAACGCCGCGCGGAGTGCCTGAAGCCATGCGACTATTTTCTCCGCTCTACCGGCGCGCGATGCTTTGGTCGCGGCATCGGCACGCCCCCTGGTATCTCGGCTGGATCAGCTTCGCGGAATCGTCGTTCTTTCCGATTCCGCCGGACGTGATGCTCGCGCCCATGAGCTTGGCCCAGCCGTCGCGGGCCTGGTGGTTCGCCCTGCTCACCACGCTGAGCTCGGTGGCCGGCGGCTTGTTCGGTTATGCGATCGGTTATTTTTCCTTCGATGCCATCGAGCCCTGGCTGCGCACCACCCAATATTGGGCGAGCTATTTGGTGGCGCTGGACTGGTTCGAACGCTGGGGTTTCTGGGCGGTGTTCGTCGCCGGTTTTTCGCCGATTCCCTACAAGGTGTTCACCATCGCCGCCGGCGCGCTGTCCATGGCGCTGCTGCCTTTCACCCTGGCCTCGCTGATCGGCCGCGGGGCGCGCTTCTTTCTGGTCGCCGGGCTGATGAAGTGGGGCGGGGCGCGCGTGGAGGCGGTGCTGCACCGCTACATCGACCGCCTGGGCTGGGCAACCGTGGCGCTGGTCGTAATCGGCGCGATGGCCTATCGGGGATGAGACGCGCCCTGTCCGGGCCGGCGCAACCGGTCGCCCCGCCGCGTTACGCCGGGCAGCGCGTCGCCCTGCTCACCCAGCACGGCAAAGAGCGGGTGATCGCAGCCGCGCTGGAGCCGGTGCTCAATTGCCGGGTGGAGCTTGCGCGCGGTTACGATACAGATTTACTTGGCACGTTCACGCGCGACATCCCGCGCGCGGGCACACAACTCGAGGCAGCACGCCAGAAGGCGCGCCTCGGCATGGAGCTTGCCGGACTGCCGCTCGGACTCGCCAGCGAAGGCTCGTTCGGGCCGGACCCGATGGCAGGCATGTTCCCCTGGAACGTGGAATTCCTGATCTGGATCGACGACCGGCTTGGCATCGAGGTCGTCGGGGTCGCGCAGGGCAAGACCAATTTCGCCCATGTGCTCACGGCGAGCTGGGAAGAGACCGAGGCTTTTGCCCGCCGGGCGGGGTTTCCCGAACATCATCTGGTGGTGCGCCCGGAGGGCGAGAACGATCCGCGCCTGCGCAAGGGGATCGCCGATTGGGCTGATTTGCAAGCGGCCTTCGCCCGCACGCTCGATCAATCCGAAAGCTGGTGCGTCTTCATCGAGACCGACATGCGTGCGCACGCCAACCCTACACGCATGGACAACATCCGCCTGGCGGTCGAGGAGCTGGCGCGCAAACTCCGCTCGTTCTGTCCGGCCTGCGGCGTACCGGGCTTCTGGATCGTCGAGCGCCTTGCGGGCTTGCCGTGCGAGGACTGCGGCGAACCCACGCGCGAGACCCGCGCCGAGATCCACGGCTGCCTCAGATGTGCGCACCGCGTGACACAAAAGCGCACCGATATAGCCGCCGCGTCTGCCGGGCGCTGCGATTACTGCAATCCTTAGCAGACGCCGGAACCAATCTGGTTCGCGTTTGCCATAAGAAGCGTCGTTCAACTACACCCTTTTTTAATTTTAATGGAGACAGAATCATGTTCAATGCAAAATCCCTACTCAATGCGCTCATCGGTGCCGGTAGCCAGGCCGGCCAGCAAGGAGGCATGGGCGGCGGCCTTGGCGGGATGGTCAAGCAGGTCCTCGGTCAGGCGACACAGGGCTTGCAGGATGCCTCCAACAAATCAGGTCTCGCGACGAAAGCCACTGAAGTTGTAGGTAAGGTCTCCGGCGGCAAGACGCCGCAGGATTTGCTGGCACAGGCCAAAAGCATGATGGGGCAGAACCCGATGGCGACCGGTGCTGCTCTCGGAGGGCTGGGCGCGCTCGTGTTCGGCACCTCGGCTGGCCGCGGCGTTGCCGTGTCCGCGGCGAAGCTGGGCGGCCTCGCCCTCATCGGAGGCCTCGCCTACAAGGCCTACCAGAACTATTCGACCGGCAAGTCAGCCGTCGGCACGGGCCAGGCGCTGCTGCCGGCGCCTGCCGGCTCCGGCTTCGAGGCCGACATCGCCTCGAACGAGACAGCCGCGCTGTTCATCCGTGCGATGATTGCCGCGGCCGCAGCCGATGGCCACATTGACGCGACCGAGCGCAATGCCATCAGCGGCGGGCTGAAAGAAGCCGGTTTCGATGCGGAAGTCAACACCTGGATCGACAACGAGATGATGAACCCGGCCTCGATCGAAGATCTGGTCAAGGGTGCGCCGACGCCCGAACTCGCCGCGCAGGTTTACGCCGCCGCACGGCTGGCGATCGATCCAAACACCCGTGCGGAACAAGACTTCCTCGCCGGTTTCTCCGGCGAGCTTGGGCTGGATGCCGAGCTGGTCGCAAATATTGACGCGGCTGCGGCGAGCGCCAAGGTCTGAAAAGCTCCAGAGTTGGGCGGGTAGAATACATGAACAAACTCTTCTGGCTGATCAAACTACTCTCGGGACGCAAATCCATGAAACGCATTTTTGTTGTAAGTGGCATCGCCCGGCGTGACGTCCGCGGTGCATCAAACCGCGTTTGGAAGAGCCCGCCCCTTGGGCGCGCGAGGCTGCGGATTGGGTGATTCGTGGCGGGCTTGATAATCCGCACGTCAGCCAGATGATGCGGTACTAGATTCGTAAAAAGCGTTTCTCTATTTGGAGTGTCATATGATCAAGATCACCATCGTGTTTGCCGTGCTGCTGATCGCCCTTGGCGTCGGCGCGTTCGTTTCCTCGGCGAGTCCCACCGCGTTGCTACCGGCCTATGTTGGCGGTGCGTTGCTGCTGGTAGGCGGGTTTGCGCTTGGGTTCGCGAGCGCACGCAAGCATCTGATGCACGTGGCGGTGATCGTGGCGTTGCTTGGGGCGTTGGCGCCGGCGGCGGCGCTGGTGATCCGGGCGGCGCAAATGAGTCCACTGGCCTTGACGGTTAACGTTGGGATGCTTGCGCTGTGCGCCACCCTGGTCGTGCTTCAGATCCGCTCGTTCGTGCAAACCCGCCGGGAACGCGCAGCGACGCGTTGACGCTCAAGCCAGCGCACCGCCGCAACTGGAACCTTCGCTTGAAGATCTTTCCGACATGTCTAAAGCGGCACTGACCCTCACCCGCCCCGACGATTGACACCTGCATCTGCACCACCGCCGCGGCAACGAGCAGTTCGCGTTCCGCTTCACGAAGATTTCGCGGCTGGGTGCGGAGACCACCGCGCTGGAGATCCGGGAGCCCTGAACCCGTGGCGGTGCAGCGCCGGCGTGTCGCGGCGGCAATTCGATCCACACTTAAGAGCAAGGAGGACGCACAGTGAAACGCAAGAAAAAGCGTGATATTGAAAAAACCTATTCGAGGCGGACGTTCGTCGCCAAATTGCGCCGGCTCGCGGACGCCCTGGAACGGGGCAAGCGCTTCGCCATCCGCGTGGCCGGGGAGACGGTGCGCGTGCCGGCCGCTGCCGTCGTCAGCATCGAGCACGAACGCGATGCCGGGGCGGAAGAGCTGGAGTTTCAGCTCAGGTGGAGCGGCCGATGAGCCCTCGCGCGGTCTCGGGTGGCAGGTTCGCGGCGGTTGAGGCGAGTCGAGATGTCCGACGTGGTATTCGCGGTGGACAGCATTCCGGCGATATTCGCCATCACCATCGATCCGTTCATCGTGTTCACCTCAAACATCTTCGCCATCATGGGCTTGCGCGCGCTGTATTTCCTGCTCGCCGACATGGCGGACCGGTTTTCTGGTCACTGGGCGTGGTTGGGATGATTCTGCTTGCGTCGGTGCTGCTAAGCCTGGTTTTGAAGCCAGCACCGAAGGTGGCTCCAGACCTGGATTCGCGCTCGGCGCGGCACTGATGGTCTTGGTGTCGCGGAGCTGCGCGGATGACATTTGTCGCGTCAACCGCTGGTTCCGCAGGCTGCAATTGATATCGGCAGCGCTCCACAGTTTCGGGCACGGCGGCAACGCCTCCCGGAAAGCCATGGGTATGAGCGCGCGTTGGTCGGAACAACCGCGGCACATCCGGGCGCATGCAGGCGGTCATCATCGACCGCCGTATCTGCCTTTTGATGGAATTACTTTTTTCCCTGCCGGCGCTCCTGCCGGGCGCAGCAGTTGCTGCTGTTGCGGTTGTGTACCCAGCCCAGCATCGCATCCTGCGCCGCCTGCGCGTTGAAGGCGTTGGCGTGATTGACCATGAACACCACCACCGCGCGATTGCCCTGCGTGTCGAGCACATAACCGGCGATCGAGCGCACTCCCGACAACGATCCGGTTTTGACATGCGCTTGGCCGGCCACTTCCGCGCTTTTTAAGCGGCGGCGCAGCGTGCCGTCGACCGCGGCCACCGGCAATGAGGCCATCAGTTCCGGCATCACCGGGCTGGCATAGGCGTTCAACAGCACGGCGCCGAGGTTGCGCGCACTGATGCGCTCGATCCGCGACAGGCCAGAACCGTTCTCCAGAACCAGTTCCGGCACGGCCAGCCCTTTTAATGCCAGCCACTGTTTGACGCCGTTCGCGGCACCACCGATGGTCGCCGGCGCCGCATTGCCGTTGATGCCCAGCGTCAGGAACAACTGCCGCGCCATCACGTTGTTGGAGTATTTGTTGACGTCGCGGACCACCTCCGACATCGACGGCGATTTTGCCGTGACCAGCGGCCGCGCCTGCACCGGGGTTGCGCCGTCGCGCATCAGGCCGTTGAAGCTGCCGCCCATTTCCCGCCACAGATAACTGAATAATGCGGCGACATACTGGCGATGACCGAGCACGCTGTAACTGCGCACGCGTTCGCCGCAGTCCAGCGCGTAAGTGCCGCTGAAGGCGAGGCGCGCGCCGTCGGCATTGCCCTGGCCGTCGAGCCGCAGGCGGCCGACCCAGTCGCCACAGGCGCCGTCGGCGAGTTTCAGGTTGTTGATGACCTGCACCTGCGGCAGCGGCGGTTCAACGGTGACACGCACGCTGCGCGTGGCGGCATCCGGGATGAACTGCAGCGTGACCGCCTTGAAGTTGACCAGCAGCGCGCTGGGCCCGGTGTTGTAGGGGCGGGTCGGCTGATCGTCGAATCCGGCGGGATCGTAGGCCTCTTCCGCAAACAGCCGGCGATCGAGCACCAGGTCACCGCGGATTTCACGCACACCGCGCGCGCGCAGGCTGCGCAACAGCAGCCAGAAATTTTCCAGCGTCAGCTTCGGGTCTCCGGAGCCTTTCAGGTACAGATTGCCGGTCAGCACGTCCTGCGCGATGGCGCCGTCGGTGAGGATGTCGGTATTCCAGGTATAGGCCGGCCCCAGCATTTCCAGTCCGGCGTAGGTAGTCACCAGTTTCATGCTCGATGCCGGATTCAGTGAGCGGTCGGCGCCGATGGCCAGCACCGGCTCCGCGGCGCCGATTTCGTGGACGTAGACGCCGATCGCCGACTCGGGAATGCCGGCCTGGGCCAGTGCGCGGGCAACGGGTTCGGGCAGGGTGCTTGCGGGCTGCGCCATGACGGGTAGCGGCAGCAGAATCAGCAAAGCAGTGGCGATAGCGCGGGTTAGGGGCATGGGCATCAGACGTTTGGCGGGGATTCCGGTTGACTTCAGAGGATGACCGAGCTGCGCAGCGCCGGTGCGTCGACGCCACTCCAGCCCAGTTGGTCATGGATCGCAGTGGCAAAAATTTCAGCAGTGGACTGCTCACCGTGGACCACAAAAGTGCGTTGTGGTGCGCGTTTGAAGTGTGACAGCCAGCCGAGCAGCGCTTCCTGGTCAGCGTGGGCCGACAATCCGCCGATGGTGTAAATGTCCGCGCGCACTGCGATCGGAATCCCGAAAATGCGCACGTTTTTCGCACCATCGACGATGCGCCGGCCCAGCGTGCCTGCGGCCTGGAAGCCGACGATCAGTATCGACGAGGCTTTGCGGCCCAGGTTGGAGCGCAGGTGGTGTTTGATGCGTCCGGCGTTACACATGCCGCTGGCGGAAATAATTACCGCGCCCTGTTTGATGTGCTGCAGATTGGTTGATTCCAGCACGTCCTGCACAAAATGGATGCGCGGATGGCCGTGGCTGCCTTTGAGCCATTGCAGCAGCGTTGCGGCATCCTGATCGAGCAGAGCCCAGTGTTTGGCGGTGATCTCCGTGGCTTTGGTCGCCATCGGCGAATCGACGTAAATGTTCATGTCCGGCAATCGACCCTGACGGTACATTTCCACCAGCAGGTAAATGATTTCCTGGGTGCGGCCGACGGCAAACGCCGGGATGATCACATTGCCTTTTTTTCGCACCAGCGTATCGGTGATCGCGTGTTCAAGCTCCGCCAGTGTGTCATCCATGGATTTGTGCCGGCGATTGCCGTAAGTGGATTCGACGACCAGCACATCGGCTTCAGTGATTGGTGTCACATCGCGCACCAGCGGCCGACCCGGCTGGCCGATGTCTCCGGAGAACACGAGTTTGCGCGTCTGTCCCCCTTCACGCACCCACAGCTCGATAATGGCTGCGCCGATGATATGGCCGGCATCGCGGAACACGCTGCGCACAGCGGGGTGCGGCTCCAGTCCGGTGCCGTAGGCCACCGGTTTCAGTTGCCGCAGCGTGCGCGTGACTTCGGCGACGGTGTACAGCGGCCGTTTGCCGGCGCCGCGCACATTCTTTTTTTCCTTCCACTCGGCTTCTTTTTCCTGGATATGCGCCGAGTCGACCAGCATCACTTCGAGCAGGTCGCAGGTGGCGGCGGTGGCGTAGATCGGGCCGGCGAATCCCGCCGCGACCAGCCGTGGCAGCAATCCGGAGTGATCGATATGGGCGTGGGTCAGCAGCACAAAATCGAGGGTGGCCGGAGCGAAGGCAAACTGCGCGTAATTCTTGGCGTCGGCTTCGCGGCCACCCTGGAACATGCCACAGTCGACCAGAAAACGCAGGCCTTCAGCTTCCAGCAGAAAACTCGAGCCGGTGACTTCGCCCGCTGCGCCGAGGAAGGTCAGTTTCAAGGGGTGGCGTCCAGTGCCGCAAGGGTGCCCGCAGCGAGCAGTTCCATCTCGGTGTCGCTGATGGTGTATGGCGGCATGAAGTAAACGGTGGTGCCCGCGTTTCCACTAATGGGGCGCAGCAAAATCTCTCGTTCCAACGCCGCCTCGAAAAAATGCCGGCCGAATGCCGGATCGTCGCTGTCGACCTCGAACGCCCAGATCATGCCGGTTGAACGGAAATTGCGCACCCGCGGATGCGCAGCCAGCGCCTGCGTTGCTGCAGTCATGCGCTGCGCCTTGCCGCGGTTGGTTTCGATGACGCGATCCTGTTCGAAGATATCCAGCGTCGCCAGTGCAGCACGGCAGGCCAGCGCGTTGCCGGTGTAAGAGTGTGAGTGCAGGAAACCGCGGGTCACCGATTCGTCGTAAAAGGCCTGATACACGGCGTCGCGCGTCAGTACCACGGACAGCGGCAGATAACCGCCGGTGATGCCTTTGGACAGGCACAGAAAATCCGGTGCGAGTTTGCCAATGAGACCAGCCTGCTCGTGCGCAAAAAAAGTTCCGGTGCGGCCGAAGCCGGTCATGATCTCGTCGGCGATCAGGTGCACGCCGTAGTGTTCACACAGCGCGCGCGCCTGCCGCAGGTATTCGGCGTCGTACATGGCCATGCCGGCGGCGCCCTGTACCAGCGGTTCGACGATCAGTGCCGCAGTCCGTTCATGGTGCTGCTCCAGATGGCTCTCCAGTGCCTGCGCGCATCGAACGGCATATTCGAGTGCCGATGTGCCGGTGGCGGCACGCCGCCAGTCCGGGCTGGGCACCTGAACGCTTGCGCGCAGCAGCGGGGCGTAAGTGTCCTTGAACAATGCAACATCAGTGACCGACAGCGCGCCAAGGGTTTCGCCGTGATAACTGCCGGCGAGGCTGATGAATCCGGTTTTGTCCGGCCGGCCGCTGTTGCGCCAGTAATGGAAACTCATTTTCAGCGCAATTTCGACAGCCGAGGCGCCGTCGCTGCCGTAAAAACAGTGGCCCAGTGCGCCGCCGGTGAGCGCGGACAGGCGCTCCGACAGGGCGACCACCGGTTCGTGGGTGAAGCCGGCGAGCATTACATGCTCAAGCCGCTGCAGCTGGTCGATGAGTGCTGCGTTGATGCGCGGCTCGGCGTGGCCGAACAGATTGACCCACCAGGAACTGACGGCGTCGAGATAACGTTTGCCGTCGCAATCGTAGAGCCAGCAGCCCTGCGCGCGGGCGATGGGCACGATGGGCAGCGTCTCGTGCTGCTTCATCTGTGTGCACGGATGCCACACGGCGGTGCGGCTGCGTTCTAGCAGCACAGTGTTGCGAGTGCTGGTTTGCATTTCGAGAGTAATCTAATCAATACTAATCAATACTTTATGACGTTCAACCGATTGGCGTGGCCAGCGTTATACCTCTTGTGCAGTATGGACCGGTGTTTGTTGGGCCGGCGCCGCACGGTGGCACTGAATTTGCTCTGAATTGCTTTGAATATTTTCGACAGTGAGTTTAACAGCACACTAAAGGAGATGTTTGCGCATGCAGATTCTCGAACGCATCGAAGGCCAGATGTCTGCCACCGGCCTGCCGCTCGTCGGCATCACCCTCGCCGCAGTACCTTGTCCCGATACCCCGGTAATCCTGACGCTGCACTGGCACGGCTTCATCAAACAGAAGCTGGTCGAACGGGAGGAAGCCGAGGCCGTGGCCTACACGCCGATTCCCAGTTCGTCATTGCAACTGAATGATCGCTGGCGCGACCTGAGGGCGGTGGATCATGCCGCGATGGAGGCGGCATGGGCCTTGGGTGCATGGGATGTGGAGCGGGCCGAACGCCCGGCCTGCTTCCGCTCCGGCGCCGGGGCGACCGAAGAACTGGAGTGCATGCAGGCCTTCGGTACTTACCCCGGCAGCTTCAACGGCGCGCAAGTCGCCGTGGCCGATACTCCCGATGTCGATGATTTGCTCGAGCTCGCCGCGATGCGCGGTTATCTGCTGTGGGCCTTTCGGCCGGTGCGTGGCGGCATCTGGAAGGATTATGCCGACGACGCCACCTTGTCCGGGGAAGGACGCCGCGCCCTGCCTTGCCCGCTTGCAACCGTCGCTCCGGGCTGTGCCGGCAAGCGCAGAACGGTTTACCGGTTTGGTATTCCGACCCATCGGACTTCGCCTGGGACGCACTTGGAATAATAACTATAAGTCATTGTTTTAATTAATATTATTAAGTAAGCGAGTACTCGCTTCCGGAGGGGCCGCAAACCGGCCCCTCTTGAATTTCTGCCGGTACACCCCTATTATTAGCACTCGCATGAGCCGAGTGCTAACAAAATCGGTTCGCGGTTTACCCGTTAGTCCAACCGATCCTTGAGGAGACGTACCCATGAAGATTCGCCCGTTGCACGACCGCATTATCGTGAAGCGGCTGGAAGAAGAGCGCAAGACTGCTTCCGGCATCGTGATTCCTGACACCGCTGCTGAAAAGCCGGATCAGGGTGAAGTCAAAGCCGTCGGTAAAGGTAAAAAAACCGATGATGGCAAGATCATCCCGCTCGACGTCAAAGTCGGCGACCGCGTCCTTTTCGGCAAATATTCCGGCCAGACCGTCAAAGTTGAAGGTGACGAGCTGCTGGTGATGCGCGAAGAAGACATCATGGGCGTCGTCGAGTAACCCACAAAGAATATTCAGGAGAACACTCAAATGGCAGCTAAAGACGTCAAATTCCACGAGCCGGCACGGCAAAAAATCATCGCCGGCGTCAACATTCTGGCCGACGCGGTCAAAGTGACCCTCGGTCCGAAAGGCCGCAACGTAGTGCTTGAACGCAGCTTCGGTGCCCCCACGGTGACCAAGGATGGCGTATCGGTCGCCAAGGAAATCGAACTCAAAGACAAGTTCGAGAACATGGGCGCGCAGATGCTGAAAGAAGTCGCCTCCAAGACTTCCGACATCGCCGGCGACGGCACCACCACCGCCACCGTGCTGGCACAGGCCATCGTTCAGGAAGGCATGAAGTTCGTCACCGCCGGCATGAACCCGATGGACCTGAAGCGCGGCATCGACAAAGCGGTCACCGCCATCGTCGCCGAGCTGAAAAAACTGTCCAAGCCCTGCACCACCAGCAAGGAAATCGCCCAGGTCGGTTCGATCTCCGCCAACGCTGACGCGGAAATCGGCAAAATCATCGCCGACGCAATGGACAAGGTCGGTAAAGAAGGCGTGATCACCGTCGAAGACGGCTCGGGCCTGGAAAGCGAACTGGAAGTGGTCGAAGGCATGCAGTTTGACCGCGGCTACCTGTCGCCGTACTTCATCAACAACGCTGAAAAACAACACGCCCTGCTCGAGAGCCCTTACGTGCTGCTGCACGACAAGAAAATCTCGAACATCCGCGACCTGCTGCCGCTGCTGGAACAAGTTGCCAAAGCCGGCAAGCCGCTGCTGATCATCGCCGAAGAAGTCGAAGGCGAAGCGCTGGCGACCCTGGTCGTCAATAACATCCGCGGCATCCTGAAGACCTGCGCCGTCAAGGCTCCGGGCTTCGGCGACCGGCGCAAAGCCATGCTGGAAGACATTGCCATCCTCACGGGCGGCACGGTGATTGCCGAGGAAGTCGGCCTGTCGCTGGAGAAAGTCACGCTGGCTGATCTGGGCCAGGCCAAACGCATCGAGATCGGCAAGGAAGAAACCACGATCATCGACGGCAACGGCGACCAGAAATCGATCGAAGCGCGCGTCAAGCAGATCCGCGCCCAGATCGAGGAAGCCACCAGCGACTACGACAAAGAAAAGTTGCAAGAGCGTGTGGCCAAGCTGGCGGGCGGTGTTGCGTTGATCAAGGTCGGCGCCGCAACCGAGCTCGAAATGAAAGAGAAAAAAGCCCGTGTCGAAGACGCGCTGCACGCGACCCGTGCCGCCGTTGAAGAAGGCATCGTGGCCGGCGGTGGCGTTGCGCTGATCCGCGCCCGCCTCGGCATCAGCAAACTGAAAGGCGACAACGCCGATCAGGACGCCGGCATCAAGATCGTGCTGCGCGCCGTGGAAGAACCGCTGCGCCAGATCGTCGCCAACGCGGGTGATGAGCCCTCGGTGGTGGTGAACAAAGTCGTCGAAGGCAAAGGCAACGTCGGCTACAACGCCGCGACCGGCGAATACGGCGACCTGGTGGAAATGGGCGTGCTGGATCCGACCAAAGTCACGCGCTGCGCACTGCAGAACGCGGCTTCGATCGCCGGCCTGATCCTGACCACCGCCGCGATGGTTGCGGAATCGCCAAAAGATGACGGCGGCCACGGTGGTCATGGTCACGGCATGGGCGGTATGGGCGGCATGGGCGGGATGGATATGTAATTCGCGAAAGCGAATTACATATCAAGAAGGACGAGCAGGAATAAGGAGGAGCAGGAGGGAACCCATGGTTCCCTCCCGAGCCCTCCCTCCTTCGGAGTATTGGATGCATCAGAAACCCCGCTTCGGCGGGGTTTCTTTTTTGGGGTCTTCAGGAAGTCGAGTGGGTAGATTTTGAGGATAAAACGATCTTTTTACGAGTGCAGAGAGCCGTTTTCTTGATGCTGTAAAACTGACATGATTTGCGCATGGCTAAATCAACGAAGCGACGGCGGCGGCTGTGGGACGCGTATGCGTTTGCCGGGTTTCGTCCGCAACCCACGGTGCGCGGTGTCTTTGGTGACCCAAAGGCCTGCGTCGTCACCCTTGTTCGGCGCTCAAAAAAACGGTCTGCGGCTGTTGTGGCCGTGTTCAGTCCGGTTGGTACGACCGTCGCACCCGCAAGACGCGCGATCTTTCCTGCGGCGACCAGCGCGTGTATCTGGAGTTCGAGGTGCGGCGTGTTCAGTGCAAGCGCTGCCATGCCGTGAAACGCGAGCGGCTCGACTTTCTGGCCGACAACCCCTTCTATACCAAGCGCTTTGCCTTCTACGTGGGGGAGCGCTGTCGTTCCAGTTCGATCAAAGACATCGCCCGCGAACTGAAGCTGGACTGGGATACGGTCAAGACGCTGGAAAAGCAGTACATGGCGGCGCAATTGGCCAAGACCGGCACGCCGGGCCCGAAGGCCATCGGCATCGACGAAATATCCATTCGCAAGGGCCACACCTACCGCATCGTGGTGAGCGATCTGATCCGGGGCCGGCCGATCTGGTTTGGCGGCGAGGATCGCTCGGAGGCGAGCATGGGGCAGTTCTACGACGCTCTGGGTCCGAAGAAAACGAAGGGCATACGCCTGGCGGTGATGGACATGTGGAAGCCGTTTCGCAAAGCCACTGTCGCGCACGCGCCGCAGGCGGCGATCCTGTTCGACAAGTTTCACATCATGCGTCACCTGGGGGAGGCTCTGGACAAGGTACGCCGCGCCGAGTATCGGCGCCTCAGCGGCAACAGCCGACGCTTCATCAAGGGCCAGAAATACACGCTGCTCTCGCACCGGGAGAACCTCACGATGGCGGGGCGCCGCAGCCTGAAGACGCTGCTGGCGGCGAACAAACGACTGAACACGGCCTACCTGCTCAAGGAATCCTTCGGCCAGCTCTGGGGCTACGAGCGCGAGGGGTGGGCGCGACGCTTCTTCGAGAACTGGCGCGCGAGTCTGAAGTGGCAACGGCTCGAACCCTACGAGAAATTCGCCGAAATGATCGATCGACATTGGGATGGAATCGCCGCCTATTGCAAGCCGGAAAACAAGGTGTCGCTGGGCTTCGTCGAAGGATTGAACAACAAGATTCGCGTCATACAGCGTCGTGCATACGGTCTGCGCGACGAGGAGTATCTGCGATTGAAGGTGCTCACTTGCATGCTGCCGACCCTTTAAAATGACCCTAATTCACCCACTCGATTTCCCGAAGAACCCTTTTTTGTACGTTTCAGTCAACTGGGGCAGGTGCTAAGGGTCGATTACAATGCCGAACCGGATCCCTTACACAAAGCCGATCATGCCCATCGAATTTATACTGGTATCCATTCTGTTTGCCGTGGCGCAGGTCGCTCTGTACCTGTTGATCGGCCGCGGAGCGATGTATTTGTTGGGCGGTGCCGCCCGTGAGCAGAATTTCATCTACCAGCTGTTCAAAAAGGGCACCGAGCCGCTGGTCAAGGTCACCCGCGTGATCACGCCAAAATTCGTCATCGACCGCCACGTACCTTTCGTGACCTTCATTCTGCTGGTGTGGATCGGCTTGATGCTGATTTATCTGCGGCGCGCCATCTGCCTGGCCCAGCAACTGAACTGCGTCTGAGAGGCTATTGCCTTGACGCAAAACGGTTTTGAGGTTTAAATAGCGCCCTTTCGTCCAGTCGCAACGGCGGGCGAAATCCGATCCTCCCAGTTTTTGCAGCACCCCCGCAGCACGGGGCCGGGTAGCTCAGTCGGTAGAGCAGAGGATTGAAAATCCTTGTGTCGGCGGTTCAATTCCGTCCCCGGCCACCAAGACCCCTTCCAAAGTAGTTCAAAGACATCCGGCAGTAGCGATGTCTCGTCAATTTTCATAGGGGAAATCGTCCTATTTGTAATAATATCGTCCACTGACAGCCGAATTCTAGTAGGGTGAGAATTCGGAGCAACAGGGGTTTCCTGAAAACTGTTGCTCCTATTTCTGTTTAGGGGTGATCGAATGCCGCTGACAACCGCAGCAATTGAGAGTGCAAGGCCTGGTATGACCCCCGGCGGCCGCACGACGAGAAAGCCGTACAAAATCGGTGATTCCCCCGGGCTATATCTCCAAGTAACCCCGACAGGGGGAAAGTGGTGGAGATTCAAATATCGATTCGGTGGGAGGGAGAAGGGCCTGTTGTTGATTACATCGAGAGGTTTTACAACCGGACGCGACGCCCTTCAACCATCGGCTACGTCAGTCCGGTAGACTTCGAGAAGGTGCAATTAGCTTAGGCCGGTGTCCACGGAACCGGCAGCAGCCCAATCAATGATTTCACCGGGCTGACGACTGTGGGTGTGACGCACCAAGTGCTATCGGTGCATCCATCAGTCCCGGCGCGCAATCTTAAAGAGTTAATTGCTTTGGCTAAAGCACGGCCTGGGCAGTTGAACGTGGGTTCCCCGGGGGCGGGTGGGTTAAAGCATTTGACCCTGGAACTACTGAACACTCTCGCCCATACTCGTATTGAGCATATTGCCTACAAGGGTGGCGGTCCTGCTTTAATCGATGCTGTTGGTGGCCAGATTCATGGCGTATTAGTCGATATCGCTGCACCGTATCCTTATATCAAGCAAGGTCGATTGCGGGGTATTGCTGTTACTGGCGAGGGGCGTGCCAAGCAATTGCCAGACGTGCCGACGGTGGTTGAGCAGGGTATCAACATGGTGTCGCTGAACTGGTTTGCTGTGGTGGCTCCTGCAAAAACCCCACAGGTGGCGGTTGACCGGTTGCATGCAGGATTAGTGCGAGCATCACAATCCCCGGATGTCAAAGAGCGTTTCGACGGTATTGCGGTCGAGTCATACACTCACGCATCACCTGACGCTTTCCAGAAATTTGTGCGCGACGAGTATGCGCGGTGGGGTAAGGTTGTCAAAGATTCCAATGTCGCGGCGCAGTTATGAGTGATCGATAGCATTGATGTCTGGAATGGATGTTGAAGTTGTCGAAGCCGATGTCTTGGTTCTTGGAGGCGGTGTGTCCGGGTATCGAGCGGCATCGGCAGCCGCGGAGGCGGGGGCATCAGTCGTGCACGCCTACCGTGCGCGTGGGGCTTCGCAATATATCTTCGGATTTAACGTCCCACTTGCACACAAGGATCCCCGTGACAATCCGGAGACCTACTCTCAAGACATCATTCGTGGTGGGT
>JBBQAO010000157.1:0-3737 GCA_038316355.1 Burkholderiales bacterium
CAGGACGCCGTCGCCAAAATGTCCAAAGGCACTTCGCCCTACGACATGGCAGCGATCTACACCGCGCAGGATGTCATTGATCCGCGCGACACCCGCGACTGGCTGATCCGCATGCTCGAAGTGCATCGCATGCGCATGACCAATGGTGTCGGCCAGCACCTGATGCGCACCTGGCCGACCAGCTACTGATGCCCCTGCAAAATCGCCAGGCTTGCCCTGACTTTGTCGGGCGCTGCGTTGCTCCTCGCCTTACCCTGAGGTAATGTCTCGGCGCAGCCCGCCGTAATAAAATTCGTCCCTCCTCGTCAGGGCCGCGCCTGATCGATTTTTCAGGGCTCTTCTATTTTTCTCGATACCGGTCACCCCCATGAAATCCACAGTCAGCAAGCTCTCCATCCGTTCCGTCGAAGCCATCCCGGTGGTGGTGCCGCTGCTGCAACCGATCAAGTGGGCGCGTGGCGAAATCAAGGACATCGACAACGTCATCATTATTGTCACGCTGTCCGACGGCACCCAGGGTATTGCTGACGCGCCGCCGCGGCCGACCATTTACGGCGAAACCCAGCGGTCGATCACCACCATCGTCCGGGACCATTTCGCGCCGAAACTGAAAGGCGTGGATGCCTTCGATCTGACAGGAGTGTGGGCTGTATTCGACCAGTACGCCGGCAACCCCGCCGCCAAATCGGCCATCGACATGGCGATCTTCGATGCGCAGGCCAAACACCTCGGCATTACCTGCGCACAATTGCTTGGCGGCACGCCCAAGGCACTGCCGGTGAACCGCCGGTTGATGCTGGGCTCGAACAAGGAAATGCTCGCCGAGGCCGAACGCATGATCCGCCAGTACGGCTTTAAGGCGTGGAAGGTCAAATGTGGCATCGACAAAAAGCGCGACATCACGCTGCTGCGCGCGCTGCGCAAGCTGGTTGGCGACGATCACGAGATCACCATCGACTGCAATCAGGGTTACAGCTCGCAGGATCTGCTCGAAACCGCGCCCTATTTCGAGGAGGTCAATGTCGCGCTGATTGAAGAACCGATCCCCGCCCGCGACGGTGCCGGCAAACGCTTCTGCGCTGAACGCAGCCGCATCCCGATTTCCGGCGACGATTCGTGCATGACGCCGGACGATGTGCTGCACGAGCTCAAGCTCGGCGGCATCCGCGCCGTGGTCATCAAATGCGCGCGCACCGGATACACCCGGTCGCGGCAGGTGTTGGCGCTGGCGCAGTCGTTTTACACACCGGCACATAACGGCACCCAGGCTGACATGCAGATCGGTTGCGTCGCTGCCGCGCACTTTGCCAGCACCTACACCACGCCGCATGCGCATGAGTTTTCCAGCTTCATCGATGCCAAAGATCACGTCGCCAATGAAGATCCGGTGATCAAAAACGGCTGCCTGCAATTGCCGGCGGGTCCGGGCATCGGGCTGACGCTGAATCCGCGGAAGATGAAGCAGTACCGGCTGGATGCTTGACTTCACCAGCAGCGGCGGATGGTTTGGGTAACAATCAGGGGTTGGAACATGCTCTGCCTGATCGGTCACTTTCCGTCATTGACGCGGCACACCGCAGGACATTCCTGATGATTTATCTGAAACCCTTACGGCGCGGCGTTGGCCGGATCGGAGCCGTTGCCTGCTGTGCCGTCTTGCTGACCGCCTGTGTCGGCGCCGGTGTTGAATAAACCGTGCTGCCGACCCGCATCAACTACAGTTGCGCCAACAACAAGGTGTTGCAGGTTCAACGGGCGGCTGATGCCCGCTCCGTTGCGGTGCTCATCGACAACAAGCCGGTGATTCTGCAGCGTGCAGGCAGTGCCGCGCAGGAAAAATACAGCGACGGCACTTATCTGCTCTACCTTGATGGCGAACGCGCCATACTTGAGGAAAACAGCCGCGTCCTGTTTGGTCCGTGCGCGGCAGGGCCGTTACCCACGAGCGTGCGCGATCGTTACTGAGGTCTGAGCAGACTTCGTGCAGCGCAGGAGACACGGTTGGCCAGCGCGGCTCGACCTGCCGCTGGGTCCAGAGCGGATCACAATATCTTATTGATTTAAAACAATATTTATAAATTTTTAATGGTAGGCGGGCGCTTACATCAAGCTGTTTTGGCGACCGGTGCGGCCTTCGCACTGATGCTGCTTGCGGTGCCGGCGCGTGCTGCTGAAGCACTCACTGCGGGAGCGCCTGATCTGCGCGGCAGCGAGATTCAGATTTTCATCGAAAACGATTCCATCGGCGGCACCGACCGCTACTACACCAACGGCATCAAGATCGGCGGCGGCATTCCGGCGGACAAGATCAGCGAGCTGTTCACACGGCCGCCGAATGCGCTGCTCGGTGCGATCACCGACGGCGCAAGCAATCACTTCGGTCTGTTCATCGGGCAGAGCCTGTACACGCCGCCGGACATCACCATCGCCGCGCCACAGCCCTACGACCGGCCATGGGCGGCCTGGGCCTACATCGGCGCGGTGGCGCAAAGCGTCAAGGAAGACCGACTGCATACCGTCGAGGTCGATCTGGGTTTTGTCGGCCCGC
The DNA here is from genome assembly GCA_038316355.1 of Burkholderiales bacterium. Taxonomy (GTDB): domain Bacteria; phylum Pseudomonadota; class Gammaproteobacteria; order Burkholderiales; family SG8-41. Next base: position 2,549 of record JBBQAO010000157.1, read on the forward strand.
CGGCGCTGGGCCGGCAGATACAGACCTTCTGGCATGACTATATTATCGATGCGCCGGAATCGCAGGGCTGGGCCAACCAGATCCGCGGTGAACCCGGGATCCTGCTGACGTATGTGCATAAACGACGTTATGGCCCGGATACGGGCGTGCAAGTCGTGCCCCATGCGGGACTCAGCGTCGGCACCATCATGACCCTGGCGCGCGCCGGTGGCATCGTGCGTTTTGGCCAGAACATGACCGGATTCGGGCCCGACAGCATCGAGCCCGGCGGTGCGATGCTGAAAAACGCCCGCCGCCAGCAGGATGAGGGGCGCCGCCAGCCTTGGGAATGGTTTGCCTTTGCCGGCGTCGACGGCCGGCTGATTGCCCACAACATATTCCTCGACGGTTCACTGTTCCGCGACGGACCCGGGGTCGCGCGCAATGACAAGGTGTATGACATCACTGCCGGCGTGTCGGCGCGGTACGACAAAGTCCGGGTATCCGTGACCCGCATCAAACGCAGCGAGGAATTCACCACGCCGTTCGGCGGCAGCGGGGAGCAGCGGTTTTATTCGATCAACCTCGGTGTCGAGTTCTGAGCGCAAGACGACACAGGATGATTTACAAAGGCAGTTGCCATTGCGGCAAAGTGGCGGTTGAAGCCGAAGGCGAGATCAAAGGCGCCATGGCCTGCAACTGTTCCATTTGCCAGCGCAAGGGTGCGCTGATGTGGTTCGTGCCGCGGGACAAACTGCGACTGCTGACGCCGGAGAATGTCGCGGCCACCTACACCTTCAACAAACACGTGATCAAACACCGCTTCTGCCCGGTGTGTGGCATACACCCGTACGGTGAGGGCATGGATCCGAAGGGCAAGGCCATGGCGGCCATCAACATCCGCTGCCTGGAAGGCATTGATCTGCAGGCGATCCCGGTCCAGCACAACGACGGCCGCGCGCTCTGAGCGACAACAGCGCCAAAGCCTGGGCCGCCTGTTGCCCGATGTTCATATAAGTAATTGTATTTATTGATATAATTGTATGAGTTTCGTATGACCTTCACCGGCGGCACGATAGCGTAATGTGCTGCGGGTTGCTCCGCGCGCGGCGTACCCGGCGCAGAATCCAGCGGGCTGATGACGCCGCCGCCACCGACTTTCGGCACATGCGTGTAGATCATCGTCGTTTTTACATCGGCGTGGCCCAGC
>JBBQAO010000096.1:0-11962 GCA_038316355.1 Burkholderiales bacterium
TCTGGGACACTCCGACATCCCCATTAAATAATCAATAAAACAAGTATCCATTCAGTGCGTGCGGCAAACTCAGCGACCTTCCCTCACCCCCGCCCTCTGCTCCGCTTCCAGTGTTCCCTTGTCCCGGAGGGAGAGGGGGCAACCCCCGTGCCACTCGATTTCAAGTGTTTGCTTGCCCCGACGATGGTTTTCTCCATCTCCCTCCGGGACAAGGGAACACTGGAAGCGGAGCAGAGGGCGGGGGTGAGGGAAACTTTTGACTTTCCGCACGCACTGAATAGTTACGCCAAATATTTAAGAAATAGCGCCAAGCGTGATTGCTACTTTGCGCCAGCCTTCTCCAGGATCTCCGCCATCACCCGGTAACCGCGCGCCTTCGCCAGGCTGAGCGGCGTGTTGCCGTTGCGGTCGCTCAGTTGCAGGTTGGCACCGGCAGCGACCAATGCCTGCAGCGTCGCGATATGGTGCGGGCCGCCGTTGCCCAAAACGATGGATTCGATCAGCGCGGTCCAGTGCAGGTTATTGACGTGATCGAGCGGTGCGCCAGCGGCGATCAGTCGTTTGACTGCGCCGTGGTGGCCGAGGTGGGCGGCAGCGATCAGCGCAGTACCGTCGTAGCGGCTGGTGGTCAGTTTCGCGCTTGCGCCTGCCGCGATCAGCGTGCGCAGGGCGTCTTCATTGTTGGCGACCGCGGCGATGGTGACTGCGTCGTAACGGTCTTTTTCCAGCAGACCCGTGTTGGCGCCGGCTTTTGCCAGTGCGCTTATGGCTTCGACCCTGCCCGCATGGGTCGCGACATGCAGTGGTGTGCGTCCGTAGGGATCACGGGCGTTGACGTCGGCTTTTGCGGCGATGAGTCGTTCGATTTCGACAACGTCGCCGCGATGCGCCGCCGCGTGCAGCCCGCTGTAGCGGGATACTTCGGCGGCGCCGGGCGGTACCTGCGCCGACGTCATGGCCGGCACCAGCAGCGCGATACCGCACACGGTGGCCCGCAGGAGGTGCGTGAATGACAAAGGCAGGGTGGTCCGGTTCATTGCGTGTCTCCCGGGATATTATGGTTACCTGAGCTGGTCCTTGACCTGTTCCAGCGCGGCGAGTGCGCATTGCTCGTCGAGGTGGCCGCCGGGTGCACCGCCAATGCCGACCGCGCCGATTACGTCATTGCCGGCGCGCACCGGCACGCCACCGCCAAGCAGCAGGAATCCGGAGATGTACACCAGATTTGCGGCCGCGGGATTTTTCTGCGCGGCTTCCATCATCGCTTGCGTGTTGTTGCGGGCGGAAGCGGCGGTGTATGCCTTCTGCAGGCTTGCGTTGAGGGTGTGCGGGCCGGCGTTGTCGGCGCGCTGCACGGCGCGCACAGTGCCGGCGCGGTCAACCACGGTTGCAGTCACCGCGTAACCCTTGCCACTGCACGAAGCGACGCTGGCGGCAGCGACCTGGTTGGCGAGTTCCAGCGAAATGTTTTTCTCGGTGCGGATGCCCTGGGCTTGGGCTAGCGTGGTGGTGGCGAGCAGTGCGACAACGGACAGCTGAATGATTTTGTGCATGATGTTCTCCTGGGTTGTCATTGCGGTTGGGTGTTGCAACCGCGGGAGAACTATAAAAATCCGCGCCACCTGCGCCTATCCGCAGGATTACGCTGGGGCCTCCGTAGAAGTACGGAGTGAGGCCTTCAGACGGGATCTTCGACCAGCGCCGCGTAACGAAGGATCAGTTGTGCCAGTGATTTGGCGTCGAGTTTGGCGAACAGGTTGGCGCGGTGGGTTTCGACGGTGCGCGGCGAGACGTCTAGCGCGCGGCCGATTTCCTTGTTGGTGAGTCCGGCGACGATCAGGCCCAGGACTTCGCGTTCGCGTTCCGAGAGCTGTGCATACCGTTGGCGGGCATCGCGGTCATCGCGATTGCGTTCGCGTGAACGGACATGCTGCTGCACGGCTGCCTGCAGCGCATCCAGCAGTTGCTGGTCATCGACAGGTTTTTCAAGGAACTCCGCGGCGCCGGATTTGAAAGCGCGCCGGCACAGTTCCACCGTGCCGTGGCCGGTCAAAATGATCACCGGCTGGTCCACGCCTTCGGTAATCAATTGGTCCAGCACGGCCAGCCCGCTGATGCCGGGCATGCGCACGTCGAGCACGATGGCGCCGATGCTGTCGCGGTCGAATTGCGCCATGAATTCCTGCGGATTGGCCCAGGTCTGCACGCGCAGACCCACGGTGCCGATCAGCAGTGCGAGACCATCGCGTACCGCGGTATCGTCGTCAATCAGATGAATCAGTGGTGACAGCGGGCTGTTCATGCGGAGGGCACCAACGGCAGTTGCAGCGTGAAGGCCGCACCGCGCGGCATGTGAGCTGCAGCGGTAAGTGCGCCACCCATTCCGGCGGCGAGTGATTCGCAGAGACTCAGGCCCAGACCGAGGCCGCCCTCGCGGGTTGTGAAAAACGGCTCGAACAATCGTGGCAGTACATCGGCGGCGATGCCGGGGCCGCTGTCGCGCACCGTGAGCACACCCTTGTGGTTGGCCGCAGTCATGGCAAGAATCAGCTTGCGTTCACCGACCGGGACCTGCGCCAGCGCCTGCAAGGCATTGATCAGCAGGTTGTGGATGATCTGTTCCAAAGCCACTGGTTCGGCAAGCACGGAGACTGCCGCACTGTTGACTGCCGGTTTGACGGCGAGCCGCTGCAGTTCGGGCTCAAGCAGGTATAACGCATTGCCCACTGCAGCTTCGAGGCTCACAGGCTGCAACTGTCCGGCAACATCGGGCCGCTCGACGATGCGGCGCAGGCGCCCCACCACATCGGCTGCGCGACGGGCCTGTTCGGCAGCGCGCTGCATGGCCTCGCGCGCCGTGTCGAGTTCCGGTGGATCGTCGTCCAGCAGGCGACGCGCGGCCTGGGTATTGGCGAGCAGTGCAGTCAGCGGCTGGTTGAGTTCATGCGCCATGCCCGCGGCAAGTTCGCCCAGAGTGTTCAGGCGCGCAACCTGGCCCAGGCGCAGCAGTTCTTCGGCGCGGCGTCGTTTGGCGCGCTGACGTTCGAGGGCGAGCAGGGCGGCCAGAGCCGCTGCAGTGAGCAGTGTCCAGCCCAGCATTTTTATCCAGGGCAGGTCAGCCCCGCCCACATTGCGTACGGCGACCACCACAAAGGGTTGACTGTCAGCGGCGAGGCGTTTGCGGAAATCGAATTGCCACCAGCCCCTGTGGCCGTGGCCGGGCTGCAGCACAAACTGCTGGCCGTTGTATTGGAGCAGCACCCGAACCGGGCTGGTTTCGCGCGGCATCGGCCATTCTTCCCAAGGTACCATGCCGCGCAGATCGATCTGAGCCGCGTAACTGTTAAGTATGGCGGCTTGCACCAGCTGATAACGGCCATTGGCGAAATCGACCGAAGCCACTGCGGCCCGCCGGTTGTGCCGCGACTCGTCTTCTGCGCTGCGTAGTGCAGCATCTGGCCATGTGCTTTCAACTTTGCGTTGCTGCACGTTGAGGATCTGCGGATATACCGATGGAATGCGTTGCTCGGGATGCGCGGCGTGGTTGTCCGGCTGCAACAGCACCAGCATTGCCATTACCGCATCGTGCTGTGCGGTGCGCTGACTGAGCAGTCGGTGGACGATGCGCGCATCGGTTTCGAAGGCGGCGCGCAGATTGCTGAACTCCAGCCGTGCAATGACAACGCAGCCGACGGCGGCCACCACCACACCGGCGATCGCGACAGCCAGCTGGTTGTGGCGGAACGTCATGGCAGGAAGGTGTTCAGCGCCGCGCCGCGTTATACAGCGGCATCACCGCCGGCAGTAGCGCTTCGATCTGCTGGATGCGGCTGGTTTCGGCGGGATGGGTGCTGAGGAATTCCGGCGGGCGGCTGTTGCTCTGCCCGGCCTTGAGCATTTTCTGCCACAGCGTGACGCCGGCGCGCGGATCGTAGCCGGCGCGGGCCGAGAGTTCGAGGCCGATGCGATCGGCCTCGGATTCATCACTGCGGCTGAAGGTCGTGGCGATCAGGGCTTCATAACCTGCGTTCGCCAGGCTTGCCGCGCCGTCGCCCAGTCCGAGCAGTGCGGCGCCGATGCCGATTGCGGTCTGTGCGGCGATGGCCTGTGACACCTGTTCGCGGGAATGTTCGCGCAAGGCATGGGCGATTTCGTGGCCCATCACCACGGCGATTTCGTCGTCACTGAGGTTCAGGCGTTTGATCAGCCCGGTATAAAACATGATTTTGCCGCCGGGCATGCAGAAGGCATTCAGCTCATCGCTGCTGATGGTGTTGACTTCCCATTTCCAGCCCGGAGCGTCGGCGCGGAAGGCGCGGGTCTGCGGCGTGATGCGGCTGGCGATGGCGCGCACGCGGCTGGTCAGCGCCGGTTCGGTGTTGAGCGTGCCTTTTTTCGCAGAATCGGCCCGCAGCTTGCCGTAGGCCTGTACTGCCATCTTGTCGAGTTCGGCCGATGACACCAGCAGCAGTTGTTTGCGTTCAGCGCCGACGACACCGCCGGAAGTGGTGGACTGGCAGCCTTCCGAGGCACCCAAAGCGATAGCGGCGAGCGTAACAGCGATTAATTTGTAAATCGTGGCCATACACTCCTCCAGTTGCATATAGAGCGGATTTTACCGCGGTGGTTCCGGCGGTTATGAGCGGATTTCAACCGCGGGCAGGGCAATCTGCGTAGAATGCGCCCCTTTGTCAGCAGACGCAGGATACGATGATACGTTTCACCCGGATTACGCTGCGGCGCGGTGTCAAGGTACTGCTTGAGGATGCGGATGTTGCGCTCAACCCCGGCGACAAGATCGGCCTGATTGGCGCCAACGGCACCGGCAAGTCCAGCGTGTTTGCGATGCTGCGCGGCGAATTGCATGCCGACCAGGGCGATATGGATTTTCCGCAGCGCTGGCGCGTCGCCCATGTCGCGCAGGAAACCCCGGCGCTGGATCGTCCGGCGATTGAATACGCCATCGACGGCGACACCACGCTGCGTCGTCTCGAAACCGAGCTCGCTGAGGCTGAAGCCGCCGACGAAGGTGAACGTATCGGTTCGATCTATGCGGATCTTACCGATGCCGACGCGTGGACGGTGCGGCCGCGCGCGGAGCAGTTGCTGCACGGCCTGGGTTTCAGCCACGAACAGATGGAGCAACCGGTGGCGAGTTTTTCCGGCGGCTGGCGCATGCGGCTCAATCTGGCGCAGGCGCTGATGTGTCCGTCGGACCTGCTGCTGCTCGATGAACCGACCAACCATCTGGATCTCGACGCCATCCTGTGGGTGGAGGAATGGCTGAAGAAATATAAAGGTACTCTGGTAATTGTTTCGCACGACCGCGATTTCCTCGACGGTGTGGTCAATGTCATCGTGCACATCGACAACAAGAAACTCAAACGGTACGCCGGGCATTACTCCGACTTCGAACGCCAGCGTGCCGCCGCCGTGGTGCTGGTTGCCGGCATGATCGAGAAGCAGCAGCGCGAGCGTGCCCACCTGGAATCCTTCATCAACCGCTTCAAGGCCCAGGCAAGCAAGGCCCGTCAGGCGCAGAGCCGCATGAAAATGCTGGCCAAGATGGAGGATCTGGCGCCGCTGCATGCTTCTGCAGCGTTCCAGTTTGAATTCCTCGAGCCGCTGCGCGCGCCCGATCCGCTGCTGGTGATGGAGAATGTCGCGGCGGGTTACAAGCTGGAAGACGGCACGGAAAAAACCGTGCTGAAACGCATCAAGTTTTCCCTGCAAAGCGGCCAGCGTTACGGCCTGCTTGGCATCAACGGCGCCGGCAAATCGACGCTGATCAAGACCATCGCCGGCGAACTCGCACCGCTGTCCGGCACGGCGAACTTCAACAAGGGGCTGGTGATCGGCTATTTCGCGCAGCACCAGGTGGAGATGCTGCGCAATGACGAGTCGCCGCTGTGGAATCTGGCGAAGATCGCACCGCGTGTGCGCGAGCAGGAACTGCGCGGTTTTCTCGGCGGCTTCAATTTCCCCGGAGAAATGGCGCTCAATTCGATCGCCAATTTCTCCGGGGGCGAAAAAGCGCGGCTGGCGCTGGCGATGATCGTCTGGCAACGCCCCAACCTGTTGCTGCTGGATGAGCCGACCAACCATCTGGATCTCGAAACCCGTGAGGCGCTGACCGTGGCGCTGGCGCAGTTCGAGGGCACGCTGGTGCTGGTGTCACATGACCGCCATCTGCTGCGCGCGACCACCGATCAATTCCTGATCGTTGCTGACGGGCAGTTGCAGCCTTTCGACGGCGACATGGACGATTACCGCGATTGGCTGTTCAAGACCAAGATGGCCGCAGGAAAGGCTGAATCTGCGTCAGCGTAGTCTCATAAAAAATAAATAAAATCAATTAGTTATTAAATTGTTGTCTGACTGGCGACTTCCAGGGCTTATTTTTTGATCTGTTCGGCCCGGTCGCGCAGTGTGGCGAGTTGTTCCACGACTTCCTTGTTCTGCACGTAGTTCGCTGTCGAATCGGCGGAAGGATGCAGACTGTCTTTAGCTGCGGCAATAATGCCGAGCATTTGCTGTGCGATGTCGAATCGCGGATCACCCGCTTTGATCGGGCTTGCGAATTTTTCATGTTCATCGAGCCACGTCCTCAAATTGCCGAAGTCCATTTTCGTCATCTGATCACCTGTGAATTGTTAGCAGGCCCTGGTTTTAAGGTCGTGTCAATCCCAAGCCTGCAAGGTATGAGAAAAGGTAATGGTCAAGGTTCATGTCAGAGGTGGGCCAGGAATTGTGTTTCGAAGATTTCGACCGGCACTGGTTTGCTGAACAAAAACCCCTGCATTTCGTCGCACTCCAGCAATCGCAACAGCCGCGATTGCTCCTCGGTTTCGACGCCTTCCGCCACCACCTTGAGCTTCAGGGAATGAGCCAGGTTGATGATCGTGGATACCAGCGCCAGTCGTTCCGGCCCGGTGGTCATGTCGGTCACGAACGAGCGGTCGATTTTCAGGGTGTCCACCGGCAGCTTGGCGAGGTAACTCAGTGAAGAAAATCCGGTGCCAAAGTCGTCGATGGCGATCGTCACCCCCATGTTGCGGATCGCTTGCAGACTGAAGATGTTGTGTTCGACATCCCCCATGATCAGACTTTCGGTGATTTCCAGTTCGAGGCCCGCTGCTGCTTGCGGGTGGATGCCGATGACCTGGCTGATTTCGGCGACGAAACCGCGATTGGCCAACTGCAGGGGCGATACGTTCACCGCAACGCGCACGGCAGGAAGGCCTGCAGCGCTCCAGCGCAGGTAATCGGCGATGGCTTTCCGGAGCGCCCAGCGCCCGACTTCATAGATCAATCCGGTTTCCTCCAGGATGGGGATAAAACGGCCCGGGGGCACCAGCCCGCTTGCCGGATCATTCCACCGGATCAGCGCCTCCGCGCTGGTCATCCTGCCGCTCATGAGATTCACCTTGGGCTGGTAATAGAGCACAAACTCTTTGTTGTCGAGCGCCCGCCGCAACTGGTTTTCCAGGGCGAGCTTGCCGGCAACCGCTTCGGTCATTTTCTTCGTATGAAACAGGAATCGTTCGCCGCCGGATTTGGCTGTTTTGAGCGCGGCTTCGGCGTTCTTCAGCAGGATGTCGGCCTCGATGCCGTCATCCGGGAACAGCGCTGCGCCGATCTTGGTGGCAATCCGGAACTTGGCGTCATTCAGGGGGAACTGGTGCTCAAGGAAAGCCGCTATTTTTTTCTCGACCAAGTGCGCCAGATTGCCATCCGGACTGACGTCCGGCATCACGATGGCAAAATGATCTGCGCCAATCCGCGCCAGCATGCTGGTGTCACCGACGTTGTGCTGCAGCCACCCTGCAATCTGTTTCAGCAGTTCGTCGCCGGCCGCCCGGCCGAGACTGTCGTTGATGTTCTTGAAGCGGTCGACATCGATCAGGAACACGGCAAGTTTGTGTCCGGCTGCGACCGCGTCGCGTATGAATTGCGCCACCCGCTCGAGAAACAGGCTGCGATTGGCGAGTCCCGTCAGTGGATCGTAAAAAGCGAGGTAATTGAGCCGCTCCTGCTTGTCGATGAAATCATGCGCAAACGCGATATTGTCCGCAATATCCGTCAGTAATTTGATCTCTGCCCCATGGAAAAAACCGATCTGCTGGAATACAGTGCGAGCGCGCCAATTGCTTCATCCACAACTATCAGCGGGAAAATGGCCATCGAGCGGATTCCGCAGTCAATGAACACCCTGCTGAACACAGCGTTGGGGTCGTTTTGCAAATCATTGGACAGGATGATTTTCTTTTCCCTGATCACGCGCGCGACCATGGTTTTGGGCGCGTCCTCGCTTGATGACAGGATGTTTTTGATTTGGCTCTGGAGTGCTTCGTCTTTGCCTGTCGAGGCAATCGGGACGATGTTCATCGTGTCCCGGTCCACCAATGCGACCATGGCCATGCTAAAACCGCCTTTCTCAACTGCGATCCGGCAGGCTTCCCTGTGCAGCTCGGTGCGGTCGCGTTCGCGCACAATCAGTTCATTGATACGACCCATGACCGCCTGTATGCGACTGAAGCGAATGATCTTCTCCTCCTTGTCGATCAGTGCAAGCTTGAACGAGATGTTGCCCGCCAGATCAGTGAGCAGCTTCAACTCGTCTTCGTTGAAAAAATTCAGCTCCTTCGTATACAGCGATAGGTGTCCCACTACGGCGCCATCGACCACGAACGGCAATGCGATTAGGGAGTGAAAGCCCGCGTCAATGGCCTGGGCCCTGCGTTCTCCGCCGGGACTCAGGGGGGCGGTGATGTCGTTGTCGAACACCGGCCGCTTTTCTCTTATCGCGCGGCTGGCTGCACCCTGGCCCGTCGCGGCATTGATCCTCGCCAGAGATTCGGGCGGATTGATATCCCGGCCTGCCCACGCGACCTGTTCTACCTCGTGCGTGGTGGAGTCGAACACGCCGACCCAGGCCGCCCCGAAGTTGCCGTGCTCTACCGCCACACGGCATGTTTCGTTGAACAGCTCTTGGCGATTCCGGATGCGCACGATCACTGAGTTGATGCCGCTCATGACCGCCTGGATGCGGCTCAGGCGAGCGATCTTTTCCTCGTCTGTCTTGCGTGCCGTGATGTTCAGGTGCATGGCTACGACGCCATGGGGAAAGGTGTCCGCCAGCGGTGTCACCGTCATCAGGAACCAGCGCTGTTCCGCCGGCGAGTGACAGGGATATTCAATGGAGAAGTTCTTGGTGCCGCCTTCCAGAACCGACCGGATACCGGCGCGGACCTGAGAGGCCTCGTCTGAATCAACGCCCCGTGCCACATCGCAAATTTCAAGGTAATTGAGGCCGATCCCGTATTCCGGTGCCATCAGTGCATTTGCTGTGGCAAATTGCCGCCAGGCTTCGTTCACCGAGAGGATGGTCCCCTGACTGTCGAGCAAGGCAATATGCGCCGGCAGCGCGTTGAGGATTGCCATCTGTACCGTGGCATCGGCGTCGCGCAACTGGTGCTGGGCGTTCAACAGGACGGCCGTCCTGCCGGCGCGATTTGTAACAGTATCCACCTCGCCTGACGTCAGTTCCTCCAGGTGCTCATCGGTCTTGTGCAGCACTTCGATCAAGGCGCTGATTTCGCGGTTCAGGTTCTCCGCAGGCGGAATTTTGTGTTCACTCATGCGGTGACCGCTTCCAGTCCCAGTGTCTGCAATACAGTCTGTGTCTGGCTGAGCGTGCCGACAATTTTTTGGGCGGGTAAGGGCGCGAGCTTGACCAGCGTCGGGGTCATGAAAACGCCTTCTGCCAACGCGCGTCCGGGTTCCTGAAGTACGTTGACGACGTCGATCTTGTGCCGGCCGGGCAGGTAGGTACGGCAAAGCGCAGCAAGGTTGGCGTTCGCCTGCGCGGAGTTATGCGTGTCACCGGCGATATACAGACGAAACCGGAAAATGGGGCCTTTATTCATGGCGGCCTACTTCCGTCCCCGCTTGACGGTGTCAGCCCCGCGCAGTTCGCGGATTCGGGTATTGCCTCGCGACAGCCGCCCCTTGCGGTTCACCGTGGAACGGGCCAGCAGTGTTTTCTCGGCCCGCTTTGCCACCAGCTCGGTCTGCAGTGATTTTGCCCGCACCTCAAGCACGGCCTCCTCGGCATCGAGGGTGACCTGCTTCAGCTTCGCGGCGACTTCGGAGAGCTCGCTTGCGAAACGTTCGGCTCTTTCCTTTTCCCAGCGCATCGTGCCCATCAGCACCTCGCCGCCTGCCGTGTAGATATCGGCCAGCATCACTCCCGCATCGCTGAGGATCAGCTCGCGTACCTGGTTGGAGTGCGAGGTGCCGCGGGATTTGATGATGGACATGCCCCGGTTGCGTTCCCCGGCCTGTATCAGATAGTTGAGGTGGATCCAGGTATCCGCCAGCGTTGAAATATGCAGCGATTCGCCGACGTTGCTCACCTGCGCGGACATGCTGTCGAGCAGGCTGGTGCAGATCATGGTGATGCCGTTCGCCTTGGACCAATCGATCAGGCGTTCTGCCACGCCATGCGCGGTCAGTTCGTTGCCGGACTTTGCCAGCGCGGACACCGGATCGATGACCAGGCATCGCGCTTTGTGTTCTGCGGCGAGTGCCTTGATGCGTACCAGCAGGCTTTCCGCACTGCCGGTAATGGAGCGGGCCGAAATCAAGCGCAAAACTCCACTTTTCACATGCCGATCCAGCCGAATGCCTACCGAGGCCAGATTTCGGATCATTTCGTCGCTATCTGAATCAAAACTGACATACAGGGTGCGCTCGCCGCGTTTGCAGGCGGCTTCGGCGAAGGTTCCGCTCATGGTGGTCTTGGCTGTGCCGGGGAGACCGGTGATCAATACGGCGGCGCCGCGGTAATAGCCGCCGCCGAGCATGGTATCGAGCCGTTTCACACCACTGGTCACGCGCTCATGGCTGGCCCTGACTTTTGTCAGACGCGGAGTACGCGCAATGGCGACCTCAAACCCGGCTGGACTGATGATGAACGGTGCCTCGTTCTCATCAAAACTGGAACCCCGGTACTTTTGCACCCGCAGATTGCGTTGCGAAACACCTTGTGCCACGCGATGATTGAGCATTACCACGCAGTCCACCATGAATTGCATGAAGCCGAACGGCTGCTGGCCGATTGAACCCGCTTCTTCCCCGCCGGCTTTTGTGGTGATGATGGCGGTCAATCCCTGCTCCAGCAGCCACGCATGCAGGCGATAGATTTCCCGCCTTCTTGCGGCCAGGTCTGGCAGCAACGCCAGCACGATATCCAGGGCATCGAAAACGATGCGCCGGGCACCCATTTCCCGGACTTTGGCACCCAGGGCCGCCAGCATTCCCCCGAGGTCGAAAGTCCCCGATTGAACCAGATCGGGATTCGGCTGCGCATCAACAAAAGAAAGTTTTCCCCGCAACAATGTCTTGAAATCCCAACCGAAACTCTGGTGATTGGCGATGACCCGCTGCGGGCTCTCCTCGAAGGCGACGAAAATGCCCGCTTCCTTTTGCTGTTCAGCGCCATTCACCAGAAATTGCAGGGCGAATATGGTCTTGCCGGAACCGGGGCCACCCACCAGCAGCGTGGTGCGTCCGCGGGGCAGGCCGCCACCGCTGATTTCATCGAATCCGATGATGCCGGTTGGTCCTTTGCGTGCTGCGTTTGCACTCAGGCGATTGCTGGATTTCATCTGCTAGCCTTGAGAATTACGATTGAAATGGCCCGGGGGCACCAGCCGCTAATACCGGGCAGATTCAGGGAAGGCCGGCGGCGGATGGATGGTGAGCGCCAGCGCCGTGGGGTTGCCGGTTGACCGCGCACGTTGTTCCGACCCGGATCAGGCAGGAAAAACGCGGAAAGGCAGATGGTCATCGGGTGGGCGGATAATTTCATCAGCGGAACGGGACGTAATGGGGCGCAATGGGGCGCAATGGTGAGCATGGGCCCAGTCACTGCAATACATATGTGCGTTGACGCACG
>JBBQAO010000117.1:0-9329 GCA_038316355.1 Burkholderiales bacterium
CGACGCCGCCGCTGCCGAACAATACTTTTTCAACGTCCGGTGTGTCCGGCACCATGGTGATGATGATGTCGGCTTGTTGCGCGACTTCCTTTGCACTGCTGCAGGCTTTGCCACCCGCGTCCGTGAGTTCTTTCGGCACGCCGCTGCGCGATTGCAGAAACAGGGTGTGCCCGCTCTTGATCAGGTTGAGGGCCATGGGTTTGCCCATGATGCCTAGTCCGACGAATCCGACGTTGCTCATGATGTTGTCCTTTGAAAATGGATGCGCGCCGGTCTGCGGCGCGCGGGAACTGCTGGGTGCGGAAGATTATAAACGCGTCAGAGATGGGCGACCGGCCGTTCCAGCACGGGCGCCGGCTCCGTCTTGCGCAGGACCAGCTGGCTGAAGACGACGACCGCTACCAGTCCAGCGCCGACCAGGTCGGTGACCAGGCCGGGTTTGATCAGCATCACTGCTGCACCGAGCAGGAATGCACGCTCCCAGGCGCGGGCGCTGCGGAACAGGTATCCGAACAGTCCCGCAGCCAGGCAAATGGTGCCGATGGACGCGGAGACGAAGGATTGAAGGATGTCAGGCCAGGCGCCGATCATCAGCAGCGACGGTTCGAAAATGAACATGAAGGGCACGATGAAGCCCGCGGCGCCGACGCGCACCGCCGTCCAGCCGGCCTGCCAAAGCGGCGCCTTGGCGATGCCGGCGGCGGCGTATACCGCCAGTGCCACCGGCGGCGTGATCGCCGACAGGATGGCGAAATAAAACGCGAACATGTGCGCGGCCGGTGCGATCGCGCCGAGTTTGATGATTGCCGGGACCAGTAGCGATACCATGACGATGTAGGCCGGTGTGGTCGGCATGCCCATGCCGAGGATGATGCCGGCAATCATGGTCAGGATCAACGCCAGCACCAGCATGTCCTTGGACATGTCGATGACCACGGAGGTGAAATTGATCGCCGCACCGGTCTGGGTGATGACGCCGATGATGATGCCGGCGCAGGCGCAGGCCAGCGCCACGGCAACCGAATTTTTGGCGCCTTCCTCAAGCGCGCTGAAAATGGTGCCGAAGCTGATGTCCTTGCGCGTGGATTTACGCATCAGGGCCACCGGCACGCACATCAGTGTGCCGGCAAGCGCGCACAGCGGGGCGCTGTAGCCGGCCATCAGGCCGAACAAAATGGTGACCAGCGGGATGAACAGATGGCCGCGCTCGCGCATTACGGTGCCGAGTCGGGGAATTTCCGAGCGTGGCAGCCCGACCAGTCCGACGCGTTTGGATTCGAAATGCACGGCGCAGAACACCGCCAGGAAGTAGAGGAAGGCGGGGATGATCGCCCACATCGTCACCTGGAAATAACTGACGCCGAGAAATTCCGCCATCACGAACGCGGCGGCGCCCATGATCGGGGGCATGATCTGGCCGCCGGTGGAGGCGACGGATTCAACCGCAGCGGCGAATGCCGGACGGAAGCCGGTACGTTTCATCAGCGGGATGGTGATCGGACCGTCGACCAGCACGTTGGCAACCGCGCTGCCCGATACAGTCCCGAACATGCACGAGCTGACTACGGCAACCTTTCCAGGGCCGCCGGCGGTGTGGCCGGTCAATGCCAGTGCGAAATCCATGAACAGCCGGCCGATGCCGGTGCGTTCCATGAAGGCGCCGAACAGCACGAACATGATCACGTAAGCGGCGGAGACGCCAAGTGTCCCGCCAAAGATGCCTTCAGTGGTCAGGTACATGATCTCGATGATCTGTTCGGGGCGGGTCTTGGCGATCAAAAATGCGTAGCCGAGGAAGATCACTGCTGTTACCGGCAAGGCCCAGCCAATGATGCGGCGCGTGGCTTCGAGCACGATCAGCGTGAAGATGGTGCCCAGGACCAGTTCTGGTTTGGTTGGGTCATCGACAAATACAAAACGGGTCAGCAGGTGTTCGTGGTTGATCCACACGTAGCCGATGGTGACGAAGGACAGGACGATCAGTGTCCAGTCCCACCACGAGGCGACCGGCTCTGCATTGTCACCGCCGATGATGCCGCCGGCGTCGTCGCGAACGCCGCCTTCGACGGGTGTTTTGCGGAAACTGGGGTAGAGCAGGAACACCAGTATCAGTGCGAACAGCAGGTGGGTGCTGCGGAAGAACAGTTGCTGCGGGGCGCCAATGAAGGCGATGGTCAGGTGATAGACCGACATGCCGATGGCGACGGCGGCGATAAGTCCCTTCAGTGCGCGGGCGAGGGTCATTTCGGACTCCGGGCAAAAAAGCAGCGGCGCGATGGACTCGCGCCGCTGCTCAGGCTGACACGCTTAAAGGGCTTTCGCTTCCTGATAGTACTTTCTGGCGCCGGGATGGTAAGGCACACCAACGTCGGAGGCCATGTCCTTCACCGTCAGGCCTTTGACCGCAGAGACCACGTTGCCGAGGTTTTCGACGTTGGTGGCAAGGGCTTTGGTGATGTTGTAGACCAGTTGTTCCGGCAGCTTGCAACTGGCGACCAGGTGGGTCCAGGTGCCGATGGTCTGGATGTCCTTGTCCTGTTTGGGATAACTGCCGGCTTTGATGATGCGCTTGTCGTAGCCTTTATTGATTTTCTGCAGTGCCGCGAATTTGTCATTGGGAAACTCCAGTACGCGGATGTCACGTGCAGATGCGAGATCCATCACCGAAGACGCCGGCACCGTGGTGATCAACGTGAACACCTGGGCGTGGCCGTCCTTCAGTTGCGACACCGAATCGGTGTAGTTGCCGTGGTTTACCTTGGACATACCGCTGTAGTCGAGGCCGTAGACTTTCAGCGCGTCGCGCGTCATCTGCTCGCCGGTGTTGCCTTTTTGCTGCGTGGTCAGCGCCTTGCCCTTGGCCTTGCCCAAGTCGGTGACGCCAGAATCGGCCAGCGCGACGGCATGGAAATACTGGAAGTAGAGCGTCGCGACCTGGCACACGTTGTCCTGCTTGCCCTTGAACGGCTCGACGCCGTTGACGCCGTCAACTGACGATACGGCATTGCCAAAGCCCAGTTCGGCCTTGCCGGTCTGCACGCCGACTACGTTGGAAATGCCGGCCCCCGGCAATACCTGCATGCTGGTGCCTGGGACCGATTTTTCAATGATCCCCTGGATGGCGCCACCCAGCGGGTACCAGGAACCTCCCTGCGGGCCGGTCATCAGTTTAAGTTGCTGTGCACCGGCGGCGCTGGAGAATGTGGCTGCTACGGCAATTGCGAGCACGGATGCAATACGTAATGCTTTCATGACTCCTCCTTCAGGTTGTAATGCGGGACAGCCCGTTGTGTTTTTATGGGTCTGTTGCCGGGGCATTGTGTGGTCTGCCCCGGGTGCCGTCAAGCGCCGGTCAGGTAAGGCTTGATCCAGCCCAGGCCGGCCTCGGTGGTGGTCGCCGGTTTGTATTCGCAGCCGATCCAGCCCTGGTAGCCGATCCTGTCTATGTGCCGGAACAGGAAAGGAAAATTGATTTCGCCGCTGCCCGGTTCGTTGCGTCCCGGGTTGTCGGCAAGCTGCATGTGCGGGATCAGCGCAAGGTTGGCTTCAATGCCGTGGGCGAGGTCGCCCTCCATGATCTGCAGGTGGTAGATGTCGTACTGCAGGAACAGGTTGTCGGAGCCGACGGCCTTGATAATGTCCAGCGCCTGTCGCGAATAATTCAGGAAAAACCCCGGGATGTCGCGGGTGTTGATGGGTTCGATCAACAGCTTGATCCCGGCTTCCCTGAATTTCGGCGCGGCGAACTGCAGGTTGCGGATGAAGGTTTCGCGCGCTTCCAGCGGATCAAGGTGAGGCGGGCGGATGCCGGCGAGGCAGTTGACCTGTTTGCAGCCGAGCGCGGCGGCATAGTCGATGGCGCGGCCCACGCCATCCTGGAATTCGGCGATCCGCTGTGGATGGCAGGCGATGCCACGTTCACCGCCCGCCCAGTTGCCGGCGGGCAGGTTGTGCAGCACTTGGGTGAGCTTGTGCTTGTTCAGTGTATCCACCAGCGCGTTTTTGTCGTAGTCGTACGGAAACAGGTATTCGACGCCTTTGAATCCGGCTCTGGCCGCGGCGGCGAAACGGTCCATGAACGGGACCTCGTTGAACAGCATGGTGAGATTGGCGCAGAACCTGGGCATGGTGTGGACCGGCTGGGTTAATGGTGCATTGGGTAAGATGAGAGTGGGCCATTATAATCACGGCCATGACAGTCCCTGAAAAATCCCCCGTAGCGATCCTGCTGGCTGCCGGTGCCGGTTCGCGTTTTGGCGGTGCCAAACTGTTGCATCCGCTGGAGGATGGCGTGGCGATTGCCGCGCATGCCGCGCGCAGCCTGATCGCGGCCGGCCTTAACGTGACGGCGGTGGTGCGCTCGGGCGATTTTCCGGTGGCGGAATTGCTCGAACAGGAAGGTTGCGCCGTGACGGTATGCGCCGATGCGGCACTCGGCATGGGGGTGAGCCTGGCCCACGGTGTCAGTGTCACCCGCGATGCCGGCGGCTGGATCGTGGCGCTGGCCGACATGCCGCGTATCCGTCCCGACACCATCAGGCGTGTGGTGGAGGCACTGGTGGCCGGCGCCGCCATTGTTGCACCGGCTTATCAGGGTGATCGCGGCCATCCGGTGGCCTTCGCTGAACGGTTTTTGCAGGAATTGCAGGTGCTCGGCGGCGACAGCGGCGCGCGCGCCGTGGTGCAGCGCAATCAGGCGCTGGTGCGGGTGATCGAAGTCGATGACCCCGGGGTGTTGCTCGACATCGACCGGCGCGGCGATCTGCTGCGTTGCGCCTGACACCGGGAACAAACCATGCATGATGATCAGACAAGCGGCGATGCACTGATGGCGGATGATTTGCCGCCGGCGGACCCGCACGCACCGCACAGCCTGTGGCAGTCGGTGCTGCGCAACCTGCGCGCCGGCGCGCGGCTGGCCTTTTTGCGTCCGGTAAGTCCGGTATCGTTTCAGCCGTCCGCTGATGCCTTTGCGCTGATCGCGGTGCTGAATGTCGTGTTGCTGTTCGTGCTGGGGCTGGCCAGCATCGGCTTCAACGGGCAACTGAATATTCTCGAGTTTCCCCGCGCCTTGCTGTTTGTGCCGGCAACCTTGTTGTTCGGTCTGGTGGCGGTGCGGATGGGCGGCGGGAACCGTTCATTGCTGACGGTTGCGGTGGCGCTGGTTGCCGCGGGTCTGGTGCTGTCGCTGATCCTCGGTGCGGCGGCGTTGCTGATGCCGCAGTTGCCGCGCCGGCTGGTCGGCGGAAACTGGTGGCCGTATCTGTACTATGGCGCGGTGCTGTGGTGGTCGCTGGTGATCATGGCCGCCGTCAAACGGCTCGCTGATGCCGGCGCGGTGCGCAATCTCGCGACCACGCTGGCGGGCCTGGTGCTGCTGGTTTCGCCCATGGCCTGGTACCCGCAAAACTATCTGTGGATGCCGAAGTACGATGCATCGGCCGGCGACAAAGTCGTGTGGGCGCCAGTCGAGGAGCGCGGGTTTTACGTGCAGCAGGACATGCTGCGCAAAACGCTGGCGTCGGTGCAGCCCGGACGTGCCGGCATCGCCGACATCTATCTGCTCGCGGCTGGTCTCTACGCCCGCGAGGATGTATTCATGAAAGAGGTGCAGCAGATCGCCGAACTGTTCCGCAAGCGTTTCGATACCGACGGGCGGGCGGTGGTGCTGCTCAATAATCCGCAGACGCTGGACACCCATCCGGTGGCGAGCCTGACCAGCATCAGCGCAGCACTGAAGCGTATCGGCAGCCAGATGAACCGCGATGAAGACCTGCTGGTGATGTATCTGTCCTCACACGGTTCGGAGTCGCACCGGCTCTCGGTTGATTTCTGGCCGTTGCGCCTGCAGCAGATTGATCCTCCCGCGCTGAAAAAAGCGCTCGATGCATCCGGCATCAAGTGGCGGGTGATCGTGGTGTCAGCCTGTTATTCAGGCGGATTCATCACGCCATTGCAGGATGAACACACCATGATCATCACCGCCTCCAGCGCACAGCGTCAGTCCTTCGGTTGCGGCAGCACCTCGGATGCGACCTACCTCGCGCAGGCGCTGTTCAACGAAGAACTGCGCAAGACCTGGTCGTTTGAAACGGCGTTTGGCCATGCCCGCAAGTCGATTGCCGGGCGCGAACGTGCCCAGGGTTATGAGCCTTCCGAGCCGCAATTTTTTGCCGGCGCGGAAATCCGCGTGAAACTGGCCGAGATTGAAGGCCGGTTGGCACGGCAGCAGTGATGTAAGGGCAAGAGGCAAGACCGGAACCCATTAACCGCCGATGAACACCGATGAACGCAGATTAACTCGACTCAGTAATGCTTATGGAAGACGCTCAGGAATGAGTTATTCAAAACATGGCTGGTGTTGATTTAATGCGTGGTTTTTCTTGCGCTTATGATTTTATCGGCGTTGATCGGTGTTCATCTGCAGTCAGCGTTTTCTGATTTTGATCTGGACTCAAAGCGCGTAATTTTATAAGTTATTGATTTTAAAGGAAATTTATGTCACGTTTCAGCGGCACCGAAAACTATATCGCCACCGATGACCTGATGATGGCGGTCAACGCCGCGCTGACGCTGGAGCGTCCGCTGCTGATCAAGGGCGAACCGGGGACCGGCAAGACCATGCTGGCGCTGGAAGTGGCGCAGGCGCTGAAGCGTCCGCTGTTCGAGTGGCATGTGAAATCGACGACCAAGGCGCAGCACGGGCTGTATGAATACGACGCGGTGTCGCGGCTGCGCGATTCGCAGCTCGGTGACCCCAGAGTCCAGGACATCGGCAACTACATCGTGCAGGGCATGTTGTGGAAAGCCTTCGAGTCGGAGCAGCAGGCGGTGCTGCTGATTGATGAGGTTGATAAAGCTGACATCGAATTCCCCAACGATCTGCTGCGCGAACTTGACCGCATGGAGTTTTATGTTTACGAGACGCAGCAACTGGTCAAGGCCAGGCAGCGGCCGCTGGTGATCATCACCAGCAACAACGAAAAGGAACTGCCCGATGCCTTCCTGCGTCGCTGCTTTTTCCATTACATCCGTTTCCCCGATCAGGAAACGATGGCAAAAATCGTTGATGTCCACTTTCCCGGGATCAAGAAGAAGTTACTGAGCCAGGCGCTGAACGCCTTTTTCGAGATCCGCGACGTGCCGGGTCTGAAGAAAAAACCGACGACTTCCGAACTGCTCGACTGGCTGAAGCTGCTGATGGCCGAAGACATTCCGCCGGAGGCGCTCTACAGCCAGGATACGCACAAGATCGTGCCGCCGCTGCACGGCGCATTAATTAAAAATGAGCAGGATGTGCATCTGTTCGAGCGGCTGGTATTCATGTCGCGGAGAAAATCGTAATTGGGAGTTGGTAATTGGTCACTGGTAAACCACATACAAGCAACTTTCACCTTGTGCCCGTGACCACCAATCACCAATCACCAATCACCAATTACCAGTCACCAGTCACCAAATTCCATGCTGATTGAATTCTTTCTCAAACTGCGCCAGGGCGGCGTGCCGGCTTCGATCAAGGAGTTTCTGATCCTGATCGAAGCGCTGCAGAAGCAGGTGGCCTTCGGCAGTGTCGAGGATTTTTATTTCCTTGCCCGCACCTGCCTGGTCAAGGATGAAAAATTCTTTGACCGTTACGATCTGGTGTTCGCCGCCTATTTCAAGGGCTTAGTCGGCATTGACGCGGCAGCGGCGGTGATTCCCGAGGACTGGCTGCGCAAGCTGGTCGAGAAAAACCTCACCGAGGAAGAGAAAAAACTGATCCAGTCGCTGGGCGGCTGGGAAAAGCTGATGGAGACGCTGAAAAAGCGCCTTGAAGAACAGAAGGAGCGGCACCAGGGCGGCAGCAAATGGATCGGCACGGGAGGCACCAGTCCCTTCGGCGCCTACGGCTACAACCCGGAAGGCATTCGCATCGGCCAGCATGAATCACGCAACCGCCGCGCGGTGAAGGTGTGGGATCAGCGCGAATTCAAAAATCTCGACGATACGGTGGAGCTGGGCACGCGCAACATCAAGGTGGCGCTGCGCAAACTGCGCAAGTTCGCGCGCACGGGGGCACCCGAGGTGCTCGACCTCGACGACACCATCCGCTCCACCGCGAAAAACGCCGGCTGGCTGGACCTTAAAATGGTGCCGGAGCGGCACAATGCGGTGAAAGTGCTGCTGTTCCTCGATATCGGCGGTTCGATGGATGACCACATCCGTGTCTGCGAGCAGCTGTTTTCGGCGACGCGAACCGAGTTCAAACATCTCGAATATTTCTATTTCCACAATTTCCTTTACGAGCGGGTGTGGAAAGACAACCATCGCCGCGCCACCGAACGCATGGCGACCTGGGATGTGCTGCATACCTACCCGCATGATTACAAGCTGATCATCGTCGGTGATGCCACGATGAGCCCGTACGAAATCACCTATCCCGGCGGCAGCGTGGAGCACAGCAATGATGAGGCCGGCGCGGTATGGCTGCAGCGCGCGCTGCAGGTGTATTCACGGGCGATCTGGCTCAATCCGCAGCCGGAGGCGGTGTGGAATTACCACGAGTCGATCAGTATCACCCGTCAGCTGATGGGCGACCGCATGTTTCCGCTGACCATCGACGGCCTCGATCGCGGCATGCGGCTGCTGACCCGCTCGCAGTAAGCGGCGCGTGGCGATGGACATCATCACCGTCACCGCGCCCGGCCCCGACCTCGACGCGGTGCGCGACCTGTTCATCGAATATGCAGGCTCGCAGAATTTCAGTCTCTGTTTTCAGGATTTTGAATCCGAGTTCGAAGGTTTGCCCGGTGCCTATGCCGCGCCGGCGGGGACCCTGTTGCTGGCGCGTGTCGATGGCGCCGTGGCCGGCTGTGCCGGTGTGCGCCGGCTGGATGCCGGGCGCTGTGAAATGAAACGTTTATACCTGCGCGGGCCGTTTCGCGGCGGCGGTCGCGGACGCGCTCTGGCGGGGCGGGCGATCGCATTTGCACGCAGCGCGGGTTACGCACGCATGGCGCTGGATACATTGCCGCAGATGGTTGCAGCGACGCGTTTGTATCGTGAACTGGGCTTTGTGCGCTGCGCGCCGTATTACAACAACACACCGATCAACAGCACCTGCCTGGAACTGGATTTAACTGCCGATGAATTTTTTTCAATACCCCCTTGAAGGGTGTGTCGTTTTCCGGTGTTTTTTGATTTTATCGGCGTGAATCGGCGTTCATCGGTGTCAATGTTTTCTGCTACTGATGTGTTCTCCTGAACACTGAAAGGCATCACATGTCTGCCCCCGTAGATCCTGTCCGACTGATTGAATTTTGTGCTGCCGTTTATGCCGGGCAGGGCGT
>JBBQAO010000170.1:0-1885 GCA_038316355.1 Burkholderiales bacterium
CTGCCTCAGGACAGGGTGGTTCTGGCTTTTTGCGTCCACGGCCACGAGGTGAGTCAGAACGCGGTGCGCGTGCTGCGCGGCGTAGGTACCGAAGCGCAGTTGACGCCGGACGGACCCAGTCACTGGGTCACGCGCGAACGCCCGAAAATCGACCGTATCGCCTGTCCCTGGCTGGTGCGGCGTTTCATCGACCCGCTGGCTGAATTTCACTATGTTCCCGCCGACGAAGTAAACGCCTTTGCCGCAGCGAAGAATGCCGTCGCTTATGACATCCCGGATGTGCGCTTTTCCCACCGCGGCGAGCGCTGCAGCTTTGACGCCATCATCAAGGACTTCGGCCTGCGCGATGACGCGCTGGATGCATTGGCGAATATTGTGCGCGGAGCCGATACCGGCCGCCCCGAACTGACGGCGCAATCTGCGGGTTTGCTCGCCATCTCGCTGGGCCTGTCGGAACTGTATGCCGACGACCATGCCATGTTGACGCAGGGGATGTTGGTTTACGATGCCCTCTACGCGTGGCTGAGCCGCGCGCAGGCTGAAATCCACAACGCGAAACTCTTCGAAAAAGCATGATAACCCTCTCGAAACCCGCGCCAGTCGGCCTTTTCCAGGCATTCCTCTACTGGCTCAAGCTCGGCTTCATCAGCTTCGGCGGGCCGGCCGGGCAGATTGCGATGATGCATTACGAACTGGTCGAGCGCCGGCGCTGGATTTCCGAGAAACGCTTTTTGCATGCGCTCAATTACTGCATGCTGCTGCCCGGCCCCGAGGCGCAGCAACTCGCCACCTATATTGGCTGGATGATGCACCGTACCCGGGGCGGCATCATTGCCGGCGGCCTGTTCGTATTGCCTTCGCTGTTCATCTTGATCGGCCTGACTTGGGTCTATCTCGCCTACGGCGATGTACCGGCAATCGTCGGATTCCTGTACGGCATCAAGCCCGCAGTCACGGCGCTGGTGTTATTCGCCGCGTGGCGCATAGGTTCGCGCGCGCTGAAAAACGCCTGGCTTTGGACGATCAGCGCCGCCGCCTTCGTCGCCATCTTCGCTTTCAGCTTGCCCTTCCCGCTGATTGTGCTGGGTGCCGGCTTGATCGGATATATCGGCGGACGCCTGGCTCCGGAAAAATTCTCGACCGGGGGACATGGCGCATCGGCCAAGCACTACGGGCCGGCGCTGATCGATGACGACACGCCGACGCCGGACCACGCGCGCTTTGACTGGCGCAGGCTGGTACTGGTGACGATTTTTTTTCTCGGGCTGTGGGCTGGCGCTCTTGGCCTGCTCGCCGCACATTACGGCTGGCCGCATCCACTGACCCAAATGGGATGGTTCTTCACCAAGGCCGCGCTGCTGACGTTTGGCGGCGCCTACGCCGTGCTGCCTTATGTCTATCAAGCCAGCGTCGAAAATTACCAATGGCTGACCGCGACGCAGATGATTGACGGTCTCGCGCTGGGGGAAACCACACCAGGCCCGCTGATCATGATCGTAGCCTTCGTCGGCTTTGTCGGCGCTTGGACCAAGGAAGCGTTCGGCCCCGAGGCGTTGTTCCTAGCCGGTTGCGCCGGTGCGACAGTGGCGACCTTCTTCACCTTCCTGCCCTCCTTCCTGTTCATACTCGCCGGCGGACCGCTGGTGGAGTCAACCCATGGCAACCTGAAGTTCACCGCGCCCCTCACCGGCATCACCGCTGCAGTGGTCGGCGTGATCGTCAATCTTGCGGTGTTTTTCGCCTGGCACGTGTTCTGGCCCGCGGGGTTCTCCGGACCATTCGAATGGTTCGCCATGCTGTTGGGCGTGGCGGCCTTTATCGCACTTTTCCGCTACAAGGCGGGGATGATTCCCGTTATCCTTTCAAGCGGGTTTCTTGGCCTGAT
>JBBQAO010000028.1:0-40271 GCA_038316355.1 Burkholderiales bacterium
AATAAAACGGAGGAAATTCATGAAAGCATCCGCACTCGCAACCTCAGCCGCGATTGCCGTCCTGGCGCTGGCCGCAGCATCCGGCGCATCCGCACAGGGCGCATTCCCGTCGAAAAACCTGGTCATGATCGTGCCCTACACCCCGGGCGGTTCCGCCGACGCCATGAGCCGCGCCATCGCGCAGCGCCTCGGCGCGGCCTGGAATCGCACCGTGGTCGTCGATAACCGGCCCGGCGCCAGCGGCATGATCGGCACCGAGATGGTCACCAAGGCGGAACCGGACGGCCACACCCTGCTCGGCCACACCTCCTCGTACCCGGCCACCGCCGCCGTGCGCGCCAAGCTGCCGTTCGACCCGGCCAAGGCCATCATTCCGGTCGGCATGACCGCACGCGCGCCGATGCTGTTCGCCATCCACCCCTCGGTGCCGGCAAAAAACATCAAGGAGTTGATCGCACTGGCGAAGAAAAATCCGGGCAAGTTCAACTACGGTTCGTCCGGCACCGGCGGCAACAACCACTTCTCCGGCGCGCTGTTCGCCTCCGCAGCCGGCATCAAGATGCAGCACGTTCCGTACAAGGGCATTTCGCTGGCGGTCACCGCAATCGCCTCCGGCGAAGTCGAAATTGTCATCGCCAGTTCGTCGGCCCTGCTGCCGCAACGCGATTCCGGACGCATCCGCATCCTCGGCGTCACCAGCCTGGAAAAATCACCGCTGTTCCCGGAACTGCCGACCATCGCTTCCCAGGGCGCGCCCGGATACGAGTACCAGCTGTGGTGGGGGACTTTCGCACCGGCAGGCATGTCGGCTGAGCGCATCAACTTCATCCACTCGACCATCAGCAAAATCGTCGCCAGCGATGACATGAAGAAGTTTCTCGACACCCAGGGCGCCGAGGTATGGCAGCTGCCGATCGCACAAATGCCGGACCTGCTGCCGAAGGAAATCGCGCGCTACAAGAAGGCCGCGCAACTCGCCGGCATCGAACCACAGTAACGCTGTCATTGTGAATCACCCCGCCGGCCGCGCGCCGGCGGGCTCCTCCGGGATTACGCCGTCAGGCGCCCCGTCTGGTAGTCCTGGATCGCCTGCTCGATTTCTTCCCGGGTGTTCATCACGAACGGACCGTATTGCGCGACCGGCTGGTGCAGCGGCTTCGCCGCAAGCAGGATGAAACGCGCGCCCTCATCCCCAGCAGTCACCATGACCTGATCACCGTCGGAAAGCAGCCCCGCACTGCGCGGCGGCAGAGCGCGCGGCGGCTCGCCGACGCTGGCGGTCCCCTCGCAGGTATAGAGAAAGGCGTTGTGTCCGACAGGCAGCCCATGAACAAACGTCTGCTGCGGCCTCAGTTCAACATCGAAATACAAAGGCTCGGTGCTAAGGCCCTGGATCGGACCTGACTTCGCCGCGCCTTCCACCACCAACGTGCCGGCGATCACTTTCACGCGCCCGCCGCCGGACAGCGCTACCGTCGGAATCTGCTCCGCCAAAATGTCGCGGTACGCCGCCGGTTTCGATTTTTCCGCAGCCGGCAGGTTGATCCACAACTGGAACCCGCGCATGCGTCCCTGCAACTGCTGCGGCATTTCGGAATGGATGATGCCGCGGCCCGCGGTCATCCACTGCACGTCGCCGCTTTTCAGGTCACCGCGGTTGCCGAGATGATCTTCGTGCAGCATGTGGCCGTCGAGCATGTAGGTCACGGTCTCGAAACCGCGGTGCGGATGATCCGGAAATCCGGCGAGATAGTCGTCGGCGTTTTCCGAAGAAAATTCATCGAGCATCAGGAACGGATCGAGCCGCGCCTGCTGCGACTGGCCCAGACTGCGGCGCAGTTTCACACCGGCGCCGTCGGAAGTCGGCATCACGGGAATCACTTGCTGCAGTTTGCGCATGGCCATGACCATCACTCCGGAGTATGGAGCGGTTATTACTCCAGATTGGCGCGGAACCGTGATGCAGCGCGGACATGCAACCAATAAAAAACGCAGGCCGCGATGCGGCCCGCGTCCGGATGGAAACTGCGCTGCCTACATCCGGCCGAGATCGCTGATCGCATCCACCACCATTGCCGTGCCAATGGCAATCAGCAGGATATCTGAGGCGACGCGTACATACCTGTGTCCGGCAGGTGGCGCGCCCAGATCGACAATCAGTCGCGGCGGCAAATCATAAAAAATCACTTCGCGCGGCAATGGACGGCCAACATGCCATTTTTTCGCCTGCCCGGGCGGCATGCACCCATTGTTCTTTTTGGCCAGCCCCGGCGGACAATGGCCGCCGCGATATTCCCGCACGTAATATTCACGCACCACCACATGCTGCTGCTCGCCGAAATGACGGCTGCCGGCTTTGGAACGATCTTCGTGATCACGTTGTTTGCCGTCACGGTCATTTCGGCTTTGCTTCTGCTTGCCCTTGCCCGCCGATTCCGGCTTGTCGGCATAAGCCGGTGCCGCCAGCAACGCGCCGGCAATCATCAACGCCGCAAAAGAACTGATCGATACGGTTTTTCGGTTTTTCATGCCCGCCTTCATTTTGTGTTGTTGATCCTTGCGCAGCCGCCGCGCCGGCAGGTCACGCGCCATGCACGATCTGGATCGTGCGACGGGCAGACGGTCCGGACTGTGCGGTTCCGCACTTATTGAGCGATAAATCACGCGAAACCGTGAACCTGCCCGCATCCGGCACGTAACCGTATGTAAGCGGGAGGCTGCGCCGGCTAAACCGTGGCCACTGGCGTCACCGGCGAACCCGCGGCACCGGGCATGCGCAGCGGCGGCGCCGTCAGCAGAAAACGGCTGCGCCTGTTTTTGCGCAGCCACGCCGCGAGTTCGGTGAAATACCACAACTCGCCGAGATGAATGCCCAGCTTGACCAGGCAATGTTCGTGCAAGGGCAACTGCGGACCGCGGTGCGGCATGCGCGGGTCGATGCCCAGCGTGCCAGAACGTTCAACCGCGAGATTGTCCGCGGCAATCGCCGCCACGCCGATGTCCGAGATCCACTCCAGCAAGCGCTTGTCGTGGCCGTCAAGCACCGCGCACTGCGTCTTGATTGCATTGTCGAGTCTGCCGTTGGCGTCGCGGATCAACTGGCCAAGGCCGGTATGCAGGCACAGGATGTCGCCCGGCTCCACGGTGATCGCATCTTCATTCATCACCCGCTCGAGCATTTCGTAAGTGATATCGGTCCGTGCGTCGCCGAAATGGTGGCGCAGGTCGATCAGCACCGCGCGGCCCTGCACGCCGGTTTCCGCCATCTCCGCCACCGACAAGGCCACCGCACCGGTGTCGCCATGCAGGCCGCGGCCCTGCGCATCGACCAGGCTGAAGCCGTTGTACGACACTTTCTCGGAGACGCCATCGCCGTCGGCGTCGAAGCGCATGCCCTTGTGCGCAAAACCGTCCCAGTGTGTTGAATACTGCGAATACAGGAAAATCGCCTCGTCTGACCCGACGTCGGTGAACCGCGGGTTGGTCTCGCTCATGTCGAGGTTGAAATACAGCCTGCCCTCGCGCGTGACTGGATGGAATTCCGGTGGCTTGCGGAAATGGTTCAACACGCTGCCGCCGGGTTTATCAAGCGGATGCGACAGGCAGAACACTTCCCCTGCCTGCACCTCTTTCAGCGCGGCGAGTCGGCGCTGCGGCGTCAGCAGATTCAGCCGTCCGTGCTGATCCTCGTCACCGAATTCACCCCAGTTCGAACCTTCGGGGCGGTTTTTCCAGCGCTTGGTCATGCCTGACTCCCGCGTTATTACAACCCGCTTATTCCAGCGTGATATTTGCCGCCTTGACCACTTTCGCCCATTTCGCGATTTCCGCGTGCAGCCACACGGCAAATTCCTGCGGTGTATTGCCGACCGGCACGCCGCCTTCCATTTCGAACCGCTTGCGGATATCCGGCAGTTTCACGATGGCGACGATTTCGCGGTTGAGCAGCCGGATGATCGGTTCCGGCGTGCCGCGCGGCACAAAAATGCCCTGCCAGGTGCCCGATTGAAACCCCTTCAGCCCCGATTCGGAAATTGTCGGCGTATCCGGCACCAGCGCTGACCGCTCCAGGCTGGTGACCGCGACACCGCGCAGCTTGTTCGCGCGGATCTGGGTCATCACCGAAGGCATCGTGGCAAATACCACCTGGATGCGCCCTGAAAGCAGATCGAGGATCGAACCTGAAGCACCCTTGTACGGAATATGGGTCATCCGCGTCTTGGCCATCAGGTTGAACAACTCCCCTGCCAGGTGCGGTCCGCCGCCGTTGCCTGATGAGCCGAAATTCAGTTCGCCAGGCTTGGCTTGTGCGAGTTTGATCAGATCCTGGACGGTATTCACCGGTAACGACGGGTTAACCACCAGTATCTGCGTTGCCGTGGACGCCAGCGTAATCGGCGCCAGGTCACGCTCCGAGTCATACGGCAATTTCTTGTAGATACTCGGGTTGACACCGAAGGAACTGCCGACCAGCAGCATCGTGTGGCCATCTGCCGGCGCCCGCGCCACCAGTTCAGCGGCAAGCACACCACCACCCCCGCCGCCACGGTTGTCGACGACAAATTGCTGCCCCAGCTGTTTGGTCAGCTCACCGGCAACCATCCGCGCGACAAAATCCGCGTTGCCCCCAGCCGATTGCGCAACAATAAAACGCACCGGGCGCTTGGGATAATCACCGGGGCGAGCGTCCGCAGCAACCGACGCGCTGCCCCATGCCGCAAACAACACTGCGGCTGCAGCCACCCCGGATCTGCGCCATCCGGAATTCCGTTGTGTTGTCATGTTCAGCGCCCCTTGAACACCGGTTTGCGTTTTTCCATGAAGGCACGGCGTCCTTCGATGAAATCCTCGCTGGCACCGCAATCATTCACCAGTTGTTCGCACAACGCGACATTGCGCTTGGCGGGGTCTTTCATCAGTTCATCAACCACGCGTTTTGCGGTCAGGATTGACAACGGCGCATTGTCCGCCATGCCGCTTGCCATTTCGCGAACGGCGGCATCCAGCGCCTGCGCCGGAAACACCTGGTTGACGATGCCCATGCGCAGCGCCTCGTCGGCCTTGTAGCGGCGCGCAGTGTAGATAAATTCCTTGGCCGCGGACGGTCCGACCAGCTCGACCAGCCGGCCCAGGCCTTCGATGCCGTAACCGATGCCGAGTCGCGCCGCCGGGATGCCGAACTGGGAGTCATCGGAGCAGACGCGCATGTCACAGCTCAGCGCCAGCGACATGCCGCCGCCGATGCAATAACCGCGGATCATGGCGATGGTTGGCTTGCCTATTTCGCGCAGGATGCGGCGCATGCCCGATGATGTCCTGGAATATTTTTCCTGTGCCTCGGCATTGGCGCGTTCATCCTCGAACTTGGAAATGTCGGCGCCCGCCACGAAGGATTTGTCACCCGCCCCGGTCAGCACAATGACTCTGACGCTGTCGTCGTTGGCAAATTCCGTGAGCACCTCACCGGCCCGCTGCCACATTTCCAGCGACACCGCGTTGCGGCGCTCCGGATTGTTGAAAATCAGGAAACCGATCGGACCTTCTTTATTAGCGAGTATTTTGTCCGTAGTTTTGTCTATGGCCATTTGTATCCCCGGGTAAGTGAATCTAAACCTGATGCCTGAGCCTGATGCCTGAGCCCGATAGTTGAACATGGCAGCCGGCCCCTGCGCCACCAACCGACCACAATGCGTTCTGCGCTGTTTAAACTGAAGCGCTTTTGAACACTTCCGGATTCAGGAAATTAGGCGGGTCGTAGACCTTTCCGCACAGGTAACTGACGATGTTGCTGGCGGCGATCGTACCCATGCGCACCATCGCATCGGTGGTCGCTGCGGCGATGTGCGGCGTCACCAGCACGTTGGGCAGCGCGAACAGCGGGTTCGCCGCATCGGGCGGTTCCGTCGCAAACGTATCCAGCCCGGCGCCCGCAAGTTTGCCGTTTTTCAGCGCGTCCACCAACGCCGGCTCGTCGATCACCGGCCCGCGTGCGGTATTGACCAGAAACGCACCCGGTTTCATGCGCGCGAACTGCGCGGCGCCGATCATGCCGCGGGTCTTGGCGGTCAGCGGGCAATGCAGGCTGAGAATATCGACGGTCTCGAGGAACCGGTTGAGATCCGGTTCGAGGGTCATGCCCGTCGGCGACGTGATGCCGGACCGCGTGTGGATCACCACCTGCGCGCCACAAGCCTGCGCGAGCCGTGCGGTACGCTTGCCGATCTGGCCGTAGCCGAGAATGCCGACGGTGAGGGTGTGGAATTCGCGGATAAAGTGTTTCAGGTCGCGCCATGCGCCCCGGCGCGTCTCGCGGTCAAACCGCGGCATTTCGCGGGCGAGACACAGCATCATCGTCAGCGCATGTTCGGCCACCGCGTCGGCATTGGCGCCTCCAGCCACCATCACCGCGATGCCGTGTTTTGTGGCCGCCGCCAAGTCCACCGAATCGACGCCGGCGCCGTGTTTGGCGACAATTTTCAGACCGCGCGCTGCGGCGAACACCCGTTCCGTCAGCGGCGGGGAGCCGCGCAGCAGTACTGCAGCCACCGTTCCCCTCGACAACACCGCCACCAGCGCATCCTCATCAACGGTGCCCGGCATGAATTCAATATCGGCACCTCCCTCCCGCAGCAGCTTTTGCGCCAAATCGGAGACGGTTGCCGCGGTAACCAGCACGACCGGTTTTGCCAATTTCACTCCCCTTGTCTGAAGTCATTCATTCACTGATTTCGAGCGCGCAGATTACCCGATTCCGGCTCCGCACGGCCCGCGCGAAAACTTATTCCCTGCATTGCCGCCGGAACCTCTAAAATAAACTCGTCGGTGATGCGCATCCAAAAAACCCGCGCACCCGGCATCCATGTCCTAAAACATCGGAGGAGAAATCATGCGCCGCAGTACTTCCGCAATAATCGGCCTGCTCGCCCTTGCGCTCGCGGGCCATGCCATCGCCCAGCAGCCATACCCGAACCGGCCGATCCGGCTGATCGTGCCCTTTCCTGCCGGCGGCAACGTCGATGTATTTTCGCGCGTGCTGTTCAGACAGGTCGAAACCGAACTCGGTGCGGTTTTTGTCATCGACAACCGCGGCGGTGCCAACGGCATTGTCGGCGCGGATACCGTCAAAAACGCCAATCCCGACGGCTACACCATCATGAATACCTCCTTTGGCTTCGCGGTGAATCCGGCCATCGTCAAAAATCTGCCCTTCGACGTGGTCCGCGACTTCCTGCCGATCACCAACGTCGCCACCGGCCTCGGCTACCTGCTGGTGGTCAATCCGAAAGTGCCGGTCAAAAACGTGTCCGAAATGATCGCGCTCGCCAAAAAAGAACAGTTGCGCTACAGCACCGCAGGTGTCGGCAACGGCCAGCACCTGGCTGGCGCACTGCTCGCGAGCATGACCAAGGTCGACATGCTGCACGTGCCCTACAAAGGCGGCGGACCAGCGGTTGCCGCCTGTATCAGCGGTGAAGTGCAGGTGCATTTCCCCGCGGGTTCGGTGGGCGTACCGCACCACAAGGCCGGCCGCGTGCGCGCCATCGGTTTTACCGGCGCGAAACGCCTGTCCTCGTTGCCCGACATCCCGACTGTTGGTGAAACAGTGAACGGTTATGTCTCCGACGCAGGATGGCACGGCGTATTCGGTCCCGCCAAACTGCCGATGCCCATTGCCGTGAAGCTGCAACAGGCCATCCGCAAGGCCCTTCAGGATCCGAAGATCAATGCCCATTTTGTCGACAACGGCTACGAGCCGAACGGCGATCCGCCGGAGGTATGGGCAAAACTGTACCGCGCCGACGTCAAACGCCTGGTCGGCATCGCCAAGGCTGCGGGCATCGAACCGCAATAAACCGCACGCATCCCGGCGTCGCGCAGATGCGACTGCCGGGGTGGTGTCCATGACAACTGGCGGGTGGAATCATCGCAACCGCTGCGCCGGCAATCAGACTAGAATTATCACGCAGCACCGCATGCCACAGCAGTGTTCACCACAGGAGTCCTCATGCGCCTGACCGCAACACGTTTTACAACACTTATTGCCGCATCCGCATTCATGCTCGGCGTCGCGACGCAACCAGTCGCCGCCGACACGCTGGTGCCGCTGCCGCAACCGGTGCCGATGCCGGCCTTCAAGATCCCCGGTCTCAACAACACCGGGGGCAGCGATGCCGATCTGCGCAACAAGGTCACCATCATCCGTTTCTGGGCCTCATGGTGAAGTACCTGCGTCAGCGAGCTGCCCTCCGTGCAGAGGGCGCATAACGAGTTAAAAAAAGACGGTATCAACGTCATCACCATTTCCATCGACGGCACCGGCGCCGCAGCCGTCAATCCGGTATTTGCCAAGGGCGGCTACACCATGCCCGCGCTGCTCGACCAGGACATGACCGTCGCCCGCGGCTTCGGCGTGCGCGGCGTACCATCCACAGTGATCGTCGACAGCAAGGGCATGATCAACGCGCGCGGCCTGGGCCATATCGATTTCGACGGCAAGGTATTGCGTAATTACGCGCGCAACCTCGCCAAAAAATAATCCCTCACTACCACTGGAGGCGCTTCATGTTCCACATGTCATTGTTGCAACGCTGGATGGCCATCGGTTTGCTGGGCAGCGCGGCACTGTTTGCCGGAGCTGCGGCGGCGCAAACGCTGAAAGTCGGTGACAAGGCTCCGGCCTTTTCGGTGATTTCCACCACCGGCAAGCCGGTGGCGCTGGCCGATTACGCCGGCAAGAAAAACGTGGTGCTGTTTTTCTACATCGCGGCCTTCACCGATACCTGAACCACCGAAGTTGTGGCCTTCCAGCTTGATCTCCCCAAGTTCGAGGCCGCCAATGCCCAGGTCCTGGGCATCAGTGTCGATTTCAATGCCGCCAACACGGTGTTTGCCGAGAAACTCGGCCTGAAGTTCCCGCTGTTGAGCGACACGCGCCGGGTGATGACCCGCGCGTATGGTGTGCTCAACGACAATCCGGCGCTGGCCAATGATCAACGCATCGCCGGTTACCTGCGCGCGAAGCGCTCGTGGTTCATCATCGATCGCGAAGGCATCGTCCGTTACGCCAAGGTCGAAGATCCGCGCGGCATCATGCCCAACGACGAACTGCTGGAAGCGCTGGAGAAACTGCGCTAGCGGCGGCGCGGCCTGCAACGGACCGCGCCCTCCATTTCTGCTGCACCCTTAATCGAGTTTCAGGTTCAGCTTTTTGAGGATTTTTTCGTTGCGCTGCATCTCGTTGCGGATATAGGCATCGTAATCGGCGGGCGACATGGTGCCTTCCGAGAATCCCTGTCTGGCCAGGATCGCACCCGCCTCCGGTGTCTTCAGCGCCCTGGCGACTTCCGCAGACAGCCGCTCGACGACAGGACGCGGCGTACCGGCGCGCACCATGATGCCGAACCAGTTCAGCGATTCAAATCCCGGCCAGCCGGACTCGGCAATGGTCGGCACATTCGGCAAATTGGACGCGCGCTGCGCCGATGTCACCGCGATGCCGCGCAGACGCCCGGTTGGAATGTACTGGGAGCAGTCGAGCACGTTGCCGACCAGCAGCGTGATATGGCCGCCGAGGATCGCCGTTGTCGCCGGCGCCCCGCCGCCGAACGGCACATTGACAATATCGATATTAGCGACATCCTTGAACAGTTCGCCGGCAATGCGCCCGCCGCCGATGATGCTCGACACCCCCCAGGTCAACTGGCCCGGCTTTGCCTTTGCCAATGCAACCAGTTCCTTCATGTTCTTCACCGGCAGCGACGGATGCGCACAGTAAATCAGCGGGTTGTAGACCATGCGCGTCACGCCGTGGAAATCGCGCAGCGTGTCGTACGGCAGTTTGTTGTACGCAAACGGATTCACCGTGAAACTCGTCGCCATCACCAGCATGGTGTAGCCATCGGCCGGCGCACGCACCACGACTTCCGTGGCAATCACGGTGTTGGCGCCCGGTCGGTTTTCGATCACCAGGTTCTGCCCCAGCGCCTTGGACATCGGCGGCGCGATCAGCCGCGCCATCGTATCAGCCGCGCCACCCGGCGGAAATGGCACGATCACCCGTATCGACCGCGTCGGATATTCCTGTGCCGCGACCTGCAGCGAAACCAGCGCGGTAACGGCAAACAGCAGCTTTGTCAGTGCATGGGTCATGACTCTCTCTCCCTGGTGGCAACGGATCGGTGTCCGGGTTTTTATTAACGCGACGGCACACGGCGTTACCGCTGAAGGCAAAATCGGCGCCCCGACAATGGTTACAAAATTACATTTTAAAACAAATACTTATAGCGATCCTCGCCTATACCCCGGTGCGGCTGAGGTACTGGTTGGCGCGCTCCTTGAACGCCTTGGCCGCCAGAAACAGCCCGCCGTCGGCGCCGTCGATGAAATGCAGATGGCGGCCCGAGTAATCAAAAACCAGACAGGTCATGTGCGCGCGATCGGTCACGTGCAGACCATACAGCAACTGGCCGCGCTTGAACTGCTGCTCCAGCCATTCCTCCAGCGCGAGTCGTTGCGCCTCGTTCCCGGCGAGAATCTGCCGGTACACATCGGAAAATTTGCGCACATCGGAATTGCGCGCCAGCGTGGCCTTGTACTGGTTCCAGTCCGTTTCCCCGGTATGGATGCCGAAACGCATCAACACCTTGCCGAGCAGCACGATCGTGCGCGTCCGCATCAAGCGACGCCAGCGGTCAAATCCCCCCGCCTTTCCGGTACGCACGCCCAGCTCATCGGCGAGCCGGTCCGACTTCAGCGTCATCGCCAGTTCCGGCACCGACACCGGATGGCAGGCCTCTTCGTCACCGTAAATCCCGTGCACCTTGCGGATCACCTCGCGATACACAGCCGCCGCGCGCTCGGGTTCGTAATGCAGCGCCAGCACCATCAGGCTTACTGTCTCGCCATGGCGGCTGGGTATGTCTTCCCAGCGGCACTCGAACCCGTCGAAACTGCCGCGCGGCTCGATGCTGCCCGGAGCAATGGCGTACTGCGCCTCGGTAGCCGGGTCTTTGATCAGGCTGTCGGCACAGGAAATCCCGCCGCCGGAAAACACCGCCTGCGTGTAGTTCCCGGAAACGCGATAGCGCGCCACCTGTACCGAAAACCCCGCGGCACGGATGGCCGTCACCGGCACCGTGGCAATGCGCAGGTCGAGGCCAAAGGCGTCGCGTGCAACCTCCCGCGTCTTCGCCAGTGCGGCGCGCGTCACTTCCAGCAGCCGCTGCGGCACGCACACCAGACTGCCGTCGCCCTCGAAACTGAACGGCACTTCGGTGTCGCCCGCGGCATTGATGATCGCGGTGATCGCCGCAGCGCCAATCGAATTGACATTGCGGTATTTGCCGTCGGCGACCGCGGCAGTGGAATTGCGCACATCACACAGCGCGACATGCCAGTCGTCGGGCAATGCCACATAACTCTCCGCACGCGTGATCGCCTCGAAGTCGGTGATCACCGGCAACGCGGCGTAGAAGCGTTCGCTGCTCATCACAAAACATTCCTGTCGCGTGCGTGATCAACCGCCGGGTCAGGCCCCTTCCGCCGCATCCGGATTCCACTGCCCCTTGCGCATGCGGGTGATGGTGAGGCTGGCGAACACACCCTTTTGCGTAAACGGATCACCGTCGGAGAATTTTTTCGCTTCAGCACGGTTGTTGACATTGAGGATGAACAGGCTGCCGATGGCCGCCGTACCCTCGTCGTTCTGTGTCGCCCCGGCCAGCACCAGAATGGCTTTCTGACTGGCGAGATAATCCCGGTGTGGCTGCAGCACGGAATCGCGGATGGCGGCGGCGTTCGGTTTGTCGACGCAGACTATGGCCCAAAGCATGGTGATTCTCCGTAATTTAATGTGGACTTTCTCCGCGTTTTGCGGGTCACGCGGAATGCGCGTGAAGGCTTATCATATTGCACTTCGCGACCCGCCCCACTTGGAGGAACTGCCATGACACTCGCCTATAACCCGGCCAACCTGTTCGCCGTCAAAGTCCGGGAAGTGGAGCTGCGCAAGACTGACCAGCGCACGCTGATTGCACGCATCTACCAGCCGCAGGGCGCGGGGCCGTTCCCGGTACTGCTCGACCTGCACGGCGGCGCGTGGAGCCGCAAGGACCGTTATGCCAATGAACCCATGGCGCGCGCCATCGCGGCCTCCGGCATGCTGGTGGTATCGCCCGACCTGCGCCTGTCCGACGAGGCGCCTTACCCGGCTTCGGTGCAGGACGCGAACCACGCTCTGCGCTGGCTCAAACACAAAGCCAAGGAATTGAACGGTGGTCCTACCAACTTCGGCGTGCTCGGCAGCTCCAGCGGCGGTCACATCGCCCAGCTGCTCGGCATGCGCCAGCACGACGCGCGCTACGCCGCGATCCCGCTGCCGGAAGCACCCAACCTTGATGCCACTTTCTCCTACGTCGCCACGCGCTCGCCGATCAGCAATCCGGTGACCCGCCGCGGCCAGGCCGAGAAAAAGGGCAACAAGGAGATGATGAAAAAGTCCGACACCTACTTCAGCGTCGCGGACAGCATCCATGACGGCAACCCGCACGAAATCCTCGAACGCAAGGAAAAGGTCACCCTGCTGCCGATGCTGATCATGCAGGGCGGCGCAGATGACAACGTGATTCCGGTGATCCAGGAAAAATTCGCCGCCGCCTACCGTGCCGCCGGCGGCGACTGCCAGCTCGAAATTTTCCCCGACTGCGAACACGAATGGACTGCGGTGCCCAGCCCGGATGCCGACCGCTCGCACGAAATGGTCAAGGCCTTCATCGCCAAACAGCTGCGGGCGCTGCAAAAAGCCGCTTAAAGTTTTCCTGTATTAAAAAACCCCGCTGCGGCGGGGTTTTTTATTATTCGCAAAACCGAGTCAATCCATACTGATGTTCAGCGGCTTCGCCACCTTGATCCATTTCGCGATGTCGGCGTCGATCAGTTTGCTGAACTCCGCGGACGAAACCTCCGCCGCCTCGACCCCGACGCCAAGCAGCCGCTCCTTGGTCTCCGGCTGGCGCAACGCGACCTGGATCACCGCATGCAGCCGGTCGATCACGCCTTTTGGCGTGCCCTTGGGGGCAACCAGTCCGTACCAGCCGCTGACCGCGTAACCAGGCAGACCCGCTTCGGCGATGGGCGGTACATTGGGCAGCGCCGGCGTGCGTTTGGGCGTGGTCACGCCGAGTGCGCGAATCTTGCCCGACTGCAGATGCGGCCGTGCCACGGCGACGGTCGAGAAAAACACATTGACCCGGCCCGCCAGCAGATCGGCCATCGCCGGATTGCCGCCCTTGTACGGTACATGCAGCATCTTGATGCCGGCCAGCGAGTTGAACAGTTCCGCGGCAAGGTGCGTCAGGTTGCCGGTGCTCGACGACGCGTAAGTCACCTGTCCCGGTTTGGCTTTCGCCAGCGCGATCAGCTCGGTGTTCGACGACACGCCAGTGCCCGGATGTGCGACAAACACATAGGCACCGTCACCGAACAATGCCACCGGCACAAAATCACGCGCGGTATCGTAGGGCAGTTTTTTGTACAGCGCCGGATTGACCGCGTGGCCAGCGGCCACCACCAGCAGCGTGTAACCGTTGGGCGCCGATGTCGCTACGATCTCGGAACCGATCAGCGTATTGCCGCCGCCGCGGTTGTCGACAATCACGTTCTGCCCCAGTTGCTGGGTCAGTGACGGCGACAGTAGCCGCGCGATGATGTCGTTGGCTCCCCCAGGCGGATACGGCACGATCATGCGCACCGGGCGTGTCGGGAAGGACTGGGCGTAGGCCGGCACTGCGGTGGCTACGGCGACGGCCGCGAGCAGTACTCGTGCAAGGCCGGCGGCGGGATGGATCAGCTTGTATATGAACATGTGGTTCCTCTCGTATGCGGCACTATTGCGCAATGTTGCTCAAATTTGTTTAAGGCCGCTACCGTCATTGGAGCATCGTGCGTCCTGAAAAACAATCCGTGCGCCGCAAAAAAACCGCTGCAGTTGCCTATCGTGGAACACGATGCCGCAATGGTGCATGTTGTGGACCGCTGCAATCCTTACATGCCCGATGTCAGTCTGTTGCAGTTTTTGGGCTACCATGCCGGCTCGCCTCGTTACGGCCACATCATCATTGCCATATAAAGGAACCCCATGGATACCACTGAGCGCAAATCCGTCAAGACCATCACCGGTGCCCGCGCCCTGGTTGATGGACTGCTGCGCGAAGGCATCGACCACGTCTTCGGCATCCCCGGCACGCAAAACCTCGCCATCCTCGACGAACTGCGCGCCACACCGCAGATCCGCTTCATCCTGACCCGCCACGAGCAGGGCGCCGCGTTCATGTCATACGGCTTTGCCCGCGCCGCTAACAAACCCTCGGTGGTCACCGTCACCGAAGGTCCCGGCATCACCAACATGGTCACCGGCATCGGCGCCGCATTCAAGGGCAACGTGCCGGTGATCAGCATCACCGGCGTGCAGGAAAGCAACATGCGCGAACGCGACGCCACCCAGGACATGGACCAGATCCCGTTCATGCGCCCGATCACCAAGTGGGCCTACAGCATTCCCTACGTCGACAAGGTGCAGGAAGCCGTGCGCAAGGCGTTTCGTATTGCGCTGACCGAACCGCAGGGCCCCACGCATATCGAATCCGCCAGCGAAGTGCTGCTGCAGCAGATTGCTGCAGAGACCCCCGCGCCCGCAGCCTATCGCCACACCGTGCCCGCCGTGTGCGACCCGGCGCAGATCGACGCCGCGTGGGCATTGATCAGCAAGGCCGAACGCCCGCTGTTCGTGATCGGCCGCGGCGTGATGAAAGAACGAGCCGTCGCGGCGATGCAGAAACTCACCGAGGCCACCGGCATCCCCGCCGCCGCACTCCAATATTCACCCGACGCCTTTCCGTCTGTGCACCCGATGGCGCTCGGCCCGCTGGGCCGCAACGGTTTTACCAGCGCCAACCGCGCCGCGCCCCAGGCCGACGTCATCATCGCCGTCGGTGCGCACTTCGATGTGTTCTCGACGCTGTACAAGTACGGCATCTTCAGTGAAAGCGCGAAAATCATTCACCAGACCTCCGCCGCCGGCCAGATCGGCATCGTGTTCCCGGTGACACTGGGCATCGCCGGCTCCGCGACCAGTTTCATCGACGGCCTCGCCACCCGTGCAGCCCGTACCGCCAAGGGCGGGCCGCGCAAGGCCTGGATTGACGTCGCCAAGCTGCGCGCCGAAGGCGAAGCCGAACTGCAGAAGGTCCTCAAGCCCGACGCAGAACCGATCCAGCCGCAGTTCGTCGCGCACACTATCCGCAAGGCACTGCCCGAAAACGGCATCCTCGTCGTCGACGCCGGTAACGGCGGCAAACACGTGCGCAGTTATTTCAAGAGTTACGAGCCCGACACCTTCCTCTGCATGGATGACTGGGCCGCCGTCGGCGGCGCGCTGCCGATCGCGATGGGCGTCAAACTCGCACGGCCCGACCGCCCCGTGCTGTGCACCGGCGGCGACATGGGGGCGATGTGCAACATCGGCGAACTCGAAACCGCAGTGCGCGAAAACATCGCCGTGGTCTATGTCGTGTTCAACGACCAGGGTCTGGGCAATGAACGCGCGTTCCAGAACGAACACTTCGGCGGGCGTTATTTCGCCGTCAACTACAAAAATCCGGATTTCGGCGCACTGGCGAAGGTGTTCGGCGCCCACGGCGAACAGGTCACCCGGCCGGGCGACCTTGAAGGCGCCATCAAACGCGCGTTTGCCAGCGGCAAACCGGCGGTGATCGACGTGATGATCGACCAGAACATGCTGGCACCGGTGGTGCATAAAACGTAATGCGTAGAACGTAATGCGCAAAACATAATCCGCAGGGCCTGATTATGCAGAGGCATTTATGCCCCCGTCTTATTCGACCTTGATGCCCGCCCGTTCCACCACTTTCGCCCAACGCGCCATATCCGCCACCAGCATTCTGGAAAATTCCTCGGGTGTGCTGGACTGTACATCGACGCCCTGACTGGCGAGTCGCTCGCGGACATCGGCCAGTTTCAGCACAGCAACGATCTCCGTATTGAGCTTGCGCACGACGTCCGCCGGCAAGCGCGCCGGGCCGACAAAGCCGTACCACAGGCTGGCCTCGTAACCAGGCAGCATTTCCGCGACAGTGGGCAGATCGGGCAATGCCGGCGAACGCTGCGCGCCGGTGCTCGCCAGAGCACGCAACCGCCGTGACTTCACATGCGGAATGACCGACAGGCTGGTGCCGAACGTCATCGTGACCTGCCCGCTGACCAGATCGGTCAGCGCGAGTGACATGCCTTTGTAGGGCACATGCAGCATCTTGATGCCTGCCAGCACTTCGAACAATGCGCCGCCCAGATGGCCGGAGGAACCGATCCCCGCTGACACATAACTCAGTTGCCCGGGACGGGCCCGCGCAAAGGCCACCAGCGCCATCACGTTCTGCGCCGGCAGCGAAGGGTGCACGGCAAGAACCAGCGGGCTGGCACCGACCAGCGTGATGGTGGTGAAGTCCCGGATCGAGTCATAAGGCAATTTGCTGCGCAGGCTCGCGTTCACAGCATGGCCGCTGGGAATCAGCACGATGGTGTAACCATCCGGCGCGGCTCGGGCCGCCGCTTCGGTGCCGATGATGCCGTTGGCACCGATGCGGTTTTCGACGATGACCTGCTGGTTGAAACTTTCCGTGAGTTTTGCCGCGACGGTGCGGCAGAGCATGTCGTTGCCGCCGCCCGCAGCAAACGGAGAAATGATGCGGACGGGACGGGAAGGATAGGCCTGCTGGGCTGCAAGCAGCGCAGTCCAGCCGGCGGCCATCGCAGCCAGCGCGATCAAGACAAGCGTTTTTCTCATACCTCCTCCAGTCTTGCTGTGATTCCATGATGCGCACAAGGGATGCATATACGTTCATTCTGGCACAAGGCACGCCAACGCCAGCAATGCACAATCTCCGATTGACTGTGGCCTCTGCCGCTGGCGATACTTCTGGCGTGCCGTAGCGTCTGGGCAAGGGGATACAACACGGCACCGCAAGCAACGCATTTCATGCGACAACTACAAGACCACCGATCAGAACCGAATCTGCTGCCCAAGGCAGTGGGGTTGACTGGTAAACAAGGAGGAGCACATGAAACTGAACGCCTGCATTTGCTGCCGTACGCTGCTGCTGATTCCCCTGCTTGCGCAATCCGCGATGACCAACGCCTGGGCTGCGGAAACCTATCCCAACCGCTCCATACGTCTGGTGGTACCGTTCCCGCCGGGCGCCAGCCCGAATGATATCGTCGGCCGCCTGATCGGCAAACACGTCACGGACAGCATCGGGCAGCAGGTCATCGTCGACAACCGCGCCGGCGCCGGCGGC
Source organism: Burkholderiales bacterium (assembly GCA_038316355.1). GTDB lineage: Bacteria > Pseudomonadota > Gammaproteobacteria > Burkholderiales > SG8-41. Next base: position 17,370 of record JBBQAO010000028.1, read on the forward strand.
ACCATCGGCGCGGACGTCGTCGCCAAGGCCAATCCCGATGGCTACACGCTGCTGGTCACCAGCACCACCCTGACAATTTCACCGAACGTTTATCGCAAGCTGCCCTACGACGTCGACAAAGACCTGCAGCCGGTGACCATGATCGCGTCGGCACCAATGCTGATCTTCGTCAACACCGGCGTCCCCGCCAACACGCTGCAGGAACTGATTGCTTACGTCAAAGCACGACCGGGGCAATTCAATTTCAGCTCCGGTGGCACCGGCACCGTGCCACATTTCGCCGGTGAACTGCTGAACTTCATGGTGAAAATACGCATGACCCACGTCCCGTACAAGGGTGGCGCACCGGCAACAGCGGCAATGATCAGCGGGGAAGTCTCCATGTACATCGACACCCCCACGGCCATGCTGCAATTCGTGAAGCAGGGGAAAATCAAGGCGCTCGGCGTCGCGGCGAAAGAGCGGTTTGCACTGCTGCCCGAAGTGCCGACGATGGCGGAAGCAGGCCTGCCCGGTTACGAAATCAGGGTCTGGTACGGCTTTTTTGTCCCGGCCAAAACACCACGGCCCATTGTTGACAGACTGCACAGCGAAACCGCCAAGGCGCTGGCGACCGATGACGTGAAATCCCGTCTCGCCGCCATCGGCACCCAAGTTGCGGGCAACGGACCCGATGAATTCCGCTTGATAGTACAGGCCGAATTGCAAAAATGGGCAAAGGTGGCACGGGAAAGCGGTATCAAACCGGAATAAGCCGTTCAAGATGCGAGCGGTTAGCGACCCGCGAAAGCCTTATCGTGCAGCGACAGATCCACATAAGGCATGGGATCGGTCAGGGTTTTCTGCGGCACACCGAAACGCGTGCGCAGCGCCAGCACGGTGCGGATGCCTTCGAGATCGAGTGCAAGGTCACGCCAGAATCCGCCTTTCTCGTCGAGCAGGATATCCAGTGACAACCGCGCCAGTTCCGGCGTCATGGAACTGGCGTTCGCCATCAGCAGATCGGCGGCGGCGCTGCGGTTGTTGCAGTCATACAACCAGTCCATGGCATCGCGATAACCGCGCATAAAACCGATCACCGCGGCCTGGTTGTTTTTGATCCACGCCCTTTGCGCAAAACCGGTACGCCCCTGGTAACGACCGAGCAGTTCACGCGCCGTACCCAGTTTGGTGAAACCCTGGTCGGCGGCAATCTTGTCCAGCGGCGTGGCGAGCAGGCCCGCAGCATAATTTCCGTCGAGCATCGCACGCAGGCGCATCGGGCCGCCCCCGGTGCGTTCGTAAGTCACATCGGCATCGCTCATGCCGGCGCGCACGATCATCTCGCGCAGAATGAAGGCATAACCGGTGGTCAGTGCATCCACTGCGATCTTCTTGCCGCGCAGATCTGCTACCGACTTGATGTCGGGTGAGGCCATCAGGCTCTGGAAACTGTCGTCCACCCCCATGAAGGCAACCAGATCGCAGTTGCCCGCGTATTCTGCTTCTCCCTGCCCTTCCTGATACGCCACCAGGTTGTCCATGGCGGTCACGGTCAGGTCGAACATGCCCTCGATCAGGTTTTTCATCAGGAACACCGAATTCGGCGTATGCGTGATGTTCACCTCAATGCCATGTTTTGCGAAGAATCCCTGGCGCTGCGCCACCCAGGCCGGCAGCGAATAACCGCCGCCGAAGGTGATCATGCTGACGGTCTGCCGCGGCTTGTTTGCGTTGGGCATCGTGAACTCTCGAAAAGGAATGACCGCAACAATACACGACGCTCCAGAGCGTGAGTAGAATGCCCGCTCGTCCCCCACCGTGAGCAATCCCACATCATGAACGCGCCCGTGACCCGCCGCTGGACCGAACAACGCTGGCTGATCGACAACGTCATCCGCTCGGTCGGTATTGACTGGGACCAGCCACGCAGCATCAACTACAACGCGCCCTGCGGGTCTGAGGCCAACGCCGACTTCGCCGCCATCCGTGACCGCGTCAAGAAACACGCCGACATCTCGCCCGCGTTCGAAACCGCTGCGCGCCGTCGTGAAGCCAAGGCACAGGCGGCGGAAACCGCTGAAGAATGGGTCACTGCGCGCCAGAACTATTTCATCGCCGCCGTGCAATATGCCGCCGCGCAATGGCCGTACGACGAGAACAACGAAAAAAACCTGGCGCTCAACCTGCGTAAACGCGAGTGTTATCTGAATTACGCCAAATACGCCGACCGCAAAGTCGAGGCGGCGTGGATCCCGTTCCAGGGCAAGGTGCTGCCCGGCTGGTGGCATCTGCCGCCGGGCTACAACGGCGGGCGCATCCCGGCTGTGGTGTCGATCCCGGGGATGGACGGATTCAAGGAGGCGAGCGTCGCGATGTACGGCGACCGCTGGCTGTCGCGCGGCATCGCCGTGTTGAGCGTTGAAGGCCCGGGGCAATACGAAAGCGCGGTATTGGGCATCCCCGTCAGCATGCCCAACTGGATCGAGGCGGGTCACGCGATCATGGACTGGATGGTGACGCGGCCGGAGATCGACCCCCAGCGCATCGGTGTCGTTGGCCAGAGCTTCGGTTCGTTCTTCGCGACCATCTCCTGCGCCAGCGAATCCCGCTACCGGGCCTGCGCGATCACCGCCACCTGCCTCGAGCCCGGATTCCACACCATCTTCGAAGAAGCCTCGCCCACCTTCAAGCAGCGCTTTATGTACATGTCCGGCTACACCGACGAGGCCGCGTTCGACGAATTTCGCAAGTCACTGACCTGGGAAGGCCATGCCGACAAGATCCGCATCCCGTATTTGTGCGTGGCCGGGGAATCCGATGAACTGTCCCCGCTGGCGCACACTGAGCGCCTGCTGGCGACGCTGCAATGTCCGAAACGGCTGGTGGTGTATCAAGACAGCCGCCACTCGGTAGGCAACGTACCCGCTGCCAGTCTCGGTCCCGCGCCTGCAGTACTGGTGGCAGACTGGATGAATGCGCGGCTGACGGGCAAACCATTCGCCAGTGAACGCTGGTTTGTCGAGGCCAGCGGACGAATCACCAAAACTCCGTATTGATTCGACATATAGCCCCTCTCCCGCGTGCGGGAGAGGGGTTGGGGCGAGGGCAATGCTCATCCATAAAGCAAAATCCCTGCGCACCAACCAGACCGCCGCCGAACAACGCCTGTGGTACCACCTGCGCGCCCACCGCTACATGGGTTTGAAATTCAAACGCCAGAAACCAATCTGGCCGCTACATAGTTGATTTTATTTGCATGGAACACCGGCTGATCATCGAACTCGACGGTGGCCAGCATGCTGAGCAGATGAGCTACGATCAGCAACGCGACACATGGCTGCGTCGTCAGGGTTATACGGTGTTGCGGTTCTGGAATAACGATGTGATGCAGAAAACAGAAGCGGTGTTAGAGCAGATACGGGATGTTATTTTGACGTCCACTGCCTCCCTCTCCCCTAACCCCTCTCCCACTCGTGGGAGAGGGGAATGAAAATCATGAGGGGCAGGAATAGCGGGTTATTCCGGTTTGATGCCGGCGGCCTGCACCACCTTGCCCCATTTGGTGACTTCGGAACGCACCAGCGTCGAGAATTCTTCCGGCGTATTGCCTACCGGGTCGGCACCACTGGCCAGGAAACGCTCGCGCACGCCGGGATCCTGCAGCGCGAACACCACGCTCTTGTGCAACTTGGCGACGATGTCCTTCGGCGTACCCGCTGGCGCCATCAGACCGTACCACTGCACGGCGTCATAACCGCTAACACCCTGTTCGGCGATGGTGGGAATGTTCGGCGCAATCTTTGAGCGCGCGGCACTGGTCACGCCATAGGCATGCACGCGGCCGGCTTTAAGCTGCTGGGTGCCGGTGATCATGTTGGTGATCATGAATGGCACATAACCGGCGATCAGATCAGAAATGGCCGTGTTCGCGCTCTTGTAAGGCACATGCACCATCTTCAGCCCGGCCATGCTCAGGAACATTTCCATGCACAGGTGCAGATTGGAGCCGGTGCCCGCCGATCCAAACTCCAGCTTGCCGGGACGGGATTTCGAAAAAGCGATCAACTCCTTGATGTTTTTCGGCTGCATCGAAGGATGTCCCACCAATATGTTAGGCAGGACCACGAACTGGCTGACCGGCGCGAAATCGCGCACCGGATCGAAGGGCAGATTCTTCTGCATCGACGGCTGGATGGTCATGCTGCTGATCGCCGTCAGCAGCGTGTAGCCGTCGGGCGCCGCACGCGCAACCGCTTCACTGCCGACAATGGAGCCGGCTCCGGGACGGTTCTCGGCTAGGACCCGTTGGCCAAGAAACTCATCCATCTTGGGCGTGACCATGCGTGTCGTCGAGTCGGTACCGCCACCGGCTCCGGAAGGAATGATGATCCTGATCGCCCGCACCGGATAGTTCTGCTGTGCTGCAGCGCTGAAGATTGCACCCAACAGGGCAAGACTTAACAAACCGCAGGCGCTCCGGACGTAATTACTGGCTGACATGCTGATCTCCCCTCTTGGCATCCGGATTATTGATCCTGACAATTATTGAATTGCTTGATGATTCTCGCTGTGGACCCGGCGCTTGTAAAGCTTGGCAGAGCCTGGAAACACGATCGGCCCAGCCCGTATTCCCGCGAACCGACAAAATTCCGGTAACTTTAGCTGCATCTTCCACGGGCATAATATGCGCCGATGCAGCCGGGAGAGGCCCGACTGCAATACTCCGGAGGAAACCATGTTGCGCATCATGCTTGCCGTCATCGCCCTGAGTTTCACAGTCAGTGCCGTAGCCCAGGACCAGCCTGCCGCGGCGCCCGCGGAAAAACCGCCGCTGTTTGCCACCACCAAAGTCGAAGGCACCGACAACGTCTACGTCTTCCGTTACGGCAACCATCAGGCGATGTTCGTCGTCACCTCCGCCGGGGTGATTGCCACCGACCCCATCGGCTACGGCCGGCCGCAGGCGGTGACCACCTACATCGAAGAAATCAAAAAGGTGACCAGCCAGCCGATCAAGTACCTGATCTACAGCCATCACCATTTCGACCACATCGCCGGAGGCCAGCCGTTCAAGGATGCCGGCGCGAAGATCATCGCCCACAAGCGCGCGAAGGAAAGGCTAGCCGTGATCAAGGACCCGCACACGCCGCTGCCCGACGAGGTGATTGATAAAATACGCGTCATCAAACTCGGCGAAACCACGCTGGAGCTGACCTACCACGGCCTCAATCATTCCGACAGCACCATCGCCATGCGCCTGCCCAAGGAAAAAATCCTGTTTGTGGTGGATACCCTGCCGGTGGGCTCGGTACCCGGCCGCGGCATGATTGACTTCCATCCGCTCGAAGCCGAAAAATCCATCGAATCCATGCTGGCGATGGACTGGGAGCGGCTGATCCCCGGCCATCCAGGTGCACCCAACGGCCGTCTCGGCACCAAGGATGACGTGCGTGCGCAGTTGCAGTTCCTGCGCGACGCCTCTGCAGCCGTTAAAACTGCGGCGCGCGAAGGCAAATGCTGGGAACCGGCGGAAAAGGAAGTCACGCTGCCAAAATACGAATCCTGGCCCGGCTACAAAAACAACCTGCCGTTCGTGCTGCGCCGCTACTGCGGACTGTGGGGCCGCGGCACCTGATCAACGGCTACCGCGTAATAAAGCCCCGCTGCGGCGGGGTTTTTTGTTGATGACGATCGGCCCACTCGCCTCCACCGGCATCAGGCCGCCATTTCCGGAGTCCCCACATAGCGGACTTATTGTCGCTGTCTGCTTGCATTCCTGAAAATATATCAGTAATAGTCAAAACACAAAGCGGACTTGGCGGCGTCCGCACCCGCGTGCACCACGCATCGCGGCACAACAACCCGATCGTCCGAGTGACAACCCTTCATGGCCAACGAGGAACCCAGCGGCGTACAGCCGCGAGCCGGACACAGCGCGGTCCGGGCAAACAGGTTTGCCCGCCCCAAATCGTGGCTGCTGGCTGCTGCTGCCCTCGGTCTGCTGGTCTGGATCGTGCACTGGTCATATTTCCGCTGGACCCACGTCTACATCGACGACGCCCGGATCGACGGCGAGATCATCACGCTGTCGAGTCGCGTATCGGGCTGGGTCACCGAACTGCCCGTCATTGAAAGCGAAATCGTCAAGAAAGGCGATCTGCTGTTCCACATCGACGATCGTGATTCGCGGCTGCAGCGCGATGCGCTGGTCGCACGTCTTCAGGCCGTTGAAGGCCAGATGGCGGGAGTGCGCGCCCGCAGCGGCCAGGTCGATCTCGAAACAGAGGGCAAGTACCAGAGCGAAAACCATCGCCTGAAGGCCGCCGAAGCCGCGGCTGCCGCGCTTGATGCGCAGCTCAAGCAGGCCCGGGATGACTACGAACGTGCGCGCGAACTCGCCGCCGCGAAATGGCTCTCGCCGCAGGCCATGGAGCGGGCACGCACCGCCTACCAGGCGGCACAGGAAAACCACCGCAAGGCACTCGCCGACATTGCTTCGGTGCGCGGCACCGTTGCCGCCGCACACGGCAGCCGGCGCGAACTGCAGGTCATGCAACACCAATACACTACTCTCGCACGCCAGGTCGATGAGATCCGCGCCGAAATCCGCCGCCGCGACATTGACATTGCCGATCGCGTCATCACCAGCCCGGACAACGGTCGTGTGGTCAAAACCTTTGTCCGCAAGGGTGAACACGTCTCGACCGGGCAGCGCATCCTGATGTTCCACAATCCAGAAGCGATCTGGGTCGAAGCCAACGTCAAGGAAACCGACATCGCCCGGCTGAAACCGGGCATGGAGGTGGACATCAAAGTCGACGCCTACCCCGGCCGCACTTTCAAGGGCGAGATCTTCCGCATCGGGCGTGCGGCAACCAGCAAATTCGCGCTGATCCCCGACCCCAACCCCAGCGGCAACTTCACCAAGATCACGCAACGCCTGCCGGTGCGCATCCAGCTCACACAGAAAGATCCTGTGCTCCGACCCGGCATGATGGTCGAGGTGACCATTGCAGCCCGCCGCAACGACTGAAGAACTGTTCGCCCGTTACGGGCCGGCGTACCGCTGGCTCGCAACGGTCACGGTGATGCTGGGCACGATTTCGGCAGTGCTGACCACCACCAGCGTCAACGTCGCGATACCCGACATCATGGGTGCATTCGGCATCGGCCAGGACCGCGCACAGTGGCTGTCCACCGGCACGCTCGCCGCCATGACCGTCGGCATGCTGCTCAATGCCTGGCTGATGCAGCGTTTCGGCCAGCGCAACGTCTTCGTCGGGTCGCTGGCCGTGTTCATCGTGGCACTGATGCTCGCCGGACTCGCTCCCAACGAAAACGTGCTGATCTTCTCCCGCATCGTGCAGGGTGCCGTCGCCGGCATCCTGCAGCCGCTGGCGATGTACACGCTGTTCCGGGTGTTTCCGCCAAACCAGCGCGGCGCGGCAATGGGATTTTTCGGCATGAGCGTGATCCTCGGTCCGGCCATCGGTCCGACGCTCGGCGGCGTGCTGATCGACCTGTTCAACTGGCGGTTCATTTTTTTCGCCCCGATGGCGGTCAGCATGCTGGCCATCATCATCGGCGGCCTGTTCCTGCCGGGACGCGAAGGCAGCAGCGACCGCGCGCGTTTCGACTGGTCGGGTTTCGTGCTGCTGTCGGTCGCCATCGCCACCCTGCTCACCGCACTCTCCAACGGCCAGCGCGAAGGCTGGAACTCGGACTATGTGCTGTCGCTGTTCGCGGTTGCCGCCGTCACCGGCGGCGCCTTCATCGTGTGGTCCCTCCGGGCTGACGCCCCTCTGGTCAACCTGCGCCTATTTGCCAACCCCCGCTTTGCGGCGGCTTCTGCCGTGGGCCTGATCTACGGCGCGGGAATATTCGGCTCCACCTATCTGGTGCCACTGTTCGTGCAGACCATACAACACGCAACACCGCTCGCCGCCGGACTCCTGCTGATGCCCGCCGGCCTGGTGATGGGGGCGTTGATGCCCATAGGCGGCTACATGAGCGACCGCATTTCCCCGACAGCGCTGATCATCACCGGCCTGCTGTTCTTTGCAGTTTCGGCTTTCTGGCTCGCCAGCGTCGACACCAACATGCCGTTCTGGACCATCGCCTGGGCAGTCGTGCTGTCACGAATCGGCATCTCGCTGATCAAACCGGCACTGAACCTCACCGCCATGCGGGCAGTCACGCCGGAGTTGCTCAGCCAGGGTGCCGGGATGATCAATTTCGTGCGCCAGCTGGGCGGCGCCTTCGGCGTCAACCTGCTGTCGGTCCTGCTCGACCGCCGGACTTTTTTCCACAGTGACACGCTGACCGCGATGCAGACCGCCGCCAACTCCACGACTCTGGAGCTGCTGCGTCATATCGAAGCACTGCTCGCCCGCGCGGGCGTACCCGAAGATCTGCAGGGTCCGGCTGCGCTGGATTTCCTCGGCAAGGTGATCCACGCACAGGCCTACACCATGGGATTTCGCGACAGTTTCCTCGCTGTCGCCATCGTCTACGTATTTGCCATCATCCCTGCGTGGCTCATGGCACGATCCGGCACGACATCAATGCGCAGACAGCGCTGACTTTCCAAAAACGTCGCTGCACTCACTCCGGCCGGATGCCGCCGGCGCGGATCAGCGCCTCGTACCGCAGATACTCGTTCTGCATCAGCCGCATGAAACCGTCCGGCGTATTGTCGCCCACCGTTTCCGCGCCCTGGAGCATGAAACTCCTGCGCAGCGCCGACTTGCGCAGCTTGAGCGTAATGTCGCCGTGCAGCTGCTCAACGATACGCCGTGACGTGCCGCGCGGCGCAACAATGCCCGACCAGCTGTCGAACTGCGCCTCCGGCAAGCCGACTTCGGCGATCGCCGGCACCGCCGGCAACGCGGCACTGCGCTTCGGCGTCATCACCGCGAGCGCACGCAGCCGCCCTTCGCGCAACGGTGCGAGTACCGCGGGCAGTGTCAACACCGCGTAATGCACGTGCCCCAGCCCCATTTCGACATACGTGCTGGTCACCGTGCGGAACGGAACATGCACCGCCGTCACGCCGAGCGCCCGTGAAAACACTTCGCCGGCCAGATGGGATGCCGAACCGATGCCCAGCGACGCAAAATTGAGTTCGCCCGGGCGCACCCGGGCGTAACGCACAAACTCCGCCGCGCTGTGCACGGGTATTCGCGGGGTCACCACCAGCACATTGGTGATTGATGCGACATGGGCCACGCCGACGATATCCGCCAGCGCCCGGTACGGCGGTTGTTCGCGCATCAGCGCCGTGATCAGCCGGGTCACGCCGACCATGCCCAGCGTGTGGCCGTCAGCCGTCGCCTGCGATACGAGGGTATTGCCGATCAGTCCGCCGGCACCCGGACGGCTGTCGATCACCACCCGCTGCCCGTAGAGCGTTTCGAGCTCGGCACCGAGCGAACGCGCAAAAAACTCGTCGGCCGAACCCGGCGACTCGGCAACGATCAGGCGTATCGGCCGCGCCGGATACTCCGCCGGCGTCGGCTGCGCGGCACAGAGCCCTGCGCCGGCGGCAAACAAACACGCACCGCATGCCAGCCCCCGCGCCTGGCGCAACGGCAGACGCGGCACGGACGTGCTCAGCTCCGCAACTGCTGGTTAAAAAACTCCAGCGTGCGCTGCCACGACAGTTTCGCCGCGGTTTCGTCGTAACGCGGCGTCGTATCGTTGTGAAAACCGTGCAGCGTGTTGGGATAGATGTGCGCGGTGTAACGGATCTTGTTCGCCTTCAGCGCTTCTTCGTAGGCCGGCCAGCCCTTGTTGACGCCTTCGTCGTCGCTGGCGTAATGGATCAGCAGCGACGCCTTGATTTTCGGCACCTCCGCCGCCGGTGGCTGGCGGCCGTAGTACGGCACCGAAGCCACGAGTTCAGGAATACGCGTCGCCAGCAGGTTGCAGATCAGGCCGCCGAAACAGAAACCGACTGCGCCGAGCTTTCCCGCTTCGGGCCGCTGCCGGAGGAACTGCGCGCCCTGGTAGAGATCTTCCTCGCGCTTTTTCGCGTCCTGCGCCGCGAACAGCTTGCGCGCCGCATCTTCGTCACCGGGATAACCGCCGACCGGCGTCAGCGCGTCCGGGCCGAAAGCAACAAAATTCGCCGCCGCCAGCCGCCGCACGACATCCTCAATGTACGGGTTCAGGCCGCGATTCTCGTGGATCACCAGCACCGCCGGCAGCTTGCCTTTGGCATTAGCCGGCGCAGCGTAATAACCGCGCATCTTGCCCGAGCCGTTCGGCGAATCGTATTCCAGATACTGGGTGCGGATGCGCGGATCGTCCTTCGCCACCTGCTGCGCCAGAGCGAAATTCGGCTTCAGGCTCTCCAGCATCGCCGCTGCGGTGAACGCGCCCACCGCATACTTGGCGGCGCGGTCGAGGAATTCGCGGCGGTTCAGAGCGCCGTGCACATAACCGTCGAACAGCTTCATCACTTCCGGCGGATAATCACTCGCTTTTTTGCGTTCCATGACAGCCTCCTGTTTGAAAGACCGGTAAAAGATTCGCGGTGAAAGAACCGGATATAAATTTTACAGCGGAATGCCCAGCAGCTTCGCCGCGGTCTCGCCGAGCATCATCCGGCGCTCGGCGTCAGTGAATCCCGGCGCGTTAAGGATGTGGTTGACCGAATCGGCCTGCCACGGGATCGGGTGATCGGTGCCGATGACCAGTTTGTCGACGCCGACCTCCGCCGCCAGATGGCGCAGCGCTTCATCGGTGAACACCAGCGTGTCGTAATACATGTCGCGCAGGTACTCGGTCGGTTTTTTCTTCAGCTTCACGCCGGTATCCATCTCGGGGGCGACGCGCAGACTCTGGTCCGAACGCGGAGCATACGACGGCAGGAAACCGCCGCCGTGCGCGGAGCAGATTTTCAGGCCGGGGAAACGATCCAGCGTGCCATCAAAAATCAGGTGCGACAGCGCAATGGTGGTGTCCAGCGGATTGCCGATGGTGTTCGACAGCCAGCCGTTGCCCTTGAAGCGCGGCTCCAGTTGCGGCGTGCTCTGCGGGTGGATGAATATCAGCACACCCAGTTCCTCGGCCTTGGCCCAGAACGGATGGAACTTTGGATCGGAAAACTCCGCGCCCGCGACACTGGCGCCGACCGCCGCGCCGCGCAGACCCTGTTTTTTCACGCCATGCACCAGTTGTTCCACCGCAAGGTCCGGAAATTGCAGCGCCACCGACGCGAACGCGACAAAACGGTCGGGATAGGTTCCGCAATATTCCGCGAGCCGCTCGTTCTGGATGCGGACAACTTCGGCCGCCACATCGCGTTCGGCGCGATACCAGGTCGGATTGATGCTCAGCGCCTCGATGTCGATGCCCTGCTCGTCCATTTCGGCGAGGCGGCGCGATCCCACGTCCCCGATGCCGGGGCCGCGCTGGTCTGCAACCTTCATGTTGATCAATGCCAGCGCCTCGGCCACCACACAATGCGCATGCACGTCGATGGTCTTGATGCGCTTGCCACTCACCAGCACCTGCCGGCGCCGCCCGCCCGCCGGGTGTGCCTGTGCGGCATTGCTTATGTTGCAGCCGGTAAAAATGATGCCGCCATCGCTTACGCCGCAACACTCTGACTTGCGAATACTCATGTAATCCTCCGGGTTATGGTGGATGTGATCCAACCGTTGCAGGCAGAATACCAGTGCGCCCATGTCCACACCATGCGCTTGAACAAGACACCGGCCGGCCTGCATTACAATCCCCGCAACAGGGGGGCACACATGGATCGGGGCATCTGGGCAATCTGGTACGACATCGCCGCTGAGCACAAAGCGGAATACTGCGACTGGTTTCATCGCATCCATATTCCGGAGAAACTGTCACGCCCCGGTTACCGCTGGGCGGCGCATTATGAACTCGGCCACGGCGGACGCGGCACCGGTTATCTTGCACTGTTCGGCGGCGAGACCACCCAGACCTTCCTCAATCCCAGCCCCGGCCAGCTCGCCACACGGCAAAATGCCGAAACGAAAAAATACATCGGCATGCGCCAGCATTCCGCCGCCTGCATCCTCGCCGAAGAAGTCCGCATCGACGGCCCGGACGCCGGCACACGCGGCCCCGGCCTGACCACAGCGCCGGTGGTGCAGATCGGCAACTACAATGCGCCGACACCCGCCGTCGAGGACGACCTCGGCGGCTGGTACGCGCAGCAGCGGTTTCCGCTGCTGGCAACTCTGCCCGGCTGCGTCGGCGCGCGCAAAATGCTGGCCACCGTCGGCAGCTACAAACATGCGATCCTGCACGAGTTCAGCAGCCTCGAATTACGCGAACAGCATTTCGCACCGCACGAAGCCGAACGTGATAACCCGAATACCTGGATGGGCCGGGTGGTGCCGCAACTCCAGCACGCGCCTTACTCGCCGGCGGTGGGTTGCCGCATCTGGCCGGTCGCATAGCCTTTGCCCGGCAGTGATTCCCGCCATTCATTCCGCCGTCGTATCTATTCAGTGCGTGCGGCAAACTCAGCGACCTTCCCTCTCCCTCCGGGACAAGGGAACACTGGAAGCGGAGCAGAGGGCGGGGTGAGGGAAGCTTTTGACTTTCCGCTCGCACTGAATAGTTACCCGCCGTCACTTTATTGCGGCAATATTTTATAAGCAATTGTTTTAATTGTTGTTTTTGAATTAACATTAGGCATGGAATACACCATCCTCGGCCGCACCGGCCTCAAGGTCAGCGTTGCCGGACTCGGTTGCGGCGGCAGCAGCAGGCTCGGACTGGGCACCGGCCACAGCGAAGCGCACGCCACGGACATCGTGCGCCGCGCGCTCGACCTCGGTGTGAATTTCATCGACACCGCGCAGTACTACGGCACCGAAGCGGCCGTCGGCGCGGCGATCCATGGCCGCGCACGCGACTCCGTCATCATCTCCACCAAACACAAGGTGTCGTTACGCGACGGCACCCGTTTTTCCGTGGCCGAAATCCTTGCCGGCCTCGACCGCTCGCTGCGCGCGCTCGGCACCGACCATGTCGATGTGTTCTGCCTGCACACCGTGATCCCTGATGAATACGACCGTGTGCTGGCCGAAGTCGTCCCCGTCCTGCTGCGCGAACGGGACAAAGGCAAGTTCCGCTTCCTCGGCATCACCGAATTCGCGATGAGCGATCCGCGGCACGACATGCTTGCCCGCGCGCTGGCAGAGGACTGCTTTGACGTGATGATGGTCGCCTTCCACATGCTCAATCAGAATGCGCGGCAACGCGTGTTTCCGGCGACGCGCACCAAAAACATCGGTACGCTGCTGATGTTTGCCGTGCGCTCGATATTCAGCGTACCGGGGCGCCTGAGGGACGACATCACCGAACTCGCCGTCGCGGGCCGGGTGCCGAAGTGGCTTGCGGAAAAAAAGCAGCCTCTGGAATTTCTGCTGCATGGCCAGGGCGGCGCAAAAAACATCATCGAGGCCGCCTACCGTTATGCACGGCACGAACCCGGCGCCCATGTCGTGCTGTTCGGCACCGGCAACCCCGATCACCTGGCACCCAACATCCGCGCCATCCTCCAGCCACCGCTGCCGGAGGCTGACCGCCAGAAACTGGAAGAGCTCTTCGGCACACTCGAAGGCGTGGGCCTCGACGAGGCTGGCTCGCCCCGTTCTTGACGGTCCAGATCAAAATCAGAAGACGTTAACCGCAGATCAACGCCGGTTAAAGCCGGTTAAAGCCGATAAAATCAAAAAATATCAGGCGTTACACGATGCCCGCGCTGTTTACCACACCCGCGGCAGCATCAGCCCGAAAGCGCCGATCAGACCCAGCGCAAAAAACACGATGGCCCCGCCGGCGGCGCGCGGATAAACTGCCACCCACGCATCCAGCCTGAGATTCATGTTATCGGCGCCCTTGGTGGCTTTGCGTTCCGAATACCAATGGCTGCCGCGCGCTTCGAGTTTGACCAGGTGATCCGGGAAAAAAGCGAGCATGACTCCGGCAACAACCGCCAACAGATTGCCCACGACCAGCACCCAGCGCAGGGCGTCAACGATCCAGGCGGCAAGGTGGGGATTCATGGCATTGAGGCCGAGCAGGGTCACCACCGCATCGAACTTGAACTGCGCGAGCAGGCTGAACAGCGCAAACACACCCCCCGCCACAAAAACCGCGGCGAACCAGTAGCGGTATTTCTGCACCGCTTGCCGCGTATCCCGTGGGATCTCCAGCGGCTTGGACGCACCACGCATCGACACCCAGCGATTCATGCTGCCGATCAGGCGCAGCGCGCCCGCACTGTTGACGATCAGATATAAGCCGATGGCCAGCAGCGCAGTGCCGCCCAGCAGAAAAAAGATCACCGCTGCCTGTAAGAGCCACAACCGGACTGTCGGGTGCTCCATCATGTTCATCAATTCCATAACCACCTCCTGTTTGTCCCCGCATCAACCGGGCAAGCCCGCCAAGACTGGCACAGCCCGGCGATATGCTCTGTGCGGTGGCAGACATTGGTGCAAGCTGCCGCCCGCCGGCCCCTGCGATCCAGCCTCGGCACGCCAACCGTACGCCAACGCACAGTCCCGCAGCAGCAGTGGGCAGATACTCCGGTCGTGGCGAACATCAGTCCTCCACTGGCGTTCCAAATGCCGCACGGGCCCTCACTCCTCCTCCCTTGTGAAGCCCGTACTCTGCCCGGTAGCAGCACCGCTGTTACCGGGTTTTTTTTACAGCCATTGTTTCCGGCAAAGGCCGACATGAACATCGCGATCTGGATACTGGCGGTCTGCGCAATCAGCTGGCTTGGTCATACGGTTATTCATGCCAATGAAATACGCGGCGCGGTGACCACGCTCATCATCGGCCTGGCCGGCGGCCTGCTGGGCGGCATGGCGCTGGCGCCGCTGCTGGGTGACAGCGGCGGCATGCCCACCGCGTTCAATCCGTTTTCGCCGCTGATTGCCCTCGCCGTTGCAGCCACCTGCCTGAGCGTTGGCAACCTGTTGTCCAACCCGTTTCATTTGCATCTGAAGCATGACCCGGCATGAACGGATCCACCGCCCTGCCAGACCCTGCGGCCGAAGCCCTTGAGCAGCAGTCCTTTATGAGCTTTCAGGACGCACTGCGCCACCTCACACGCTTCATGACCGGCACAGCGCTTGAAAATCCGCTGGATGTCGCCGCAAAACGCATCGAATCAAATCCGGCATTCGCACAATCGCGACTGCTCACCCGGCTGCTGGCCGCGATGAGCATTCAGCGTGGCGAATTCCGGCTTGAGGAAATTTCGGTATTCGACAAGGACACGCTCAGCGTGATTGTCGCGCTGCTGAACACGCATGACACCGGGGCAGCGACGCCGGCCGACTGGCAAAGCGCCGTGAACCGCGCCCAAACTGCCCAGTTCGAGTACGACCGCTAGTTGCCGGCGAGCGCCGCCCAAGGGCGAATATCCGGAATCGACTCTCCCGTACCTCGCACCGGAGGGTTAGAATTCCCTGCACCCCTGGAGGGTCCATGAAACTGTTCGGCACACCAGGCAGCCCGTTCGTGCGCAAAGTGCGCGTCGTGCTCGCTGAAAAAAACATTGCGCACGACTACATCATCGCACGCGCCTCAACGCCGGATTCACCGGTGCCGGCGTTCAACCCGCTGGCCAAGATCCCGACGCTGGTGCGCGACGACGGCCGCGCGCTGTATGACTCGCCGGTGATCGTCGAATACCTCGATGCCTTCGGCAGCGGGCCGAAACTGATCCCGGAGGATTTTGCAGCGCGCATCGAAGTCAAACGCTGGGAAGCACTGTGCGACGGCGTGGCTGAAGCCACCGTCAGCATCAATCACGAATACCGCGAGCCGGCCGACAAACAGCGTTCAGCCGCGTGGTTCGCCAAACAGCAATCAAAAATAGACCGCAGCCTCGCGCTGCTGGAAAAAGACCTGGGAAGCAATGACTGGTGTTTTGGCGGTCGCCTGACACTGGCTGACATCGCCACCGGCTACGCGCTGGGCTACATCGATTCCGCGCTGCCGGATTACGAATGGCGCAGCAAACACCCGGCACTGGCGCAGCTCGCTGCCCGGCTGGCGGCACGCACATCGTTCAGCACCACCGGCCACGCCAAAACCGCCTGACCAAAAAACAAACCCCGCCGAAGCGGGGTTTGTGCGGGATCAGATACTGGTTACGCGGCGGACAGCGCGCGCTTGCGCCGACCCATCCAGCCCATCAAGCCCAGACCCAAGCCCATCATCGCGTAGATTTCGGGTTCGGGAATAGCCGAGATGAATGCATGGTTGTCGGTTTCGAAGGCGTTGCGGTTCGCAGCAAAGCTGATGCTGGTAATGACTTCACCCGGACCGGCGAACACGTTGAAATACTTGGCGTAGGTCTGATCACCGTTCGGCGGAACCAGAATCGCGCTGCCGTCGAAAGTGGCCAGCAGGGCGCTGCCGTTATAGAACTTCACCGTATTCCAACCGGACGCATCGGGCGATCCCCACAAAAAGCCGTAGTAGGACACGCCGGCACCCAGGTTAACGATGCCGGGGCCGTCCTGTGTATCAGGGCTGGTGCCGATGGACCAGAAATTGCCGGTCGATCCAACCGGACGCGCGGAGATTCCACTCGGAAGGCCCGACGAGCCGTCAAAGTTGAACAAAGCGCCATCGGTGTAGCTGTAGTTGACGCCACCACCAATGCCGCTGACCAGCACATCGCCGGGCGCGGCGACGCCGGCCACCGGGGCCGAGTTGTTGATCGGCGAAATGCCGAAATCGACGGTGTATGCACCCGCCTGGCTGCTGAACGATCCGCCGGTCACGGTAACCGTCAGCGCGTTGGCAGCGGTTGCAAAACCCAACAGTGCGACAAAGGCCAGCTTTTTGAACTGCTTCATTTTCGTTACCTCGATGAGTGACTGCCTGAACCAAAAACACCGGGTTGCCCATATTACGAACGGTCCCTGACTGACCGGCATGGTAGCGATCCCCCGCACAACACACATGAGCGCGACCTCCCGACTTTATGGGAGGTTTCCGCTACGTTATTACACTCAGGGGGTGGCGGCTTTTTGACGGTCAATACTGCGAAGGGTAGTCCTCTATGCCTGGTGCGCCGCCGCATCACCGCACAATGCGTAAACAATCAGCCTGTCGAGTGAGTACTCACTGACTCGACAGAATCACGATAAGTATTTGTTTTTATTATATATTTATGTAATCCGACTCGGGTTACAGCAGACAGTCGCGATTACGCACCACGGTGGATCAAGGTCGCCGTGCGGGAAGCGTCCGGGTTGCGTACCGCCGGCCGTCGGCAGACCCGGCGGCGCTGCCGGCCAGGGCCCGGGTGACCACACGCAAATGGCAAGCGCCAGATGCAGCAGTTCGTTCAATGACCGGACCCGCACGCAGGCTGGGATTAGACTGGCCCGTGACTTGCTAATAAAATAACTTTTGATCTTAAATTTCAGGACGATATGTGATGCCAAATGTTATCGAACGAGTTGAAATTTTTGGAGTCAAGGTGCCGCTGATAGGAACATTCATTAGCGGCGGAATCTCCAAAGCAGAAGTTAAATGCGTCGTTTTACGACTTACAGCGTCGGACGGAACGGTTGGCATAAGCAGTTTAGAGCCTTCAGCCTCTGCAAAACCACCGCATACTGCTGTTGATTTTTTGGCGACGTTACGCGAACGCGTATCGGATAAATTAGTGGGGCAAGATCCGTTGAATGTCCATCAGATTATGATGTTGATGGACGTGCTTGCCCCGGAACAGCGTGGCGTTGGTGTTGTTGTCGAGATGGCATGTGTGGATCTTGCTTGCCATATGCTCAATATCCCCGTTCATACCTATCTGGGCGGTGCGGTGACTGAGAAAGTTGAATTCAATGCCTGGATTGGCATGCTGCCACCAGACGAAGCTGCGATCGAAGCAAAACGCTGGCTTAAAGCAGGGTTTCTTTCAGCGAAGATTAAGGTTGGCAGCGGAGTGTTGCCGGATGCCGAGCGCGTCGCAGCGGTTCGCGGTGCCGTCGGTAGCGCCATGAAACTCAGAATTGACGCAAATTGTCAGTATGATGCCGACACTTCGCTGGAACTTTGTAAACTCGTCAAACAATATGACTTACAGCTTTTTGAGCAGCCTGTTCCGAAGAATGATATTGCAGGAATGGTCCGTGTACGCAGTAAAGGCGGCATTCCGATCATGGCGGATGAAACCATAGACGGCCATGAAAGTTTGCTCAAAGTAATTAAAGCGGGTGCTGCTGATTATGTGAAATTTGGTGTTGAGCAGGCGGGCGGCATTCTTCGCGCTACGCGAATGCTGGCAACGGCCGAAGCAGCGGGCTTGCCGGTGGTGGTGGGACATGGTTTTGGCCTTGATCCAAGCACAATTGCAGAGATCATGCTTGCATCCACTTCGCGCATCGTTGTTCCAGGGCTCGAATGTGTTGGTCCACTTAAATTTCAAGATACGGTTGCAACAAGTCGCCTCGATATTTCAAAAGGACATATATCTTTGCCCTTGGGAGCGGGTATCGGCATAAGTCTCGATGAACATAAACTTGAGCGATACGGCATTGGTAAAATTTGAATTCCGCGATTTGGTCCGAACTGACCGCGAAGTCCGGGCTGAGTGGCGAGGGCCTATCGTCCAAGGGCGCGGCAGCGGTTAATTGTTACCGGGGTCGATTTCTTTTAAACATAATTCGACTCCGGTACTTCGGGTGTACTTCGGGTCTTGCCGGTACTTCGAGTCTTGGAATGCAGGCGCTTTAGTCACTTGGGGTCCTGCCTGGTCGCTCAAACCCCGCTGTGGCGGTATTGCCGTAAGCAAAGTTCCCACTTGATGAAATGTTTACCGTGTCGTGCGGAGACCGGCGCTGTTTGTAATCGCCGAAATTCTGCTCTAGCCCGTCAAGGTTTTTGATCCGGATTTCTTTGCCGCTCACTGTAATGAGCTGCTCCTTGTTGAATTTTGAAAGCGTGCGGCTCACGGTTTCCAGGCTCAGTCCAAGATAGCTGCCGATCTCATCGCGCGTCATCGCGAGCTTGAAGCGTGTTGGCGAGTAGCCCAGTTGGCCGAAACGCCTGGACAGGTTGAGCAAAAACACCGCGAGGCGCTTTTCTGCGCTCATGGCCCCCAATAGCAGCATGATTCCGTGGTCGCGGGTAATCTCCATACTGAGCATCCGGTGAAAGTGTTTCTGCAATTCCGGGCTCTCACGGCAAAGCCGCTCAAGCGCGGCAAAGGAGATTCCACAAACGCTGCTGTTTTCGAGCGCAATGGTGTTGCACAGGTGCATGCCGCTGCCTATCGCATCCATCCCAACCAGATCACCGGGCATCACGAAGCCGGTAATCTGCTCCAGTCCGTTGGCGTTGCCCAGAGTCGTTTTGAGGAACCCGCTGTGAACTGCGCACAAGTCAGTCAAATGAAGCCCGGCGCGATGCAAATAAGAGCCGCTGGCCAGCGGGCGATAGTGCGTAATCAGGTCATTGAATCGCATCGCCACATGCGTAGTCAGCGCGGCCGCCCGGCTCCATGAAAGCAGGCCACAATTCTGACACGCGGCGCGCCCCGGATCGGATCGGGCTGGATTGAACGGATAAACTGCGGACATTGCCCATCCCTAAAATAAAAAGGTGCCGGATCTGTTGAGCACCGGGCCAAATGCGAATCCCCTTCGGCGCACTGATGGTCAAAAATGGTCAAAACCTTTTCTGGATTTTATGATGGCAACTGCCTGCAGAGCGCTCTGTTCGGTAGCACACATACGAAGGATGGGGTCTTGCAATCACACATTCAGCAAGACAGTTGCAAAATGGCAACGATAAGGCCAGGTCTTGCAATCACACATTTACTTTTTCTGAATATTAATTTTGCCGACCTGAATCACCGCGCGCCGGCCCATCACCTAAAAGCATTGGCAATCAATTGCCGCGAGAGGCGCGCGCGTCAGCAGGGGCTTCAGCAGGGGAATGTTGGATTGCAAGACCTGTGCTGACCCCATTTTCCGGACCCCCCCTTGGGGCCTGCTACCACACGGGCCTTCACTTCTCCTCCCTGAATGTGAACTGACCCGCATTTCTGCCCGGCAACAGCCACGCCGCTGCCGGGTTTTTTTGATGAGCCCAGTGGGTGCTACGGTAGAAAATTCATAAGCAATTGATTTAATTAATAATTATAAGTGCGCCTTGTGTCTGACTTCGCTCTCGACATCAACGATTCTTTCCGCGGCGGCGGCCGCTCAGTGGATTTCCTCGACGAAATCCACAAGGCAAAAGGCATCGATCCTGATGCTCGCCGAGACCGGCATCGTGCCGAAAGACGTGGCACGCCGCTCTCCATCGATCCAACCCGGCCCCGATAATTCAATAACCTTGACAGCATTCTGAGCCGGAGCGCAGAGTCTGCGCCAACGCCAGTCCCCCGTCTTGCCGGTCGTGCGCAGGAAATCTGCGGATTGAATGGCCGTGTCGTCGTTGAAAATCTTTGAGGAGAGATTCCAATGAAAGTAGCGCATCAAAGCGCATTGCTGCTCGCGGGATTGTTCCTGCTGGCCGCGCCCGCAGCGCAGACTCACGCGCAAGCGCAGTATCCGCGGCAGCCGATCAAGATCGTCTGCGCGTTCCCGGCCGGCGGCGGCACCGATCTCACGTCGCGTCTGTTGGCCGATCAGTTGCAGAAAATCCTCGGTCAACAAGTCGTCGTCGAGAACCGCACCGGCGCCAGCGGCATGATCGGCACCGGCTTCGTGGCCAAAGGACCGAACGACGGCTACACGCTGCTCGTCAACTCGGGCGAGGTTGCGCTGAATCCGCATCTCTACAAAGACAAAATGGCCTATGACTGGGACCGCGAACTGCAGCCGATCACGCTGCTGGTCAAGGTGCCGAACCTGCTCGCGATCAATATGGAAGTGCCGGCAAAAACCGTGGGCGAGTTTATCGCGTACGCCAAGTCAAGCCCCGGCAAGCTCACCTTCTCGTCGAGCGGCATCGGCAATCCGCAGCAACTGACCGGCGAGATGTTCAACAAGATGGCGGGCATAAAAATCGAGCACGTGCCGTACAAGGGCGCCGCCCCGCAGCTCGCCGCCCTGGCCGGCAATCATGTCACCATGACTTTCGTCAGCATCGGCGCTGCGCGTCCTTTCATCGACGCCAACAAGATTCGTCCGATCGGCGTCACCTCGACCACCCGCGTCGCCGCGCTGCCGGACGTGCCCGCGATCTCCGAGCATCCGGCGCTCAGCAACTTCGAACTCGTCAATTTTTTCGGCTTTCAGGCGCCCGCGGGCATTCCCGAAGCGGTGCTGAAAACGCTCAACACAGCAGCAGTACAGGCGCTGAAGTCGCCGGATATGGCCGCCAAGCTGAGAGCTTCCGGGTTCGAACCCTCGCCCACCACGCCGGAGCAGTTCCGCGAATTCATACGCGGCGAATCGGCCAAGTTCGCGAAGATCATCGTCGACGCCGGCATCAAGTTCGAGAACTGATCGCATCATGAACGGCGGCGCAATACCGCCGGTCATGATGCGATGTTTCATCTGGCGCTGCGTCACTGCGTCGCGGCTCTGAAAATGACCGTTTGACCTGACCTTATCGATGGTGCTCAGAACAACCCGGGCGACGCGCGAGCGATCATTTTGTCAGGCGCACTGGGTCCCGCTTTTAGTGCCCAATCCACGCGCGGGCTGTGTAATACCGGCGAGTGGGTACTCACCAACCCCGATAAAAACTACAAGCCATTGATTTAATTGATAAATATTAGCTTCCCCCAAGTTATTACCAATTGACATTGAGTCAGTAGATGGATATCGATACACTACCAATCAATTACTAATCAGAAACTAATTGGTAGAAAGCCTTGCAGATACCGGCCACGCCCCCAGACTACCGGGCTTTGCTTAAAGACAGCGCCAGCGGCGGGCTACTATCGATTTTTAACGCTGCGCAATCACCAATGGCAGGCGGGCGCTATCTGCACTGGGATGAGCTGCGCCATCTCAAGCCGCCGGCAGAACTGTCCATTGAGCACTGGTGGTGCGCGCTGAAAGTCGCCCGGCAACCACTTTGTCGTGCATTGCCGCTGCTCGCAGACAAGGCCGGCAAGCCCTTTGTATTCGGCCTGCCGGAGCCGGTGCTGTTGGCACTGCATCACATCGACCGTGATGCCGCCGGTGAAATCGCCAGCGCAGCAGACGTGACCACGCCTGAACAGCGCGACCGCTACATATGGCGCTCACTGGTCGAAGAGGCCATTACATCCAGCCAGCTTGAAGGCGCCTCAACCACACGCCAGGCCGCCAAGACCATGCTGCAGGAAGGCCGCAAGCCGCAGGACCGCAGCGAGCAGATGATTTTCAACAACTACCGTGCGATGGAGATCATCCGGCAATTTCGCGCCGAACCCTTCACTCCGGAACGCATACTTGAACTGCATGGCATCCTGACCGAAGGCACGCTGGATGATGCCGCAGATGCCGGCAGATTGAGATTGAGCGACGACGCACGCGTCGAAGATCACCGTGACGGCACATTGATTCATCAACCGCCGCCCGCCGCAGAATTGCCGCAGCGCCTGAAGCGCCTGTGTCAATTCGCCAACGATCAAGAACGAACCGAACCCTTTGTGCATCCGGTAATACGCGCGATACTGATCCACTTCATGATCGGCTATGACCACCCCTTTGTGGATGGCAATGGTCGCACTGCACGCGCGTTGTTCTACTGGGCCATGGCACGACAGGGTTACTGGTTAATGGAATTCCTGTCGATCTCGCATGTGCTGCGCAAGGCGCCCTCACAATATGTGCGCGCCTATCTGCATACCGAAACTGACGGCAGCGACACGACCTATTTCATCATCCATCAACTGGATGTCATCCGCAAAAGCATTGCAGCCCTGCATGAATACCTGGACCGCACGGT
>JBBQAO010000108.1:0-10555 GCA_038316355.1 Burkholderiales bacterium
GGTGTTAGTTCGGCGGTATCCCGCCTTTGGTTACAGCCGGCGGAAAAATATTCCGGCTTATTCCATCGCTGCGTTGGGGAACACGCTGCTCCGGCCGTCGGCATAGCTGCGATCAAGGTTGCGCGGGGTGATCCGGCTGGCGTATTGTGCGTCGCCTTCGCCACCTTCACGGGCTGCTGACGGGAACACCGAATTCGCACCGCTCAGGCCGCTGACAGTGACCGGCAGCGGGGCGTTCACCGAGTATCCGCCACCTTCTTCTGCGGCGGAGGGGAACGGCGATGCGGCGTGGACGGCACCGGTAACGGACAGCAGGGCGGTGGTGATAATTGCTGCAAAGTTGCGCTTGAACATTTGTAAATCTCCTGTAAAGGCTTGGTTGACCGGTCAACCGATGTTGGCCGGTGTGCAAGGTAATTCGCGTCCGGCAGACAAATGGTTACGGAATCAGGCAGAATTTTCCGGGAAATATTTTTGCGCCGGACTGTAACCAATCCCGCCCCGACTACGAATAGAAAGACAAGGCAGCGTGACTGAGCGAGAAACACAATTGCGGGCATTGCTGATTGGCGGGCTGGGTGGTGATGAGGCGGCCTATCATGCGTTCCTGAAAGATCTGAGCAGGCATCTGCGGGGTTTTCTCCGCGCGCGTCTCGCCCGGTTGCCGGATGATGTGGAAGATCTGGTGCAGGAGACTTTGCTCGCGGTGCATAACCAGCGCCATACCTACGATCCGGGCCAGCCGCTGACGGCGTGGATTCATGCCATTGCGCGCTACAAGCTGGTGGACCTGCTGCGGCGGCGCGCGGGACGCGAGATGCTGAACGATCCGCTGGATGATGAACTGGCGGTGTTTGCGGTTTCCGACACTGACGCAGCCGATGCCCGGCTCGACCTCGGCAAACTGCTGGAGCAACTGCCCGACCGGCAGCGCCTGCCGATCGTGCACATGAAGCTGGAGGGATTGTCAGTGGCCGAAGCGGCGCGCGCCACCGGCATGTCGGAAGCGGCGGTCAAGGTCGGCGTGCATCGCGGGCTGAAGGCGCTGGCAATACTGATAAGGAACAAGCGTGAGGAGTAACCATGAAAACGGATGATCTGATTACGATGCTGGCGAGCGACGCGGGCGCTGTCGCGCCGCGGGTCTGGCAGCAGCGTTATGCGCTGGCGCTGGGCGCCGGCCTGATCGGAGCTGCGCTGCTGATGGTATTGCTGCTGGGTGTACGGCCTGACATCGCCGATGCCGTGTGGCTGCCGATGTTCTGGGTGAAGCTGGCGTTTCCAGAGGCACTGGCCGCAGGGGCGCTGCTCGCTGCGCTGCGCCTGTCGCGTCCCGGTGTCGCCATCGGTCATGTCGGGGCATTGCTGGCCGCACCGGTGCTGGCGATCTGGGTGCTGGCGGCACTGGCGCTGCTGGGTGCGCCGGAAGACCGCGCGATGCTGGTCTGGGGCGAGACCTGGGCGGCCTGCCTGGTCAATATCCCGATGCTGTCAGTGCCGACGTTTGTAGGTGTGTTCTGGGTCATGAAAACCCTGGCCCCGGTGCGGCCTGCACTGGCCGGTGCTGCGGCGGGTCTGCTCGCCGGGGCACTGGGTGCTGCCGTTTACGCGCTGCATTGTCCGGAACTGGCGGCACCCTTCATCGGCCTCTGGTACCTGCTCGGCATGCTGATTCCAGCCGCACTCGGGGCGCTGGTCGGCGCGCGGTTGCTGCGTTGGTAAACGCGCGGCGCTTGCCGCCGCGTGTAATGGGAGTCTTCTGACGCAGTCTGCCGACCGGTTACGAGGCGCAGCCGCCGCCGGTTAGAATGCGCTTCTCGTGACGCACGCCGCCACACCCAGTACTGCAGTCACCCATCGCCAGGTTTGGGCGATGGCTGCGCCTATCATCCTGGCCAATATTTCCGTACCGTTGCTGGGCGCGGTGAATACCGGCGTGGTGGGGCACCTGCCCGAGCCGTATTACATCGGCGCCGTTGCTATCGGCGCGATGCTGTTCAATTTCATCTACCACCTGTTCAACTGTTTGCGCATGGGCACCACGGGTCCTACTGCGCAGGCGCGCGGGGCAGGCAATTTTGCCGAAGTCAGGGCAATACTCAGCCGTGCCCTGCTGCTTGCGGGGGCGATCGGTGCCGCGCTGGTGGCGCTGCAACTGCCGATCCTCGAACTTGCGATGTGGCTGATCAAAGGCAGCCGGGAGGTGGAGCATTTCGCCCGCGAATATTTCCTGATCCGGGTCTGGGCGTTGCCGGCCGTACTGGGCACTTATGCCGTCATCGGCTGGCTGTACGGCATGCGCGATGCGCGTACGCCGCTGATCATCCTGTTCGTCACCAACGGCTCCAACATCGCACTCAGTCTGCTGTTTGTTTTTGGCTTTGGCTGGGGGGTGCCGGGTGTCGCTGTCGCTTCACTGATTTCCGAGTACGCCGGTTTGGTCGTGGGGCTGCTTTGCGTATACCGCATATTGCGCCAGCTTCCCGATGACGGGCTGCGCAGCCGCCTGCTGGACCGCGTGCAGTTGCTGCGCATGGTGTCGATCAACGGCGATATTGTCCTGCGCACGTTTTGTGTGGTTTCCGTGCTGGCGATATTCATGGCCAAAAGTGCGGAACTCGGCGACCTGCCGCTGGCTGCCAATCAGGTGCTGCACAATTTTTTGATGTTCACCTCGTTTGGCCTGGACGGTTTTGCGAATGCGGCCGAAGCGATCCTCGGCGAAGCCGCAGGCCGGCGCGACCGCCATGCCTTCCGCCGCGGCATGCGCGTGGTGTTTCTGTGGGCCGGGCTGGTTGGGTTGCTCAACGTGCTGCTTTACATGGCCGCCGGTCACGGAATCATCGCGCTGCTGACGGGGATCCCTGAAGTGCGCGCAGCGGCAGTGGCTTATCTCTGGTGGCCCACCCTGATGCCGCTGATCGCGGTCTGGGCCTATACTTACGACGGTGTTTATCTCGCTGCGGTGCGCACCCGCATCATGCGAAATACCGTAATTACTTCGTTCATTGCCTTCCTGATCGTGCTCCATTTTGCGATGCCGGTTTTCGGCAACGCCGGATTGTGGGCCGCAGTCGCGACATTTCTGGGGCTGCGCGGCATGTTGCTACACTTGTTTCTGCGCCGTGTTGTGCAGGCAATTTGACGATTCAGGCCTTCCCCAGCCTTCGCACGCCGCATTTCCTGGAAATACCCGAAGGCCGGCCGATCACTGCTGACGAGAAATACCGGCACAAGCCCCGGGACTGGAGGAGCACGTGCAGGACCTGGCCGACGGCAAGGCTGACCGTAGCATCGCCGAAACCGGCGACGTGCTGGTGTTCATGCACGGTTACAACAATGCGCTCGAGGAAATCCGCCAGCGCCACGAACTGCTGTTGTCCGATCTTGCCGCCGAAGGCTGGCGCGGGCAGCGCCGGATCAGCGTGCCGATTTGATTTGATCTTCGGCGAGACCTGGATCCAGTGCTTGTATTAGGTGACGCTGTTTTCGGTTCCGGCGCCGATCAATTTATTTGCCGTCTTGCACACACTGGCACCAACCCGGCCGGCAACGGCGGAGGGAATTGCCGGATTGCCCGTCGGCCCGATCCGCTTCATTACGGGCATGGAGGCGCTGACGGGCTTCCTGATGATCGGCAGGTCGCGTCATTTACCTACCCGGAAATGGAACGCTTCTGGCGCGTCAGGCGAGAAGTAAAAATAAAAAAACAAATAGGCCTGCTGACGCGGGGTAGGCGCTGCGGGTCGCGCCACGGCCGATGCATGAAGGGAGGTGGCTGGAACTGGCTTGTTCGGCTTGAATCAACCGCAGCGTCTCAGAAACTGAGTGACCCTGTACGGCCTTAGAGCTCAGGGTTGTGTGCGAGTGTTAACGGCTGCGCGTCAGGGCTAAGGCACTACCGGCAATGCCGTTTCTGTGCGTCCCTTGAGATAGGACTCCTTGAGTTTTTTCATGGCCTCGAGGTAGTCCTCCATGGTGGACTGGTTGTTCTCGTATTTGCCCGCTATTTTCTGGTAAGCGGCGATGTAGGCCTGGTCGGTCATATTCATGTTTTTTTTCAATTTTCCGGAGTATGGATCAACTATACGCCCCCGGGCGCCGGCGCGTGCGGTTGAATTTCTCCGGTTGCGGCAGGCCGTGGTTATACTGGCAATCACTTCATCGGAGGAGTGATCTTCATGTCCCTGGAAATTACCCGCGGCCTGCAGGCCATTGATGCCATCGAAGTGCAGGTGCTGGTCGATAATGTCACCGACAGCCTGTCCACCGTG
This sequence comes from Burkholderiales bacterium, assembly GCA_038316355.1. Lineage (GTDB taxonomy): Bacteria > Pseudomonadota > Gammaproteobacteria > Burkholderiales > SG8-41. The sequence goes on from JBBQAO010000108.1 coordinate 4,275, forward strand.
CCTGCCGGCGTCACCAATGAAGTGCCGTTGCTGCTGAAACGCGGCACACTCAAGGAATCAGCCGGCGAATACCGCTGCTGCGCCCATCACGGCCTGTCGCTGATCATCACCGCACGCATCGGCGACAGCAAACAAACGCTGGTGTTCGATGCCGGCCCCGAGGCCTATACAGTCACCCGCAATGGCGCCTTGCTCAAAATCCCTTTTGGTGACGCCGGTGCCATTGTGCTGTCGCATGGTCACTGGGACCATGCCGGCGGCCTGATCGAAGCCGTGCGCCAGGTGCGCGCCGCCAACGACGGCCGCAGGCTCGAATGCCACGTCAACCCCGGCATGTTCGTGCCGCGCGGCACGCTGCGCCACAGCGGCGACCCGTTGCCGCAAAAAGCCGTGCCCAGTCCCGGCGAACTGGCCGATGCCGGCGCCATCGTCATCAACAAACCCGAAGCACGCCGCCTGCTCGACAACTGTTTTTATCTCAGCGGTGAAATCCCGCGCGTGACGTCGTACGAAGTCGGTCTGCCCGGTCATTTGAAGCGCAGCGCCGACGGCAAGGACTGGGAGCCGGATCCATGGATCATGGACGAGCGTTATCTCGCGGTGCACGTCAGGGGCAAGGGTGCGGTGGTATTCACCGCGTGCTCACATGCCGGCGTGATCAACGTGCTGAAGGATGCGCGCAACGTCTTCGGTGACGTGCCGCTGCATGCGGTGATGGGCGGTTTTCACCTGTCGGGGCAGCAGGTCGAGGAGATCATTCCGGACACCGTCGATGACATGCGCAGCTTCGGCCTGAAACGCATCGTGCCCGCGCATTGCACCGGCTGGCGCGCGGTGGGGGCGCTGGTGCAGGCGTTTGGTGAGGAAGTGATCGTGCCGTCGGCGGTGGGGCGGCAGTTTGTATTTTAGAATGAGTTTACGCATTCGCGTGGGCACGCTAAGCCCGGAAGAAGTCCCCTTGGGGGGCGCTTTGCCCACCCTCCGTCACTAAGTAGGGCGGGAAGAGCGTAGCGGATCCCGCCGTTCGGTCGCGGCTATGTTACAGAAGGCGGGTTACGCCCGAAGGAAGTCCCCTTTGGGGACGTTTCACTCCGCCCACCCTACGCATCGTCGCCCGGGTTTTCGATGGTGTCTTTGTTCTTGACACCGGCCAGCGGTCTGGCTGTCCGTGAAGTGGGTGTCTCCAGGCTCACTCGCCCCAGCGCGCCGCTGCGGTAATCGCCCAGCAGCGCCAAAGCCGCCTTGTCGAAATCAAAATCCCCCCCCTTGATCTTGAAACCGCGTTTTGCGGCCACGGCTTCAATGACGCCGACACCGTCCAGCGTTTTTACTTCCGCCGGCGTGCCATAACGCGCAGCCAGTGCTTTTGGATAACGCGCCAGCAGAGTCGCCGCCAGAAACTCTGCGACTTCGGATTCGATATAGGCCTTGGTGCCGATGATGTGGCTGGCGGCGAGCATCAGGCCGTCTTCGGGATGATCAATCTTCGGCCACATCAGCCCCGGTGAATCAGTCAGGCTGACGGTGGGCGACAGGTCGTAACGCGCGAGTGCCTTGGTGATCGCCGGCTCATCGCCGACCTTGGCCTTGCGTTGTTTGAGCAGGGCGTTGATCAGCGTTGATTTGCCGACGTTGGGTACGCCCATCACCAGCATGCGCAGCGGCTTGAAATTGTCGTTGCGGTGCGGCGCCAGTTTTTTCGCGGCGGCGATGATCTTCTGCGCATCGCCCGGCTTTTTCGCTGAGAGTGCGATGGCGTGGACATTTTTCTGTGCGTTGAATAACGCCAGCCATTGCGGCGTGACGGCGGCATCGGCCGCATCCGTCTTGTTCAGCACTTTCAGGCACGGCCGCTGGCGGTGCAGGCGCAGCGATTCGATCAGCGGATTGGCGCTGGCCATCGGGCAGCGCGCGTCGAGGATCTCGATCACCACATCGTGATCCGCCATCGCGTCCTGAATCTTTTTGACCGCGACGGCCATGTGGCCGGGGAACCAGTTGATGCTCATTGTCGTGTGACTCGTTTACAGGCGCGCGAAACGCGGCAGGGTTTTGCCGTCGATGACGACATTCTCGGCGAACATCGCCGCCGGTCGTACCCACATCCCGCCTGCACCATACAGCGGACGATAGACCACCATCGGTTCCAGCGTTTCCGAATGTTGGGCGATGCCGAGCACTTCGTATTCGTTGCCTTTGTAGTGGCGGTAACGGCCGGGTTCGATCATTGCAGGTGTTGATGCCATGGTGGTTTCAGTGGATCGCAGGGAGTGCTTTTTACGTGACTGGCCCGGAAGTTACCAGCGGTGCGGTCGACACAGCGGCTTTTGTTTATCGCGCCATTCTGCAGTTATATTATAACTTATTGTTTTTATTGGATTATTTGTATTATGCCGAATCGGTTATATTCCGGGCTCCATGGCACAGGTTTCCGCTTTACGCATTGCACTCGCCGGCGCGCTGGCGCTGGCCGTGGCCATGGGCATCGGGCGTTTTGCCTTCACGCCGATCCTGCCGATGATGCAGGAAGACGCCGGACTGAGCGTGGTCTCCGGTGGTTATCTTGCTTCGGCAAATTACCTTGGCTATCTGCTCGGTTCGCTGGTCGCGACACGCTTGCAACTGCGCGATGACGTGGCGGTGCTCGGCAGCATGTTGCTGATCGGCATGGCCACGCTGGCCATGGGCCTTGTCGGCAACTATGCCGTGTGGCTGGTGCTGCGTCTGGTGGCCGGCATTGCCAATGCGTGGATTGCGATTTTCGCGTTCTCGTGGTGCCTCGACCGGCTGGCCGTGCTGCAGCGGCCGATGCTGAACAGCCTGATCTTTACCGGCGTCGGCTTCGGCACCTTGCTGGCGGGCCTGATCTGCATCGTGCTGATGCGTGTCGATGCCTCTTCGGCACAGGCCTGGCTGACCTTCGGTGTGCTGGCGCTGGCGATCACCGCGGCGGTGTGGACCACCTTTGCCGGTGGCGGCACAGCCCACCACGGCGCAGCGCGCCCGCGCGCTCGCGGCGTGCCGTGGAGCCGTGAAGCCGTGCTGCTGGTGTTCTGTTTCGGCGCGTCCGGTTTTGGTTACATCATTCCCGCGACCTTCCTGCCGGCGATGGCACGCGCCATCATCCACGACCCCGCAGTGTTCGGCTGGGCGTGGCCGGTGTTCGGTCTGGCAGCGATGGCCTCGACCCTGTTCGTGGCCGCTGCGCTGCGCGGGGTTGCGCCACGGCGGGTGTGGATGATGTGCCATCTGATCATGGCCTGCGGCGTGGTGCTGCCGGTGTTTGCCAGCGGCATGGCTGCGATCGTGACGGCGGCCTTGTGCGTCGGCGGCACGTTCATGGTGATCACCATGCTGAGCATCCAGGAGGCGCGCGCGGTGGCGGGTGCGCAGGTGGTGCAGCTCACCGCGGCGATGACCGGTGCCTTTGCGCTGGGGCAGATTCTCGGGCCAGTGGTTGCCAGCGTGCTGCTCGACGCCGGACTGGGATTCTCCGGCGGTCTGCTGGCGGCAGGTGCGCTGCTGGTGGTTTCCGCTGCGATGTTGTGGCGCGCATCGCCGCGCGGGGTGGCCTGATGTCGCCGGTGATCCGCAGCCTGCTGCTGATGTCGCTGGGCATCGCCTTGCTGACGGCCAACGACGCCGCGAGCAAATATCTGGTGCAGACGCATCCGATCGGGCAGGTCATCGGCCTGCGTCAAGCGGCAGCGTTGCTGGTGCTGATTCCCTACATGATGTTCTTCAGCCGCTGGAGTGCGTTGCGGGTTGTTGACTGGAGCGGGCAGATTACGCGCGGTGTGTTGTTCCTGATCGGTTCGGTGTTCATCGTCTGGAGTCTGGCCGTACTGCCGCTGGCGACCGCCATTACCATGCTCTTCGCCAGCCCGATTTTCATGGTGGTGCTGTCGGCTCCGCTGCTGGGCGAGCGCATCGGACGGCATCGCTGGGTTGCCGTGATCGGCGGCTTCGCCGGGGTGTTGATCATCCTGCGGCCCGGCGCCGAATCCTTCCAGTGGGCGCTGCTGCTGCCGCTGCTGGCTGCGCTGGTCAATGCATTGCGTGACGTGCTGACGCGGCGGCTGTCGCGCACCGAAACTTCCATCGCCATCCTGTTCTGGTCGAACATCATTTTGATGGCCGGTGGATTCGCAACACTGCCGTTCGGGTGGGTTCCAGTGACGTCCAATGCGGCTTTCTGGTTTATTGTGGCCGGGATCGTCAACGGCAGTGCGCATTTCTGCATCATCGAGGCGCTGCGCACCGGCGAAGCCTCAGTCGTGGCACCCATCCGTTATACGGCCCTGCTGTGGGCTGCGCTGCTGGGTTTTGTGGTCTGGGGCGAAGTCCCCGGCCTCTGGCTGTGGGCGGGCGCCGCAGTGATGGTCGCCAGCAGTCTGTACATGATCCGCGCCGAACGCCGCCGCAGCTGATTGCAGACGTCGCGGCGGGTAGGTATGCTGCACCGGCAATCCCGACAGTTGAAGTATCCAGACAGCCAACAGGAGACAGGTATGGAAATCCAAGCAGGCAGCGCCGCGCCGGACTTTGCACTGGCCGCGCATAATTCCGAACAGAAGGTCGCGTTGTCCGGTTTCAAGGGGCGGCCCGTCGTGGTCGCGTTCATGCCCTTTGCATTCACCGGGGGATGAACGAACCAAGTCAACGGGTTCCGTGCGAACTACGAAGAATTCAAGAAGCTGAACTGCGAAATCCTGCAACTCAGTGCTGATCCGCTGCCGGCCCTCAAGGCCTGGTCTGATCATCTGGGCGGCGTACCTTTTCCACTTTTGTCTGACTACTGGCCGCATGGCGCGGTCGGCCAAGCCTTTGGCATATTCAACGAGGAACGCGGCATGGACAAGCGTGCGGCCTACGTGATCGACGCCAAAGGCGTGGTGCGTTACGCCAAGGTCTATCCGCAGGGCACGATCCCGACCAGTGAGGAATTGCTGGCCGAATTGCGCAAGCTCTGAGCCAAGGCAGCAGGTCCTGGCCGGCAGGGAATCTCCGCAACGGGATAACCTGCCGGCCTTTTTGTTTCCGGGCGCTGGCGGTTGGCCCGTATTTTGCGTAACTTTTATTTAATTTGCGGTATTTATGATGTGCACTTCCTGCCCCCACTGGAGAGATCGTCATGCTGAAAGGTAAAAGCGCCGTCGTCACCGGATCCACCAGTGGCATCGGGCTGGGTGTGGCTGAAGCCCTGGCCGCGCGCGGTGTCAACATCATGCTGAACGGCCTGGGCAACGGCGCGGACATTGAGGCCCTGCGCACCCGCATTGCGCGCGAGCACGGCGTCACAGTGCTCTATGACGGTGCCGATATGAGCAAGCCTGCGACCATTGCGGCGATGATGGAAAACGCCGCCGCTGCCTTCGGTACGGTGGATATCCTGGTCAACAATGCCGGTATCCAGTTTGTTTCTCCGGTCGAAGATTTTCCACCGGAAAAATGGGATGCCATCATCGCCATCAACCTGGTGGCGCTGTTCCATACCATCCGCCATGCAGTGCCCGCCATGAAACAGCGCAAGTGGGGACGCATCATCAACATCGCCTCGGCGCATGCGCTGGTGGCGTCCCCCTTCAAGTCGGCCTATGTCGCCGCCAAACACGGCGTCGCCGGCCTGACCAAAACCATTGCGCTGGAAACTGCCACTTTCGGCATCACCTGCAATGCGATCTGCCCGGGTTATGTGCTGACGCCGCTGGTGGAAAAGCAGATTCCGGATACCGCCAGGGCGCGCGGCATCACCGAAGCGCAGGTGGTGAGTGATGTGCTGCTCGCGGCGCAACCGACCAAGCAGTTCGTCACGGTGCAGCAGGTGGCTGCGCTGGCGTGTTTTCTCGCGGGTGAGGATGCGGCGTCGATTACCGGGACGCTGCAGGCGATCGATGGTGGCTGGACTGCGCAGTAATGGGGACGTGCGCAGGATGGGAACTTGCGCAGGATGGGGATTTGCGCAGGATGGGAATTTGCGCAGGATGGGAATTTGCGCGAAAAGTCGTCGCGCGGCTTGAAATGGGAACTTGCGCGAAAACGGCGTCGCGCGGCTTGAAATGGGGATTTGCGCGAAAACGCCGTCGCGCGGCTCTGAGGCGGAGCGGTTTTAAGGTGCTGCGCGCTTCATGCAGCTTGGTCAGTTCAGGGTGCTGCGAGCTTCATGCAGCTTGGCCTGCTCAGGGTGCTGCGCGTTCTATGCAGCTTGGCCTGCTGAGGGTGCTGCGCGTTTCATGCAGCTTAGTCTGTCATTCTGACGAGTAGATCACGTCCCGCACGGT
>JBBQAO010000088.1:0-14809 GCA_038316355.1 Burkholderiales bacterium
ACCTCCAGCAGCACGGCGACCGCCAGCATCCACAGCTGCGTAAAAATCAGATAGCGGCGCCGGTCAACGATATCGGCCAGCGCCCCAGCAGGCAGAGCCAGCAGGAATATCGGCAGTGCAGTGGCGGCCTGCACCAGCGACACCATCACCGGATGTGGATCCAATGTAACCATCAGCCAGCCGGCACCAACTTCGTGAATCCAGGTACCGATGTTGGAAATGACGGTGGCAATCCACAGCGTGCGGAACAGCGGCTGGCGCAGCGGTGCCCAGGCGGAAGGTACTGATTTGGGTTGCGGGTCAGTCATGGCGGTCCCGGCCGGTAATCATTCCACAGCAAAAAATGCAACTGTGCCGCCACCGGCAATCCACGCCTCGAGCCCGCCTTCGAGCGGACGCACCCGTCGAAAGCCCCGGTCCATCAGCATGCGGGCGACACGCGCCGCGCTGGCTTCGTTGGGTCAACTGCAATACACCACCACATCGCGATCCGGAGGAATCTCCTGCAACGCGGCGGCGGCATCATCCATGTTCACCGCGATGGCGCCGGGTATGCGCCGCAGATCGAGCTGGCGCACGGCGTGCGAGCGCACGTCGACCACCACCGGCGGCATTGCACCCTGCAGCAGTTCGCGCAGTTCCTGTACCGTCATCCGCGCCGCGCGCAGCATGCGCAGGAACAGGTAACGCTGTGCCGCCTTGATGCCGGCGTAGATAACAATCACCGCACCCAGCATCAACAATGCGCCAGAACCAAGTTCGGTCAGTCGTTCGAGTGCCCACTCGACCTCGGCATGAAACACGGCACCAAGTACCACCGGCACTGCAATCCACAGCAAAGCGCCGAGGGTGCTGAAGAACAGAAAGGACGGCAGCCCGAGCCGCATCGCACCGGCCAAGGGCGGCGCAACCGTCGCGAATCCGGGAATATATTTGGCCACGATCAGCGACGGCGCACCCCAGCGCTCGAAAATGGATTCGGTCTGTTTGACGCAGGAATCCGGCTCGATCGAAATCCGGCACAAGGTGCGCAGCACGCGATGACCGTAACGCTGGCCGGCAAAATACCAGGGGATGTCACCGGCAAGAGTCGCCGCCAGTGCCGTCAGCAACAACGCGGTGTAGCCGAATTCGCCCTGCGCTGCCAGCGCGCCCGCAACCACCAGCATCGGCACTGCCGGCAGCGGGATGCCGGCCTGCGTCAGCAGCACGTTGGCAAACACGAGCAGCAGGCCGTGCTGTGCCAGCAGGCCGGTCATTTGTTCCATGGTTACCCTTTTCTGACGAACCTGCTCCGCTGCAAAGTGTAGCGGAATGAAACTGTCACGGCCATGAATCGCGGCTTCAGTCGAAACGCCAGGCGTCCATGCCGATCACGCCGTAGGTGTAACCGCTGTGGATGTGCTGCGGCGGCATACCGGGCGTCCCCGCGCCGTAAGCCGCGAATAAGGGCAGCAGGTGCTCCTCCGTCGGATGATTGCGCACTGCCTCCGGTGCCAGCCGGCGATAGTCGAGCAGATCCGCGGTGCGTCCCGCCCCGATCGCCCCTGACAGCCAGTCGTTGAATGCGCTGACCCAGTCCGGCGGCGGTGAATCGTAACCATGGCTGCGGAATTCGCGCAGGTTATGAGTCGCGCTGCCGGAGCCGATGATCAGCACGCCTTCATCGCGCAATGGCCGCAAGGCCTCGCCGAGACGAAAATGATGCGCCGGACCCAGCCGGGTCTGCACCGCAAGCTGCGCCACCGGAACATCGGCATCCGGAAACATCAGCATTAACGGCACCCACGCGCCGTGATCAAGGCCGCGATCCGGCACTGCCGTCGCGACCAAACCGGCGCCGGCAAGCAACTGCAGCGCCTGCTCTGCGAGCGCAGGCGCGCCCGGTGCCGGATAACGCATCCGGTACAGCGCCGCCGGGAAACCGTAAAAATCATGAATGGTTTCCGGTTGCGGCGTGGCACTGACCGCAGGTGCCGCCGTTTCCCAGTGTGCAGACATCACGATTATCGCCTTGGGACGCCCGAGCCCGGCGCCGAGTTGCGCGAGAAAACCGCGCGTGGCCCCCGGCTCCAGCGCCAGCGTCGGCGCGCCGTGGGATAAAAAGAGTGCAGGTTGGCGTGTAGTCATGGCAGCAAACAATGCCCCTAATTTTTTTGCGTTTAAACAGCGTGCTTCTTCACCCATGCCACATAACGATCCATCCAGCCCTGCAGGAACCCGCGGCTGTCCGGACCGATATTGCCGTCCGCATCAAACAGGCCTTCCTTCGCTTGAAGGAATGCTTCAGGCTGGCCCAGCGTCGGCACATCAAGATAGGCAAGGATATTGCGCAGGTGCTGCTGTGCCAATGCCGTACCGATGGCACCGACCGAAACGCCCAACACGCCCGCGGGCTTGCCGCCCCAGACGCTCTGGCCATAAGGCCTCGAAGCATGATCAATCGCGTTTTTCAGCACCCCCGGGATTGAGCGGTTGTACTCGGGCGTCAGGAACAGCAGGCCACGCGCAGCCGCGATCTCCTGCTTGAGGCGTATCACCGCCTCGACAAACTTGCCATCGTCATCCTGATTGTAGTGTGGCAGGTTGTCGATGCGCAGCGGCTTGAACAAAAACTCCGCCGGGGCAAGCTTCGCCAGTGCTGTGGCAAGTTTGCCGTTGAAGGAATTCTTGCGCAGGCTGCCGACAATTACGGCAATGGGATACTGGCTCATGATATTTCCTTTCCAAAGAATCAAAATTTACGAATGAACATTCAAGGCAGGTCGAAGACCAGCACTTCCGCCGCCTGTCCTTTTTCCAGCATCAGTGTGCCGGCCCCGGTTTTCAGCGCGTCACCTGCACCCAGCACCTGACCGTTCACCGTGATGCTGCCGCGTGCGACATGGACATAAGTCCGGCGGCCTTGCGCCACAAGCAGTTCGCCACGCTCTGCGCCGTCAAACAAACCGGCATACAGGAACGCATCCTGGTTCATGCCCACCGAACCATCGCGATCATCAGGCGACACAATCAGGCGCAGGCGGCCGCGTTTGTCTTCGGCAGAAAAATGCTTCTGCTCATAGGACGGCTTGATACCGGTGAGCTTCGGCTCGATCCAGATCTGCAGGAAATGCGTCACGCCCGACTTGTTGTGGTTGAACTCGGAGTGGCGCACGCCCGTGCCAGCGCTCATGCGCTGCACGTCACCGGGAACGATCGAAGAACCGTTGCCCATCGAGTCCTCGTGGCCCAGGCTGCCTTCCAGCACATAGCTGATGATTTCCATGTCGCGATGGCCGTGCGTGCCGAAGCCCGAGCCGGCCTGCACACGGTCTTCGTTGATGACGCGCAGCGGGCCATAACCCATGTGCTGCGGGTCCTGGTAACTGGCGAAGGAAAAGCTGTGATACGAATCCAGCCAACCGTGGTTGGCGTGGCCGCGGTCTTCACTTTTGCGCAGAGTCAACATGTTGCGTTCCTTTTCGGTTGCGTTGATCAGGTAGTGCATGGAACGCATTCTGGGAGTGCTGACCGGCACTTGATAGCGAAAGTATTTGACCGTATTAGTCAAATTTTATGAACAATATTTATATTTAAAAACAATGTGTTATATTTATTAATGATAATTTATTATTTAAATGCGTCAAGATCGGATCGAAGATGAGACTCTCCTTCGACGCATTGCTGGTGATCGACGCCATAGACCGCAAAGGCAGCTTCGCCGCCGCCGCGCAGGAACTGCATCGTGTGCCCTCCGCCGTCACCTACACCGTGCAGAAACTTGAAGAAGATCTCGACGTACTGCTGTTCGACCGTCGCGGCCATCGCGCAAAACTCACGCCTGCAGGACACGAACTGCTGAACCAAGGCCGCCACCTGCTGCGCGCCGCCGGCGATCTTGAAGCGCACGTCAAACGCATTGCCACCGGCTGGGAAGCGGAACTGCGCATCGCATTCGACGGCCTCATTTCGTCCACGGTCATGCTCGAACTGGCGCGCAATTTTCACGCGCTGACCACCAATACCCGCCTGCGTTTTTCCACTGAAGTGCTGGGTGGTTGCTGGGATGCACTGGCATCGGGCCGCGCCGACCTCGCCATCGGCGCCTCGGGCGACGGACCCGCCGGCGGCGGTTACCAGACGCGGGCGCTGGGTGAAGTCGACTGGGTCTTCGCCATCGCGCCGACACATCCGCTGGCTGCCGCAGCCGAACCGCTGACCCGTGCCGACATCCTTGCCCATCGCGCGATCAGCGTCGCTGACAGTTCACGCAACCTGCCGCCGCGCACCACGGGATTGCTGACCGGACAGGAAACGCTGACGGTGTCCGACACCGCGGCCAAACTGCGCGCGCAGGCGATGGGGCTGGGCGTGGGTTACCTGCCGCTGTGCCTGGCCACCATTGCAGCAGCCAAAGGCGAACTGGTGATCCGCCGCACCGAAGAACCCAAGGTCAGCCAGATGATGTACCTCGCCTGGCGCACCGCGCATCGCGGCAAAGCCCTGAAGTGGTTTGTCGAGCAGGTCAGCGCCAAGGACTGGCTGGAGCGCGCTTTGCACGCAGACTGTTCCTGAAGCAGTTTTAAAACGGCGGCTTAAAAACAACAGCGCCCCGATCAGTGCCCGGCAGCAGATGTCGCCGGCGCAGCTTCTGCTGCCACTACCGCACGGTCGCCGACGATGTACGCATAAGCCACCGGGATCACGAACAGTGTGAACAGCGTGCCGAAGCTCATGCCGCCGACAATCACCCAGCCGATCGCCGAACGCGATTCAGCGCCGGCACCGGTGGCCATCGCCAGCGGCACCGCGCCGAGCACGGTGGCCAGCGTGGTCATCAGGATCGGCCGCAGCCGCAGCGCGCAGGCCTCGACCAGCGCCTCGATTTTTTCCCGGCCCCGGTCGCGCAACTGATTGGCGAACTCGACGATCAGGATGCCGTTTTTGGTGATCAGCCCGATCAGCATCACCAGCCCGATCTGGCTGTAGACGTTAAGCGTGCCTCCCGTGAGCTTCATGATCAGCAAGGCACCGGTCACCGCCAGCGGCACGGTGAGCATGATCACCAGCGGGCCACGGAAACTTTCGAACTGCGCGGCCAGCACCAGGTAAATGAACGCCAGCGCCAGCACAAATATAAGATAGAGCTGTTTGCCGGATTCGCGGAATTCGCGCGTCTGGCCATCAAGCGCAGTCTGATACTCCGGCGTCAACACCTCGCCTGCGGCCTGCTCCATGAAGCCCAGCGCCTCGGACATGGAATAACCGGGCGTGATGTTGGCGGAAATGATCGCCGCGCGCAGCCGGTTGAAGTGGTTGAGCTCCTTGGGCGCGACCGTTTCGCGCACAGTCACCAAATTCGACAATTGGGTAATGCTGCCGCTCGCGCCGCGCACGTAGATCGCGGTCAGATCGGTGGGCTGGCGGCGGTCCTTGTCCTCGAGTTTGACGATGACATCGTACTGCTTGCCCTCGCGCTTGAACCGCGTCACCTGGCGGCCGCCGAGCAGGGTCTCCAGCGTGCGGCCTATGGCCTCGATTTCAATACCCAGCGCTGCGGCCTTTTCACGGTCAATGTCCACCGTCAATTGCGGCTTGTTGAGCTTCAGGTCGCTGTCGACATTGGTCAGCGCCGGGGACTGGCGTGCCTTCGCCACCAGCGCGGTGACCGTGCGGTCGAGTTCCTCGTATGAATTGCCCTGCACCACGAACTGTACCGGCTGATTGCGGAAATTCTGCCCGAGCGACGGCGGATTCACCGCGAATGCCAGCACGCCGGGCATGGCTGCGAACATTTTTGGCGCAATCGACGCGGTGACTTCCTGCGTCTTGCGGCTGCGCTCGCTCCAGTCCGTCAGGCGCACGAACGACAGGGCAAAATTCACCGGATTGGGACGGTCGAGACCCGGCGCCACGACCACGAAATAGGAATTGATCTCCGGCACTTCGCTGTAAATTTTTTCCCAGATGCGCGCGTAACCGTCGGTGTATTCCTTGGTGGCACCCTCCGGGGCCGACATCACGCCAAGAAAAAAGCCGCGGTCTTCCAGCGGCGACAGTTCAGATTTGATGGTCATGAACAATGCACCGCCGCCGACGGCGACCGCCACGAACATGGCCACCACGTGCAGGCGGTGTGTCAGGCTCCAGCGCAGCCACCGCTCGTAGCCGGAGGACATCGCCGTAAAAAACCGCTCCAGCGCGTTGTAGACGCGGCCGTGGGCGGGCTCGCGGCGCAGCAATTTCGAACACATCATCGGCGTCAGCGTCAGCGCGACAAACCCTGAGACCACGACGGCCGAGGCCACCGTCAGCGCGAACTCGAGGAACAGCCGGCCGGTATTGCCGGTGGCAAACGCCAGCGGCGCAAACACCGCGGCCAGCGTCACCGTCATCGCCACCACGGCAAAGGCAATTTCCCGGCCGCCGGTCAATGCCGCCTCGACCGGCGTCATGCCATCTTCAATATGACGATGGATGTTCTCGAGCACCACAATCGCGTCATCGACCACCAGCCCCACCGCCAGCACGATGCCGAGCAGCGTCAGCACATTGATCGAAAACCCCATGATCCAGATCAGGAAACAGGCACCGATCAACGACACCGGAATGGTCACAAAGGGGATCAGCGTTGCCCGCAGCGAGCGCAGGAAGAAAAATATCACCAGCACCACCAGCGCCAGCGCCTCGCCCATCACCGTGTACACCGAGGTGATCGACTTCTCGATGAACACCGAGGTGTCGAAAGCGATGGCGATCTGCATGCCCGGCGGCAGCGCTGCAGCAAGCTTCGGCACCTCGGCCTTGACCGCCTGTGCGACCGCCAGCGTGTTGGCGGTCGACTGTTTGACGATGCCCAGACCCACCGCCGGATTGCCGTTGACGCGCAGGATGTTGCGTTCATCAGCCGCACCGAGTTCGGCGCGCCCCACGTCACTCAGGCGTACCGGATAACCCTTGATCTCGCGGATGATCAACTGGTTGAACTGTTGCGGCGTGCGCAAATCGGATTCGGAGAGCACCGTAAACTCGCGCTGGCTGCTCTCGATGCGCCCCGATGGCACTTCGATGTTCTGCCGTCGCAGTGCGGTCTCAACATCCTGCGGTGTCAGCGCGTAAGCCGCCAGCCGTTCGCGGTCAAGCCAGATGCGCATCGCATAACGGCGTTCGCCGCCGATGATCACCGAGGCCACGCCGGTCAGGGTTTTCAGGCGATCGGCGACGTAGCGGTCAGCGTAATCCGAAATTTCCAGTGCCCCGTGCTGCTGCGAGTAGAGGCGCAGCCAGATGATCGCCTGGGCATCGGCCTCGACTTTGGTAATGATCGGCTCGTCAACTTCGTCGGGCAGGCGCGCGCGTGCGCGCGACACCCGGTCGCGCACGTCATTGGCGGCGAGGTCCGGATCACGGTCGTTGGTGAACTCGACGGTGATCTGGCTGACTTCCTCGCGGCTGACCGACTTCAGCGTTTTGACGCCCTCGATGCCGGAAATACTGTCTTCCAGCGGCTGCGTCACCTGTGATTCGATGACCTGCGGGCTGGCCCCCGTGTACACCGTCCTCACCGACACCACCGGCGTATCGATTTTCGGATACTCGCGCACCGTCAGCCGGTCGAAGGAAATGATGCCGATCAGCACAATCAGCAGGCTCATCACCGTAGCCAGCACGGGACGTTTGACAGATAGCTCGGGCAGGAACATGACTAAGCGCCGATATTAAAATCAGAAAGCGTTAACCGCCGATGAACCGCGGATTAACGCCGATAAAATCAAAAATCCTGCAAAGCTGCGCACTGAAATAATGTAAGTCATTGTATTTTATATATTATTACCGTCCGCACTTCAGCGCGCTTTTTGAGTCGGTTTGATCTGCGTTCATCCGCGTTCATCGGCGGTTTAATTGGATCTGGTCTTTTTGTTGGGCGCTTTAAGGCTTCGCTGCCGGCGGTTTTCCCGCCATCACGGCAACAGCTGCTCCGTCCTGCAGTTTCAGTTGACCATCGGCAACGATGGCCTGCCCGGCTTCAAGCCCGGACACAATTTCGACCTCGCCGGGACTGCGCAGGCCCATGTGCACCCTGGTCAGTACCGCCTTGCCGTCGATGATGCGGAATACAAAGCGTTCGCTGCCGCGCGGCACGATGGCCTGCTCCGGCACCAGCAGCGCATTTTCGCGCTGCTCCAGCGTGAGATTAACCCGGGCAAACATGCCCGGTTTCAGGCGTGCGCCCGGATTGGGCAGGCGCGCGCGGATCAGCACCGTACGCGTCGCCTCGTCGACCGAGGGTTCGATGGCGTAAATCGCGCCGCTGAAGGTTTCGGCAGGATAGGCATCCACCGTTACCGCCAACGACTGGCCGACACGGATCTTGCGCAAATACAGTTCGGGCACGCGGAAATCGAGCTTGAGGACGCCGATGCCTTCCAGCCGCGCCACATCCTGCCCGGCCTTGGCGTAGGCACCGGGGCTGACCTGGCGCAAACCGGTCACGCCTTCGAACGGCGCGCGAACCACACTTTTCGCCAGCTTGGCCTTGATCTCGGATTCACGCGCATTGGTCTGATTGAGATTTTCACGCGCATCATCCAGCGCCTGGGCGCTGATGAATTTTCTCTCGTGTAATTCCTCGGTACGTTTCAGCCGGCTGCGATTCAGATTGGCGGCGGCCACCGCGGAGGCGAGTTGCGCTTCCACCTCGGATGCGTCCAGCGATACCAGTTTGTCGCCCTTGCGCACCAGTTGCCCTTCCTGGAAATGAATAGCCTCAATGCGACCGTCGATTTCCGGCCGGATCATCACCGACTCATTGGCGAGCAGCGTGCCCACCGCACTGACGCTATCGGTCACCGTATCCTTGCGCACCAACGCCGCCTTCACCGGCAAGGCACGCGCCGGTCCGGCTGCCGCGGATTTTGCTGCGGGCGGGAGCTGTGGTTTGGAAAAATGCCGCCAGCTCAGACCTGCAGCGACCAGCAATGCAACCGCGACCGCAAGATAAACAATGCGTTTCATGGGAAAAAGGAGTGATTTCGGGTAACCCGGGGTCAGACCACAACAAGAGCCCGAAGTTTACCGCGACTGAACACGCGCTGTCAGAGAGGATATGCCCCCCACCGGCGCAGTGCCTGCGCCAGTCACAAGCCCTCAGGCCGGCAGATTGGCGGCGATCCAGTCTGCGACAAAATCAACGCCCGCCTGCCGGTTGTCGACATGGGCGTGCTCGGCACCGCCGTCTTCGGCGGTAAACACGCGCAGGGTTTTTCGCTTCGAGCCGATGGCATCAAAGAGCTTCTGCGCGTTTTCTGCTGGCACCACACGGTCGTTGGCACCGTGGGTCACCAGGAAAGGCATGGTAATCTGGTGCGCGACGTCCTTCAGCGTAAAACGCTTCGCGACTTCGATGCCGGCATCGGCATCCGCCGCGCCGACCACCCACTGAAACTGGAAGTTCGACTGCGCGACCTTGGTACCCTCGGCCTGCGCCTTTTCCTTGATGCGGATCTGCCACGCCGCCAGATCCCAGTGCAATGCCGTCATCGCCACACCCGCGGCGTAACGCTGCTCGAACGCGGCAATGCGTCCCGAGTAATAACCGCCGAAGCTGTAGCCCATGATCACCACCCGCGCCGGATCGACATCGGCGCGTTGCGCAACATAGTCATACGCCGCGCGGCCCGGTATTTCGTAATCGTAACGGCTGGGAATGCCGCGGAATCGCAGCGTCTCGCCCTGGCCCGGTCCGTCAATCGCCAGCGTGTGCATGCCGCGCTTCGCAAATTCGAGGCCGGCAAAAACCACGCTCATTTCCTTGCAGTTATCCATGCCGTTGAAAATGACTACAGTCGGTGCGCGCGACGATACTCCTGGCGCCTTCATGAACAGCGCCGGCAGTGTCGCCCCCTCATACGGAACCTCAACGAATTCCAGGTTTGGATAACTGCGGCTCAAACCCGCCTGAAAACAACGATAGGCCTTGCGTGCGACCGCAGCCTTGGCCTCGCCCGGTGGAATGAAACGCTCGCCGGTGTAGTAGTAGTTGCCGGCGCGCAGGTAGTAATTGCCTGCGGTGCGATCATGGCCTTGTGCCGCCGCAGCGTCCGCGGTTTTTTCCACCTGCGCCGCCATCGCGCACCATTCTTCCTGCCAGGCCTGCGGCTCGCCCTGTCGTGTTTTCAGTTTTTCGGCGATGCGGTCAATCTCATCCATCGCCACCACGCCGTAGGGCGCCATGCCTTTGCAGGCCAGCGCGGCGTTGGACCACAGGAAATTACCGGGAAAATGATCAATCCAGAAACCACGCGTGGTCATCGCCGCTCCTCTCGGTTACACAGTCTTTGCAGGGCGTTACCCCATCGCGGCCATGCGATGCCGCGTAATAAGTAATTGATTTTATTGGTATTTTACTGCTGCTGTTGCTCTGCGGCCTGGCGCGAGGCGATGTCATTCCGCACCTTGTCCATATCCAGCGCTTTCGCCTGCGTCAGCACGCTGTCAAGGCCGGACGCCGGCAGTGCACCGGCTTGCATGAACACGACGACCTCATCGCGGAACAGGATCAGGGTCGGAATCGAGCGGATGCCGAAATGCGCGGACAACGCCTGCTCGTCATCGGAATTGATCTTGGCAAAGACCACGTCGGGATGTTGCTCCGAGGCAGCCTCGAATACCGGCGCGAATCCTTTGCAGGGACCGCACCACGGCGCCCAGAAATCGATGATAACGATTTTGTTGCCGGTGACCGTCGATTCAAAATTCTCTTGGGTTAATTCCAAAACAGCCATCATCGCGCTCCTTTTCGCATGAAGCGCGATGATGTCACAAAATCGGAAACCCCTCAGCTACCGACTGGCTGCCACTCAGGTACCGATAACTCCGCCGTCGTTCTTGCGAATCACCACGGTCGCCGAGCGCGGTCGTCCGCCGGCAGGACCATCAGGCCAGGAACTGACCACTTTTGGATTCCGCGGATCATTGCGCTCGGACGAGGTTTCCCCCGGGTGCTGGATGTTGACGAACATGGTCTTGCCGTCGGGTGTGCTGACAACACCGGTCACTTCACAACCGCTGGGCCCGGTGAGGAAACGGCGAATTTCGCCAGTCCTGATGTCGGCCGTCAGCATCATGTTGTTGCCCAGCCGCTCGTAGGGCCCTTTGTTGAGCGTGCTGGTCGAGACGTCGGTCTGGATCCACAACAATCCCCCATCGTCGAACCACAATCCATCCGGACTGCCGAAGGCGTCACCCTTGATGTTGCCGCGCTGCGCCGCATCGGGATGCTGCGGATCACCGGCGATTGCGAACAGATCCCATTCGAATTTCATGCCGGCCGGATCGTTTCCTGCCTCGCGCCAGCGGATGATCTGGCCGAACACATTGCTCACCCGCGGATTGGCGCGGTCAGTACCAGCCCGGTCCTTGGCGCCCCGCTGGCTGTTGTTGGTCAGCGTGCAATAGACCTCATTGGTGGCAGGATGCACCGCAATCCATTCCGGGCGGTCCATTTTCGTCGCGCCAGCCGCATCGCCCGCAGCGCGGGTGCGGATCAGCACATCGGCCTGGTCGGCAAAGCCGGATTCTTTCGTCAGCTTGCCCTTGCCGTGGGTCAGTTCGAGCCACTCGCCGGAACCGTCATCACTGAACTTTGCGACATACAAGGTGCCGTGATCCAAAATATTGCGGTTGGCATTGCGGTCGTTGCGATTCCACACGTCGCGCGACACAAACTTGTAGATATACTCGAAAACGCGGTCGTCCCCCATGTACATCACCAGCCGTCCGTCGCGCGCGGTCGCCGGCCATGCGCCTTCGTGGCTGAAGCGGCCCAGCGCAGTACGCTTGACCGGCTGCGACTGCGGATCGTAGGGATCGAACTCGACCACCCAGCCATGACGGTTGGGTTCGTTGGGATGTTTGCCGGCGTCAAAACGCTCGTCGAACTCGTTCCAGCGATAACCGCGACCTTTGGCCGAAACACCGTTGCGGCGGTGGTCGGCAGTCAGCGCGCCGCTGTTGATGAAATAGGTGTCCCAGTTTTCCTCGCAGGTCAGGTAAGTGCCCCACGGCGTATAGCCGTGCGCGCAGTTGTTGAAGGTGCCCAGCACGGTCATGCCCACGGGATCGGCGGCGGTTTTCATCGCGGCGCTGCCGGCTGCCGGCCCCGCTACTTTCATTGGCGTACGTGCAGTCACGCGTCGCGCAAACGGCGAGGGCCGCAGCACTTCCCATTTGCCGCCGGCATTGCGCACCTCCACCACCGAACAGCCGTGCGCATTCTGCGCCTTGCGCACCTTGTCGGCGCTCCAGTTGGCGAAGCCATCGGTATGCAGCAGGCCGTCGTCGCTGTATTCGTGATTCATCACCAGCAGGCCGTTGCTCGAATTCTCCGAGCCGAAAGGCAGCGGGAAATAATGAATACCGTCGTGGTGCATGCCCGCCTGCAGCGCCTGTTCGTCGGCGGTGTTGCCGGCGTCCTGTTTGAACGCCGGCGAGCCTGAAGGGTGGCCGACGGGATCGCCCCAGGCATACAACACGTTCGCTGCATACCCATCAGGGACACGAACCGCATCAGCCGTAGAAACGGAAATGGCGCTGAAACCGAGTTTGCCCTCGCGCTTGAGACCGGTTGCGCAACCCGCCAGCGGCAGGCTGCCGGCGACCGCCAGCGCAGCAGCGCCTTTCAGCAGGCCGCGGCGTGACAGCCGGGCTTCAAGGATCTGATCAAACGTGGCATTCGGCGAATCGTTGAGGTTCCGCCCGTCGCTGTAACTGTGGCTCATGTGCGCTCCCGATTATGGAAGTCGAACACCTTAAGGCCGGAACGTTACAGAACGATGACCATCAGGCGTTGCCGCTGGCGCATGCGGCGCTCTGCTGCAGCAGGCTCAGCAGCGCAGACGCCTTGTCGAAGGTTTCCTGATACTCGGCGTCGCGCTGCGAATCGGCGACGATGCCGCCGCCGGCCCAGAAACGCACTGTGCCGTGGGAATACACCAGCGTGCGGATCGCAATGTTGGTGTCCATATTGCCGTCGTAACCGACGTATCCGATGGCCCCACAGTACACGCCGCGGCGCTGCGGTTCGATTTCCTCGATGATCTGCATCGCCCGCACCTTCGGCGCGCCGGTGATCGAACCACCGGGGAAGGCACCGCGCAACAGATCGATGGCATCGCGCCCTGGCGCCAGCTTGCCGGTCACCGTGCTGACCAAGTGATGTACCGTGGCAAAACTTTCGACTTCGAACAGTTTCGGTACCTTCACCGAACCCAACTCGCAGTTTTTCGACAGGTCGTTGCGCAGCAGGTCAACGATCATCAGGTTCTCGGCACGGTCTTTTTCGCTGGCGACCAGTTCGGCAATCAGCTCGGCATCGAGCCGCGGATGGCCGGCGCGCGGCCGCGTGCCCTTGATCGGCTTGGTTTCGACCTGGCGGTTTTCGACACGCAGAAAACGTTCCGGCGACGCCGACAGGATTTGCGCATACGGCGTCGACAGAAATGCCGAATATGGCGCAGGATTGATCAAGCGCAGGCGTTGATAGGCGAGCCAGGGATCACCGCTGGCCTGCGCTGAAAAGCGCTGCGCCAGATTCACCTGATAACAATCGCCGGCGGTGATGTAATCGAGCACGCGCTCGAACGCACGACCGTAATGCTGCGGCGTCAGGTTCGAGGTCACCGGAGATGTCACGCGGAACGGCACGCGGCGACGTTCGGGTGGCGTATCGCTGAACAAGCGCACCAGCGCATTCCATTTCAGATCGGTATCGGGATCGCGCCCCTGCCCGGCCAGCCAGGCGCGGCGCTCGGAATGATCGACCACCACGGCCCAGTCGTAAATGCCGATGGCCATGTCGGGGATGCGTTCGGCATCGCGCGCACGCGCCGGCAGGCGTTCGATGCGCCGCGTCAGGTCGTAACCGAAATAACCGATCGCGCCGCCACTGAACGGCAGTTCACCGGCACGCCCCGAAGAAAGTCCTCCTGGTGGGCAGCCCGCATCCATCGCCACATGCTGGCGCAGCAATTCAAAGGGATCCGCACGCGACAACCCGGTATGTTCGGCGTGCACCTCGGTCAGCGCGCCGCGCGTGACCAGCCGCACATAGGGCTCGGCGGCGATGATGTCGTAACGCGCCTGCCCCGGATGGTGCAGGCCGCTGTCGAGGAATACCGCCCACGGCCGATCAGCGACCGCTTCGAACAACGCGGCGCTGTCGCTGCGGTACGGCAACTCAGTCAGTAACGGAATCGTCATGCCCGCATTGTAACGAAACATCCCGCGCCGCCCCATGGCGCGTCACATTGCCGAAACATGGTCACGCTACCCTGCGGGCAATGAAAAGCCATTGCAATCAGACCCGCAGCGTGCCGATCCCGTGACAACCCGCGTTCGCACGCTGTTTCTGTCCGACATCCATCTCGGCACCCGCGCCTGCCAGGCCGACAAACTGCTCGGTTTCCTCAAGGAATACGAATGCGAAAATCTGTTCCTGGTCGGCGACATCATCGACTTCTGGGCGATGAGTCGTTCGGTCTACTGGCCTGCCTCGCACAACACCATCGTGCAGAAAGTGCTGAAAAAAGCCCGCCACAATACCAAGGTGTTCCTGATTCCCGGCAACCACGACGAGCTGCTGCGTGAACATGTCGACTCGAATTTCGGCGATGTGCTGCTGGTGCGCGAATACGTGCACACCACTGCCGACGGCAAAAAATTCCTGCTGCTGCACGGCGATGAATACGACCAGGTCACCGCACTGCACCGCTGGGTATCGGTGCTCGGCGACATTTCCTACAGCTTCCTCATCCACCTCAACCGCGGA
>JBBQAO010000071.1:0-19166 GCA_038316355.1 Burkholderiales bacterium
GGCAGTTCTCAACGCCGCACTGCATATATTCTTGACCGCCATCGAGCGGGTGCTGCGCCAACACAGTCCCGGTGCCAGTGCAGCATCCCGCCTCGGCGCCGTGATCTTCATCCACCGTTTCGGTGCGCGGCTCAACACCCATCTGTCCATCTGCATTTCCACTGTATCGTCATCGATGGCGTATTTGATGCCGTGGCGAACGGTGGCGTCGCCTTTCACGTCGCCGGCGGAGTGGATGCGCCAGCGATCGCGGCGGTTCAGGCCACCGTGCGCCGGCGACTGCTCAGGGCGGCCAAACGGCGCGGTGTGCTGGCGCCGGAAGACGCACGGGCGATGGCGGCGTGGGAGCACGACGGCGACTTCTCGGTCGACGCCGAGGTGCGTATCGAGGCGCATGAGCGCGACGGCTTGGAACGTCTGTTGCGCTACTGTGCCCGCCCGGCCTTTGCGCTGGAACGCTTGCGCGAGATCGACACCGGGCATCTGGTCTATGAGAGCGTGAAGCCGGGGCCGGGTGGCAGTGTCAGCCTGATGCTGACGCCGATGCAACTGCTTGACCCGATCACCCTGAGCTTGTCGAAGGGCTCGCGGCGCTGATTCCGCCGCCGCGCCGCCATCGTCACCGCTACTACGGGGTGCTGGCACCCCACTCGCCGCTGCGGGCAGCGGTCACCGCACTGGCGCAGCCGGCAGAGAATACCCCTGCTCCGGCGATGATTGGCGCGAGTCCATCGGACGCGGCCCCGACAGAGCCGGCACATCGCCAGGCAGCTCGCTACGTCTGGGCGCTGCTGCTGGCGCGCATCTACGAGGTGCTGCCCCTGCTGTGTCCCAAGTGTGGTGGTGTCCGGGGATACCGTCTCAGGACGAGCCTGAGACATAAAATGCGGATCATCGCCTTCATCACCGGGGGGGGCGGTGATCCGCGAGATTCCCGGACACCTGGGCGAGCCGATTTCGCCGCCGCGTCTGATGCCAGCGCGCGGTCCGCTGCTGTGGGAGATGCAGGACAGTGGATCGGACGCCATCGATCCGCAAGCGCAACCCGCACCGGACTACGAGTTCGACCAGCGTATCGCGTGGTAGGGCACAAGACGAACAGACTTGCTCGTCGGGGGCGACTCGTGCCTGAGGCCACCCGAGCGGCAATATTTCCGCCACCCCGGTGGCCTCAGGCACGGACAACGGGCACGCAGAGGCGGGTTTTGCAGGGGCAATCAGGAACTCTCGGCGCAAAATTCAACGGAAATGGACTGGATGCTTCAGAATGTGGCGTTGAAATTCCTATCCTTGCGCCGATGTCCGGTCCCGACCCAAAGCCGTAGTAGACGAGTGGCGGCTTTCTGGATTTCAATCTCAGCGGCAATAACTATTACCGCAGGCCGCAGCAACTTTGATGAAAAATTCCAAGCCTACACCTACCCTGCCTGAACTCGATTACGACCAGCACGCTTTGCCGAATAAAGTGCCGTATCGGCGCGTTTTAACAGCGCGTCCCTGTCTTCATCGCCGGCCAATTCGGCTACCCCAGCGCTGAAGCAAATCTGTAATGCGCCTGAAGATATTGGCAGGCGTGATTTTTCTACCATCACGCGTAGCCGGTCCACGACGTATAGTGCACCCTGGACATTGGCACCGGGCAGTACCACGGCGAATTCTTCGCCACCATAGCGACACATGACATCGGTATCTCTCAGCCCCGCCCTGATCACTGCAACCATGTGTATTAGCGCCTGATCTCCGACATCGTGGCCGTGCTCGTCGTTGACATGCTTGAAGTGATCGATGTCCAATATAGCTACGGAGAATGGGGTTTGGGTTCGTCTGGCTCGTGATATTTCCCGCCGGATGATTTCTTCCATGCCACGCCGATTAACCGATCCGGTCAATGGATCAATCCGGGCTTGGGCTTGGCTACGTTCCAGCTCCGCGGTCACCTGGTCAAGTCGATTACGCGTGGCATCCAGTTCGAGACGCGATTCTCCGACATCTTTTTCTAAGGCGAGTCCGAGCGCTGTCAAATCCTTGACTAGCGCCCGGATGCCCTCCGGGCTGGTATTATCGGCTGCGCCAACGAGAGTCTTGAGATCACCACCAAAGCGTTCGATACCGTTGGTTAATCCGGCAGTCGTCAGGGCAAGGGTTTCGACCAGATCTAACAGCGTTTCAGCGCTTTCAGACGCCAACGTCTCTTCCGACGGATCATCGACGGCTTCATCAGGCTGCCCGGACGCACGTCGATACTCCCTGGCGTAGTTGTCTGGTGTCGGAGGAATCGCCGCCTGCGCCAATTTTGTGAGGGCTAAGCGGGCAATGACCGCCGGATTGCTCAACGGCGTTGAGTGGGTCGATAATTCCTGTGTCGGCTTCATTTGTGAAACTTTGGCCATCGGTCAGTGTCCGGACGATCCACGCCTAAGGTGGATGAGGTTGCCATGATTATCCCAACACGCCCATCTTGGATGGCATTAAACAGCGGGTTAAATACCCCCTAATTCAAAAGCACCAATCACGCCCATCGCAGAATCAGCAACTGATATGTATTGACCTTTCAAGTATCCAAAATAGTCAGCTCATTTCAAATCAGAAAACGTTAATCGCGGTGAACGCGGATTAACGCCGATAAAATCAAAAGGATCGGAAGAGTTGCACATCGATTCGGCATAATCAATTGTTTTAATACATTATTATCGTTCTTCTTCAGCGCGCTTTTGCGCCAGGTTGATCTGGGTTGATCTGCATTCATCGGTGTTTATCGGCGGGTTAATTGAATCCGTTTTTTTGTTGGGCATTCTTATCGTCAGGCCGCGCGCAAAGCGTCAACGATACCCATGCGCGAAGCGCGCACCGCCGGCAGGAAACCACCGATCAGCCCCATCAGCACGGCAAAACCCAGCGACAGCACAACGATGCGTGGCGTCAGCGCGAAGCTGAACGCCAGTTCCGAAAACGACTGCCAGTTCAGTGTGGAGATGTGCACGAACTGCATCAGTGATGCCAGCAGCACGCCGGCCACGCCGCCGACCGCGCCCAGCAGCACCGCCTCCAGCAGGAACGTCGTGAGAATGCTGGAGCGACGGAAACCCAGCGCGCGTAATGTGCCGATTTCTCCGGTACGGTTGGCGACTGCGGCATACATGGTGATGGTGGCGCCGATCATCGCGCCCACCGAAAAAATCACCGACAGCGTCAATCCCAGATAGCTGATGAAATTTGACAGTGCCTTCGACTGTTCCTCGAAAAATTCACGCTCATATTTCACGTCCAGCGTCAGCCGCGGATCGCTCTCGAGCCGCTCTTTCAACGCCGGCAGCGTCGCCGGATCCGCCAGCCGCGCCACCACCGCGGACCAGGCATTGCGCCGGAACGACTGCTGCAACTGTTCGGCATCGACCCACAGCTCCGAATCGTAAGCAGATCCTTTTGCTTCGAAACGACCAACCACCCGCCACTCCCGCCCGCCAAAGCGCAGCAAGGACCCCACCGCCGCGCCTTCAAAACGCTGGGCGATGCTGGCGCCGACGATGACCTCGGAGGAACCCGGCCGGAAAGCGCGGCCTTCAACGATCTGCAACTGCGGCCGCAATTCGAAAGCCGCTTCTCCGACGCCACGGGTGGTGACGTTGGTCGCCGTCCCCGTGTCGCGCTTGGGCAGCGTGATCAGCACCACCACTTCCTTCGATACCAGGCGCACGCCGCCGGGACCGATGGCGATTTCCGGCTGGGTTTCGACGATGCCCGCCTGCGTACGATCGACTGAGCTGGAAATCTCCGCCCCAGCAGCACGGCGTGTGACATGAATGTTGTCGGGCTGGCCGGTGGCGATCAGCGCCTGCCGCAATCCAGTATCGAGCATCTGCACTGCCGCGAACACGAACACCACCAATGCCATGCCGCCGGCGGTCAGCACCGTGGTCAGCTTGCGTGTCCACAAATTGCGCAGCGTGTACGAGAACGGAATGCCCTTCATCCCGCCGCCCGCAAACCATCGACGATGCGCACCCGCGCCGCACGCAACGCCGGCAGCACGGCAGCCGCCACGCCGACCACCGCGGCGCAGGCCGCCTGCGACCATAACGTCGACGCGCTGACCTCAAACACCGGGAACAGCGTGCCCATCTGTGCGGCAAACCAGTCGGACACCGGGAACGTCAACGCCACGCCCAGCGCCGCACCGATGGCCGCAATCGCCAGCGATTCACCGAAAATCAGGCTGCCGAGAAAACCCGGACCGAAACCCAGCGCCTTCAGCGTTGCGTATTCGGACATGCGCTCGCGCGCGGTCATCGCCATGGTGTTGGCCATCACCGCGAGGATGATGAAAATCACCACAAAGGACACGATGCGGATGGCAACGACGATGGCTTCGGTCTGTTTGACGAAACCGATCTGGAACGCCTGCTCGGTTTCGGTCAGTGTTTCTGCCGCGGAATTGCCAAACTGGGCATCAACGGCCTTGCTGATTTCCGCGGCACGCGCGACATCACTGACCTGCACCACGAAGACACCGACGTGGTTGGCACGTTGCGGCGCGCGGGCACGCACGCTTTCGTTCAGATACGCCCAGTGGAAGAAAAACTGCGAGGTATCGGTGGTCGGCGCCGCACCGTCGTAAATCGCGCGCACCACGAACTCCCAGTTGCCGGCAAAGATCGTGCCCTTCAGCGGCACCACATCGCCGACCTTGAAACCGTAGGTGTTGGCCAGCTTGCGGCCGACCACCGCGCCCTTGCGGTCACGCATGAAGTCGCGTAGCTGGTCCTCAGGAATGCGGTACTCCGGATACATCGCCAGGTACGGCAGCGCATCGATCGCGAATTGCGGAAAAAAATTCTTCGGCTCCTGATAAATACCGGCAAACCAGTTGGCCGTGGCCACCGAACGCACGCCGTCAACGCCGCGGATCTTGTCGCGATAATGCACCGGCAGCGGCACCACCAGCGACACCGAGTTGCGGGTGATCAGCCGGTCCGGCGCCGCCGCCTTTGCACCCGAATACCAGGCATCAACCACAGTCTGCAGCAGCCCGAAGGACAGGATCGCCACCAGCAGTCCGAGTATGGTCAGCAGCGTACGCAGCTTGTGACGCAGCGTATTGCGGAGGATCAGCTTCAGCAAATGCATAAAATAATAATCAATAAAAACAATGACTTAATTTCATGTGGCGGGTACTGCCCGATCAATCCGCCAGCACGCCCTTTTCCAGGTGCTTCACCGAACGGGCACGTTTCGCCGCATAGGGATCATGGGTCACCATGATGATGGTCTTGCCGAGTTCGCTGTTCATGCGCTCCATCAGCGCGAGGATGTCATCGGCGGATGCCCGATCCAAATCCCCCGTCGGTTCATCGGCAACCAGAATCGCCGGATCGGTGATGATCGCGCGCGCAATCGCCACCCGCTGCTGCTGCCCGCCCGACAATTCCGACGGGTAATGTTCCATGCGATCGGACAGCCCGACCATGGCCAGCGCCATATCGACATGCTCGCGCCGCGCCCGCGACGACAATCCGGTCAACAACAAGGGCAGTTCGACATTCTCAAAGGCAGTCAGCACCGGCATCAGATTGTAAAACTGGAAAATGAAACCGACGTTGCGCGACCGCCAGTCGGCGAGTTCGGCCTCATTCAACGTCATGATGTCAGTACCGCCGACACGCAATTCGCCGCTGTCCGGACGATCAATGCCGGCGATCAGGTTAAGCAAAGTACTCTTGCCCGAGCCCGAAGGCCCCATCAGCGCAATAAAATCGCCGGTCGCAATATCGAAGGTGATGTCTTCCAGCACCGGCACCTTCTGCCCACCGCGCCAGTACGATTTGACGAGGTGACGAATTTCGACTGCCGGGACTGACAACGACATTTCCTTCAACAAAACCGGGGCAGCATGCGGGCTCCCCCTTGTGAGTCGCCGGGCAGCGCAGCCGTGTCGGGGGGATGGCTGCGACTCGTTAGCCGCAGGCCCGTTTGCGGGAGCAGACATCGGTGCCCCGGAACACGATTGCTGAACGCAGCCATCGGCGCCCCTGCCCGCTCCACGTTTCGCGGCTCCGGGTCCGGGGCGCCCGGCGGGGACTGTCCGAGCCCTCGCGCAGTTTGCGAGGGCGAGTTGCGCGCCCAGAAGGAAGTCACCTTGGGTGGCAGCCGCCCGGCTTGGCGAGCAGCGCAGGGGAGTCCGAAGGACCGGCGAACCAGGGGGCGGCTGCGACTCGGTAGCCGCAGGCCCGTTCGCTGGAGCAGTCGCCGGCGCTCCGGCTCACGATTGTTGAACGCAGCCGCGGCGCCCCTGCCCGCTCCACGCTGCGCGGCTCCGAGTCCGGGGCGCCCCTTCTCTTGGGTTACTTTCTCTTGGCGAAGCAAGAGAAAGTGACTAGCCGCCGGGCTACCCCCGGCGAACTTTGCAATCAGAGAATACGAAATCATTTCGCCGAAACCGCAACCGCAGAACCATCATGCAACTTCTCGGGTGGCCGCACCACCACCTTGTCACCAACAGATACCCCCGTCACCTCAACCAACTCCCCAATCTTCATCCCACTCTTGACTGCAACCTGAGAAACCCTCCCATCCTTCACCACAAACACCACGCTGCCACCATCACGCTCCGCTACGGCAGCTGGCTGCACTGCCGTGCGCGCCGTGCGTTCAGCCTCCGGCGTTTCCTTTTCAAGGAACGCCACCTTGGCACTCATCTCCGGCAGGATGCTTGCATCGGTATCAACAAAACGGATTTTGACCAACACCGTGGCCTTGGCACGGTCCACTGTCGGCACCGTGCGGTTGACCACGCCGCGAAAGCGCCGGCCGGGCAAGGCATCGAGCTGGATTTCGCAGGGCTGGCCTGCTTTCACCTTGGCGAGATTGACCTCCGACACATCGGCTTCAACCTCCAGCGTCGCCATATCGGCCATGGTCACCACCGCCGCCTGCGAACCCAGCGCCGATGAAAACGGCGTGATCACGTCGCCGACATTGGCATTTTTGGTCAGCACCACGCCGTCGAAAGGCGCGCGGATCAGCGTCTGCTCCACCGCGACCTCAGCCACGCGCAGATTGGCCCGGGCGACGGCAATCGAAGCCTTGTAACCGCTGAGCGCGGCCAAGGCTTTTTCGTGGCGCGCAATCACCGTGTCATGTGCAGCGGGAGACACGAATTTTTTCGCCAGCAGGTCGCGCGAACGCCCCAGCACCCGCACTGCTTCGCGCAATTCGGCATCACCCTGTTCCAGATTGGACCGCGCCAGACTGACGCCGGCGGCGGCCTGCTGCATCTGCGCCTTGACGTCGCTGCTTTCCAGACGCGCCAGAATATCCCCGGATTTCACCTGACTGCCTTCACGCACATTCAACTGCTCCAGTCGCCCGGTCGCCTTGGAGGCCACCGCAGCCTTGCGCTGGGCGACGACGTAACCGGTGGCATTCAGCAGCGTGTAGGCCTGGGACGGGTAGGCCTGCGACACCGTGGTCACTTCGACATTGACCGGCGCATTGCGGGCGAACAGCCAGAACACGATGCCGGCCACTACCAGTGCTGCAAGCCACCACCACCATTTCATGCGCCGCCTCGGCGCAGCACGCGCCGCATCACGGTCGATGCGTAATCGGGAAAGGTCTTCGTTGGCCAAAATGTTCTAGAATCAGGTTAGTTGATCAGACTGCTTTTCAAGCAACTTTATCAAGCCCGCTATTGTAGCCGGAGACCCCGATGACCGCCGCGATTCCCACGACCAAAGCCGCTTTTCAGTGGGACGACCCACTGCTGATCGAAGACCTGCTGAGCGACGAAGAACGCATGGTGCGCGACACCGCGCGCGCCTATTCCCAGGAAAAACTGATGCCGCGGGTGGTTGAAGCCAATCGCCACGAAAAATTTCACCGCGAAATCATGAACGAGATGGGTGAGCTCGGTTTTCTCGGGCCCACCATCGAAGGTTACGGCTGCGCCGGCGTCAATCACGTCTGTTACGGCCTGATCGCACGCGAAGTTGAGCGCGTCGACAGCGGCTACCGCTCTGCGCTGTCAGTGCAATCCAGCCTGGTGATGTATCCGATTTCCGCCTTCGGCAGCGAAGCGCAGAAGAACAAGTATTTACCGAAACTGGCCAGCGGCGAATGGATCGGCTGTTTCGGCCTGACCGAACCCAACGCCGGTTCCGACCCGGCCGGCATGCTGACCCGTGGCAAGAAGGCTGACGGCGGTTATCTGGTCAGTGGCGCAAAAATGTGGATCACCAACGCCCCGCTCGCCGACGTGCTGCTGGTCTGGGCCAAGGATGACGGCGGCGTGATTCGCGGTTTCATCCTCGAAAAAGGCATGAAGGGACTGTCGACACCGAAAATCGAAGGCAAGTTCAGCCTGCGTTCCTCAGTGACCGGTGAAATTGTCATGGACAAGGTGTTCGTGCCGGAAGAAAACGTGCTGCCCGACGTGTCTGGCCTCAAGGGTCCGTTCTCCTGCCTCAACAAGGCGCGTTACGGCATTGCCTGGGGTGCGCTGGGGGCTGCCGAGTTCTGCTGGCACGCCGCGCGCAGCTACACGCTCGATCGCAAGCAGTTCGGCCGACCGCTCGCCGCCAACCAGCTGGTGCAACTCAAACTCGTTAACATGCAGACCGAAATCACGCTGGGATTACATGCCGCGCTGCGCCTCGGCCGCCTGATCGACGAGGGCCGCGTCGCACCGGAAATGATTTCACTGCTGAAACGCAATTCCTGCGGCAAGTCACTGGACATCGCGCGCGTTGCCCGCGACATGCACGGCGGTAACGGCATTGCCGATGAATTTCATGTCATCCGCCATATGATGAACCTGGAGGCCGTCAACACCTACGAAGGCACGCACGACATCCATGCGCTGATCCTCGGCCGCGCGCAGACCGGCATCCCTGCGTTCGACTGAATTCCGGACACTTCAGCAGCCGCCCCGCAGATGAGCATGAACATCCGCTTGCGCCTCGCGGCATTGCTGATCTGCGCCGCCAGTGTCACCGCGCTGCACGCCGAGCCCATCCCCGCCGGCAATAGCCAGCGCAACATCACCATCGGCGACGAAGTCATCGAGCTCCACACCTACAAACCGCCGCAATACGCCGGCGGCCCCATCCTGCTGGTATTGCACGGTCTCGGCACCAATGCACCTGGCTACCGCGATGCAGCGGTGCCGCTGGCCGATGCGCACGGATTTCTCATCGCTGCACCGCTGTTCGACCGCAAGCGTTTTCCGGTCTGGCGCTACCAGACCGGCGGCATCGTGCGCGACCAGCGCGCGGGAGGCGAGTTCGCCGTCGAGCCGCAAACGCAGTGGATGGGCCGTGTCTTCCTCAACCTGATTGAAGCCGTTCGCGGCGCAGAAGGCCACCCCGATCTCCAATACTCGCTGATCGGCCATTCGGCGGGCGGGCAGACGCTGTCGCGCTTCGCCGCGTTTGTGCCGCATTCGGCAAAACACATCATCATCGCCAATCCGTCGACCTGGGTGTGGCCGTCACGTGAAGAACGGTTTCCCTTCGGCTTCGGCGGATTGCCGGAAAAAATGGCCGGGGACGCTGCGCTGCGGCATTACCTCGCGCAGCCGGTGACCCTGCTGCTGGGCACGGCCGACACCAAACGCGGTGCCGATCTTAACGTCAGCGCGGGCGCTGAGCGCCAGGGCAGCAACCGGCTGGAGCGCGGACACAATGCCTTTCGCGCTGCGCAACAACTGGCGAAGCAGCGCGGCTGGACCTTCAACTGGAAACTGGTTGAGGTGCCGGAGGTCGGTCACAGCGCGCGGCGCATGTTCGCCAGCGCGGAAGCGCAGGCCGCGCTGTCGTCCCGCTGACCGTTCAGGCTGCGGCGCGTTTGGGCAGCACCCAGCCCGGGCGCGCAAAATGGCAGGTGTAGCCGCGCGGATTGCGCAGCAGATAATCCTGATGCTCGGGTTCCGCATCCCAGAACGTCACCGCCGGCACCACCTCGGTCAGCACTCTCCCCGGCCACAGTTTTGATGCATCGACATCCTTGATCGTGTCCAGGGCGACAGCTTTCTGCGCTTCACTGGTGTAGAAAATCGCCGAACGGTAGCTGGAACCCGTGTCGTTGCCCTGGCGATCCTTGGTGCTCGGATCGTGGATCTGGAAAAAGAATTCCAGCAGCTTGCGAAAGCTGGTCGCCTCGTTGTCAAACACGATCTCCAGCGCCTCCGCATGGCCGGGATGGTTCGGGTAAGTCGGATGATCGTTTTTGCCGCCGGTATACCCGACCCGGGTGCCGTGCACGCCGGGCAGCTTTCGCACCAGGTCCTGCATGCCCCAGAAACAGCCGCCGGCCAGCACCGCGGTTTCACTCGCCATGATTCATTTCCTTTGCGGATTTCCAGCCTGCAACCCTACCCCGATCCGCCACCGCCGTCTAATCGGGCGTCTGCTTGTGCAGCGCCACCGGCTTGCGCTTTGCGCGCATGCGCAGATTGAGCATTTCCACCGCCACCGAAAACGCCATCGCGAAGTAGATATAACCCTTCGGAATGTGGAAACCCCAGCCTTCGCCGATCAGCGCCATGCCGACCAGGATCAGGAAAGACAGCGCCAACATCTTGATCGTCGGATGGGTATCAACAAACCTGCCGATAGGGCCGGCGGCAAACAGCATCACGCCGACCGCGAGCACGATGGCAACAACCATGATCGACAGCTCATCGACCATGCCCACCGCAGTGATCACCGAATCCAGCGAGAACACGATATCGATGATCGCGATCTGCAGGATCACCGCGCCGAAGGTTGCAGTGGCCACGGCCGCGCCACTTTGCACCTCCCCGACGCCTTCCAGTGCGTTATGAATTTCATGCACGCTTTTCCACAGCAGGAACAGGCCGCCGCCGATCAGAATCAGGTCGCGCCCGGAAACTTCGTGGCCCAGAACCGAGAACAGCGGCGCCGTCAGCGTCATCAGCCACGACAAGGTGAACAACAGGCCGATGCGCGTCAGCATCGCGAACCCGAGGCCGATGACGCGCGCCCGCTCGCGCTGGTGCTCGGGCAGGCGGCCGCACAGGATAGAAATAAAAATGATGTTGTCGACGCCGAGCACGATTTCCAGTGCCGTCAGCGTCGCCAGTGCCAGCCATGCATGCGGATCTGCAAGCCATTCCATGTGCGCCTCTTTTGCTCAATAAAAACAAACAGTTGGTGTTCACCACTGACGATCTCGCGGGACTGTCGTGTCCCACCCCTGCGCACGATCCGCTTTCATTATAAGGGCCCGGGGCCGCAGCGCTCATTACACCTCATCATGCAGCGGCGCCCAGATTGCGAAACCGCAGCCATACCCGGCTTGACAAGCTGCTACAGTCAGCGCCTCAAGTCATCACACAGGATCGCTCACATATGACTACCCAGACCGCGCCCGCCCCCGCTCCGGATTCCAATGCATCCGCCGCCCTGTCAATATCGCAGCAGATTGCCGGATTCGCCGCCAGCCTGACGCCCGAGGCAATACCGGAAACCGTCCGTGAAAACGCCAAGCTGCATGTGCTCGACGTCGTCGGCACCGCGCTCGCCGCCACCCACTTCGATTTTGCCCAGCACGCACTGGCCGGCATCAGCAACATCGCCGAAGATGGCGACAACAGCGTGATCGGCATGAACGTCAAACTGCCGATGCGCGATGCCGTATTGATGAACGGCATTCTCGCCCACGGCCTCGATTACGACGACACCCATCCCGGTGCCATCGTGCACCCGACCTCAAGCGCTTTTCCCTGCGCGCTGGGTGTTGCGGAAAAACGCGACGCCTCCGGTGCCGACCTGCTTGTTGCGTACATCCTCGGCGTCGAAGTCGCGACGCGCCTGGGCGTCGCCGCTGCCGGCACCATGCATACCCAGGGTTTCCACACCACTGGCATCGCCGGACATTTCGGGTGCGCGGTCGCCGCCGGAAAATTGTTTAACCTGAGCCCGCAGCGCCTGCAATACGCCCAGGGTTTCGCCGGCAGCACCGCCTCAGCCATTTCCGAACACCGTGCCGACGGCGCCTGGAACAAACGCCTGCACCCGGCCTGGGCGGGCGTCGGCGGCATCACCGCCGCCGCACTGGCCAGCGGCGGTTTTGTCGGCACCCGCAAAATCTACGAAGGTGCCGACGGTATCTTCCGTTCGCATACCGGCAGCCGTTTCAAGGAAGTCGACATGGGCGCGATGACGCGCAATCTGGGCAGCGAATGGCTGCTCAACGAAGTGGC
This sequence comes from Burkholderiales bacterium, assembly GCA_038316355.1. Taxonomy (GTDB): domain Bacteria; phylum Pseudomonadota; class Gammaproteobacteria; order Burkholderiales; family SG8-41. The sequence continues at coordinate 12,221 of JBBQAO010000071.1, forward strand.
GATCAAACCGTTCCCGATCTGCCACCTGCTGCATGCCTGCGCCGACTCGGCACTGGCAATCCGCCGCAAACACAACGTGAAGCCGGAAGACATCGTCAAGGTGCGTGCGCTGCTGCATCCCGAAACCTTCCACTACGTCGCCGAGCCGGCGGAAATGCGCCGCCGCCCGGTGTCGGACTACATGGCCAAGTTCAGCGTGCAGTTTGTACTGGCCGCCTGCTTCGTGCGCGGCAAATTCGGTTTTGCCGAACTGGAAACCGATGCACTCAACGATGCAGAAATTCTTGCTCTGGCGCAAAAGGTGCATCACGAAGCGGATCCGGATTCGGCGTTCCCCAAATATTTTTCCGGCGGCGTCGTCGTCACCACCCGCGACGGGCGCGAACTGGTGCACATGGAAAAAATCAACCGCGGTGCCGGCGAACGCGCATTGTCGGCGGCAGACATCAGCGAAAAATTCTTCGACAACGCATCGCTGGTGATTTCAAAACCGCAGGCGGAGCGCATCCGCGCGGCAGTGCTGGCCATGGACCGGCACAGCACCCGCGATCTGACCCGCGTGCTGGCCTTGAAAAATAATTAATAAAAACAATTACTTATATATGCCTCTCGATATTGATCACCTGCGCAGCTGGATCGGCAAAAAAGAAACCCACCACGACATCGCCGCTGCCTGGCCGATGGCCGCACTGGCCGCAACGCTGGACCGGCGCGATCCCGCACCACAAGCCGGCGACGCGATACCGCTGAGCGGCCACTGGCTGTATTTTCTCGAAACTGCGCCGAACTCTGACCTGAGTCACGACGGCCATCCCAAACGCGGCGGTTTTCTGCCTCCAGTTCCGCTGCCGCGGCGCATGTGGGCTGGCGGTCGCATCGATTTCCGCCAGCCGGTGCGCGTCGGTGACCACATCAGCCGCGAATCCGAAGTACTGTCGGTGGAAGCCAAGTCGGGCAACAGCGGTGACCTGGTGTTCGTGATGGTGCGTCACACCGTGACCTCCGGCGGCGCAGTCGCCATCATCGAAGAACACGACATTGTTTATCGCGAGGCCGCCAAACCGGGTACAGCCCCACCCGCGGGCAAACCGGTACCGCAGGCTGCGGCATGGCGACGGGAACTGAAAACAGACGAGGCGGTGCTGTTCCGTTATTCAGCACTGATTTTCAATGCACACCGCATCCATTACGACATCGACTACTGCCGCGATACCGAGGGTTATCCGGGTCTGATCGTGCACGGCCCGCTGCAGACGACGCTGCTGCTCGACCTGTGCCGGCGCAATGACCCGCGCCCGGTGCGCACACTGGATTACCGTGCCACGCACCCGGTGTTTCACCAGGAAACCTTCAGCGTCAACGGCCAACCGGCAGCAGACGGCAAATCGGTTGAGCTGTGGACCGCGAACGCCGCGGGCTGTTACGCGATGCGCGGCACTGCGACGTTCTGACGGTAGTCGCCGCGGATTTTCCGCTCATCGCTCATAACTCAACACTGGAGCTTGACTACCAGCCCTCGTGTTCCGAGGTCGCACCGATCTTGTGAATCGACAGGTCGGAGCCGTTGAATTCCTGCTCACGATCCAGCCGGATACCGACCACGGCTTTTAATGCGCCATAGACGATGAAGCCACCGACCAGCGCAATCACCACGCCCAGCCCGGTGCCGATCAGTTGCGCGGTCAGGCTGACGCCGCCTAATCCGCCCAGCGCTTTGGATCCAAAAATGCCGCAGGCAATACCGCCCCACACGCCGCACAGGCCATGCAACGGCCATACGCCGAGCACGTCGTCGATCTTCAGTTTGTTCTGGGTCAGCGTGAACATGTAAACGAACAGTGCGCCTGCCACACCACCGGTGGCCAGTGCGCCCGCGGGATGCATGACATCCGAACCCGCGCACACGGCAACCAATCCTGCCAGCGGCCCGTTGTGCACGAAGCCCGGATCGTTGCGGCCGACAATCAAAGCGGCAACGATGCCCCCGGACATGGCCATCAGCGAATTCACCGCCACCAGCCCGGATATTTTGTCGATGGTCTGCGCCGACATCACATTGAAGCCGAACCAGCCGACGGTCAGGATCCAAGCGCCCAATGCGAGAAACGGAATGCTCGACGGTGTCTGCGCAGCAACACCGCCCTCTTTCGGATAACGGCCGATGCGCGGTCCGAGCAGGATCACGGCGCCCAGCGCCAGCCAGCCGCCCACCGCATGCACCACCACCGAACCGGCGAAGTCATGGAATTTGGCGCCGGCCACCGACTCGATCCACGCCTGCACGCCGTAGCGGTCGTTCCACGCGATGCCTTCAAAAAACGGATAAATCAGGCCGACGATGATCGCGGTTGCCGCCAGCTGCGGATAAAACCTGGCGCGTTCGGCAATACCGCCGGAAATGATCGCCGGCACCGCCGCGGCAAACGTCAGCAGAAAAAAGAACTTGGTGACCTCGAATCCGCTTTTCTCTGCCAGTTGTTCGGCGCCGACCATGAACGACACGCCGTAGGCCACGCCGTAACCGACGAAAAAATAAACGATGGTGGATACCGCGAAGTCGGTGAGTATCTTGACCAATGCATTGACCTGGTTTTTCCGGCGCACCGTGCCGAGTTCCAGAAACGCAAAGCCGGAATGCATTGCCAGTACCATGATGGCGCCCAACAAGATGAATAATGTATCCGTGCTGATTTTTACGGCTTCCATGACGATCCTCCCCCGAGAATTAATCCGGCCTTAACAAGCAATACCCGTTCCTGATTATAAGTTATTGTTTTTATTTAAATTATAGCCTCAAGCCCTCCGCAGATAGCACATTAATAGTGCATAAGCTGAATATCCGCACCTTATAAGTGCGCACCTAAAGCCAGCCAGGAATTCTGCCGCAGCCCCGGCGTCGGGACCCAGACAAGCCGGTAAATCATTGAAGAAATTGGTATATTCACCCTCCATGTGCCCTGCGCCCACGCCTTCCGCACCCGTTGCACCCGCCACGCCGATCCAAGGCGACAGACTGCTGACGCTGGCGCAAATCATTGGTGACCTGATCGCCGACGGCATGGTGCCCAAGGAAGATGCGGAAAAACTGGTCGCCAACCGCCGTCACAGCCGCAGCGACGTCCATCCGCTGGTGGTCGTCGCCGACCAGAAATGGAAAGACCCGCGTAATCCACGCAAGCTGCTTACCGTCGAAACCCTGACCCAGTGGCTCGCCGAAAAAGTCGGCTTGCCCTACCTGCACATCGACCCGTTCAAGATCGACTTCACCGCGGTCACCAAGGTGATGTCCAACGCCTATGCCGCACGCTACAAAATCCTGCCGGTCAGCGTAACCACCCGCGAAGCGACCATCGCCACCGCCGAACCCTGGGTGCGCGACTGGGAGGCTTCGCTGAAGCAGGTGCTGCGCCTCGACATCAAGCGCGTCATCGCCAACCCGGTCGATATCCAGGGCTACGTCGTCGAGTTCTACAACCTCGCGCGCTCGGTCAAGGGCGCGAACGACAAGGACAAGGGCGCGGTTTCGGAAATCGCCAACTTCGAACAACTGGTGCAGTTGGGCCGCAGCGGCCAGCTTGACGCCAACGACCAGCATGTCGTGCATATCTGCGACTGGCTGTTCAATTACGCCTTCGAGCAACGCGCCAGCGACATCCACCTCGAGCCGCGGCGCGAATCAGGCAACGTCAGGTTCCGCATCGACGGTGTGCTGCATCAGGTCTATCAGATCCCGACGCCGGTGATGGCGGCGATGACCTCGCGCATCAAGGTGCTGGGGCGCATGGACGTCGTCGAAAAACGCCGCCCGCAGGACGGACGGCTGAAAACGGTGGCACCCGACGGCGGCGAAGTCGAGCTGCGGCTGTCGACCATGCCCACGGCTTTCGGCGAAAAAATGGTGATGCGGATTTTCGATCCGGAAAACCTGGTCAAGGATTACAGGGAACTCGGCTTCTCCGAAGAAGAAGAAAAAAAATGGGGCCAGATCTCCGGCAAGCCGCATGGCATCATCCTCGTCACCGGCCCCACCGGCTCCGGCAAGACCACCACGCTGTATTCCACGCTGAAACAACTGGCGGTGCCCGAAGTCAATGTCTGTACCGTCGAAGACCCGATCGAGATGGTCGAACCCAGCTTCAACCAGATGCAGGTGCATTCGGCGATCGGTGTCGATTTCGCCGCTGGCATTCGCACGCTGATGCGCCAGGATCCGGACATCATCATGGTCGGCGAGATCCGCGACCTTGAAACCGCTGAAATGGCGATCCAGGCCGCGCTGACCGGCCACCTGGTGCTGTCCACACTGCACACCAATGACGCTCCTGCCGCAGTCAGTCGCCTGCTCGACCTCGGCGTGCCGCCGTATCTGCTGCAATCGACCCTGCTCGGCGTGATGGCGCAGCGGCTGGTACGCACCCTGTGCCCGCACTGCAAGGAGAAGCACGATTACGACGACGACGTCTGGGACAGCCTGGTCACGCCGTGGAAAGCCGCCAACCCGCGTGGCAAGACCTACATCAACAAGGGCTGCCTGGAGTGCCGGATGACCGGCTACATGGGCCGCATCGGCATTTACGAAATGATGATCATGTCACCGGCGCTGCGTGAGCGCGTGGTAGCAGCCGCTGACCTCGAATCGATGCGCGAAGCCGCCTACAAGGACGGCATGAAGCCGCTGCGCATCAGCGGCGCGATGAAAATCGCCGCCGGCGTCACCACCATCGACGAAATCATGAAAGTTGCGCCGCCGCCCGGCGGCGACCGCCGGCAGTAATCACCATCCAACGTTCGCCCGCGGATCAAGTCCGGGGCAGGCTCTGAGCCCTTCGACAAGCTCAGCCCGAACGGGGTGACTTCAGCCGCTCACATCGGCAGTAGCTTCTCCAGCCCCGTTTCCGCAGCAATGCGTTTCAGATCAGCAATGGTGTCGTCCGGAAATTGAATACCCTGCGTGCGGTTGCGTTCATTGTTGCGCGCCTCCATCTCGCCCGGATAAAACACTTCATTGAATCCCTGCGCTGGCGGCACTGATTTGAGTTCGGCCACGAACTGCTCCATGCGTGCATTGAACTGCACCAGCGGCTGCATGGCCTCGATGTTGATCGCCATCATGAAATGGCCACAGTTGCTTTTTTCCGCCGTCTTGTACGGGCTGTGCACCGCCGACAGGAAGCCGCTGCCGGTCAGCACGCCGGACATCATGTCGACCATCGCCGCAATCGCATAACCCTTGTGCTCAGCCATCGGCAGGATGATGCCGTCGATGGCCGCCTGCGGATCGGTGGTCGGCGCGCCGTTGACATCAATCGCCCACCCCAACGGAATTTTCTGCCGCTTGTTGCGCGCCAGATAGATTTTTCCGCGCGCGACACCGGTGTTCGCCATGTCCACCACGAAGGGGGCATGTTTCCCCGCCGGCGCCGCGATCGACCACGGATTGGTGCCGACAATTTTTTTGCGTCCACCCCAGGGCGCCATCGCCGGTCCGCCGTTGGAAGTCAGCATCATCACGCAGCCTTCGCGCGCGCCCAACAGCGTGTAGTACATGCAGGTGCCGAAATGGTTGGACATGCGCACACCGACCGCACCGATGCCGTGGGCCTTTGCGCGCTTGATGGCTTCCTCAGCCGCGATTTTCGCCAGCACATGACCGACGCCGTCGTGACCGTCGATCACCGCCATCGCGCCGCCATCGATGACAAACTCAGGCTTGGTGACCGGGTTCATCACCTTGTTGCGCAAACGGTCGAGGTACCAGCCCAGGCGCAGCACGCCATGCGACTGGTGGCCCCACAGATCCGCCTGCACCAGCGTGTCTGCGATGAGTCGCGCATCGGGTTCCGGCACGCCCTGCCCGGCATAAACGGCAGCACAAAATTCAATCAGTCGGACAGGATCTACGGGGGCAGACATGTGATGCCTTTCAGTGTTCAGGAGAACACATCAGTAGCAGAAAACATTGACACCGATTCACGCCGATAAAATCAAAAAATACCGGAAAACGACACACCCTTCAAGGGGGTATTGAAAAAAAGTGGCTGTTCAGCCTGAGGCAGGGACTGGGGCTTGACCCATGAAGGTCAAGCGCAGCACCTCGAACAGATTATGCCCTTGCTTGTGCATGGTATCGAGATAGGATCGGATGATGCAAAAGTTTTGCGCACCTTTGAGAGTTCGAAAACAGCCAGAGATTTTCTGCTTCACCTTGGGCATTCGGATGGCGCGCTCGCCTAAGTTGTTGGTAAACGGCACGCGCAAATCCGTTACGAAACGCAGCACCTCTGCGGCATGCTCGCGCAGGCGGCGCAGCAAATTGAACGCCAGCGTCTGTTTGACCCGACCGCGGTGCTTGTTCTGTCGGACAGCCCGAGGATTGCGGGCTTGAGCGTCCTCCAGAATCGCCTCATAGTGCGTAAGAATTCGTCGTATTTGCCGCGCACTCAATGCACTTCTGTTGTCGCGTCGCGCTGCCTCGCAGCGCCCACGGGCACGGATCAGCAGCGCCATCATGCGTTTGGGCCAGTTCTGACCGGTGGTTTCGTGCAGAAACGTCAATTCGCGCAACAGGTGTGCATTGCACAGAGCGTGCTCGCAATCCAATTGCCAATACGGCTTCCAGCAGTCATGGACCAAGGTCGCCACGCGCTTGGGCAAGATGCCATGCTCGGTGATGGCGAGTATGCCGCGCTTGGCATGCACGCCATACCAGGTGAGGGTGTCGCAGGCCACCGTATGCAGCCAATGCAACCGGGAAGTCACCCGCAGGCCCGATTCGTCGGCATGCGCCACCGGAACGTCAATCAATGCCTGCGCAATGTGTCCCACCTGCGGTTGCAACAAGACGCAGGCCTGTCCGATCCATGCATGCACCGTGGCCGGCGAGAGATTCAGCGCAAACAGTTGGCTAATCAACTGTGCGGTGCGTGCCAGCGGCAGCAATTGCCCA
>JBBQAO010000034.1:0-34082 GCA_038316355.1 Burkholderiales bacterium
GACGATAAGTTCGCCCTTCTGGAAGGGTTCCAGGCCGTTGACGCATTTGATCAGCGTTGATTTGCCCGAGCCCGAGGGGCCGCAGACCACGATGACCTCGCCTTTTTCGACCTGGGTTGTGCAGTTCTTCAGCACCTGGAAGCTGCCGTACCATTTGCTGACGCTCTTGAATTCGATCATGGCCATGAGATTGCCTTCCTAACGCGGCGGGGTGATGCGCAACTGCAGGTGCTTGACGAACAACGATGCAGAGAAACAGATGATGAAATAGATCACGGCTGCGAACAGGTACATTTCCACCAGCCGCCCGTCGCGCTGCGCCACCTTGCTCGCGGCGCCCATGAAATCGGTCAACCCGACCACATACACCAGCGAGGTGTCCTGGAACAGGATGATGCCCTGCGTCAGCAGGATGGGCACCATGTTACGGAAGGCCTGCGGCAGCACCACCAGTGTCGTAGCCAGCCGGTAGTTGAGCCCCAGCGCGTAGGCGGCGTTGACCTGACCCGCGGGCACGCTTTGGATGCCGGCGCGGATAATCTCGCAGTAATAGGCGGCCTCAAACAGCGTGAAAGCAATCAGTGCCGAATGGAACGGGCCTATGCCCTGGGCATAGCTGTCGCCACTGATGTGTTTGATGGCAATCGGCACCAGGAAATAAAACCAGAAAATCACCAGGATCAGCGGTGTCGCGCGCAGCAGGTTGACGTAGATGCCGGCAGGGACACTGATGATTTTGATGCTGGACAGCCGCATCAGCGCGAGTACGGTACCGAGCACGATGCCGCCGACCATCGCCAGCAGCGTCAGCCCGAAGGAGGTCAGCATGCCCTGGCCGAGATAGGGCAGGGCGCGCTGGATGACGTCGAAATCAAAGCCGGTGAACATGACTTTCCCTCACCCCTGGCCCCTCGGTCCCTCACCCCCGGCCCCTCTGCTCCGCCTCCAGTGTTCCCGGGTCCCGGTGGGAGAGGGGAGGCACAAGTTTCCCTTCTCCCTTGGGGAGAAGGGGCAGGGATGAGGGAAGAAGAGGGGAGATTCGAAGCGCTGTTGCGCCAAAGATGAACGGTCGCTGAACATGCGCTATCGCCCCGTCCCGATGTAGCCGGGTACGCGCACGCGGCGCTCGACCAGTTGCATCACCACCACCACCGCCAGCGTGATCAGCACATAGACCACGGTCGCCAGCGAGAAAATTTCGAAGGTGCGGAAGGTGTATTCGGAAATGGTGCGCGCCTGTGCGGTCAGTTCCAGCACGCCGATGGTCAGTGCCACCGAGGAGTTCTTGAAAATGGTGAGGAATTCTGAAGTCAGCGGCGGGATGACGATGCGATAACCCATCGGCAGCAGCACATGGCGGTAAACCTGGGGCATGGTCAGGCCAGTGGCCAGCGCGGCGTGGGTCTGGCCGCGGGGAATGGACTGAATACCGGAGCGGACCTGCTCGGCGACGCGGGACGCGGTGTAGAAACCCAGTGCAAACACCGCGCTCCAGAATTCGGGCATCGGCATGCCCTGTTTCATCCAGGTGCCGAGCGCCTTGGGCACCATTTCCGGCATCACGAAATACCAGATAAACATGTGCACCAGCAGCGGGATGTTGCGGAACAACTCGACGTAGGCGGTGGCCGGGCCATTCAGCCAGATGACTTTGGTGGTGCGCATTACGCCGAGCACCGAACCCATGCTGAAGGCGATCACCCAGGCGCAGAGCGACACCAGCACCGTCCACTTGATGCCGGTGAAGACCCAGTCCAGGTAGGTGCCGCCGCCGGAAAAGGCCGGCTGGGAAAGGAAGCTGAAGTCCATGGATTCAGTGTAACTTGAAATTCAGAATAAAAAAAAGCCGGGAGTGCGCGCTCCCGGCTTTGGTCTGCGTCAGGCCCTGATCAGCATTTCATCTTGCCGCAGGCGCCCACACCCGTGTTGTTCGGATTCTTGATGGCTTCCTTGAGGCCGTTGGACATCGGGAAGGTCAGGTTGATGCCCTTGGGCGGAATCTTCGACTCAAACCACTTGGTGTAGATCTTGTTGATTTCACCGCTCTTGTAGAGGGCGCTTACCGCGTCATCGACCACCTTCTTGAACGCCGGATCGTCCCTGCGCAGCATGATCGCGTAGGGGTCATCCGAGAGGAACTCGCCGATCACGACGAACTCATCCGGGTTCTTGGCGCCGGCTTTCAGGCCGTAGAGCAGGATGTCATCCATCGGGAAAGCGGCTGCACGGTCGGTCTGCACGGCGAGGAAGGATTCGGCGTGATCCTTCGACGGCAGGAAATTGATGCCGAGCTTCTTCTCGTCGTTGTAGGCCTTCATTGCGCGCTCGTTGGTGGTGCCCTGGGTGAAGACCACGGTCTTGCCTTTGAGATCGTCATAACCCTTGATGCCCGAGCTTTTCTTGACGATGATCTTGGTGCCGGTGACGAAATAGGTCGGCGCAAAATCAACCTGTTTCTGGCGCTCGACCGAGTTGGTGGTCGAGCCGCACTCGACGTCGATGTTGCCGCCCATCAGGATGGGGATCCGCGTCTGCGACGTTACCGGTACGAATTCGACTTTCAGGTTGGGCATTTTCAGATCGGCCTTGACCTTGTCGACAATCTTCATGCAGATGTCGACGCCGTAGCCGATCGGCTTTTGCTGGTCATCGAGGTAGGAAAAGGGCACGGAAGCGTCGCGATGGCCAATCTTCATCACACCGGTGTCCTTGATTTTTTTCAGGGTGCCGGTCAGTTCCTGCGCCAGCACCGGTGCGGTGAGCAGACTCGCGGCGGCAAGCGCTGCGACCAGATGCGAAATGCGAAACATGGAGATCTCCTATGAGGCAGTGATACGGGGTTTGGGGTCCGCCGTCGATGAGACGGCACTGAAGGGTTGCGCTGTTCAATCTAAGGGAACTGGCAGGCTTTGTCCAGTTCCGGGGGATTGGGGAAAACCCAGGAAAATCAATGCGAATAGTCAGTTGCCCGCACCCCGGTGCCAGACCACGCAGGCCCGTGCCAGTGCGCGCGTGGCGTCGATACAGCAGGCGTGGACGTGGCTGTCGGCAAAGTCGATGGCCAGCGGCGTTTCGGTGCAGGCCAGCACCACCGCCTGTGCGCCGCTGTCGAGCAGCCTGGCGACCGCATCCACGGCGAGGCCATGGGCAAGCGGCAGGTCGTTGGCTTTGACCGCGGCGATCGCCGGCAACACCAGTTTGTCCTGGTCATCGCGGCTGCTGAGTACGCAGTCAAGGCCGCGCGCCGCGAAACGCTGCTGGAAAAATCCCGCCTTGATGGTGCCGTCGGTGCCGAGCAGGCCGACCTTGCCGGCCGCGATGCCGCGTTCGCCCAGCATGTCGCACACGGCATCGGCGATATGCAGGATGGGCAGTCCGCCCTCGCGCACCAGATCATCATGCCAGTAGTGCGCGGTATTGCAGGCGATGACGACGACGCTGGCGCCGGCCTGTTTCAGTGCCGCAATGCCGCGCAGCATCTGCGGCAGCGGCGACTCACCGTGGTGCAGGATGGCGGTGGAGCGCTCCGGGATCTGCGGCACGCCCCAGGCGACATAGGGAATGTGCTCCTGATCGCGCGTCGCCGGGGTTTCGGCCACCAGTTTGGCGAGGAAGTCGGCGGCGGCCAGCGGGCCCATGCCGCCAAGGATGCCGAGCAGCGGGGATGCAGGGGTTTTGTTCATGGGGTAGGTGTGATTGCGGAGTGGGGTGACGATGATCAGCGGATTTTGCCATGCAAGGTTCCCGTAAGGTGTGCGGGCGTATGCTGAACGGGTCTGCAGGCGGGGCGGCTTACTCCCGCGGTACCGGTGGCTACCGGAACTGGCGTTTCGCCGCAGGCGTTGATTAATCTATCCAGACAGGAGTTCCAATATGTCGAACCACAAGAAGGCTGCGCAGGGGAGTGCGGCGACGGCAGAAGCAACTGTTAAATTCAGCAACATGAGTGTGGGGCAGAAAATCGCCCATATCGGCAAAGCCTGCGTATTTTTCCTGAGCTTCGGGTTTGCGTTCCCGAACGTTTTCAGCGACTGATTACAGGCAAGCCATGGTGTCCGGCACGCGAATGCGTGCCGGACTCCCGGTTTTAACTTAATCCAGGAATTCTTCAATCAGCCGCGCCACCGCCGCGGGCTGATCGTGGTGCAGCATGTGCCCCGCGTCTTCCACCCAGGCTTCACGATAATCGCGGAACGCATTTTTGCGTTCGGCGAGTTGCTCCGGCGTGTCTTTCAGGTAGCCGGTGCCTTCGGAGTTGCGGCCAAACACCCATAACGCCGGTGCCGTCACTTCGCGCCAGCAGGCAATCAGTTCCTCGATGCGGAACAGCACCGGGTTGGCGCGTTTGTGCAGCGGGTCGCTGAACATCTCGATCACTTCCGGCGCGGGTTCATGCGCCCAGATGCGCGCGATGAACTGCGCTTTTTCCGCGTTGAGCCGCGGGTTGTCGCGTTGCAGCCGCGCGGCCAGCGCATCGAAGGAATGGTAGCTGCGGAAACGCGCCTCTTCCCCGATCTCGCTCAGCCAGCGCCGGTAACGCCCCGGTGCGTCGGCGGCGGTGGTGCGCGCGAGGCCGAAGCCTTCGAGTGATATCAGGCGCGCCACCCGATCCGGATGGATGCCGGCATAAGTGCCGGCGATGACGCCGCCCATGCTGTGGCCGACGATCTGCACCGGCTGATCCGGGGAGTACAGCGCCAGCAACGCGTCGAGGTCGGCGTAATAATCGGGGAACCAGTAACCGTGTGCGGACCACGCTGACAAACCGAAACCGCGCCAGTCGGGCGCGATCACCTGCCAGTCGCGCTGCAGTTCGTCGACGACAAACTGGAATGATGCCGATACATCCATCCAGCCATGCAGCAGGAACAGGGGCGGTGCGCCGGCGTTGCCCCAGGTGCGCACATGGTGGCGCAGGCCATTGAATTCATGGAAGGTGGAGTGGCTGGGTTTCATGTGTGATGGATGGCGATATCAAAACCGGAAAATTTTAACTGCAGATGAACACCGATTGACGCCGATAAAGTCAAAGGCATCGGAAAACAGCATGCAAATCGGTGCTGCGCATAGTTTCGGCGAATTGTTTGATCGCTTTCAGCAAGTTTTTGCCGGGTTGAGGTGATTTGCGTTCATCGGCGCACCCCTCAAGGGGGTATTGAAAAGAATTTACCGGCGGTTAATGAGATTTTTTATGCCGGGCAGTCTTAAGTGTCACGCGCGGCTGCGCGGTTGCGCCATGCCGCCCATGATAATACGGCGATGCTGGCACCAATCAACAGCATGCCGGCGGATTCGACGCCGCCCGGTTGCTCGCCGAGTTGCAGTCGCGACGACAACACGCCGATCGCCGGCACCGCCATCACCGCCAGTCCGGCAATGCCGGCCGGCAGCAGTTTCAGTACATAAAACCACAGTGCCCAGCCGAGCACGGTGCCGAACAGCGTGGCATAGGTCAGCAGGAACCAGAAATAAGGCGTCCATTCAACCGGGCGCGCCGACAGGAAAAAACCGGCGACCGCGAGCACCAGTCCGCCGAGCAGCATCTGCCACGCAGTCAGCGCAAAAGTGCCGACGGCGAGGTGGGCACGCCAGCGTCGGGTCAGCACCGCAGCGATGGCCCAACTGACGCCGGTCAGCACCGCCAGCGTATTGGCGGCAAAGCTGCCCTGCAGCGCCCAGGGTTCGAGCACCAGCAGCAGTCCCGCGGCAGACAGCGCGACCGCCAGCCATTGCAGGCCGCGGATGCGTTCGCCCAGCACCGGCCATGCGATCAGCACCGTCCAGAACGGCATGGTGTAGACCAGCACCGCGGTTTTGCCGGCGGCGCCGGATACCAGCGCCCATGACACCAGCCCATTGAAGGCGGCGGTCTGCCACAGGCCGAGGATGAACACACGGCGCGGTGACTGGAGCGCCAGTGTTTCGCCGCGCCAGGCCGCGATGGCGAACAGCAGGAGGGCGCCGGGAAGGGTGCGCAGCGTCGCGTAGTCCCAGGGATCGGCAAAACGCACGCCTTCCTTGAGGATGACCCAGGTGTAACCCCAGACGACGCAGAGCGCGATCAGCGCGAGGATGCCCTGGCGGGGCAGCGGCGGGTGTGGCATCGATGGTCAGGTATCAGGAAGTAGATGCGGAGTCGGCGAGGCGGAGTGCGCGCGAAGGCTGGCGCGCGGCGGCGGCGGCGAATTATGCGTGAATTCTATGCGGGAATTGCTTTGGTCTGGCCATTATCCGGGCTGCTGCGCAGATCGTACGCACTTCGCAGTGCTATGTCGCGGATTTTATTGGTGTTAAACAAAGCTGCGCATGACGGTTAATCCCGCCGGCGCCAGCACGTAAAATAGCGTCCCATGCAGCCCGCGTTCATTCATCTGCGCTTGCACAGCGAATACTCCATCGTTGATGGCATCGTGCGCGTTGATGAAGCCGTGGCTGCGGCCAGGGCCGACGGCATGCCGGCGCTGGGCCTGACCGATCTCAGCAACGTTTTCGGCATGGTCAAGTTTTATCAGGCGGCGCGCGGCAAGGGCATCAAGCCGATCATCGGCTGCGACCTCTGGCTCAGCAACATGGCTGACCGCGACAATCCGTACCGGGTATTGTTGCTGGCGCAGGACTATCAGGGTTATCTGCGCCTGTGCGAGTTGCTGACCCGTGCTTACCGTACTAATCAGTATCGCGGCCGGGCTGAGGTGATGAAGGAATGGCTGACCGAAACCGGTACTGACGGGCTGATTGCCTTGTCGGGCGCCCACCATGGTGATGTCGGGCAGGCGCTGGTGTCCGGTCATGAAGACGCTGCGCGCCGCCTGGCGCAGGATTGGGCGGTGCTGTTCCCCGGTCGTTATTACCTCGAAGTGCAGCGCCTCGGACCGCAGGCGATGACCGGTGGCGCCGCAACCGTGCCGGTGGAGCAGCATGTCGAGCGCGCGTTGCAACTGGCGGCAGCACTCGGCCTGCCCGCGGTGGCCACGCATCCGGTGCAGTTTCTCAAACCCGAAGATTTCCGCGCGCACGAAGCGCGGGTGTGCATTTCCGAAGGCTACATCCTGTCCGACCAGCGCCGGCCCAAGCGTTTCAGCGCGGAGCAGTATTTCAAGACCCAGCGCGAGATGGCGGAACTGTTCGCCGACGTGCCCGAGGTGCTGGAAAACACCATTGAAATTGCCAAACGCTGCACGCTGGGCCTGACGCTGGGCAAAAGCCGGCTGCCGCATTTCCCGACGCCGGAAAACGTCAGCCTGGAAGAGTACCTGCGCGAACAGGCGGGTGCGGGTCTGGATACGCGCATGGCGGAGCTATATCCCGATGCTGCAGAACGTGCGAAGCAGGATCCGGTGTACCGCGAACGACTGGAATTCGAAATCAAGACCATCCTGCAGATGGGTTTCCCCGGTTATTTCCTGATCGTTGCCGACTTCATCAACTGGGCAAAAAACAACGGCGTGCCGGTGGGGCCGGGTCGCGGTTCCGGCGCCGGTTCGCTGGTCGCGTACAGCTTGGGCATCACCGATCTTGATCCGCTGCGTTACAACCTGCTGTTCGAACGTTTCCTCAATCCGGAGCGGGTGTCGATGCCCGACTTTGATATCGACTTCTGCCAGGACGGTCGTGATCGCGTGATTGATTACGTGAAAACGCGTTACGGCGCGGATTCGGTGTCGCAGATCGCCACCTTCGGCACCATGGCGGCCAAGGCTGTGGTGCGCGACGTGGGGCGTGTGCTCGATCTCGGCTACAACTTTTGCGACGGACTGGCCAAGCTGATCCCGTTCCAGCCCGGCAAACACATCACGCTGGAAGAGGCGCGCAAGATGGAGCCGCAGCTTGCCGAGCGCGAGAAAAATGAAGAAGAAGTTGCCGAACTGCTGGAACTGGCGGGCACGCTGGAAGGCCTGACCCGCAATGTCGGCATGCATGCCGGCGGCGTGCTGATCGCGCCGGGCAAACTGACTGATTTCTGTCCGCTGTATGTCGCCGATGCGTCGAACGCGGCGGTGAGCCAGTTCGACAAGGACGACGTGGAGGCGATCGGACTGGTCAAGTTCGACTTTCTCGGTCTGACCACACTGACCATCCTCGACTGGACACTAAGATACATCAAGCAGTTGGACCCCTCATCAACGCTGAAGCTGGAAAAATTGCCGCTCGACGACAGGGCGGCGTATGAGATTTTCGCCAAGGCCAATACCTCGGCCGTGTTCCAGTTTGAATCGCGCGGCATGCGCGATTTGCTGAAACGGGCGCGCCCTGACCGCTTTGGCGACATTATCGCGCTGGTGTCGCTGTATCGCCCGGGACCGATGGAGCTGATCCCGGAGTTTTGCGACCGCAAGCACGGCAAGCGTTTTGAGTACCCCGACCCGCGGGTCAAGGACATCCTCTCCGAATCCTACGGCATCATGATTTACCAGGAGCAGGTGATGCAGATGGCGCAGATCATCGGCGGCTACAGCCTGGGTGGCGCCGATTTGCTGCGGCGGGCGATGGGCAAGAAGAAGGCCGAGGAAATGGCCGAGCATCGCGGCCTCTTCGGCGAGGGCGCGGCGAAGAACGGCTTGCCGCAGCGCAAGGCCGACGAACTGTTCGACCTGATGGAAAAATTCGCCGGCTACGGCTTCAACAAGTCGCATGCCGCGGCGTACGCATTGGTCGCCTACCAGACCGCGTACATGAAGGCGCACCATCCGGCGGCATTCATGGCGGCCAACATGTCGGCGGTGATGAATGACACCGACAAGGTGCAGCAACTGGTCGATGATGCGCGCGACAACCGACTGGAGGTGCTGGCACCCGACGTCAATTCCGGCGGTTACCGCTTCGAACCCGTTGATGAAAAACGTATCCGTTACGGCCTCGGCGGCATCAAGGGCACCGGCGAAGGTGCGATCCAGCAGATCGTCGAAGTGCGCACCAGCGGCGGGCCATTCAAGGATCTGTTTGATTTCTGCCATCGCGTCGACAAACGTGTGGTCAACCGCCGTGTGGTCGAGTCGCTGGTGCGTGCAGGGGCTTTCGACGGCGTCAACGACAACCGCGCGGAGCTGATGGCCTGTGTCGGTCTGGCGCTGGAAAGTGCGGAGCAGGCCAGTCGCTCTGCTTCACAAAACAGCCTGTTCGGTGACGCGGCTGACGCGCCACGCGCAGTGGCGCCGGCCAATATTGCGCGCTGGAGCAAAAAGGAACTGCTGCAGAACGAAAAACTCGCGCTGGGTTATTACCGCAGCGATCACCTGTTCAATGTCTACCGCGATGAAGTGCGGCGCATGGTCAGCAAGAAGCTCGGTGATCTGCAGACCGCCAGCGACATCGGTGGCCGCACCGCCAACATTGCCGGTGTGGTGCTGTCGGTGCGGGTGCAGAACACCGCCAGCGGTCGTATGGGCATCGTCACACTGTCCGACGACACCGGCAAACACGAGGTAGTGGTGTTCCGCGAAGTGTTCGACCGTCATCGCCACAAGCTGCGCGAGGACGAATTGCTGGTGATCGAGGTGCGCGGGCGCCAGCGTTACCGCAGCCCCGATGCCGAAGATTCGGGGAATGGTGGAGGTGGAGCGGGCGACAACTCACTGCGTCTGGAGGCGATGGATATCCTCGATCTCAATGAGGCACGCAACCGTTACGCCCGCGGCATCCGCCTGACCTGCAATGGCCAGTCCTCGGGCGCAAGGCTTAAGGAACTGCTGGGGCCACACCGTCAGGGCAAGTGCACGGTGGCGATTGATTACATGAGCAATGGCGCGCGCTGCGAAGTGAAGCTCGGCCCGGCGTGGCAGGTCAATCTCAACGAGGATCTGCTGCGTGCACTGAATGACTGGCTGAAGCCGGAGAACGTGAATATTGTTTACGGCACTGAATAAACGGCTGTGTGCCGCGCTGGCGGTGGCGCTGATGTTGGCGATGCCGGTTGCAGCCGGCGAAGTCGAATGGAAAATGCTGACCGACCAGGCTAATCTGCATCTGCAGCGCGGCAGCCTGCAGCAGGCGGAAATGTTCGCGCGCGAGGCCATCGCCGAGGCTGAACGCAGCTTCGGTCAAAAACACCGTGCCTACGATCAGAGTATTGCCACGCTGGGCCTGGTGCTGCGTTTTGCGCAGCGTTATCCCGAGGCCGAGAGGGAATTCCGCCGCGCGCTGGTGTTGCGCGAGAAGGCGCTGGGGCCGCGCGATCCGGCGGTAGCGATCCTGCTTAACAACCTTGCCGACGTGGTGCAGGCGCAGAAAAAATATGCCGAAGCCGAGAAGCTGCATCGCCGTGTACTGGCGGTATTCGAAAAAACCTGGGGTGATGATCCGAAAACCGCCGCCAGCCTGAACAACCTCGGTGCGACCTTGCATGCGCAGGGACGCAATACGGAAGCAGAGAAGGTGCTGCGCCGCGCATTGGTGATGAAAGAAAAAACACTGGGCGTCAACAGCCCCAGTGTCGCGCACACGCTGAACAATCTGGCGCAGGTGCTGGAAGCGCTGGGCCGCAAGCCGGAGGCCGACAAACTTGCGGCGCGCGCGGTGGCGATCCACAAGGGTGCCGCTGCCGCAGCAAAGACTTGATATAAGTATTTGTTTTTAAAGTATTTTTAATCGGTCGCACGGGTCGCGAAGCGACCGCCGAAGTTTTCTGCGGTATCGCCATCACTGACCGTCACGCCGCTGACCTGTGAGGCGCGCGGGCCGCGATGTGCACATTCGATGATTTCACCGACCGCGGCTTCGGCGCCATGCACCACCGCTTCCACGCTGCCGTCGTTGCGATTGCGCACCCAGCCGCTGATGCCGAGCTGCTCTGCCTTGTAGGCCATGTAATTGCGAAAACCCACACCCTGCACGCGGCCACGGATCGTGAGGTGGCGGGTTATGGTCGCGTTCATGAGTGGCGTTGTCTCCTGTTGCAGTTCCTGTGGGCGCGGAGTAGTCTGACCGCGCTGTGTCCGGAAATTACAAAATAACTTTATCTGATTCCGTGATTGGAGGGGTTTATGAAAAGGGTATTGAGTGCATCACTGCTGGTTATTGCCGCGCTGGGCGCCGGTTGCGCCAGCGTCGACAAGAAAACCAACGTTGCGGAAGACAAAGTCATTTATCACATCAATGACACCAACGCCCAGGCGATGAATGCGCTGCGCAACATCGGCAACCATCTCGAAGTGAATCCCAAGGCCAGGATTGTTGTGGTCTCCCACGCCCAGGGCATCGACTTCCTGTTCGACGGCGCCAAGGACAAGGGCGGCAATCCGTACAACATTCCGGTCGAGGAGCTGAAGAGCCGGGGTGTCCAGTTCGATGTCTGCCAGATCACGCTGCGCAACCGCAAACTCGACAAGAGCAAGTTCATTCCCGAGGCGACTTTTGTGCCGTCAGGCGTAGCGGAAATCGCCCGCCTGCAGCAGCGCGAGGGTTACGCTTATCTGCGTCCCTGAACTGCGGCCCTGACCTTCGTCAGTGGTGGTGTTGCGCAAAGCCCGCGAGAACGCGGGCGTGCGCAACGCCGGCCGCCCGGTGCGGGAACATGTTTTCCGCGCCCAGCTTATTCGCAAATCCCGAATGTATCTGCCGCACTAACCGCGCTTCAATTCCGCTATTGATTTCACCAGTTCGCCATCCGCGCGTTTCAGCGGCTTGGTCGCCGCCCGCGTGATGCCGAAGGTCGGCACGTATTGCGAATGTTTGCCGGCGCCGCCGGCGACGATGATGATCAGGTCATCGGGTTTTTGCCACATGTGCACGGGGGTATCGAGCGGGACGTTGGCGTATTGCTCCGCGTTTCTGCGGCGGAAGCGCCGCGCGATGTTTTCTTCTGAAAATCTCGATAAAGGGATCACGGCGTCGTCAAACAGCCACTGTTTGACCTGGGCCTTGGTCATGCCCTTGCTGGCCACTGTGGCGGCGTGTTCGGGACCGAAGGCGAGCACCGGCTGTCCTGCGTAATAGGCGTTGTTCGATCCCGTGGTGGCCATGGTGCCTGAGGTCATCCGCAGGATGCCTTCCGGCGTCAGGCTTTCGTGGTCGTTGATATTGTGTGGGCCTTCGGCGGCGACTACGGTGACGGTGGTCGTATCTTTTGCATAACCCATCTCCACGTGCAGCGGTTCCCACGGGCTGCTCTCTTCGTTCTCGGCGACGCAGAAGCTGAATTTTGCCGGGGTGCCCGCGGTGGCCATGTCGCCGGTGCCGGGGATCGCGGCGCCGATGTTGACCAGTGCCAGCCGCACCGCGCGGCCGATGGTGGCATTGGCGCGGAAATAATTGCCCATCACGTTGTGACCGGAGTTGAGGCCCACTTCGCGCGCCACCGGGCCGTTGAAAATCAGCATCGGTGTGCAGGGATGTGTGGTCGCCTGCGTGCCATAGAGGTTGTATTGATCCTCGGCGAGGGCTTCCAGTGCCAGCAGCACCAGCGGGAAGTATTCCGGTTTGCAGCCGGCCATGACGGCATTGGCGGCGACACGCACCGGTGTTGCGGCGCCAAAGCGCGGCGGGATTTTGATGACGGGTTGATCGAAGTCGCGATCACAGTACGCCAGCATGCGTTCGACGCGCTCGGGTGTGGGCGGGATGACGGGAAAACCATCGCTCCAGCCCTTGGCGCACAGCATGTCAAATACGGCTTCCGGGTCGTCGTCACATTCGATCAGTGCGCCGGGTTTTTGCAGCAGGGTGGTGATGGCGGTCATGATTGTTTTTCCGTTGCCGTTTTTTCCCGGGACGTTTTGATGAACTTGAGCAATTGTGGCATTGCCACTGCAGCGCGCTCACGCACTTGATCCATGTTCAGCCCGCCCAGCGGATGTTTGATCTCCAGCAAGGGCAGATCAGGCACGCCAAATACCTTGGCCTGCGCTTTGCCCAGTTTCATGAATGAATCCGAACACACCACTGCGGCCAGCAGGCCGCGTTTGGTCAGTTGCGCCATGTCGTGGACACTCCACGACGTGCACGACCCTCAATCGGCCATGGCACTGACGACGAGGTCTGCCTCCTTCGCCAGCTGGTCGAGAATGGCATCGGTCGCCGGTTTGCTGGAAAAGGGCTTGCGCGTCATCACCACCGAATCGACCTTGAAATCTTTTTTGACGCCTTCAATGATCAGGCTCAGCAGATGGTCGGCATTGCCCTTGCTGTTGTCGAGCACGCCAAGGCGGATGCCGGCGCTGCCGAGGGTGCGGCTGGATTTCATTTCTGCGACGTTTTCAACCGGCGCATCCGGGACCACCAGAAATATTTTCCCCATTATCAACTCCTTGTAAAAAGTTTTCTGTTCGTCCTGAGTCCTTCGACAAGCTCAGGACAGGCTCTGCCGAAGGACCGGCTCAAAGTTTCCTTAATTGACCTTGATACCGGCCGCCTTGAACACCGGCGGCCATTTCTGCATTTCTTTTTTGACATGTTCAGTAAATTTGTCCGGCGGATAGCTTACTGGATCAAAACCCTGGGCTTCCAGCTGCTGATTGATGTCCGGCAGCTTCAGGATGCGGTCGAATTCAGTATAGAGCCTGTCAACGATCGGGCGTGGTGTTTTGCCCGGCGCGAGAATGCCGTAGTAGCCATCGACTTCATATCCGGGCAGCGCGGCCTCGGCCACGGTCGGCACATCCGCCAGCGCCTTGACGCGTTTGGCCGAGCCCACGGCGAGCGCGCGCAGGCGACCGGCCTTGATGAACGCAATGGCAGCACCGGGTGCGGTCATCAGCAGTTGCACCTGGCCGCTGACGGCGGCCATGGTGGCATCCCCCGCGCCTTTGTAGGGGATGTGCACCATGCTGATCTTGGACATGTACTTCAGCAGCTCGATCGACAGATGGCCGCCGGTGCCGGCGCCGGACGAGGCGTAGTTGAGATCGCCGGGGCGCGACTTGGCGAGCGCGATCAGTTCCTTGACGGACTTAACCGGCAGGGAAGGATGCACCACCAGTACATTGGGTGAGAACGCGAGCAGGTTGATGCGCGCGAAATCATCAATGCTGTCGTACGGCAGCTTGGCATACAGGCTGGGGTTGAGCCCATAGCCGGTGGCGACGATCAAAATGGTGTGGCCGTCGGGCGGTGCCTTGGCAACGATTTCAGAGCCGACGATGCCGGCCGCCCCCGGGCGCAGATCCACCAGCACCTGCTGGCCCCAGTTCTCGGTGATCTTCGCGCCGAACAGCCGCGCCAGATAATCGTTGCCGCCGCCGGCGGAGGAGGGCACGACAAAACGAATCGGTTTGCTCGGGTAGGTCTGCGCGTATGCGACCGACGTGGCCAGCATCAGTGTGCAGATGAAGGGAATGATTCTATTCACGGCTGTTCCTTAAAACGGATCTAAAAAAGTGCTGCAATTATCCGGCTGAATTTACTCAAGTTTAAGGCCGGTTTTTTTCACCAGCCCGCGCCATTTTTCATATTCGGCTTTGGCCTGCTGTGTGAATTCTTTGGGCGAGTTGCCGACAACTTCGGTGCCGCCGGCTTCCATGCTCGCGGCCACCTTGGGTTCGTTGACGGCCTTGGACGCCTCTTTATACAACTGCCCAATGATGGCAGGCGGGAGTTTGGCCGGGCCAAACAGGCCGAACCACGCACTGACTTCGTAGCCGGGAACGGTTTCGCCGATGGTCGGCAGATCCGGCAGCGCCTTCAAGCGTTTCTCCGTGGTCACCGCAATGCCGCGCATGCGGCCGGCTTTCATCAGCGGCTGTGCCGAGATCGGGCTGCCGAGCATCCAGTTCACCTGGCCGGAGATTACCGCAGGGTAACCATCGGCGACGCCCTTGTACGGCACATGGGTCATTTTGGTATTGGTCAGTGCAGTCAGCAGTTCCCCGCCCATATGCAGTATGCCGCCGGTGCCCGAGGAGGCATAGGTCACCGTATCCGGTTTGGCCTTGGCCAGTGCGATCAGGTCGCTGACGGATTTTACCGGCAGCGACGGCGTGACCACGATGATGTAGGGATTCGTCGTCAGTTTTGAAATAGGCTGGAAATCCTGGATCGGGTCGTAACGCACGGTGCGGATCGCCGCGTTGGTGAGATAGCTGCTGCTGCTCACCATCAGGGTGTAGCCGTCCGGTACGGCGCGTGCGACGATTTCCGCACCGATGCTGCCGCCGGCACCGGTCCGGTTGTCGATGATGAAGGGCTGCCCCCACACCGCGTTGAAATGCTGGCCGATCAGCCGCGCCAGGGCATCAACCCCGCCACCCGCCGAGACCGGCACAACGATGCGCACCGGACGTTCCGGATAACTCGCAGCGATGGCGGCCAGTGGCGCGATGAGCAGGCTGGCTGCAAGGGCGAGCCGCAGCGTGCGTGATGCGATGTTCATGAACACTCCTCCGGATTTGTGGCGGCTGCTTTTGTTTTGAACCTGTGCCCACGATTTTCATGCCACGATTTGCATACCATTATCCGACCCGAAAACTCTTGAGTAAAATGAAATTATTGCAACAATTGTTCGCAGTAACACATTAATTGCGGGATAGAACAATGGGTGAAGAACCAATTCCGTTCGCCCTGAGCCTGCCGAAGGGCGGCGGGGCTTCGTCAGACCCTGTCCTGAGCTGTCGAAGGACTCAGCCCGAACGGGGTCATTTATTTTGAGAGTCCGCGATCCGGTCCGCCATGCATTCCTGAACAGCGGTTTGTGATTTACTGCTCCTGAGGCATAGACATGAGCACTGGAGCGAAGCATGAGAATTGCGGGCATTGAGCCGTTGATATTGAACGTTTCCGAAAAAACCAACTGGTTTTTTATCCGCGTCAGCGCCGAGAACGGCTTGTCCGGCATCGGTGAGGCCTCGCTGAACGGCTGGGAGACGGCGCAACTCGCCGTTGCTGACCATCTGCGCCAGGAATGGGTGGGCAAAACGCTTGATCAACTGTTGCCGTTGCTGCGCGTGTTTCCCCATTCGCCCGGCGGGTTGATTGCCAGCTCCATCGTCAGTGCCATCGAGCAGGCGGTTACGGATCTGCGTGCGCAACAGGCGGGTGTACCGGTGCATGCGCTGCTGGGCAAGGCGCTGCGCAAGGCGGTGCCGGTGTATGCCAATATCAACCGTGGTGCGCGTGATCGTTCGCCGCAGGGCATCGCCCGCGCGGCGCGCCATGCCGTCGATGAGGGGTATACCGCGGTGAAAATCGCACCGTTCGACGGCGTGTTCTGGGGCGACGCCGATGCGGCCGAAGTTGCGCGCCGCACGGGTGCAGGTGTCGAGCGGGTACTCGCCATTCGCGAGGCCGTGGGCCCCGATGTCAGGATCATGGTCGATTGCCATTGGCGTTTTGACGAGGCGCGCGCACGGCAGGTGATGCGCGATTTGCAGCCGGCGCGGCTGTATTGGCTGGAATGTCCCGTCTCCGAAAATCCCGATGCCTTTGCGCTGCTGCAGCGCATGCACCAGGAAACCCGCGCGCTGGACATGAAACTCGCCGGTGCCGAGCGCCAGATCGGGCTGGACGGGTTTGCTCCGTTTGTTGATGGCGGGCTGCTTGATGTGGTGATGCCTGACATCAAA
Source organism: Burkholderiales bacterium (assembly GCA_038316355.1). Classification (GTDB taxonomy): domain Bacteria; phylum Pseudomonadota; class Gammaproteobacteria; order Burkholderiales; family SG8-41. The sequence continues at coordinate 16,491 of JBBQAO010000034.1, forward strand.
TATGCCGGCGGTTATGCCGAGATGCTGCGCATTGCCGAACGCTGTGCACAGCGCAGCGTGGGTTTCGCGCCGCATAATCCCACGGGCCCGGTGTGCAACCTGGCCAGCATGCAGCTGTGTGCGATGGCGCCGGGGTTTCTGATTCTGGAGCATCAGTTGGCCGAAAGCCCGCTGTTTTATGACGTGGTCGGTGGTTACAGGCCCAGGCTGGTGAACGGCTGCTTTGAGTTGCCGGAGACACCGGGCCTCGGCATCGCGCTCGATGATGCCGTGCTGAACCAGCATCCGTATCGGCGTCTGCCGGCGAATTCCAATCTGGATGAGCGGCTCGGGTGATTGTTAAAATATCAATAAAAACAAATGCTTATAATTATTTCCCGAGTGGTGTTTCCGTCCTGAGTCAGGCTCTATGCGAACGGTTTGTCAGACAGCTTGAAAATACCCATTTTGGGTTTTATCAGACCCAAAATGGGAATAAAGAAATCCACCAAGACCTCCGCAGTGGCAACGCCAGAACCAATCAGCGTTGCGGATGCCCTGTTCACCAAAGTGCAGCAGCGCGTACTGGCGGTGTTGTTCGGCAATCCGTCGCGAAGTTTTTATGCCAACGAACTGATCGAGTTGGCCGGTTCGGGCACGGGGGCGGTGCAGCGCGAATTTGCGCGCCTGGCGGCGTCGGACCTGGTGACGGTTTCTCGCTTGGGTAATCAGAAGCATTACCGGGCCAACGCCGCATCGGCCGTGTATGAAGAACTGCGTGGCTTGGTGCTGAAGACCTCGGGGCTGGTCGATGTGCTGCGTGCGGCGTTACAGCCGTACGCGTCACCTATCGTCAGCGCGTTTGTCTATGGCTCTGTCGCAAGGCGGCAAGATACCGCTGGCAGCGATATCGAACTGATGGCAGTCAGCGATACCCTGTCCTACGCCGAACTGTTCGCGGCGCTGGAGGTGGCGACGCAGCAGCCCGGGCGCACGGTCAATTCCACGGTATATTCACGCAAAGAACTCGACAAGCGAGTCCGGTCGGATAATGCATTCGTCAAGCGGGTATGGTCGCAGCCACGGTTGATGGTGCTGGGCGAGGAGCATGTCCTTGCCGCTTGAGGCGCTCTGCGGTCCGGGCAAGGCGCTGCGCGCCGAGCCGCCGGATGCAAAAGAGTTTGCCGGACTCAAGCGGTCGGGTCGCGCACGGTTGAGCGATGCGGCCAACGTCGCGTTATCATTGGAGGGGCGTTTTGATCTGGCCTTTTTGATCTGGACTGTAACGCAGTGCATGCGCTGTGCCTTGCGGCATTGCGCTGGCACGGCTACCGACCCGCCAACCGCTGTATCGTGTTTCAGGTTTTGCCGCATACACTCGGACTTGGTGCCGATGTGTGGCGTGTGCTGGCGAAATGTCATGAGGTTCGCAATCTCGGTGAATACGAGGGCGATCTGAATATCGATGAACGGCTGTTTGCTGATTTGCTGGCGGCTGCAAGGGCTGTTGCGGCTGCGTTGGGGAAACTCAAGTCATTGTAGGTGAGCGGCATGACTGAAATCCGCTGTGTGACTTTTGAATTTTTATCGGCCGTGCAGTCACTGAACTGGAGGAGTGTCATGAACAACGCATTATTGGGGCGGTTAGCTGCGCTGCTGCTGATTGCTGTCGCAATCCCGGTACCGGCACAGTCCTATCCCGCCAAGCCGATACGCATGGTGGTGCCGTCGGCGCCGGGCAGCGGGCCCGATCTGATCGCGCGCCTGGTCGCGCAGAAACTGGGTGAAGCGCTGGGCCGGCCGGTGGTGACCGATCCGCGTCCGGGTGCGGGCGGCAGCCTCGGTGCGGAGATTGCCGCCAAGTCGCCGCCAGACGGGTACACGCTGATCATGGGCAGCGCTGGTTCGCATTCGGTGAACTCCGCGCTGTATCCCAAGCTGCCTTATGACGCGGTGCGTGATTTTGCGCCGATCGTACTGGTGTCTTCGGCGCCGAACATCCTGATCGTGCATCCCTCGCTGCCGGTCAAATCGGCGAAAGACCTGATTGCCATTGCCAAGGCGCGCCCCGGCGATCTCACCTTCGGTTCCGGCGGTAACGGCAGCACGGCCCACCTCTCGGGCGAGCTGTTCCGCAGCATGGCTAACGTGAAGATGGTGCATGTACCGTACAAAGGCGCGCCGTCTGCGGTGCTGGGCGTGATTACGGGAGAAATTTCCCTGGCGATTCTCAACCTGCCGCCCGCGCTGCCGCATGTCAAAAGTGGCAAGTTGAAGGCGTTGGGTGTCAGCACCGCAAGGCGTTCTTCTGCGGTACCCGAACTGCCGACCATTGCCGAATCGGGGCTCCCGGGTTACGACGCGGGGACCTGGTATGGTCTGCTCGCACCCGCAGGCACGCCCGGCGAGATCATCGCCCGGCTCAATGCTGAGACCGTGAAAATCCTGCGCACCGATGACATGAAAAAACGCATCGCCGCCGAGGGTGGTGAAATTGTCGGCGGTACACCCGAGGATTTCGCCGCAGTCATCAAGCGCGATATCGAGAAATGGACCAAAGTGGTGGCTGTTTCGGGGGCGCGCGCGGATTGAGTGTGTGGGTATTTCACGAGGTCTCCTCCGCATCGGGCCGCCAATGGATTTCGGCGATATTGGGGTGAAGCCGGATTGATCTGGCGTCAGCGGCGGTAGCGCCCAGCCTGCTCACCGGATAAGCCTTGTTTGAGGAACCATGATTCCGCGACCATGATCTTGCCCGCATCAATGCCGGGGTTGATCATCGAATCACTTTTGACGGTGATCAGCATGGCGCAGGAGCGGGATATGCGGTTCATCCACTACGCTTTAGATGTTTTGCTTGAACTGTCTCGATCAAGTGATTGATCCGTCATGAATTGTGCTGCGCGACTTTCAGTCGATGCGCAGTATCAGCTGGCTGCTTCATGCAAAACTGCCGCACTTTCGATCCGGCGTAGCAGCCTTCTCCGGTAAATCCGCAACAGGAATCTTGCGCTATGTGCTCCAGAGCACAGTGGTTGCGGGCGACGAAGCGTTAACTGGCGATGACGATTCTGGTCGAAGCAGATGCGCATGGTGCAACGTTCGCATGGCGCGCACTCTGAAAGCAGCCCGTTACGCGTGAGCGAGGTGCAATATGGAAAACGTCATCAGCACTACCGGGCAATCCGGCGACTTGTTCGGCAAGAAGCCATTCGTCCGGAGCAACCCGCTGGTCAAGCGCTGGCTCCCGCCTGAATTGACCGCGGCCCGCGTGCTCTGTCGTCAACTCCGGCGCAAGCAGTCGCCCCGCGAGAAACAGCGCATCGCGCATCTGATCTGTCTGAATCTCCTGTCGATGCTGAGGCACGGCCCGTAACCAGGCAGCCTGCAGTTCGTGGGTCGGGTTAACCCAGCGAAATCCGACGTTCTGCGCTAAGCAGAAGAAAACAGCTATGTCCACCGTGTTCTGCTTTAACATGCAGACTCCACAAGGAGAACGGCCATGGCCAAAGGTCAGCAACGCAGCAACAAGGAACAGAAGAAACCCAAGAAGGATAAGAAGGCCATCCCGGTGGCCGGCGGGTTTCTCAATAAGCCCAAGGCGAACGAGCCGATCAAATTGAAGTAATCGGGGGCGGGCTTTTGCCCGCCGGGGTGACGGGATAGGTATGGCCCGGCGCGGTATCATGCCCACCCTTTCGCATCAGGCTGCACATGGATTTCGACGTCATTGTTCTGGGTGCCGGTGCCGCCGGCATGATGTGCGCGGCCGTGGCCGGTGCGCGCGGGCGGCGTGTGCTGCTGGTAGATCACGCCACCGTCCTCGCTGAAAAGATCCGCATCTCCGGCGGCGGGCGCTGCAATTTCACCAACCGCGAGGTCGGCCCGACGAATTTTCTTTCGCGCAATCCGCACTTCTGTCGCTCGGCCCTTGCGCGTTACACGCCGCGCGATTTCATCGCGCTGATCGAGCGCCACGGCATCAAGTATCACGAACGCAATCTCGGCCAGTTGTTCTGCGATGACAGCGCGCAGCAGGTGATCGCCATGCTCAAGGCGGAGTGTGACGCCGCCGGCGTGCAGTGGGCGGCGCCGGTGACGGTGGAGCGGGTGGCGCGGCTCGAAGGCGATGCGCCGGGTTTTGCGGTGGCAACTGCACAGGGCAGTTTCCGCAGCCGCACGCTGGTGGTGGCCACCGGCGGTTTGTCGATTCCCAAAATCGGCGCGACCCCTTTCGGTTATCGCCTCGCCGAACAATTTGGACTGACCATCGTGCAGCCCAAACCCGCGCTGGTGCCGCTGGCGGCGCCGCCGGAGTGGCTGGAACGCTTCGGTGCGTTGTCCGGGTCATCGTTTGATGCGGTGACGTCCTGTGTCGAAGTGCCGCGCGGCGCGGTTTATCCGGCGTTTCGCGAGGCGGCGCTGATCACCCATCGCGGTCTGTCGGGGCCGTCGATCCTGCAGGTGTCGTCGTACTGGCAGTCAGGCGGCGCGCGCGGGCCGGTGGCGATTGACCTGTTGCCGGATCTTGATGCCGGTGCATGGCTGAATGAACATCGCCGTGATCAGCAGGGATTGGGGGCGTTGCTGGCGGAACATCTGCCGCGGCGCTTTGCTCTGAGCTTTGCCGAACTGCACGGCTGGACGCAGCCGCTGGCGCAGTTGTCGAACGCGGTGCTCGGCACCATCGCCGAGACGCTGAAAGGCTGGCCCATCCAGCCTTCGGGCACGCTGGGTTATGCCAAGGCCGAGGTCACGCTGGGTGGTGTGGATACCGATGCGTTGTCACAGCAAACGCTGGAGGCGCGCAGCGTGCCGGGGCTCTATTTCATCGGCGAGGTGGTGGATGTGACAGGGTGGCTGGGGGGATATAACTTTCAGTGGGCCTGGGCGTCGGGCCATGCGGCGGGGAGTACGGTTTAGTGACTGGTGACTGGTGACTGGTGACTGGTGATTGGTAATTGGCGAGGGGCTGATTCCGGGGAAATCTGAATTCCTCAATATTCTTAATGGCTTAGTTGCATCTGTGTCGGCAAGGGAGTACCTTTCGGCGTAATTTGTGGATCGGGGGGTGACATCGTCAGATCTGTCTTGGCATGGCGCGGATTATCAGTGACACTGCTGCTGTTGATCGCGTCGGCCGCAAACGCCTCAGGCCTTGGAAAACTTGTCGTGTTGTCGGCGATGGGGGAACCCTTCCGCGCCGAAATCGATTTGCTGTCTTACCCCGATGAACGCAGCACGCTGCTGGTGCGTCTGGCGTCGCCGGATCGTTATCCGCCGGCAGACTTCCGCTACAACCCGGCGCTCGCCGCGACCCGCCTGAACATCGGCACCCGCCCGAACGGCCGCCGCGTGATTGAAGTCACCTCGGTGCGGCCGCTCAACGAGCCGTTTGTCTATCTGCTGGTCGAACTCGAATCGGATGGGGCGCGCATCATGCGCGGCTATACCGCGCTGCTCGATCCGCCCGGTTACCGCGCGCAGCGGGAAACGGCCGCGGCGGAATATTTACCGGTGGTGGTTCCGGTTGCCGTGGCTGCAGCGCGGCGCGCAAGTGTGCCCGGGCCGGTGGCTGCATCGGGCAAGGTGGTCGCCCGCAAGACTCCGATCGTGGAACCGTTGTCGGACGTGGATGCAAAAACGCTGGCCGCGATGCTGAAGCGGGTGGCGAAGCTGGAGGCCGCTATGGCGCAACTGCAGCGCCAGTGGGAAAAACCCGATGTGGTCGCGGCGGTGCAAGTCGCGACGGAGGTGCCGCTCGTGCGCAATCCTGTGGCGGCAGCCCCCGTCACTGTGAGCGCGCTGGCGGCGGCGACCGATCCGCGTCGTGCGCCGGTGCGGGATTCGATACTCAACGAGGCACTGCTGGTGCTGGTGGGCGGGATGCTGGTACTGCTGGCCGGAGTGGCCTGGGTGATGTGGGGGCGTTCGGCCAAAGATCGAACCGCGAAAGGTAGCTGAATTTCGTTATTGCGGCTTTGCCATTACTCAAGGGAAATACATGACTTATCTGATACTCGGTTTGATATTTTTCCTCGGCGTGCATTCGACCCGCATTGTCGCCGACGGTTTCCGCGCGCGAACCATTGCCCGCACGGGACTCAATCCGTGGAAGGGTGTGTATGCGCTGATTTCAATCGCCGGTTTTGTGCTGCTGGTGTGGGGCTACGGACAGGCGCGGTACGAATCCGCCGTGCTCTACAACCCGCCGCAGTTCATGCGCCATATTGCCGCGCTGCTGATGCTGGTGTCGCTGGTGCTGGTGGCCGCGGCTTATGTGCCGCGCAATCACATCAAGGCGGCGCTCGGGCACCCGATGTACGCGGGGATCAAGGTCTGGGCTTTCGCGCATCTGCTTTCCAACGGCCGGCTGGTGGATGTGATTTTGTTCGGGGCGTTTCTGGTGTGGGCGACGATCGGATTCATCACTTCACGCCAACGTGATCGCGCGGCGGGCGCAACCTGTCCTGCCGGTGACGGCTTGCGTACCGTGCTGACGGTGATCGCCGGGGTCGGGGTGTGGGTGGCGCTGGTATCGGGCCTGCATCTTTGGCTGATCGGAGTGGCGCCATTCGTTTAAAGTGGCGCACCCATCGGTCGGGGAGTGGCGATGAAGTCTTTGCAAACAGGATGTGTTGCGGCGGCGGGTTTTGCGCTCGCCGCTGCCGCGCAGGCGCAGGAGGCATCGCGGCCGGTTGCTGTATTGCCTGAGGTCACGGTCAGCGCCACGCGCGCCGGGCGCGACAGCATGGATCTGCCGGTATCCATCGACAGCGTGAATCAGCGCGCGATCCGCGAGGACAATCTGCAGGTCAATCTTTCCGAAGCCCTTGGGCGCGTGCCCGGCATTGCAGTGCAGAACCGGCAGAACTACGCGCAGGACCTGCAGATATCCTCCCGCGGTTTTGGCGCGCGTTCGGCATTCGGCGTGCGCGGTATCCGGCTGATTGCCGACGGCATACCGGCGACCATGCCCGATGGCCAGGGCCAGGCGGCATCGTTCAATCTGTCGTCGGCGCAGCGCATCGAGGTGTTGCGCGGCCCCTTCTCCAGCCTCTACGGCAACGCGGCCGGCGGCGTGGTGCAGATTTTTACCGCTGACGGGCCGGTGGATCCGACGTTTTCAACGAGCGCCGTCGCTGGCAGTTTCGGCAGCTGGAAGCTGGGCGCGCAGTACGGCGGACAGCACGGACCGCTCAATGTGCTGGTCGATGTTTCGCGCTTCGAGACCGACGGGTACCGTGACCACAGTTCGGCGCGGCGCGATCAGGCCAACGCCAAGCTCAAATACGATCTGGGCAGTGCCGGGCGGGTGACGCTGGTATTCAATGCGCTCGACCAGCCCGAAGCCCAGGATCCGCTCGGATTGACCGCCGCGCAGGTGGCGGCCAATCCGCGGCAGGCGGTTGCCAACGCCTATGTGTTCAATACCCGCAAGAGCACTGCCCAGGTGCAGGCCGGCATGACATGGGAAGTGCCGCTGGCGGGCGGCGACACCCTGAATGCGCGGGCTTATTTCGGCGACCGCCAGGTGACGCAGCATCTGGCGATTCCGCTGGCCGTACAGGCGGCGGCCACCAATTCCGGCGGCGTCGTTGATCTGGATCGCGGTTATGGCGGTGTCGGCCTGCGCTGGTCGCGTGAGTCGCAGGTGGCGGGCAGGCGCATGATGGTGAGCGCAGGCGTTGACCATGACCGGATGGCGGAGCGCCGGCAGGGCTACATCAACAACAACGGTGTTACCGGCGGACTGAAGCGGAATGAAGACGACAAGGTCGTCAATACCGATTTTTATGCGCAGGGCGAGTGGCAGGTGACGCCGCAGCTGGGTGTGCTCGCCGGCCTGCGCCACAGCCGGGTGAGTTTCGATTCGCAGGATTACTTCATCGCCGCCGGCAATCCGGATGACAGCGGCGCGGTGGATTTTTCGCGCACTACGCCCGCGGTGGGCGCGATCTGGCGTTTTACGCCCATGCTCAATGCCTATGCCAATGCCGGGCGCGGTTTCGAGACACCGACGTTTGCCGAACTGGCCTATCGGTCGGGCTTGGTGACAGGGCTCAATTTTGCGTTGAAGCCTTCCAACAGCCTGCATCGCGAGATCGGCATCAAGGCGCTGACGGGGGAGCGCGGCCATGTGAATCTGGCGCTGTTCCGCATTGATACCAAAGACGAGATCGTGGTCAACAGCGCGGCCGGTGGACGCACCGATTTCAAGAATGCCGCGGGTACGCGCCGCAAGGGCATGGAGCTGGCGTGGCAGCAGCAGTATGCGCAGGGGTTTGAAAGCACATTGGCGTGGACGCTGCTGGATGCGCAGTTCCGGCAGTCATTCACGTCGGGTGCGCTGCCGGTCGCGGTGGCGGCGGGCAACCGGCTGCCGGGCGTGGCTGCGAATCTGTTCCATGCCGAAGCGGTGTGGCGCCATGCCGCGAGCGGTTTTCATGCCGGGGTCGAGCTGCGCCACAGCGGCAAGGTGTTCGTGAACGACCAGAACAGCGAGTTCGCCGCCGCCTACACGGTGGGCAATCTGCGCGCCGGTTTCCAGCAGCGCGGCAAGGGCTGGCGGCTGACCGAGTTCCTGCGCATCGACAATGTGTCGGACCGGGCCTACATCGGTTCGGTCATCGTCGCCGATACCAATGGCCGTTATTACGAGCCGGCACCGGGGCGCGCGGCGCTGGTGGGCGTGACCCTGCAACTGACGCATTGAGCGCGTCCGCTGCAACAACAGCTTGTCATGCCGGCGGTGTGTTGTTAATTCTGGTGCGCGATCGATCACGGCATAAACGTGGCCGATGGTGCGGGTGCCGACAAACACTGTGCCCTTGGGTGCCGCGCCATAATCCGCAGTGCCGATAAATTAGTCAATAAAAACAATAGGTTAAATTTATTTTTCGGTGATGCCAAGTGACGCGGAGTTACGCTGTGGGCGCCGTGCGATCGTGGCGGTTGTTGCGGGCGAGTGTGCAGTATTGCGCCGGTGCGCCGGCGATGATGACTACAGAATGTCCACATCGGGAGGGGGCATGGCGCATGGCAGGAAAAATCCGGTTGAGGATGTCTTTGCATTGACGGTGCGGCTGCCGTGGTGGGCCGGTGTGGTTGTGGCGCTGCTGTCGTGGGCGGTGTTGTATGGGCTTCTGCGTACTCCGCCACCGCTGTCATTCGCGGGAGACGATAAGGTTCTGCCGGTGTTGCGCAGTCTGGCGACGGGGCTGCAATATCTGTTGCCGGGGGTGCTCCTCTCCGCCGCGGCATTGTCGGCCTGGCTGCGCTACAAACACTACAAGAATTATGTCGATGTCGCGGGTGAGCGCGGGCATGTGGCGCTGGAAATGCTGACCTGGTGCGAGTTCGAGAACCTGGTGGGGGAGTTTTTCCGGCGCAAGGGTTTCAGCGTCGAGCAGCGCGGCGACCGCGATCCCGATGGCGGCGTTGATGTGGTGGCGAGTATCGGCACGGATCGTTATCTGGTGCAATGCAAGCACTGGCGCATGCAGCGCGTGGGCGTGAAAGTGGTGCGCGAAATCTGCGGCGTGGCCGCGACCGAAGGTGCGGCGGGGGTGTTCGTGGTGACCTCCGGCACCTTCACCGACGAGGCGCGCCGTTTTGTCGAGGAAAACCGCATCGACATTGAACTCATCGCCGGCGATCAACTGCGGCGGATGATCCAGGGGCTGGAAACCGCCGCGCGTTAGCGGTTTCCGCAGCACGCTGCTGCCGGTTACTTCAGCACATTGCTTGCTTCCGCCGCCTTGATCAGTGTGGCGGCATCTTTCTCCAGCAGGAATCCGGCAGCTTTTGCGCTTTCGGTGGCCTTGCGCACGGCCGCGACAAATCCCGCGTGGTCGCCGTAACGCTCTTCGAGCGATGGACGCGGGTCATTGCCGGCTTCACGTTCGGCTCTGGTTTTTGCGAAAGGGATCATGCCGCCGGCGTAATTGCAAAGTTGTCCCGCATGGAAGGGGCGCGCGCCGCCGGCGGTGATGTTCCAGCCGAGGTAGGTGCCCAGCGGCGCGCCGAGTAATACCACCGGTATGCCGCCCACTTCGTTGCCGTCGGCGTCCACTTTCGGCACCAGCATTTTCAAAGCCTGTTTTATTTTTGGTGGCGCATTGCCCGGGATGCCCGAGGCATCGTTCGGATCGAATTGCGCGCCCCAGTCGTAATCCAGCAGCGGGTTGATCAGGTCCGGTTCTGGCGCGGTGGCGCGCAGGCCCGGCAGCGTCGGGAAGCCCATCGCAGCCTTGTTCGGCGCCACGAGCTGGCCGGCACTGATGGTCGGATAACGGCTCGGCGGCGGCGCAGTGTCTTTCATCACCCAGTTGCGGAAGTGCACGGTGATCGCACGCCAGGGTTCGTCGTGCGACAGCGGGTTGGCCGGCAGCACGGCATTGCCCCAGTTGTTGCCGGGGCAGTCGACCGGTTTCGCGGCTTTGTGGAATTCAGCGAGGCTCGCGTTGAAGCCGCCGCGTCCGCCGCCGTGGGTGCTGCTGGCGATGTAGTAGCGGCGCACGTTGTCGGGCAGCGGAATGTCTTCTTTCGGATCGGTGCCCACCCATTCCGGGCCGAGTTTCAGCGCCCAGATTTCGGCGGCGCCGAAGTGTTCGATGATTTTCGGACAGGTTTTGCTGGCCATGCAGCGGTCCTGAATGCTGCGCGCGGGCAGGTTGCGCGCGTGGTCGGGATACGGCTGCCACCATTGCGGGCCTTCGCTGCCGGCCTGGTAGAGCTCGAGCACGCCGTCAGGCTGGGCCCAGCGGAAATTAAGTGCAATGCGCCGTCCGGCGATGACCGGCCACATGCCGTCGTGCACGCGGCGCGGGGTTGTGAACTGTTTATCTTCGACCTGGTTGAAGCCGAGGTGCAGCCAGCCGCGCAGGTAGTTGCCGGACTGGGAGCGGCCGCGCGCGATGCTGTGGGTGATGCGTCCGGCGAGCGGGTTGAGCGTGCCGGCATCATCCTGTTTTTCGTATTTGAAAAAAGCGCCCAGGTCGCGCCATGCGGCAAAACCGATGCCCAGCGGATAGGGATCTTTGGCGGTATAGACCACCTGATACAGTTTCGCGGCGCTGAAGCCGCCCTTGAGGCAGATTTGCAGCGGAAGCTTTGTAAACGCCACCGGTTCGTCGAAAGTGCCGCCGCCGCAGAATTTCCAGTCGGCAGCGGCGATGGCGGTTTCGCCCTTTACTTTGCCGTCGAGGGTTTCGTGGTCGCGCGAGACGAGCGTGGCTTTCGTGGTGTCGAGGCTCGCCGGCATGTACGGCACCGGGTTGGTCTGCACGATCAGCGGCTGCGCGCCGGGGCCGTTGCGGTTGATGATGCGTGCGAATACCGGGCCGGTGACGGGTGAACCGTCGGTGTTTTTGGGGATCGGCAATTGTAGCCAGTGGTTGCCGCCGGCACTCATGGTGGCGCGCAATGCGGTGCCGAGGGTCGGGCTCATGCTGGCGTTGTCACCCTGCCATGCGGTGGCGAGGCCGATGTCGCCGAATTCGCGCTCCTGGGTCGAGATCAGCACCGGCCGGCCGCGGTTGGGCACTTCGTGCCACAGCAGGCCGCTGGCCTTGCTCATGTCGACGGGCCGGGTGATGACGAAGGTGGCGACGTAACGCACCTTGCCGTCGGGGTCGCGCACGAGCTGGATGTCCTGGATCAGGCGGTTCAGCGGATCGGCGGGATCGAGTTCGCCAAATGCGCGGCCGGCAATCTGTTCGTACTGACCGGCGTTGCCCCAGGAGCCGCAACTGTCGCCTTTGCAGAATGCGGGCGACACCGTTTCGTCGATGACAATACGGGTGACGCGTGCCTGCGCGGGTGCAGCGGCGAGCAGTGCGGCCGTGACGGCGGCCAGCAGATGGTGGGTGTTCATGTGACTCCTCCGAAGTGTGGGCGCTGAGCATTTTTTTCATCGACTTTAGCGCAATTCGTGATGCAGGTTGCGCCAAGATTGAGTGTCGGCGGGGAGCGCGCTACAGTGCGGCCGCCACCATGCGGAAACCGGAGGGGAGATGACTACGATGATCGGCAAACTGATCGGCAAACCATTACAGGCGTTCGCGGCTGTGGCCGTGTTGATGATTTCGGGACTGGCAGTGACCGAGATGGCTGTGGTGCAGGCCGCAGAGATGAAATATCCCGTGCGCCCGGTGCGCATGCTGATCAGTTATCCGCCCGGCGGCCCCAGCGATCTGGCAGCGCGGCTGGTTGCGCCGCATCTGACCGAGGCTCTCGGCCAGCAAATCATCATCGACAACCGGGGCGGCGCCGGCGGCACGTTGGCGGTCACCCTGCTGACGCAGTCCACACCGGACGGTTATACCTTGCTGATGTCGGCCGGCGGCGAGATCGTCATTGCGCCGAATCTGCGTCTGAAGTTGCCTTATGACCCGACCAAAGACATCATCCCGATCAGCCGCGTCGGTTCAAGCCAGCTGGTGCTGGTGGTGCATCCGTCGGTCGCGGCGAAATCGGTGAAAGAACTGATCGCGCTGGCGAAAGCCAGGCCGGGATCAATCAATTTCGCATCGGCCGGTTCGGGTTCGACGGCACATCTGGCCGGTGAGCAGTTCAAATATCTTGCCGGCATCGACATCGTGCATGTGCCGTACAAGGGTGCGGGACCGGCGCTGTCGGATTTGATCGGCGGCCAGGTGCAGATGCTGATCAGCGCCTATTCCTCGGCGTTTGCGCACATCAAGGCGGGCAAGCTGCGCGCGCTGGGCGTCACTGGTGCGAAGCGTATTGTCTCGGCCCCTGACCTGCCGACGATTGCCGAGACCGTGCCCGGTTATGAAGTGCTGTCCTGGTATGGCCTGCACGCGCCCAGGGGCACGCCGCCAGCAGTGATCAGCCGGCTGCATCGCGAACTCGCAACGATCATCCGCAAGCCGGAGATTGCCGGGCGCCTGGCCGGTTTGGGCATCGAGCCCGAGGGCAACTCGCCGCAGGAATTTCTCGCCCAGATCAAGACCGAGATCGCGGCCTGGGGCAAAGTGATTACGGCGGCCAAGATTCCGAAAGAGTAGGGCTGACTGGGCAATGGTGCTGCACGCGGGCCGCGCGGCGAACTATCAACGCAACAGCCCGGTAGTGCGACGATCCTTCAGCGCAACAGACCGAAGTCCGGCAGCGCGGCGATCCTTCAGCGCAAAAGCCCGCTCTTCTCGAATTTCAGATACAGCTCGCGGCACACCCAGGCATCCGTCGCCGCGTAAATGATCTGCGCCGGCGTCAGTTGCGGCGCTGACCAGTTGGTGGTTTTGGCGCCCTTGGGAATGCGGTAACCGAGGAAGATGCCGGCGAGGTTGCGCACGCCGCTCTGACCGTAATCGTGGCGTTTGGCGACCTGGCCCAGATCGACCACGTGTTTTTCCGTGAACGGAAATACCTGTTTCAGCGTGCGCAGGTCATAAGCCAGCGCAACGCCGGCCTTGGCGGTGCCCTGCGCCTGGAGCATTTCGGCGATCACGTCGTGGGTGTCGGTGTAACGCAGCGGGAAGATGTAGGCCATGTTCGCGGTGGCCACCTGCACGATGCTCGGCAGATAACTTTCGCCCCTGCGGAAAGCGGGCCGGGTTTCGGTGTCGATCCCGACCACGCGTTCACTGCGAATGTCGGTGAGGGCGGCAAACAGCAGCGCCGGGGTGTCGACCAGCGTCACCGTGCCTTCGTAACGGCGTACCGGCAGAATGTTGAGGTCATCGCGCGAGATCGCACGCGTGGTCTCGGGCTGCGGGCTGTAGGTATTCATCAGCGGCAGGGTAACAGGTGGCACGCGTGGTACAGTAATTATCTGCGATGGGTATGACCGGGATGGAGCGGCTATGGCGGAGCGGATGATCGGTTGGCGGTGGATGACGGCGGCAGCCGTGCTGCTGTCCTCCTGTGCGCAGATGCCCGTGTACACCACGCTGCCGGTGGAGGTGCGGCCCTCGCCCAATGTCGGCGAACGGCGGCCGAATTACGTGATCATCCATCACACCACCAATGACACGGTCGAACGCGCACTGGCCACATTGACCAATCCCGCCCGCGGAGTCAGCGCGCATTACCTGATCGCGCGCGACGGCCGGATCATTTACCTGGTGGACGAGCTGAAGCGCGCCTGGCACGCCGGCGATGCGTACTGGGGCGGCAACCGTGACATCAACTCGTCATCGATCGGCATTGAGCTCGACAACAACGGGCGCGAACCCTTTGCTGATGCACAAATCATCGCGTTGCTTGAGTTGCTCGGCGACCTCAAGGCGCGCTGGGTCATTCCAACGGCGAACTTTCTGGGCCACGGCGATGTCGCGCCGGGACGCAAAGTCGATCCGAGTGCGTTGTTTCCGTGGCGGCGGTTGGCCGCTGCAGGTTTCGGGCTGTGGTGTGAGCCGCCGTTCGATCCTGTAGCGACGGGCTTGGATGATGCAACGCTGTTGAGCGCAATGGGTTACGACGTGTCGGCGCCGTGGTCGGCGGTGGCGGCGTTCAAACGGCGCTGGGCACCGCAGGATGCGGCGCCGGAATTGAGTGAGCAGCAACGCGGGATGCTGCAATGCCTGATACGCAAGCAGCAGGCAGGTGGTTGAAATAAAAATAAAATCAGTTGGTTATTGCGGCAGGGGGTGTTTCGGCGACACGTTAGAATGCACGGATTGCACCCGCTCCCGGAGGAGGAATCATGACGGTGAAGCTTGGGCTGATGGTGCCCGCCAACAATACGACCATGGAACCGGAACTGCTCGACTGGCTACCGGGTTCGCAGTGCCGCACCTTGCGCATTCCGCGCGGCAAGGGGCTGCTCGGTCCCGCGGAAATTCCCGCTTATGTTGCGCAGGCCCTGGAACTGGCCCGCGATTACGATCCGGCGCAGACCGATATCGTGGCCTACGGCTGCACCGCTGCCGGTTTTATCGGCGGACCGGCGCGTGACGCGGAAATCCAGGAAAAACTTGCGGCGATCACCGGCAAGCCGGTGGTGACGACCGCCAGCGCGATGATCGAGGCGCTGCGCCACATCGGCGCCAAACGCATTGCCGTGGTGACGCCGTACCTGGATTTCGTCAACGAGCGGCTGCGTGCCTATCTGGAGCAATCCGGCATCACAGTGCTGAAGCTGGCGAGTTTCAAGGCGGAAACCACCGATGAACTGGCGGCGATCGCAGCGCAGCAGATTGCGGCACTGGCGCGCGAGACCATGGTGCCGGATGCCGATGCGCTGTTCATCGCCTGTTCGCAGTTGCCGACCCGCGACATCATGCCCCGGCTTGAACGTGAGTTCGGCAGGCCGGTGTGGTCGTCGATCAAGGCCACGGCCTGGCATGCGGAGCGGGTGCTGACGGGCAAGGCGGCAGTTGCGGCATAAATAAAAACAGGGGGAGTGATGATGCGTTTCATGATGAAAGCAATAACAGCTGCGGTATGCGCGGCGCTGTCCTGCGCAGTGATGGCGCAGAGCTTCCCGGCGAAGCCGGTGCGCATCGTGGTGCCGTTCCCTCCGGGCGGCGGCGTGGATATCGTCGCGCGCGTGGTCGGACCCAAACTCTCGGCGCAGTACGGCCAGCAGGTGATCGTCGAGAATCGCGCCGGCGCGGCCGGCATCATCGGCACTGAATTCGCGGCGCGCGCCGCCCCCGATGGATACACCTGGGCAATTGCGACGCTGGGCAACCTTGCGGCGAATAAACACCTCTATGCGAGGATGACGGTTGATCCGCTGAAAGACCTGGCGGCGGTGACGCAGGTGGTGGATGTGCATTTTGTGATGGTGGCGCATCCGTCGCTGCCGGCGAAAACCGTGCCGCAGTTGATTGCGCTGGCCAAAGCGCGACCGGGTGAAATCACCTACGCGTCCTCCGGTGCGGGCGGCGCGCCGCACCTCGGCGGGGAACTTTTCAATCGCCTCGCCGGCGTAAAAATCACCCATGTGCCGTACAAGGGCAGCGGCCCCAGTTTTGCCGACCTGCTGGGCGGGCATGTGTCACTGACCTACGACAGCATGCTGCAGGCGCTGCCGTACATCCGTGACAAAAAGCTGGTGGCACTGGGCGTGCTCGGGGCGAAACGCGCCGCGGCGCTGCCCGATGTGCCGACCATCGCCGAGCAGGGCGTCAAGGGTTACGAGTTGACCAACTGGTTCGGCCTGGTGGTGCCGGCGGCCACACCGAAAGATCTGATCGTGCGCATCCACGGTGATTTCACCAAGGTGCTTCAGGACAGGGAGATCCGCGACAGGATCGCCGGCATGGGCGCCGACGTGGTGGGAAATTCGCCGGAGCAGTTCGCCGCGTTCTGGCGCAACGAGTCGGAGAAGTGGGGGCGGGTGATTCGGGAGGCGGGGATTCGCGCCGAGTAGTTTTAAAAGCGTGATTAAGTGATTAGGTGACTATGTAATTACAGTGGCCCGACTGGTCACTTAATTACATAGTTACCTAATCACGGAAGTTAGCGCAGCGCGCTGAGCAATGCCAATGCCTTGTCCATAGAGAATTTGCGCGTGTCCGCACTGTAGGCCTTGGCATTCTCCGGCATCATGTAGCCATGCAGGATGCCGGGGAAGATGTGCACTTCCAGGCTGCCCAGGGTTTGTGCCCTGGCGACGTACGCGGCCTGCACGTCCGGCGGTGCAGCGGTGTCCTGGTCACCCCAGATCAGACACACCGGTTTGGTCAGGCCGTCGAATTCCTGCAGGAAATCCTTCATCTGCGTGCTGTGGCAGCCGATGCCGGCATCGTAGCCGAGGCGCTTGGGGCCGAGGATCGCGAACGGGCCGCCGAAACAAAAACCCATCGCCACGGCGCGGCCGTTGTGCTGTTTCAACTGGCGCACGGCGAGCAGCGTGTCGGCCATGTCGGTTTCACCGGACTTCAACACCGGCATCCGCGGCTGCGAGCGTTGTCCGGCGCGTTCGTCTTCACGCGGCAGCGGGCCGGGGATGGTACGCCAGAACAGGTCGGGTGCAGCGGCGATATAACCGGCTGCGGCGAACTCGTCGGCAATGCCGCAGATGTCGGCATTGACGCCGTGCACCGCAGAGGCCAGCACGATCGCCGGCACCTTGTTGTTGCTGACGGGTTTGGCGATGTAGCAGTCGAATTCGCCGTTGTTGCGCGAGCGGACCTTGATGGTTTTGCCGGGCATGGGAGGCTCAGCCGATCGCGAGCAATTCGACTTCGAACACCAGTGTGGCGTTCGGCGGAATCACGCCACCCGCGCCACGTGCGCCGTAACCGAGTGCCGGCGGAATCGTCAGCTTGCGTTTGCCGCCGATTTTCATGCCCTGCACGCCTTCGTCCCAGCCGCGGATGACGCGGCCGCCGTCCAGCGGAAACACGAAGGGATCATCGCGGTCCTTGCTCGAGTCGAATTTTTTGCCGTCGGTGAGCCAGCCGGTGTAATGCACCGTGACTTCAATGCCGGCGGTCGCTTCCGCGCCGTCGCCGGTGACGAGGTCTTCAATGATCAGTCCGCTAGCGGTGGTGATTGATGCCATGGGTCTTCCTTGTTCAGATTGAGGCTGCATTATGCATCAGACTCACAAAGGGGAAAGCGGCGGGCAATTTGGGTGGAATCGCGCCTTTGCAAACAGGGTCAGAAGAGGAATTCCAGTGGAGTGGATCA
>JBBQAO010000151.1:0-4292 GCA_038316355.1 Burkholderiales bacterium
ACCAGGTCGCGCAGCGCCTGGGTCAGTTGTTCGGCGCCAAAAACCACCCGTTCGCGCACGTCCAGCGGCGCGGTCTGGTGGTTCAATCCGAAGGCAAAAAGCGGCATGGCGGCTAGGCTGATCCCGAGAACGGATTTCGAAACGGGGTTTCGAAAAAGGCCTTGTATTTTAACCGCTTACGGCCACCCTCGCCAGCAACACCCTGGGCTGGCAAGAAAATGGCATCACTTGCCATTTAACGTTAAACGTTATATTTTCAGCGATGATCAAAAGCTTTAGATGCCCGGATACGCAAGCACTGTTTGAGACGGGCAAAAACCGACGGTTTTCGTCTATTGCCAACGTGGCCACGCGCAAGCTGACGCAACTGGATGCGGCGGAAACGCTGGAATTCCTGCGCGCGCCGCCGGGTAACCGGCTGGAGCTGTTGAGAGGCAAGCGTGCCGGGCAACACAGCATGCGTATCAACGACCTGTTCCGGCTGTGTTTCGTGTGGACGGATTCCAACCCGCAGCACGTGGAAATTACGGACTACCACTGACGGAGAAACATTATGTTCAAGAATGGCATGCGGCCCGTGCACCCGGGCGAAATCCTGCGCGAGGACTATCTGGCGCCGCTCAATCTGAGCGCCAATGCGCTGGCCAAGGCTTTGCGCGTTCCCGCGCCGCGCATCAATGATGTGGTACTGGAGCGCCGCGGCGTCACCGCCGATACGGCGATGCGGCTTGCGCGCTACTTTGGCGGTGATGCGCGCTCGTGGCTCAATTTACAGGCAGCCTACGACTTGCGCCTGGCCGAACAGGCCAACGCCAAACGCATCGAGCGGGAGATTACGCCGGCAACTGCTTAAAGCGTTGTTTCAAGACGCAATCGCGATCATGTCGAAGTCGGCCTTGCTCGCCGAGCAATGGGGACAGGCCCAGTCCGCCGGCACGTCTTCCCAGCGGGTGCCGGGGGCAATGCCTTCATCGGGCAGGCCGGCAGCTTCGTCGTAGATGAAACCGCAGAGGATGCATTGCCACTTTTTCATGCTGCCCGCTTTTCAACCTTGCTCGTTCTGCATTTTTTTGCTGCCTGCATACAACCGCAGGTTGTCGACAAACACCGTAGCCGCGCGTTTGTCGTTGCCGTCGGAGGCCGAAGCATTGTGCGGTGACACAATTACGTTCGGGATGTCCCACAACGGCGAATCCGCTGGCAGCGGCTCCTTTTCGAACACATCAAGATAGGCGCCGGCGATTTGTTTTGATTGCAGCGCGGCGATCAGCGCTTTTTCGTCCGCCACCGCGCCACGCGCGACGTTGATCAGGTGCGCATGTTTCGGCATCAGCGCCAGCGTTTTGGCATTGACCAGTTGATGCGTTTCCTTGGTGTATGGGCAGGCCAGTACCCACCAGTCGCAATGCGGCAACAGCTGCGGCAGCTTGTCCAGCGTGTGCATTTCGTCGACCGGATCGCCGTCGCGTTTCGGGCTGCGGCGTAAACCAATTACTTTCATCCCCAGCGCCTGGCACAACTTCGCCACCGTCGCGCCGATGGTGCCGAGGCCGACGATCACCACGGTCTGGCCCTGCAGATCGCGCGGCGTGTCCTTGCCGCGGGCAGGATCCCAGCGGTGTTCGCGCTGCGCGGCGATCCAGCGCGGAAAACCGCGTGCCAGCATCAGCAGGCCGCAGAACGCGGTCTGGCCGACCGGTTCACCGTTGGTGCCGGCGGAAGTGGTCAGCCGCACTTTGCGTTCGTGCAGCGCCGGCAGGAACGGATGCTGGTCGATGCCGGTGCTGGTGAAATGCACCCATTTCAGGTTCGCCGCCGCCTTCACCGTGTCGCCGAAGCTGGCGTAGTGATCGGAAAATCGAATGTCGCGAGTCAGGTACGCCGCCTCGATTTTTGCGATCTCGGTCGCCGGCAAGCGCTGCGCTGCGTCGTCCGGCAGATGAATGATGTTCGGCGTGGCGCCCGCCGCCTTCGCCGCCGCCTGCAGCTCGGCGCCAAACTGCGCCACAAAACCCCTGGACAACAATATGCCGGTCATCGCATTACCCCTCCCGCTGAATTAAAACTGATCGTTGCGGTTTTCATCGTTGATGACAAACCAGCCCCGTTCACCCTGAGTTTGTCGAAGGGCAGTCGGGCTTCGACAGGCTCAACCCGAACGGTTTATGTTGATCTTTAAAAGTATGTTCGATTACTTGTCGCGCTTGAACAGCGCGTCGAGTTTCTGCTCGTAGTCGTGGTAATCCAGATAATCGTAGAGGTCATCGCGCGACTGCATCAGGTCGACCACCATTTTTTGGTGGCCTTCCTTGCGAATGCTCTGGTACACCTTCAGCGCCGCGGCATTGGCCGCACGCCACGCCGACAGCGGATACAGCGCCATCGCGACATTGGCGCTGGCGAGTTCCTTGGTCGAGAACAGCGGGGTTTTGCCGAACTCGGTGATATTGGCGAGGATCGGCACTTTCACCGCTTCGGCGAATTTTTTATACATCGACAGTTCGGTGATCGCTTCCGGAAAAATCATGTCAGCGCCGGCCTCGACGCAGGCTACTGCGCGTTCCACGGCGGCGTCCATGCCCTCTACAGCAAGCGAATCGGTGCGCGCCATGATCACGAAATTGCTGTCCGTCCTGGCATCTGCCGCAGCCTTGATGCGGTCAACCATTTCGCCCTTGCTGACAATTTCCTTGTTCGGACGGTGGCCGCAGCGTTTCTGCATGACCTGGTCTTCAATATGCATCGCCGCTGCACCGAACTTGATCAGTGACTTGACGGTGCGCGCAATATTGAAGGCGCCTCCAAAGCCGGTATCCACATCCACCAGCAGCGGCAGGCTGCAGGCATCGGTGATGCGCCGGATATCGGTCAGCACGTCATCCAGCGTGCTGATCGCCAGATCAGGCACACCCAGCGAGCCGGCCGCGACACCGCCGCCGGAAAGGTATATGGCCTTGAAGCCGCTGCGCTCGGCCATCCGTGCACTGTAAGCATTGATGGCACCGACAATTTGCAACGGCTTTTCAGCAGCGATTGCTGCACGAAACCGGGCGCCAGCCGATTGGTGGGCTATAGATGGAGAAATTGAAGTGGTCATGATTCAGGCTCCTGGTATGGCAACGGCAGCCGCAGGGCTGTCGACATTGACGGATTACGGGAAATGAAGGATAGCCCCGCGATGCTGTCCGGTATCTGGACAAACCGGGTTTATAATCAAAAAAAAACTCAAAAAAAGATAGCACAGGACAGGCTATTCCGCTAGGACGGACACGGTGGCATAATCCCCCCTCCCAAGTCTCACGATTCGGACTAACTTCGGACAACCCCATGGCCACCGCGAAAAACTCCGACGACGACAATCAAGGTCGTCTGACCGGCACCCAAAGCATCGAACGCGCACTGCTGCTGCTGCGCGAAATTGCCGCCCACAACCGCAGCGGTTCGCGGCTGCTTGATCTCGCCACGCGCACCAGCCTGCAGCGGCCGACCGTGCACCGCATGCTGAAGTGCCTGGCCCACGAGGGCATGGTGCAACAGGATTCGGAAACCCATCGTTATTTTCTCGGCGCGATGGCCTTCGAACTCGGGCTGACCGCAGCACCGCGCTTCAACCTGCGCGAAATCTGCCACCCGGCCATGACGCGCATCGCCGAAGCCACCGGCGACACCGTATTCCTGACCCAGCGCAGCGGGCTCGACGCGGTCTGCATCGACCGCCACGAAGGCACCTTCCCGATCAAAACCTTCACGCTGGATGTCGGCATCCGCCGGCCGCTGGGCGTGGGCACCGGCAGCCTGGCGATACTCGCGGCGCTGCCCGAGGAAGAATTCCGCAACATCATCACCAGCAACGAGCCGCGACTGCAGGAACACGGCCTGAACGGCACCACGCTGCTGTCGCAGGCGCGCAAGGCGCAGAAACTCGGCTACGCGGTGCGCGAAACACCGACGCTGGCGGGTGTGCGTTCAATCGGCCAGGTGCTGCGCAACCAAAGCGGCGTGCCCTTCGCGGCGTTGTCGATTTCGGCGATTTCCAGCCGCATGGCTGACCGCCGCATCCAGGAATTGTCGACGATGCTGCGCAACGAATCGCGGCTGATCGAGCGCCAGATCGCCAACGGCATGGAAATCCGCTAAAACCGGCAGCAGCAGGCGCCACGAACCCGCACTGGCAATCCGACGAGACGAGGAGAACACCGATGAAGCTTTGGTTGAGCGGGCTGAGTGCCCCTGTTTTTGCCCCTGTTTTCGCGATAATTTTCGCGACTTTTCCCGCCGCAGCATTCACTGCC
>JBBQAO010000120.1:0-9267 GCA_038316355.1 Burkholderiales bacterium
TCGGGTAGTCACCGCGGGCTTCCTTGCCGTTTTTGACGCGCTCGATATTGATGCGGTAACTGCCGCCGAACGGGGTCTGTGTCGGGCCTTTCAGCGCCAGCTTGCTGCGCTCGATCGATTCGAGCACGCTCACCGGCAGCGCCGTGCCGAATTCCTTTTCCGCGCGCAGGCCGACCATCACCTCTTCGAACTCCACTGTGGCGCCGGACGCCTTGATGATCGCGCAGGCCGAGCCCACCACTTCCGGACCGATGCCATCGCCGGGAATTACGGTTACCTTATTCAATCCTGAGTCTCCGGATACTGAAACAATAAATTTCCGTCAGCACATCAACTGGGGTCGCCGGAACTGCCCAGCGCCCGCAGCCTGGGAATAATGAATGGCAGCGCCACTGAAATCACCGACATTGCCAGCAGGATCACGGTGATGGTGCTGCCATAAAATATTTTGACATCACCGCCGGAAATCGTCATCGCCTGACGGAAGGACTGCTCCATGATGCCGCCCAGCACCAGCGACAGCACCAGCGGTGCGACCGGAATGTCCACCTTGCCGAACACGTAACCGACGATGCCGAAGAACAGGATCAGCCACAGGTCAACGGTGCTGCCGTTGATCGCATACGCGCCAATTGCGGAGATGGCGACGATCAGCGGAAAGAGGATGCCCTGCGGAATGTAGAGCAGCCGCACGAACAGGCCGACCAGCGGCAGGTTGAGGATCACCAGCATCACGTTGCCGACATACATGCTGTTGATCAGCCCCCACACCAGGTCCGGACGGGTCTGAAACAGCAGCGGCCCCGGCTGCACGCCGTACATGATGAAGGCGCCGAGCAGCACCGCGGTGGCGCCGCCACCAGGCACGCCCAGCGTCAACAGCGGCACCAGTGCACCGGCGGTATCTGAATTGTTGGCGGCTTCCGGACCGGCCACGCCTTCAATGGCGCCGTGGCCGAATTCTTCCGGATGTCTCGACAGCCGTTTTTCGGTGGTGTACGACATGATCGAGGCAATGGTGCCGCCGGCGCCGGGCAACACACCGATGACAAAACCGATGAAGCCGCCGCGCCAGATCGGCCCGATCGAGCGCCGCCACTCCTCGCGGGTCAGCCACAGCTTGCCGGTAATTTTCATCGCTGGCGGCGCAGTGCCCCTAAAAATGTCCTCCAGTCCGCGAAACACCTCCGCCATCGCGAACAGGCCGACCACGACAACAACGAAACCGACACCGTCCTGGAATTCGGGGATGCCCATGGTGTAACGCGCCTGACCGCTCTGCAGATCGATGCCAATGGTGGCGATCACCAGACCGAAAACGGTCGCCAGCACGCCCTTGGCCGGCGAATTGCCGGTGAGCGTGGATACGGCTGTCATCGCAAACAGCATCAGGGTGAAATATTCCGCAGGGCCGAACTTGAGAGCGATGGAGGTCAGCGGCACGGCAAACAGCGTCAGACCGACGACACCAATGGTGCCGGCGATGAACGAACCGATCGCAGACACCGCCAGCGCTGCGCCGGCACGACCCTTTTTCGCCATCTCATAGCCATCAATCGACGTCATCACCGACGCGGCCTCCCCCGGCGTGCGGATCAGAATGGCCGTGGTCGAGCCGCCGTATTTGGCACCGTAATAAATGCCGGCCATCATGATCAGCGCCGACGTCGGGTTCATGCCGTAGGTAATCGGGATCAGCAGCGCAATGCCTGCCGAGGGTCCGATGCCCGGCAGCACGCCGATGATGGTGCCCATGAATACACCGAGAAAAGTGTACCAGAGGTTGATCGGCTGCATGGCCACCGAGAAGCCGTTGAGGATGTGGGTGAAAGTTTCCATGAGCGCCTCAGAACGGGAGGATGCCGGGCGCGAGGTTCACGCCGAGCAGCTTGGTGAATGCAAAATAGCCGATGACCGAAAACAGCACCGAGGTCAGTACGTTCATCAGCCAGCGGCCGCGATTGAAGTATGCGAACAGCGCAAGCAGATAAACCGTGGTCGAGATCATGAAGCCGAGCGGCTCGAACGTCAGGATGTAAAGGGCAGTCCACACCGAGATAGCGACGACGACCCATTGATGCGGCTCCCAGCGCCATGCGGCTGCCGTTCCGTCCTTTGGTTTTTTGCTCTCGCGCAGGATCTCCATAAACAGCATCGCCGCCGAGACCAGCAGCCCGATACCTAAAATTCGCGGGAAGGCCTTGGGCCCCAGCGGGTCACCCAGTTCCAGGCTTGGAATCTGGGCGGTTGCCCAGAAATACACGCCTGCAAGCAGCAGCGTGCAGACAAAAATAATGCGATCAGTCATAGCTGTTTTATCTCCTCCGGATAAATGGCACGCAGACTTGAGTGCCGCGCTTGCCCCGCCCTGAGTTGCACACTTTTCATTTTGCGGCGGGTTTCGCAGGGCAAAATCTTAACCGAGAATGCTGCTGCCGTGTTGCACAACCGGACCTGTAAAGCCGCATCGTGGTCATAATTGACAAATCGAAAACGTCAATTGTCCGGGCGTGTTTTTCTTCAGTTGCGTGACAGCTCGCACCGACCGGCAGCGATGAGATCATGATGCCGCCACATCGCACTGGCGCTGGGCATCCTGCGGCCATTCAAGGCGCTGATTCATGCTTAAGAATGGCAATCACATTGCACGTTTTTATGATTTGCGCCAGGGCTGGTGATGCAGGAGAACCTGCGCCAGTCCTTAAGTCGGCCATTATCAGTGAGTTCAAACAGTGAGTTCAAACAGTGAGTTCATATTGCTGTTGACGCAACTGCAACACTCATCAACAATCAGTCAAAGCCCGACACGGACGGAGGAGAACCGCAAGTGATTGTTTTTATTAAAATAATTTCACTGGCCCTAGCGCTCACCAGTGCTATTGCCCAGGCCCAGACCTATCCGCAGCGTCCGGTGCGCATCGTCGTGCCCTACCCTGCAGGCGCCTCTTACGACACCGTGACCCGGGTGCTGGGCGAAGGCCTCGCAGAACGCATGGGCCAGCCGATGATTGTCGAGAACCGTCCAGGCGCCAGCGGCATCATCGGCGCCGAACTGGTGGCCAAGGCAACACCCGACGGTTACACGCTGGGCATGCTCGGCGACAACCACACCATATTGCCGGCGGTCGGCCGCAAAACCAGTTACGACCTGTTCCGTGATTTCACCCCGATCATGCGCGTGGCCTCGCTGGAAAACGTGGTCGTCATCCACCCCTCCGTGCCGGCGACGACGCTGAAGGACTGGATCGTACTGCTCAAAGCCAGTCCGGGAAAATACCGCTACGGTTCCGGCGGCACGGCCGGCAGTTCGCATCTTGCCGCTGCGCGCTTCACCCAGCTCGCCGGAGTCAGCATGCTCCATGTGCCGTACAAGGCCGGCGGCATCGCCGTCACCGGCTTGCTCGGCAACGAGGTGCAGTCAATGGTGCTCAATATGATTTCCGCCAAGGGGCATGTACTGGGCGGCCGCATGCGGGCGCTGGCAACAGCCGCACGCGAACGTTCACCGCATCTGCCGAATGTGCCGACTGCGGCTGAAGCGGGTCTGCCCGGGCTCGAGGTTTCGCAGTTTTACGCCCTGATGGCGCCGGCACGCACGCCAACTGCGGTGCTCGCCCGCCTTGATCGCGATGTCCGGCAAGTCGCGCAATCCGATGGTTACCGCAAACGGCTGGACGCACAGGGTGCCACGCCCGGTGCCGGCGGCGCGCAGGAACTCGAGGCATTCCTGAGGCGCGAAATCGAGCAGAACCGCAGCACCGCGCAGGCCGCGGGCATCACTGCCGAACAATGAGTGCATAGCCGCTACAATCAACCAGTCCTTTTACTTCAGGGTAACAAATGAACGATCGCAGCAGCACCGCCGTACCTGCCAGTGTCATCGAAAAAATCCGCCAGGTCGTTGGCACACAGGGCATCCTGACCGCAGCAGCGGATCTCGAACCCTACATCGTCGACTGGCGCGGCGTCTATCGCGGTGCCGCCGCCGCAGTGGTGCGCCCGGCCAATACCGCCGAAGTCGCTACATTGATGAAAATCTGCGCCGACACCCAAACCCCGCTGGTGCCGCAGGGCGGCAACACCGGCATGTGCGGCGCATCGGTGCCGAATGCCGGCGGCGGTGAAATCGTGCTGACGCTGTCGCGCATGAATAAAATCCTCGATGTCGATCCGCTGAACAACACGCTGACCGCTGAGGCCGGTTGTGTGCTCGCCGCGATCCAGCAGGCGGCAGCCGACGCCGAACGGCTGTTCCCGCTGAGCCTCGGCGCCGAAGGCAGTTGCCAGATCGGCGGTAACCTGTCGACCAACGCCGGTGGCGTCAACGTGCTGCGTTACGGGAATACCCGCGACCTGGTGCTCGGAATGGAAGTGGTGCTGCCTGACGGCCGCATCTGGAACGGTCTGCGCGGACTGCGCAAGGACAACACCGGTTATGACCTGAAACATTTGTTCATCGGCGCTGAAGGCACGCTGGGCATCATCACTGCAGCCACACTGAAACTGTTCCCCCGCCCCGCTGCCAATGCCACGGCATGGATGGCCGTGCGCGACCCGGAAGCAGCACTCAGGCTGCTGGCGCTGATGCGCCGTCACTGCAATGACCGCATCAGCGCCTTCGAGCTGATTTCACGGCACAGCCTGGAGCTTGTCTGGCGGCATGTGCCCGGCACACGCGATCCGATGTCTGCACCCTCACCCTGGTACGTGCTGACCGAACTCGCCGATGCCGGTGATGAACAGACGCTGCGCGCGGATCTCGAGCGCGCGCTGGAAGCTGCACTGACGGAAGAACTGGTCGTCGATGTCGTGATTGCCGAAAACCGGACCCAGGCCCAGGCGCTGTGGCATATGCGCGAATCCATTCCGGAAGGCGCGCGGCAGGAGCCGGTGATGGTCTACCGGCATGACATCGCAGTGGCTGTCGGCCGCATTCCGGAATTCATCCGCGAGGCGCAGGCGGCACTGGAAAAACGTTTTCCCGATGTGCGGCTGATCTGTTTCGGCCATCTCGGCGACGGCAATCTGCATTACAACGCCTACCTGCCCGACCGCCTGCGCACGGATGCCGCGGCGCGCGACGCGCATGACGTGACTGAAACGGTTTATGACATTGTCCAGCAGTACGGCGGCAGCTTCAGCGCTGAACACGGCATCGGCTTGTCAAAAGTAGCCGAACTCGCGCGTTACAAGAGTGCCGTGGAACTGGATCTGATGCGCACCGTCAAGCGTGCGCTGGATCCGCAGGGGCTGCTGAATCCGGGGAAAGTACTGTAGGCCGGTTCGCTCAGGCAGCAGCGATAAACAGGCCGATCACGCAGAATACGCCGCCCGACCAGACCAGAGAACGCAGCGTCGGTTTGTCGTAGATATAGGCCAGCGTATAGGCCACCCGGAAGCCGACAAACGCCAAGGCGAGACCATCGACCCAGGCCTGATCAGCACGCGTAAGATGTGCGATGATCACCGCCGCGGCAAACAGCGGAAACGCTTCGAATGCGTTGAGTTGCGCCCAGTAGGCGCGCTGGTTGCGGGGCGCCAGCCGGTCGATCCCCGCCCGCGGCGCGGCGTTGCTGTAGTCGCGGCGCCATTTCGAGGCCACAGTCGGCCAATACGGCAGCAGTCCGGCGACAAGGATCATCCAGTAAGCGGTGGTCATGGGGTAACTCCGGTGAGGATCGCCCCCGGGCGGCGACAGAATTTTGACGATTTGGACGAGGAACTAATCAACGGGAATGCGGCCATAGGCCATGGAGACATTATGAGCGAAAAAATCACCAAGCCGGACGCCGAATGGAAAGCGGCGCTGACACCGGAGCAGTTTCAGGTCGCGCGCAAAAAGGGCACGGAACGCGCGTTTACCGGGCAATACTGGGACAACCACGACAACGGCGTCTACCGCTGCATCTGCTGCGGCGCCGACCTGTTCCGCTCCGGTGAAAAATTTGATTCCGGAACGGGCTGGCCGAGTTTCTGGAAGCCGGCAGTCGCGGAAAATGTGACGACGGAAGAAGACAACGGCCTTTTCATGAAACGCACCGAAGTCGTATGCAAGCGCTGCGACGCGCATCTCGGCCATGTGTTCGAGGACGGCCCGCAGCCGACCGGACTGCGTTATTGCATCAATTCCGCTTCGCTTAAATTCGACAAAGAGTGAATCGCGCCACCCGCCGCAGCTTTGACCAGGCCGCCGGTGCCTTGAACGCCGCATTCGAACAGGCGGGATCGTTTCCGGACCAGGAAGCAACGCCGCCGCTGCTTGCCGACGAAGTCAGGAAATGCCTGGACGTCTGCCAGCAGCTGGATGCCGCTGAAGACACGCTGCCGCTGGAGGAAATCGACGAACTCGGCACACATGCGCTGGAATGTCTGTCCGATCTCGGTTTATGGGCCTGGCAACTGAAAGCTGACGAGGCCCGTGCCACGATTGAGGACATCGCCCTCGACACCGCACACTGGATCGCGCGGCAAGGCGGCCAGATCGCAGTGCTGGAACCGGTGGTCAACGCCCTCGCCCGCCAGGCCAATGCCACGCAGGATCCGGCGGCGCTGGCCGCACTGTTTGAGCGTGCCTGCAGCGTGATGGCCTGCGCGGAACCTGAACTTGGCAATGCGCCGGACACCGCCGGCCTGCAACCGTGGCTGGCCCTGCATTTAAATTCTGCAATCATCGCCACCCGCACCCGGCGTCCCGACCTGATAAATGCCGCCTCCGATTTGCTGGAAACCCGCCTGCCCCGGCATTGCGCCGCGTTCTACGAAGAAGGCGTCCGCGAATCCGCCAAACCGGCCTATGGCGAGCAGGTGCGGGAAATCATGCGTGAACGGCGCGCAAAATGGACGTCCCGACAATAAGCATGGATAATAATCACCCATGAAATTCCTGTTCGACATGTTCCCGGTCATCCTGTTTTTTGTTGCGTTCAAGATGTATGACATCTACGCAGCAACCGTGATTGCCATTGCTGCCACCGTGCTGCAGATCGGCTGGGTCTGGTTCAAGCACCGCAAGGTCGACAAAATACAGTGGATCAGTCTGGGACTGATCGTTGTGTTCGGCGGAGCGACGTTGCTTTTGCGTGACGAAACTTTTATCAAATGGAAACCCACCGTGCTCTACTGGCTGTTCAGCATGGTGCTGCTCGTGTCAGCACTCTTCTTCCGGAAAAATCTGATCAAGGCGATGATGGGATCGCAGATCACCGCTCCGGACAATGTCTGGAAAAAACTGTTGGTGGCCTGGGTCGGATTTTTTGCGTTTATGGGTGCCATCAACCTGTTTGTCGCTTACGGCTATTCAACTGATACCTGGGTCAATTTCAAGCTCTTCGGCAGCATGGGCCTGATGCTCGTTTTCATTGTCGGCCAGGCCATTGTGCTGGCGCCGCACATCAAAGGAAACGAGACCGAATGAAATGCCGGATGGCCAGTAGTTGCCCGTGACTGTAGCGGGTCTCATGCGCGATCGACTCGCCACGCTGCATCCGGAGTCGATCGAAATACTCGATGAATCGGGATCACATGTCGGCCACCCCGGTGCCATGGACGGTGGCGGACACTACCAGTTGATCATCGTCTCACAGGCATTTGCCAAACAGCCGCTACAGGCCCGCCACCGCATGGTTTATGTGGCACTGGGCTCACTGATGCAAAAAGAAATTCACGCGCTCGCCATCAAGGCGTATGCGCCGGACGAAATCTGATCACATTAAAGGAGTTTTCATGCATAAAACCGCCCTGTTCTCACTGGCATGCGCCATGGCAGCAGCGCTCGCCGCCCCCGCGGCGCTGGCCCAGGTCGCGAAGGTCAACGGCGTCGCCATCCCGCAGGGACGCGCCGACGCGATGTTGCGCGAAGCTGTCGCTCAAGGCCGCCCCGACGACCCGGAACTGCGCAATCTGGTGAAGCAGCGCCTGATCGAAAGCGAAGTGCTTGCCCAAGAAGCAGCCAAACTCGGCCTGAACAAGAATGCTGAAGTCAGTTCGCAGCTCGACCTCGCACGGCAAACCGTGCTGATCCGCGCCTATGTCAACGACGTCGCCAGGCGCAATCCGCCGACGGAAGACGCCATGCGCAAAGCCTATGAGCAGAACAAGGATCAGCCTGGCGCCAGCGAATACAAGGCGCGGCATATCCTGGTGGGCACCGAAGCCGAAGCCAAGACGCTGATCACCCAGATCAACGGCGGCGCCGACTTCGCCAAACTGGCCGCCGAAAAATCCCGTGACGAAGGGTCCAAAGCCCAGGGCGGTGAATTGAACTGGAGCCCTGCAAACAGCTACGTTCGCCCGTTTGCCGAAGCCATGGTCAAACTCCAGAAAGGCACCCTGACCGCAACGCCGGTTCAGTCCCAGTTCGGCTGGCACATCATCCGCCTTGATGACAAACGCCCGTTAAGCTATGAGGCGCTTAAACCGCAGCTGCAACAACTGGTGCAGCAGGAGACGGTGCAGAAAACCATTGCCGACCTGCGCGCCAAAGCGAAGGTCGAATAAGCCGTAACAGCATTCCGCCGGCACTGGCGCGGATTCCGGCATCACCGGAAACGCAAAAGCCCGGACTCCACGAGTCCGGGCTTTTTACTGGAACGGCAAATCTTCAAGAGATCGCAGAAACGGCCGCTATCCGCAAACGGATCTGATATCCGCTCTATCGCCACCGATGGCCTGATCAGACAAATTCCGGCAAACACACAACACAGCAGCAACAAAAAAGCCCGACCTCATCGAGGCCGGGCTTTTTCTTCATGGGTGCCTGACAATGTCCTACTTTCACACGGGTAATCCGTACTATCATCGGCGCTGAGTCGTTTCACGGCCCTGTTCGGAATGGGAAGGGGTGGGACCAACTCGCTATTGTCATCAGGCATAGCTGTTTGGCGTTACAGACGACACATCAAATGTGCCCGCTGCACACCGAATTAGGAAGAAGTAAAGTATAAGCTATTCACATAACTTATTGATTTGATTGAACATTAACATGAGCCTACCTGAGCCAACTGATCCGACCAGGGATCAGCACACGCTCAAAATTATAGGATCAAGCCTCACGGGCAATTAGTATCGGTTAGCTCAAAGCATTGCTGCTCTTACACACCCGACCTATCAACGCGGTGGTCTTCCGCGACCCTTCAGGGGAATCAAGTTCCCGGGAAGTCTCATCTTGAGGCAAGTTTCACGCTTAGATGCTTTCAGCGTTTATCTTTTCCGCATTTAGCTACCCGGCGATACCACTGGCGTGATAACCGGTACACCAGAGATGCGTCC
>JBBQAO010000042.1:0-28643 GCA_038316355.1 Burkholderiales bacterium
GGTCTATTGCTGCTGATCAGCGGCTGCAGCATGGTGCGCACGGGTTACGGGCATTTCGATTCGGTCGCAGCATGGATGGTCCACGACTACTTCGACCTGAATTCCGAACAGCGCGACCTGTTCGCGCAGCGCTTCGAACGCCTGCACGCCTGGCACCGCCAGAACCAGTTGCCCGAATACGCGCAACTTCTCGGCGACACGCAGGCACGCGCCAGACGCGGCCTGCGCGAAGCCGACATGTTATGGCTGGTCGATGGCGTCAAACAACGTTACGCACGCATCGCCGTGCGCGGCGCTGCGGATGCTGCAGATCTGCTGGCGACGCTGACGCAGGACCAGATTGAATCCTTCCGCCAGCAGGTCGCCAAGGACAACAACAAGTTCATGCGCGAACACCGTATCGCCGACAGCGAAACCGAACGGCGCAAGGTGGTCCGGGAGCGCACGCTGTCGCAATTGCGCGATTGGGTCGGGCCACTGAGCGATGCACAACAGACCAAAGTCAGCGCCATGCTCCAAACCATGCCACTGGTCGACAAACTGCGCCACGAAGACCGGCTGCGCCGGCAGCGCGAGTTTCTGGCATTGCTCGAACTGCGCAGCGGCGACCGCGCGCTATTCACGCAACGGCTGCGCGACTGGCTGGAAAATTGGGAAGCTGGTCGCCCGGCCGAACAGGCGCGCTTGTTTGAGGAGTCCTGGAAAAAACGCGCCGAACTCTATGCCGCCGTTGACCACATGCTGACGCCCGTGCAACGCAACCATCTGGTCAGCAAGCTGCAGGATTACATCGACGATTTCCGCGAGTTATCCAGGGCCAGAAACCGTTAAGCGTAAAATCCCGACTTGCAAGCCATCAAAAAAACCATTTAACCGCCGATAAACGCAGATGAACGCAGATCAACCCTAAAAAACCACAAAAATGCTTACCTTGATTTAATCTGCCCCTTTTCAGATATTTTTGATTTTATCGGCGTTAATCCGCGTTCATCGGCGGTTAACGTTTTCTGATTTTGATCTGGACTTCTGAGCAATCATTCACAGCCATGCCGTCCTATCCCGGCCGTATAAACTCAAAACTCCCCCATGTCGGCACCACCATTTTCACGGTGATGTCGCGCCTCGCCGCCGAACACAAGGCCATAAACCTGTCACAGGGTTTTCCGGATTTTGACTGCACAGCGGAACTGCGCGCGCTGGTCACCAAACATTTCAACAGCGGCGTCAACCAGTACCCGCCGATGGCCGGCATCGCGCCGCTGCGCGAAGCCATCGCCGAAAAAATCGCCTCGTTATACGGTACAAGTTACGACGTTGAGCAGGAAGTCACCGTCGTGCCCGGCGCCACCTACGCCATCTACACCGCGGTCGCGGCACTGATCCGCCCCGGCGACGAAGTCATCCTGTTCGAGCCGACTTATGACAGCTACGGCCCGGCGGTCGAAGTGCATGGCGGTGTGCCGGTCTACGTGCAACTGCGTTACCCCGACTACAGCATCGACTGGCAAGCCGTGCAGACGGCGATCACGCCAAAGACCAAGCTGCTGATCATCAACACGCCGCACAACCCGACGGCAACGGTTCTGTCAGCGGAAGACCTGCGGCTGCTGGAAAGCCTGCTGCGCAATACCAACATCGCGGTGATCAGCGATGAAGTCTACGAACACATCGTGTTTGACGGCTACCAGCACCAAAGCGTCGCGCGTTTTCCTGGGCTGGCCGAACGCAGCTTCCTGGTGTCCTCCTTCGGCAAGACCTACCACGTCACTGGCTGGAAAATGGGCTACGTCGCTGCACCGCGAGAATTGATGGCGGAGTTCCGCAAGGTGCATCAGTTCAACGCCTTCGTCGCCAACGGCCCGCTGCAGTACGTGTTCGCTGAATACATGCAGAACAAGGACGCCTATCTGCAACTCGCGGCCTTCTATCAGAAAAAACGCGACTTTTTTCTGGATGGAATAAAAGGCTCGCGCTTCAAACCTCTACCCTCACGCGGCACTTTTTTCCAGAACCTGTCGTATGAAATGATCAGCGAAGAAAAAGATACCGACCTCGCAGTGCGCCTGACCAGGGAACATGGCGTCGCGTCGATCCCGGTGTCAGTGTTCTACCGCCAGCCGCCGGCGCATCGGGTGTTGCGCTTCTGTTTTGCCAAGTCGGAGGAGACGCTGGCGAAGGGGGCGGAGATACTCGGCAGGCTTTGATACTGCCGCCAAATAAATAATTAATAAAATCAATTTCTTATAAGCGCCCATCAATTTTGAAGCTGCCGTAGCCCGGATGCAATCCGGGGCCGCGTAGCGGCTGGAATACGCTGCATCCCCCGGATTACGCTGCGCTCATCCGGGCTACGATTTCTAAATTGTTGCTGTAGAGTCATTTTTCCATGAAAAATAACGTCAGCTTAGGGAGACAGATCGCCAGCTTATCCGGCAAAACTGTCGCCCTAAATTAAAGTTGGCCGCTGTAGATAAGTACATGCCAATTGTGGCCGAAAAATTGGAAGCAGACGCCGCAATGAGCTTGAGCGACGAACGCAATTCCACGTCTTGGTGGGCAGGCTGAAGAGACACTACTGGCCCGCTGACATGCCCCGGCCAGGCTTTCGCTTCTACGCCTACGACAAGGACTCCAGATCACTCTTTGCGCTTGTCGAGGTTGTGCGCGGGAGGTCCTTTACACACCGAACGCTTGCCGAGTTCGCAGGATAAGTTGGGCAACTTGTCGGTTACCCGCCGAACCGAGACAACGCCTATTGGCGGGGCCTGCCGCGCCCAACGGGCAAACACCCTTGCACCGGCTATGCCATTCGCTGGAAGGATGTCAGGAAAGTACACATTCCATGGCATGGTCGTTTTCCGCAACTGGGCTGGGCGCGGCTTCATAATGGCTCTCTGATCCCTGACATTGATCCACTGCAGTCTTTCGCGGAGGGTGACAGAATAGTTCGTCGTCATCTCACGATCGAACGGGATTCCAAGTTGTGAGCGCTTGCCAAGGACTATTGGCGGGCCGAGCCAGGGCGCTTACGGTGCTTAGTTTGTGGCTTCGACTTCGAGAGACAGTATGGTCTCGTCGTGGCCGAGTTTATCGAAATACATCATGACAAGCCGCTTAGCGAGCGTAGAGGTGGCCGTCACACAAAGGTCAAAAATCTGAAGCCTCTGTGCTCCAACTGCCATCGCATGGTTCACCGGGACGTGAAAAACCCGCTGTCATTGAACGCTCTAAAGAGCAAGCTACGGCTAACAACTGCACGCACGCCAAAGTAAATGGGAAGAGTAAGGCCAATGGAGGCAGTGTAATATTTTAGTTATTCGCGCCGGGGCAACACCGCCAAAACCCGTGCCCACCGCCCCACATAAAAAAGGATGATTTTGTGCCGCCGAAACTGAGAGAGATCGTTGCCGAGCTTGAACGCGCAGGGCTCACCAATCGGGGCGGCAAAGGCAGTCATCAGAACTTTGTCCACTCGAACGTTTCAAAACCCATCACAATATCGGGAGCGCCCGGAGCCGACGCGAAGCATTATCAGGTCCGCGTCGTATAGCGCGCCGTTGAGGAGTCAAAATCATGAAAGACAGTGCAAGATACGCGAAGATCGTCGAGTGGTCGGAAGAGGACCAATGCTTTGTCGGAAGCTCGCCGGGCCTGATTTACGGTGGATGTCACAGTGCGGATGAAAAGGCCGTGTTCGAGCAACTGTGCCTGGTGGTCGAAGAAGCCATTGCGCTCTACAACAAAGACGGGAAACCGCTTCCCCCGCCAACAGCAGGGCGCGACTTCGCAGACAAAATGCAGAATGTCGCGTAATCGCGCAGACGCGCTCAGGTAACTGCTGACGTTAATTGATCCCCTTAACGACCGCATACAAATACAACACCGCAATCCCCACCCCCGTCATTTTCATGCTGTAACGCCGGTTCAAGCCCAGCAGTTCGCCGAACGGCAATCCATAACGCCCCGCCATTCCCAGCATGGTGTTGGACATCGGGCAGGCGGTCAGCCCCACACCCCAGCTGATCAGGAACACCATGGCCAGCATCGTCTGGTCCGGCTGCAGCGGCATCAGCCACGGCCCCAACACCGATACCAGGATGATCGGATGCAGGCCGAGCCAGGCGCAGACGTTCATCACCACCAGCACCAGGCTGGCCTCGAAAGCACCGAAGCGCGAGAACGGCAGGCCGAGATCCAGCGCGTCGATGGTGCCGGACATTCCCGCCGACAGAATGCCCGCGGCAAGGAACAGCGTCAGTTCGCCATTCATCGCCGGCAGCCGGGTATGGACATGGCGCAGCAGTATGGATCCGGCCTGCGCGCCATAACGCAGCAGCAGCGTGACGATGGTCACCAGCGATGCCAGCCCGGCGATGATCGCCATGATCGACCAGCGCGGCTGCCACTCGTGCACCATCAGTACACCCACTGCCAGAACCGCTGGCACCCACAGGGCTTCAAGATGCAGCGGATAACCGACGAAGTGTTCCGCACTGCCGTGGCGTTTTGAAGTCAGCGTAAACCAGGTGATGATGATGCCCGCGGCCGCAACCGGAATGCCCCAGAAAATCAGCAGCGTCAGGCTGGCCCCGGGTGCTGCCGTCAGTGCCGCTGCCATCGCGCCGTAAAACGGTGACCAGGTTGCGCCGACAATGAAAGCCTGTGACAGCGCCATCGCCTGCTCCATGGTCAGCTTGGTGCGTGCGCTCAGACGATCCGCGAAGATCGCCACCGCGGAATAGTTGATCACTGCGCCAAAAAAATGCACGCCGATCATGGTCTTGAACAGCGCTCTCCGGCCCTGCTCCAGCGGTTCCGATGCCCGGGTCCGGCTGACCGCAATCAGTTGCAGGAAGGACACCGCGATCAGCATGCCGGACAGCGGTACGTTCTGCGTCAATGCGCTGCGGATCAGACCTTCGCTGCCGCGAGTCATGCCAAAAACGATACCCAGTGCGCCGAGCCCTGCAAGCGCCAGCACCATGATCAACTGGTGGCGCGGCAAACGCGGCAACAGCAGCAGGCAGGCCGTCCAGGCAATGACGCCGGTAATCCACGCCGGGTATGCGGTCAGCCATACCGCGGCAACCACGAGGATAACCACCGCGACATAACACCAGGCCGCGAGCCGGTCGCTCAAGGAGTGGGATGAACTCAACTACTGGCTTTCAAAGATACCGTCATTCCGGCGAAAGCCGGAATCCAGGAGGCTTGGAGGCAAAGCCCTGGATTCCGGCTCGCGCTGTCTCTCAAGGGGACTTCCTTCAAAGCGTGCCTGGCCGGAATGACGGATCTGAAATGCGACGATCAACAGTAATCGCCAACGGCCATCACAACACGCCGGACAGGCCACCGTCGACGTTGATGCAGCAACCGGTGACATAACTTGCGGCATCGGATGCGAGAAATGCAATCACGTTTGCGACTTCTGCCGATTCACCCATGCGTTTGATCGGCACGGTCTTTCCGGTATCCGCGTAATGCTGCTCGACGCTCTTCTTGTTGCGCTCGGCACCGCGCTCCTGCTGCTTCGACTTGATTTTGCCAACCGCAACGACGTTGACCAGAATGTTGTCAGCGGCGAGTTCCTTGGACAGGCCCTTGGACAGCGCCAGGCCCGCGGCACGGCTGACGGTGGTCGGGAACATCCCGGCTCCGGGCTGCTTGGCACCGACCATGTTGAGGCTGATGATGCGGCCGCCGCCGACTTTTTTCATGTGCGGGATGGCCGCGCGCGCAGTGCGCACCTGCGCCATGACCTTGATTTCAATGTCCAGATCCCAGAAGCTGTCTTCGACCTTGTCGAAAGCGATCTGGCCCGAGCCACCGGCGTTGTTGACGACGATATCAAGACGGCCAAAGTGTTTCGCGGTTTCCTCGATGAAGCGCTCCATGTCGCCTTCCTTGGATGCATCGGCAACCACGCCCAGCACATCGCCGCCCTGTTTCTTCAGCTCGGCGGCAAATGCGTCGATCAACTCCTTGCGGCGCGCGCAGAACGCGACCTTTGCACCCTCCGCAACCAGGCGCCGCACAGTTGCCTCGCCGATGCCTTCGGTGCCACCGGTCACTGCCGCAACTTTGCCTTTTAATCCGAGTTCCATAGCGTGATCCTCATTATTGTCGCTGTTAAAATCAGGGGGCGATTGTGACACATCCGCAAAGCCGCGGTAGACTCGCTGCCCATGATTATCGCCATCCCCGACGACTACCACGGCCTTGTCCATTCACTGGACTGCATGCAACTGCTGGCCGGCCATGACGTGCGCATTTACACCGATGCTGCACCGCCCACCGCAACGCTGGTCAAGAACCTGCGTGACGCCAACATCATCGTGCCGATCCGCGAACGAACTCTGTTCACGCGAGAAATCATCGAACAACTGCCGCAACTGAAACTCTTCAGTCAGACCGGGCGCAGTTGTCACCACATCGACCTCAATGCCTGCAATGATCGCGGCATTGCTGTTGCCGCCGGCAGCCACGCCTCGCCGTACACCGTCGCCGAACAGACCTGGGCAATGATTCTCGGCAGCCTGCGCGAAATTCCGCGTGAAGCCGCATTGATGAAGAACGGCGCCTGGCGCAACTGCTTCAGCACCGGACTCAAGGGCCGCACACTCGGTGTATTCGGCCTCGGCACCATCGGCAAGCTGGTCGCCGCAACCGGCGCCAGTTTCGGCATGCGTGTGCTGGTGTGGGGCCGCGATAGTTCGCTGGCGGCGGCACGCGCTGCGGGTTACGACACAGCGACCAACCAGGATAATCTGTTTGCGCAATCCGATGTGCTGACGCTGATGGTGCGGCTGTCGAAGGAAACGCGCGGCGTGGTCACCGCCGCCCACCTCGCGCAAATGAAACCTTCCGCGCTGCTGGTCAACACCGCACGTGCCGAACTGATTGCGCCCGGCGCACTGGAAGCGGCACTGAAAGCGGGGCGCCCCGGTTTCGCCGCAGTCGATGTCTACGAAAATGAACCGGTGCTCAACGGTAACCATCCGTTGCTGCAACTCGACAATGCGTTATGCACGGCGCACAGCGCCTGGCTGGAGCGTGATACCTACGAGCTGTATTTCGGCGAAGCGTTTGCCAATGCCGCGGCATTTGCCGCAGGCCGGCAGGTGTCATTCGTCAACAAAAAATAGTAACTATTCAGTGCGAGCGGAAAGTCAAAAGCTTCCCTCACCCCGCCCTCTGCTCCGCTCCAAGTGTTCCCTTGTCCCGGAGGGAGAGGGGAGATCGTTGAGTTTGCCGCACGCACTGAATAGACACAAAAAATAATAAGAATGGCTGACGGAAAAGGCGGTTAAATTGGATCTGCTCCTGCCGTTATGCCCCTGGCCTGCCACTGTCCGGCAGCGTGTATCGCGCGCCCGTTGCGCTCCAGCCGGATCAGGTGCGCGTGCAGCGAGCGCATTGCAACGTTGTGGATGCGCTCCGGCACATCGTCATAGGCGTGGCGCACCAGCACTTCCAGCGTCGCTTGACCGGCAGCAGCCAGTGCGGTGAAAATCTTTTTCTCGCGTCTCAGCCGGTGCGCCACCAGCCGCCGCACTTCATCCTGCGGTTTTTCAATGATGTGGCCATGGCCGGGCGCAAAAGCGCCGATCGGCAAATCGAGCAGGCCTTCGAGCGAATCAAGATAGGCCTGCATGTCGCCATCTGGCGGCGAGATCACCACCGTCGAGCCCTGCATCACGTGGTCGCCGGTGAACAGCACGCCGTGGTCTTCGAGCAGGTAACACAAATGGTTGGAAGCATGGCCAGGGGTGTGTACCGCACGCAATCGGTAAGCACCACAGTTAACGACATCGCCATCGCGCAATGCACGGTCCGGCGCGAAACCCTCATCCTGCCGCCCGTCATCGGGTGTCACACCGAAGCCGAGCACCTGCGCGCCGGTCGCTGCCTTCAGCGCGCGCGCGAGTGGTGAGTGGTCACGATGGGTATGGGTGCAGAGTATCCAGCGCAGATTTTTGCCGACCGTCTTCAGCAACACATCGCGATGCACGTCGAGTTCGGGCCCGGGGTCGATCAGCACCAGTTCCTCGTCACCGATCAAATAAGTGTTGGTGCCGGGCCCCGTCATCACGCCGGGGTTGGGCGCGGTCACGCGCCGCACGCCGGGTGAGACCGCGACCACTTCACCGGGAATAATGGGCGTCAATGCAGTCATGATCCGGCACCGGTTTCCGTAACTGCCTCTTCATAACCAGGATCGCCAGGCAGCAGCCGGCGACCGTCTGGGCCGATGCGCGGCAACATCAAGCGCACTTCGCCCTTTGCGGCGAGTCCGCGGCGCAGGTTCACAACATTGTCATAGTCGGCAAAACTCTCCAGCGTGCGCACCGTCGGCGTGCGCATCTCGAACTCGCCACGCTTGTGCAGCGACAGCGCATCCCCGGGACTGACCCAGGTCGCAGCGATGGTTTCGCGTTCGTCCTGCAAAGGCTCCTGCCCCGCCGGTGCTTCGGCCATGAAAAAACGCGTGTCATAACGCCGCGGCATGCCGACCGGCGTGATCCAGTGTGCAAAGTAAGTCAGCTGGTCCGCGGCCAGTTGCAGGTTTTCCGCTTGCAGCAAAGCCGGAAACGCCGCCGTGCCGGCGTTCAACTGGCGGCGGTGTTCGGTAAAACGTTGCGCGATCTGCGGATCGGTCAGCGAGACCACCGCGCCAGCAGCGTTGCGCGCCAGCAGCAAGCCTGATTCTTCATAGGCTTCGCGGATCGCCGCCACCCAGTAGGCCAGTCCGTCGCAGGCCAGGCTCAGCGCGCCGCTCGCCGAAGCATCGTCGAGGCAGTTACATAACCCATTGTTTTTAAACAATAAATCTGTATCGTCCAGACCGCCGCCGGGAAACACATACATGCCCGGCACAAAACCGGACTTCAGGTTGCGCTTCATCATCAGCACCTCGATGCCGTGCCCCGCATCACGCACGATGGTCACCGTCGCTGACGGCATCGGCGTCACCGATGGCGGCGTACCGCCGCCCTTCATCCGTTCACTATTTACCATTCACCATTCACCATTCACCAATCACCAATCACCAATCACTGTTTCACCAACAGCTTGATCAGACTCGACGTATCGAGCTTACCACCGCCCTGTTGCTGCACCCGGGCGTAAAACTGGTCGATCAGCGCGATCGACGGCAGTTGCGCACCGTTGGCCCGCGCCTCCTCCATCGCGATACGCAGATCCTTGCGCATCAGGTTCACCGCAAAACCAAAATCGAATTTGCCGTCGACCATGGTCTTGCCGCGGTTTTCCATCTGCCATGACGTTGCCGCGCCCTTGGAAATCACGTCAACCACGAGTTTGGCATCGAGCCCGGCCTGCAGCGCAAACGCCAGCCCTTCGGCCAGTCCCTGCACCACGCCGGCGACGCAGATCTGGTTGACCATCTTGGTTTTCTGGCCGGCGCCCGAAGGCCCCATCAGCGTCACCGCACGCGCGAAATGCGTGACCACCGGCTCGGCACGCGCGTAAGCTTCGGCATCACCGCCGACCATCACCGTCAGAATGCCCTGCTCCGCACCGGACTGGCCGCCGGAGACCGGTGCATCGAGAAAATGCAGGTTCTGCGCACGTGCCGCGGCATGCAGTTCCTGCGCCACCGCTGCCGACGTCGTGGTGTGATCGACAAAAATCGCATCATGCTTCATGCCGTGGAACGCGCCGTGTTTGCCGATCGTGACTTCACGCACGTCATCATCGTTGCCAACACAACTGAATACGATGTCCGCCGCTGTGGCCGCTGCGGCCGGGGTGTCGGCAACCGTGCCGGTGTGTTGCGCCGCCCAGGCCTGCACTTTGTCGCGGGAGCGGTTATAGACGGTCACCGAATGTCCGGCGTTCGCCAGATGCCCCGCCATGGGCCCGCCCATGACGCCGAGTCCGATGAATGCAATTTTCATATTGGCTGCTCCTTGCAACGCTGACCAGAAACCGGACTCGATGCCGGCACCACCTGCAGAATTATTTTGTCAATGCGCCGGCATTCAAGCGGGAATTTTCCGCCCGCACTGCATGCAGCCATGGGCAAAGTCGATCATGGCGCGCTGCTGACAAGAAGCCGGCAAAAGGAAAGCATCAACCAACCCTCAACCCACCGCGCAACCCGCCGTGGTCGCCTTCGGCGGCTCGACGAAGGTCGTGACGTCGACACCGTTTCGGATCGCCGTCATCTCGGCCAGGATCGCCACCGCAATCTCCGGCGGCGTCTTGCTGCCGATCTTCAACCCGACCGGGCCGTGCAGCCGTGCAATCTCCGCCTGCGACAGGTCGAATTCGGCGAGCCGCTGGCGACGCGCATCGTTGTTCTTTCTCGAGCCGATGGCGCCGATATAGAACGCCGGTGACTTCAGCGCTTCGAGCAGCGCCATGTCGTCGAGCTTGGGATCGTGGGTCAGCGTCACCACTGCGCTGTGGCCGTCGAGGTTCATCGCAGTCACCACGTCATCCGGCATGCCGCGCTTGAACTCCGTTCCGGGCAGATCCCAGACTTCGGTATATTCTTCGCGCGGATCGCAGACCGTGACCTGGTAATCCAGCGCCTGCGCCATCTGTGCCAGATAGGTCGACAACTGGCCGGCGCCGATGATCAGCAAACGCCAGCGCGGCCCGTAGACTGTCGCCAGCGTCGCGCCGTCGAAGGCCAGTTGATCCGACCACTGCGCAGGACCGGTGGTTGCACGGCCGGTTTTCATGTCGAGCCGGCGCAGCACCAGTTCATGGCGCTCAATGCGCGCCAGAAGATCGTCGAGCCCGCTGGCTGCGGTCAAGGGCTCCAGCACCAGTTCCAGCGTGCCGCCGCAGGGCAGACCGAAGCGCTGCGCCTCCTCAGCCGACACGCCGTATTTTGTGGTCGTCGGCGTGTTTTCAGCGAGCGTTCCCGTTTTCACGCGCGCAATCATGTCGTCCTCGACGCAGCCCCCGGACACCGAACCGACCACCATGCCGTCGTCACGAATCGCCGACAACGCGCCGATCGGCCGCGGCGCGGAACCCCAGGTGCGGATCACCGTCGCCAGCACCACGCGACGACCGCCGCTGACCCAGTCACGCGCTGTGCGGATTACCTGTAAATCTACGCTGTCCATAAGCCGGCCTCTGAAAAGGGCGTTTGCATGCGCCTATTGTAGCGCGCTGCATGGGTTAACATTCACAGCCCAGCCAAAGGAGAAACAACGCAATGGAAATGACCGGCGAACAACTGATCGCCCTGCCCCAGCAGGCCACCTGGGATGCGCTGAACGACACCGCCGTGCTGATGGCCTGCATACCGGGCTGTGACTCGATCGACAAGCAATCGGACAATGAATACCTGCTGACCATGACCGCCAGGGTCGGTCCGGTCAGCGCAAAATTCAAAGGAAAAATGACGCTGCTGGATGTGCAGGCACCGGATGCCTACACACTGCAATTCGAAGGCCAGGGCGGCGTCGCCGGCTTCGCCAAGGGCGAGGCACAGGTCAGACTCGCGCCGGAAACAGACGGCACCCGCCTGAGTTACAGCGTCAAAGCCAGCATCGGCGGAAAACTTGCGCAGGTCGGCGCGCGGCTGATCGACGGCGTCGCCAAAAAAATGGCCGAACAGTTTTTTACGGCTTTCAACAAACGCGCCAGCGGCGGCCCGACTGCCGCCTGAAGCCCATGCCCGCACTCGCCCATCTCAAACTGCTGGCGACTTACAACGCGTGGATGAACGCCAAAGTTTATGACGCCGCGGCCAAACTGCCGGCGCAGGAACTCGCCGCCGACCGCGGCGCTTTTTTCGGATCGATACTCGGCACGCTGAATCACCTCGTGGTTGCCGACACCATCTGGCTCAAACGTTTCGCCACCCATCCCGCGCAGCACCCGGCACTGGAACCGCTGCGTAAAACGGCGATGCCCGCCGCGCTGAACCAGATCCTGTTTGCAGAACTGCCCGCGTTGCGCGCGCACCGCGACCGCCTTGATGCCGCCATCAGCGAATGGATTGCCGCGCTGACGGATGCCGATCTGCAGCATGTTCTGCACTACGCGAACACGAAGGGCGTTCCCGCGAAAAAACATTTCGGCACACTGCTTGTCCATTTCTTCAACCATCAGACCCACCATCGCGGGCAGGCCGGCACGCTGCTGTTTCAGGCCGGCCAGGATGTCGGCATCACCGATCTGCTGGCGCTGATTCCGGATGAAGCCGGTGCGTAATCAGCCAATGGCATAAAAAAGCCGGCGCAGAGGCCGGCTTTTTTACGGAATCAGCAATGATTACCCCACGTGTTTGCGCAAAAACGCCAAGGTGCGTTCGCGTGCGAGCTTGGCGCTGGCCGCATCAAAGGATCCGCGCTGGTCACAGTTG
Organism: Burkholderiales bacterium; assembly: GCA_038316355.1. GTDB lineage: Bacteria > Pseudomonadota > Gammaproteobacteria > Burkholderiales > SG8-41. Next base: position 12,353 of record JBBQAO010000042.1, read on the forward strand.
AAACCGTGGCCTGCCGGATAAAAGTGATGCTCTGCCTGCGGCTGTGCCGCCTGCACTTTTTTTGCGGCATCTATCGGAATTGACTGGTCGGTCTCACCCCAGTGGAACATCACCGGACATTTCGGCTGCAGCGTTGCATGGCTGGGAATGCCGCCGCCGTAATGCGGCGCCGAGCAGGCCAGCCCCGCCACTTCCGCCGCCGCCTTCCACGCCACCGTGCCACCCCAGCAATAACCGACAATGCCGACCTTGCCTGCGGCCTGTGCCGCCTTGACTGCGACCGTCACGTCCTTGATCGCGTCGTCCAGACTGGCTTTTTGCATCAGCCCGCGGCTGACCTCGATCTCGGGCGGGGTATACCCGCACTCGTAATTGCGTTGCACGCGGTCGAACATCGCCGGTGCAATGGCGAGATAACCGTCAGCGGCATAACCATCGGCCACTGCACGGATATGGCTGTTGACGCCGAAAATTTCCATGACCACCACCACTCCGCCGCGCGGCTTGCCCGCCGGCTCGGCCTTGTAGGCACTGAATTTGTGACCGTCTGCCGCCGTCAGTTCAATCATGCTGCCCATGTATTCCTCCGTCAGGATTGTCGTTGAGTTTTGAAAACCACAGTTCGGGGAAAATTATAGCTTATAGCCTGTCGCGGCCCGCAGGCGCCCTGCTAGACTTTGAACCACCGACGAAACCTGTCAATAAAGGAACCACCATGCTGAAAATCTGGGGACGCAGCAATTCAATCAACGTGCAGAAAGTGCTGTGGTGCTGCGCTGAGACCGGCACCCCGTTCGAACGCATCAATGCCAGCATGCAGTTCGGCGTCAACAGCACGCCGGAATACAAGGCGATGAATCCGAACGCTCTGGTCCCGCTGATCAATGATGATGGTTTCGTGCTGTGGGAATCACATGCCATCGTGCGTTACCTGGCACGCCAATACGGCATGGGCACTTTGTGCCCGACAGACCCGCGTGCGGCAGCGGATGCCGACCGCTGGATGGAATGGTTCAGCACGACCTTGTGGAACCACATGAAACCGGTGTTCTGGATCCTGGTCAGAACCCCGCCCGAAAAGCGCAACATGGCGGAGGTCGAGGACAACCGGCAAAAACTCGCCGGCTACCTCGCCATGGCCGATGCCCATCTCGTAAAAAATGTGTACCTGACCGGCGCGCAGTTCACGATGGCCGACATCCCGCTCGCCGTCCTCGCCCACCGCTGGTTCAACGTGCCGATCGATCGCCCCGAACTGCCGAATTTCGAACGCTGGTTCAGCGCAGTATCCCAACGCCCGGGCTTCCAACTGCATTGCGCGGCGCCACTGACCTGAAAACGAAAGATCAAAATCATAGCCACAGAGTTCATAGAGGAACCCGGAGAATTATTAAGCTTTGCAAAATAAATAACGCCGTTCGGGCTGAGCCCTTCGGCAAGCTCAGGACAGGCTCTGTCGAAGCCCTCTCACCCTTCGACAAGCTCAGGACGAACGGAATTGGTTTGCCTGATTTTCTCTGTGACCTCTGCGCCCTCTGTGGCTAAAGGTTTTCCCAACCCATGACCGCCCCCCGCACCTACCGCTACTACGAATTCGTGATGGCGGCATTCGTCACCATACTGATCTGCTCCAACCTGATCGGCCCGGCAAAAATCGCGCAACTCGACCTGCCGCTGCTGGGTGTAGTCACCTTCGGCGCCGGTGTGCTGTTTTTCCCGATTTCCTATGTGTTCGGCGACATCCTCACCGAGGTTTATGGTTATGCCCGCGCGCGGCGGGTGATCTGGGCCGGATTCGCCGGGCTGGGTTTTGCCTCGCTGATGACCACCATCGTCGTAGCACTCCCGCCGGCCCCGTTCTGGTCGCATCAGGGCGCTTACGAAATCGCCTTCGGCAACACGCCGCGCATCGTCGCTGCGTCGATGCTGGCCTACTTCTGCGGGGAATTCATCAATTCCTACGTGCTTGCGCGGATGAAACTCGCGACACAGGGACGCTGGCTGTGGACCCGCACCATAGGCTCCACCATCGCCGGCGAGGCGGTGGATTCGGCGCTGTTTTATCCGCTGGCGTTTTACGGTGCCGGTATCATTCCCGACGACAAGCTGCCGCTGGTGATGCTGGCGCAGTTCCTGACCAAAGTCGGCGTCGAAATCGTGTTCACGCCGGTGACCTACAAAATCGTGAATTTCCTCAAGCGCGCGGAGAACGAGGATTATTACGATCGCGAAACCAACTTCAGCCCGTTCGCGCTGAAGCCCTGAGACTGCCCTGCCTCAGGCGCGCAGGTAACGCGCGAACGCCAGCAGGCTGCCGCCGAAAATCAGTCCGAAGGCGATCAGTTGCAGCGCATAGCTGATCCACGCAAAAGTGGTCTGTTCGCCGCGTTCGGCGAGGTTGTGGCAATACAGCAGGTAGGGCGATGGCGAATTGAACAGGGGCATTTTTTCAAACCGCACGTCGACAAAAGCCTTCAATACCAGCGCAACAGCCAGCACCGCGAAAGCGGCCGGGATGGACAAGGGCACGAAGCCGAGTATGGCGCCGAATAACAAGGCAAAGAGCATGGTACGGATCAGTCTTGTTTATAAAACAGTGAGGGATTTGCTGGTCGGGGAGACAGGATTCGAACCTGCGACCTTGGCGTCCCAAACGCCCTGCGCTACCGGACTGCGCCACTCCCCGAAACGATCAGAACCCAAGAAAAATAAAATGCAACCAGGAATTACCGGAGACCAGAACCCGCGACATACTGTACCCGGGGCAGGCGCGCTACGGGGCTGCGCTACCCCCCTGATTTCGCAAGCTGCGCATTTTACCGGAAAGCTGCCGCTGCGGATTACCGTTTGCCTTTCAGCTAAAATCGGCGCTTTCCCGGTCAGGCCCCGATGAGCAAACCCAACTGGCGCACTCCCGCGATGGTGCTGTTCTGCGGCGGCATGATTCTGACCGTGGCGCTGGGCGTGCGTCACAATTTCGGCCTCTACCTGCAGCCGGTGACCGCCGATCTCGGCATCGGCCGCGAAACCTTCGCTTTTGCCATTGCCATCCAGAACCTGCTCTACGGCATTTCGCAGCCGATCACCGGCCTGATCGCCGACAAGTTCGGCACCGCACGCGTGCTGATCGGTGGCGCGCTGCTCTACGCACTGGGCCTCTATCTGATGTCAGTATCCAGCACCGGACTGGAACTGACGCTGAGCGCAGGGTTGCTGATCGGTGCATCACTGGGCTGCAGCGGTTTCTCGATCGTGTTCGGCGTCATCGGCCGCGCCTTTCCCCCGGAGAAACGCAGCGTCGCACTGGGCATCGCCGGCGCCGCCGGTTCGTTCGGCCAGTTTGCGATGCTGCCCTACGGCCAGTGGCTGATCAACCAGGTCGGCTGGATGCAGGCGCTGGTGATACTCGCGGTCACCGTGCTGTTGATCATTCCGCTGTCAAGCGCGCTGGTCGAAGACAAAAGCGCGCAGGCCGCCGTGCTGTTCAAGCAATCTGCCACCGAAGCACTGCGCGAGGCCTTCGCGCACCGCGGCTTCCTGCTGCTGTGCACCGCCTACACGGTCTGCGGCTTCCAGTTGCTGTTTATCGCGGTACATTTCCCCGCGTATCTGGTCGATCAGAAAATGACACCGGAGACCGGGATGATCGGACTCGCGCTGATCGGGTTTTTCAACATGATCGGCAGCTATATGTGGGGCTGGCTGGGCGGACGGCACACCAAGAAATACCTGCTGGCGCTGCTGTATCTGACGCGTTCGCTGGTCATTGCGATATTCATCATGCTGCCGGTGACACCGCTGACGGTCTACCTGTTTTCCGCCGCCATCGGCTTCCTGTGGCTGGGCACCGTGCCGCTGACCGGCGGCCTGATCGCGCATGTGTTCGGCGTGAAATACCTGTCAACGCTGACCGGCATAGCCTTCTTTTTTCACCAGGTCGGGAGTTTTGCCGGCGTCTGGATCGGCGGTTATGTGTTCGATGCCACCGGCTCTTACACCATCATGTGGCTGCTGACCATCGGCATGGGCATTGTTGCCGCCCTGCTCAATCTGCCGGTCGACGACCGCCAGATTGACCGCGCCATCGCCAAACCCGCATAAGCGGACCAAGCCGACGAGATGCTAGTCGGCGGCATCTGCAGACTAAGCCGACGAGATGCTAATCGGCGGCATCAGCAGACTAAGCCGACACAATTCTCGACGGCAGCTAAACCTCACGCGGAGCCGGCAAACGTCTCGCCGGCGTAAGTCCCCTAATCCGGGGCAGCGATGGCCGCATCCTTCACCGCTTCGGCAATCAGCCAGTCGCGGAACGCCGCCACTGCCGGCCGTGTTTTGGCATGGGGCTCACACACCAGGTAATACGCCGACTGCAGCGGCACCCTGAGCGCAAACGGCATCACCAGCCGCCCGGCGGCAATGTCCTCCCCCGCCAGCGCCGGCATCGACGCCACCACCCCGACAGCATCCATGGTCGCCTCAAACGCCAGCACGGCATGGCTGAAACGCGCGCCGCGCTTGGCGTCGATGCCCTTGACCTCGGCGGCCTTCAGCCAGACATCCCAGAACGATTCGCCGTCGTACATCTCGCCGGTGTCATCGTGCAGCAGCATGTGGTGCTTCAGATCTTCCGGCGTGCGCAACGGATGCTCGCCGGTCAGCGCCTGCGGACTGCAGATCGGCGTGATGGTCAGCGGCAGCAGCTTGTAGACATCGAGATCAGGGTAATGGCCATGCCCGTAGAGGATTGCCACGTCCGAGTCATCCAGCCAGGTCTCGATGGTGGCGCGCTCTGCGACATCGGCCTTGCCGTCAACACTGACGCGGCGCATGCGCGCGGAAATCCGCACGTCGATCTCGTGGTGGGCAGCAATAAACCGGTGCAGCCGCGGCATCAGCCAGCGCGCCGCAAACGACGGCGCTGCGCTGACGGTCAGCATGCCGCCACTGGTGTGGGTGCGCAGCCGGTCAACGGCCTGCGCCAGGCAGTCAAAACCTTCGCGCAACTTGGGCAGGCAGGCACTGGCGGCGTCCGTCAGCTCCAGCGCGCGGTTGTAGCGGTGGAACAGCTGGACGTTCAAATATTCTTCCAGCGTGCGGATCTGGTGGCTGACCGCTGCGGGGGTCACATTGAGCTCTACTGCGGCTTTTTTCACGCTCAAATGGCGGGCCGCGGCTTCAAAAGCCTTTAAGGCATTCAGAGGTGGCAGGCGTTGGGCCATAATCGGTATTCAGCTTAGCATAACTCACTCGACTCCTCACAATATATCAGGTGCTGCGACGCAACAAACGGAGGGGTCCAGGGTCTATAATTCAGTCCGAACTCATTGAGTTATATAGCAGTGAGGCCCCAACGCCGGGACGGCGAACTTCTGTAAAGGTTAAAGAAAACATCATGAACAGCAATTTTGAAGACAAATTCGGCTCAGTCATTTACGACAAGATCAATTCCGTGCACATGAGCGCTACCGAGCGCCAGGCCGCCATAAACGCGATGCGCGACGCCGATGCGATCGTTGACGCCATTCTGTGGATCTTGCACAAGGTTGAGCAACTGGGTGCCCTGCTGTTCCTGAAGCCCGGCAGCCCCAGCCTGAAACACTGATACGCGACTCTGCGTATCTCGCGGCTCCGCTCAGGGGTCCTCCTCCCTGAGGGCCTGTTAACCATCATTTCGTGAGTGCGAAATGACGGTTAACAGGCCCTTGTCACTGCGGTACCGCAGCTGTGCACCTGAGTAAACGCGGCGGCTAACCCCGCCGCTTTTTTTGTCCGCCAACGGCTGCCGCCGGCTCCGGCACGTCGCCCTGCAACGACCCGAAACACCTTGCAAAAACAATGCAGTAAGGGATGCCCCGCAACCCCCGTCTCCGGCACACGACGCATTTCAGCCCGGATCCCCGCCTGCGCCGGGAAAAAATATATAAATAATTGTTTTTATTGATACTTTTTTCTGGCCCTGATGTTGCTTGGTGAATAAGCGTTGCAAATCGTTGATTTTCCAAGCGTCCCGTACCGGGCGCGCCAATTTCAGGAGGCTCCATGATGAATCGAGATACATTCTTCAAAAAACGCGAAGAACCCGTCCCCCGCAACGTCAACGTCACCCCGGCACTGGGCACCCACGGCCATCCCGCTGACCCCACTGCCCGCCCTGCGAATCCCCTGCTGACCCCCGCGCAAACATCACCAACAGCGTCAACACCGGAACGCGCCAAATCCGCGGCCGGCACCGGCAGCAAGTTGATCGTCGGACCGGACATCAAGTTGAAGGGCGCCGAGATCACCGACTGCGACACGCTGGTGGTCGAAGGTACCGTCGAAGCCGCGATGGACAGCCGCGTCGTGCAGATCGCCGAAAACGGTGTATTCAACGGCACCGTCAGCATCGACATCGCCGAAATCCACGGCCGCTTCGACGGCGAACTGACCGCGCGCGACCAGCTGATCATCCACGCCACCGGGCGCGTATCCGGCAAGATCCGCTACGGCAAGATCAAGATCGAGGAAGGCGCGGAAATCAGCGGCGATATCGCCCGCATTGATCGCAACGAGGCGCGGTCGCTGCGCGCCACGCCGCCGCCGCTGCTGAAATCAGCCCCGGCGTAAACGATCGGGAATCCTCCGGCTACTGCGGTACCGGGGCCGCTGGCGCCCCGGCAACTTTCTGCACGGTGCTGAATTCGGCAAGAATCAGGTCGTTCAACTCGCGCGGTATCGGCACCACGCGCGACTGCAGCAGTTGCAGCATCTGCTCGCGCTCCTGCGCCGGCAGGCGTTCGTACTCGGTGCGCGCATCCGCGGCGATCGCGCGCTTCCCGGCCGCCGTCAACGCAGCCAGGCGCTCATGCGCGCCACGAACTGCAGAAGCCTTCAGCGCCAGTTCCTCAACGATCAGCGGCCGCGCCAGCGCGTTTTTCGGGTCGGCCATCATGCGTATCAGGTTGTCGTAAACTTCGGCACGCTGTGTTGCGGTCAGATGCACAAAGCCGGCATCAACCAATTGGCGCAACTGCTCTTCACTGACCCCATGAACCCCCGCCAGTGCCGCAGGCGCAGACTGTTTGACTGCCGCCGGCGGCACGCTGCTGACCGCTGATTCCAGCACCGAGGTCGCCATCTGGTCGCGCAGCATCCTCAGCAGGAACAGTGTCAGCGGATCGGCGGCATGCACCGGCACCGCCACTGTTGCCAGCAGCAGAGTGATGGAGACACCTCGCCTGACGCGCTGCAGATTGAACATGGAAGTGTGGCCCCGTGAAGGGCGGGATTACTGCGAAGGACTCCATGAAACCGCCGTACGGCGCACGGTGTCAAGACGACGTCGCCAGACACACCCCGGCAATTTATATAATCCGTTGTTTTTAAACAACTTTATACGGACTCGACACGCCACTGCCGGTCGCATTTTTTGCACGCCACGCGCATCCACTGCGGATGCTCACCGGCCTCGACAACGCCCGCGTCGAGTACGCGGATCACGCCGTAACTCGCGCAATCAGGGCACACGCATTGCTCCGCCAGCGACTCGGCACGACCCAGCATGCGCATGTAGCGGCGCATCGCGCCGATGCCGAGCAAGGTCGCCGCAATGATCATGGCCAGGGATTTCAATGACAGCGGTCCCGGCCCGCGCAGATTCAGTTCCTCCATCAGCGCCATGATCAGCACCGCGCAGAGGAAACCCGTAACAAAGTAGACATGGCTTTCGATCAACTGGCGCTCGTACCAGATGCGGAATCCCAGCCGGGCAATGCCTTGCGCGGGGGTCGCCATGTACACCTCAGTTCGGCGGAGCGGTCGCGCGCGACCGTTTACCGCCGCCGGAAATCCTCCACCGATTTGGCCAGCTTGCCGTCGGCGGTTTTCAGTGCGCGGGTCACTGGCAGCGTCGCGCCGAAGGTCGGCACATAAGCCGAGTGTTTGCCGGCGCCGCCGATCACCGCAATCAGGATGTCTTCGGCGCGCTGCACCGCGTAGAGCACATCATCCGGCTTCGGATTGGCCAGCCGTTCCTTGAAGGTAATTTTGACGCGACGGTCGATATTCTCCTGCGACAGTTTGCTGACCGCGATATGGGCATGCTGTTGGAGAAACTGCTTCGCTTCGCTCTTGGAAAATTTGGCCGCAATCATCTTCGCGTGTTCCGGCCCCATGATCACCAGCGGCTGCGCCTGGTAATAAATATCATTGACGCCGGCGATACCCATGGTGCCGGCGATCGTCATCAGCACGCCTTCCGCTGTCAGGCTCTCGTGATCGTTGACGTTGTGCGGGCACTCGGCACCGATCACCGTCACCGCGCTCGCCTCGGCCGGCAGGCCGCGTTCAACATGCAGCGGCTCCCACGGGCTTTCAGCTTCGTTCTCGGCGACCAGATAACTGTACTTGGCCGGCGAACCGAAGGTCGACATGTCGCCCAGCGCCGGAATCGCGCCGCCGATGTTGACCAGTGCCAGACGGATCGCGCGACCGATGGCGGCATTGGCCTGCCACCCCGGACCAAAAGCATTGTGGCCGCCATTGACATCCAGTTCCTTCGCAACCGGACCGTTGACAATGACCAGCGGCGCACACAGATGGGTCGTGGCCTGCACGCCGTAAAGATTCAGCCGCTCCTCGCACATCGCCTCGATCGCCAGCATCAAAAGCGGGAAATACCGCGGCTGGCAACCCGCCATCACCGCATTCGCGGCGAGCCGCAACGGTGTGGCCTCGCCCCAGCGCGGTGGAATTTTCGCGACAGGCTGATCCCACGGCCGGTCGCAGTATTCGAGCATTGCCGCAACACGCGCCTCAGTCGGCGGCACGATGGGCAAACCATCGCTCCAGCCCTTCTCCCGCATCAGCGCGTTGACGGCGTCAAAATCGTCCTCGGCCTCAATGCTCGCACCCGACGCCTCCAGCAGTTGCGTCAGGTTGCTCATTTCATCTGCTCCATCGACAGATATCCGGCAAGAAGCTGGAACAACTTCTTGTCGCCAATATCTCCCCTCTCGGTCCCTCTTCCCCGACCCTTCTCCCGGAGGGAGAAGGGAGGTAAATGCTTCCTCTCTCCCTTCGGGAGAGAGACCAGGAGAGAGGGACAGAGGGGCCGGGGGTGAGGGAAACAGGCGTTGCCCGATTCCCCGGTCTTCAACAACATTTGCGGCACACTAAGCACCGGAGCTCTCCTGAAACAGTTTCACGATTTGCGGTATCGCGTGATCAGCGCGCGCCTTGACCTCGTCAATCGCCAGACCACCGAGCGGATGCGGGATCAGCAGCAAAGGCAGATCCGGCGTACCGAATACACGTGCCTGAGCCTGACCCAGTTTCATGAAGGGTCCCGAACAGATCACTGCAGTCGTCAGACCGCGCTTCCTGAGATTCGACATGTCGTGGACACTCCACGACGTGCACGACCCTCAGTCGGCCATTGCGCTGATGACGTAGTCCGATTCCGCAGCGAGTTGATCAAGGATGGCACCGGGCGCCGGCAGACTGACGCTGTCTTTGCGCAGCGACACCACCGAGGCCACCGGCAGCAGCGCCTTGACGCCGTCAACGATGAAACGCAGCAGATGGTCGGCATTGCCTTTGCTGTTGTCGAGTATGCCGAGGCGGATGCCACCTTTGGCGACAGCGCGGGTCTCGGTGACCGCAACAGCCTGCGGCGACGGCGCTTCCGGAACAACCAGACGGATTTTCTGAATCATGTTGATCTCCTGCGGACGATTGAAGCGCCTCCGTCATCCTGAATTCGCGGAGGGCATCCGGACTTTAGCGCATGCGCCTTTGCGTCGCAATGCGGCAGCACAGCCACCCATTCCACTAATTGGGCCTGCACTGACCATTTTTACTGCAAGCGCCGGGGGCTTATCTCACGAGCGTTTTTCCCGGCGTCCCAGGTGTGCCGGCACGATCAAAACCGTACAGCGCCACGACGGTCGCTACAGCCACCACCGGGCCGGCAAAAGGATGGAGGATGGATGCCAGGATCGGTGCCACCAGAATCAGATGGCGCAACCCCCAGCTGTACAAAAGGCCGGCACGACGCGCATAGGCCGATCCGACAGCAGACCAGCGCTGGCGCGCCTCGGAACCCACCGGCATGGCGCAGATGAAACTGACATGGTTGTAAAAACGCACAGCCATCGTCGAGAATACGAGGGCTGAAAACAGCAGCACCATCAGCACCAGCTCTTGCGCCAGATGCACGCTCAGCCCTTTCAACCTGAAAACGGTGCCATCGAAGCTGACATGCAAGGACGGGGCTGCCATGGTTACAGTGCCAATCAGGCCCAGCACGGCCGTCGATGCCGTCAGCGTGGCCGACATCAGCGAGTTGCGCAGCGTCTGCACCGCGAGAATTTCGGAGCCGGTCTGCGCCGATACTGCAGTAAACCACTCCTGCCGCAGGTTGGCATGTGCGCTGCGCGCCATTCGCGCAGGATCGCGGCGCTGCATGATCATCAGGAACACTTCATACCCGGCGAGCACGGCGATCGTCACCATCAGGGCCAGCCACGGCAACAGTTCGCTCATTGCGGCGCCTTCACCCGGTTTTCGAGCAATTCCCATATCCCCATGCCCGCCAGCATCGCCGCGACAAATACCAGCGCCTTCACCTCGCCCATGCCCAGCGCGACCAGACCGGGACCCGGGCAGAACCCGGCGATGCCCCAACCGATGCCGAACAACAGACTGCCGCCCACCAGGCGATGATCAATGTCGCGCGATGCAGGCAAGCGCATGGGCGCTCCCAGCAGAGAAACAACCCGTTTACGCGCAACGAAAAAAGCGATTGTGCCGACTGCAATCGCGCCGCCCATCACGAACGCGAGCGACGGATCCCAATCACCGGCGAGGTCGAGAAACCCCAGCACCTTCACCGGGTTCGCCATGCCGGACACGATGAGGCCGAGCCCGAAGACCAGGCCGGCGAGAAACGAAGCAACGAGATTCATCGACGTATTCCTCAAGCCTGAAGCAGATGGCGAATCACGAACACCGTGACAAAACCAGCGGCCATAAACGCCGCTGTCGCTACCAGCGAACGCGGTGACAGCCGTGACAACCCGCAGACACCGTGGCCGCTGGTGCAGCCCGAACCATAACGCGTGCCGACGCCGACCAGCAGGCCGGCCAGCACGAGTACGCCGTAGCCGGCATCGATCTGTGGCGCCGGCAATGCAGCCATCAATGCGTATACCAGCGGCGCAAGGAGCAACCCACTGATAAAAACCACGCGCCACGCCACATCCCCCCTCGCGGGTTTGAGCAAGCCGCCCAGGATGCCGCTGATGCCGGCAATGCGGCCGTTGAGCAGCACGAACATTCCTGCCGCGACGCCGATCAGGGCTCCACCGGCGAGTGCTGACCATGGCGTGAACGTGTTCCAGTCAATGACCATTATTTTTCCTCAGGGCAATACAGGCGATGCAGCAAGGCGAGGATTTCCAGCAGGGCCGGATCAGCCACACCATAAAAAATGTTCTTGCCCTGGCGGCGGGTACTGACGACACCCTCGATGCGCAGCACGCCGAGCTGCTGCGACAATGTCGGCTGGCGGATATCAAGTTGCTCCTCCAGATCGCTGACGCACATTTCCCCCTGCGACAGCTGACACAGCAGCAGCATGCGGTCTTTGTTGGCGAGCAATCGCAGGGCCGCGACAGCCTGGTCAGCGCCGTGACGCAGCGCTTCTACATCAATGGAATGTTGGGCGAATGTCATGGGGAACTCGTATTTAACTTGATAACAATATATTATGATATATAATGTAAGTCAATATATTGTCAGATTTTATTGTCAGATTTCTTTGGAGGACCCATGAACCAACGCGCCAATACACAAGGCTTCTTCGACCCCAAAACCTGGACCGTCACCTACGTGGTATGGGACCCCGCGACCCGGCGCGCAGCGGTCATCGACCCGGTGCTGGACTACGACTTCAAATCGGGGCGCACCGGCACAAGTTCGGCGGATCAGGTACTGGCCCATCTCAAGGAACAGAATCTTGTGCTCGACTGGATACTGGAAACGCACGCCCATGCCGATCACCTGTCCGCCGCAGGCTATCTGCAGAATCGCGTTGGCGGCCGCATCGCCATCGGCGAAAACATCCGCACGGTGCAGGCGACGTTCAAGAAAATCTACAACCTGGATCGCAACTTCCTGCCTGATGGCAGCCAGTTCGATCACCTGTTCAAGGATGGTGAGCGTTTCATGATCGGCGAGGTCGAGGCCACCGCAATTCTGGTGCCCGGCCATACGCCGGCTGACATGGCTTACCTGATGGATGGAGCGGCCTTCGTGGGCGACACGCTGTTCATGCCGGACGTAGGCACCGCCCGCGCCGACTTCCCGGGCGGTGATGCGCATCAACTGTACCGGTCGATCAAACACCTGCTTGAACTGCCCGCGGAAACCGTGATCTACGTCTGCCATGACTACCCGCCCGCCTCGCGGAAGGCGGCATGGCAAACCTCGGTCGCCGATCAGCGCGCGCACAACATCCACGTGCATGACGGTATCAGCGAAGAAGAATTCGTCAGCATGCGCAAGAAGCGCGATGCAACGCTGGAAATGCCGACGCTGATTCTGCCGTCGATCCAGGTCAACATCCGCGGCGGAGCACTGCCGCCTGCAGAGGACAATGGCGTGGCTTACCTGCGCATACCTCTCAACGTACTGCCTGCGCACAAGCAGTAAACATCGCCGCACCAAAACAAACGGCCCGCCTTGCGGCGAGCCGGTGTTTTTTTCTGGCGTCCCCAAGGGGATTCGAACCCCTGTTACCGCCGTGAAAGGGCAGTGTCCTAGGCCTCTAGACGATAGGGACTACGTCTGGTTACAGCGAGGTATCTGTATTCTGCTGGTGGAGGTAAGCGGGATCGAACCGCTGACCTCTTGCATGCCATGCAAGCGCTCTCCCAGCTGAGCTATACCCCCACGAGAGCGGCGGATTATACCGAGGCAACCCGCCCCTGTAAACCGCAAAAACTCAGTCTGGAAACCGTTCCAATTCCTGCGCCAGCCGCGCCAGCACTTCATCGCGGCCGATCAGCTCCAGCGTGGCGTCGATCGACGGTGATTGCGGCTCGCCGGTGACCATCACACGCAGCGGCATCGCGATTTTCGGCATTTTCAGCTGATGTTCCGCCAACACTGCCTTCAGCGCGGCGCCAATGGCCTCGCGCTTCCACTCCACGGTTTCCAGTTGTCGCCGGAATGCGACCAGCGCCGGTTTGGCTGCGGCGGCATAGTGCGTTGCGCGCAATTCAGCCGACGGTTCGAGCTGCCGGTAGAAATACACCGCGGCATCGGCCAGCTCTTCAACCGTGCTGACACGCTCCTTCAACAACGCGACCACTCGTGGCAGATCCGGCCCGCCCGCCACTTTGCAGCCATCGCGTTCAAGAAACGGCGTCACCAGACCCGCCAGCCGCGTGTCATCCGCCTCCTTCATGTACTGCTGATTGAGCCAGCCGAGTTTTTCCGGATCAAACCGCGCCGGCGAACGGCTGACATGCGCCAGATCAAACCACTCCACCATCTGCTGCAGCGAGAATTTCTCCGCATCGCCATGCGACCAGCCCAGCCGCGCCAGGTAATTGTTCAGCGCTTCCGGCAGATAACCGTCTTCAAAATACTGCATCACGCTGACCGCACCGTGGCGCTTCGACAGACGCTCACCGTCAGCGCCGAGAATCATCGGCAGATGCGCAAACAACGGCAGGTTCGCGCCCAGCGCGCGATAGATATTGATCTGCCGCGGCGTGTTGTTGACATGATCATCACCGCGCACAACGTGAGTGATGTTCATGTCGGCATCGTCGATGACCACACCGAAGTTGTAAGTCGGGATACCGTCGGCGCGCATGATCACCAGATCATCAAGCTCGCCATTGGCCACCGTGATCGGGCCCTTGACCAGATCATTGAAAGTCACGTCACCAGTGTCCGGCGTGCGAAAACGGATCACCGGCTGAATGCCGGCTGGCGGCTTCAGTCCCAGGCGTTTGGCGTTCTCGGGACGCCAGCGCCCGTCGTAACGCGGCTTGTCGCCGCGCGCACGCTGCGCTTCGCGCAAGGCGTCGATCTCTTCACGCGTCGCATAACAGGGATAGGCATGACCGTCGCGCAGCAACTGCTCCACGGCAGCCTTGTAACGATCCAGACGCTGCATCTGAAAATACGGTCCCTCGTAATCGAGGCCCAGCCATTGCATACCGTCGAGGATCGCCTGCACCGAGGCATCGGTGGAGCGTTCGCGGTCGGTGTCTTCGACACGCAGGACGAAGTTACCGCCATGCTGCTTGGCATAGGCCCAGCAGAACAGCGCGGTGCGGGCACCGCCGATATGCAGATAGCCGGTCGGACTGGGAGCGAAGCGGGTGCGAACCATGATTGGAATCTAAGAGTTTCAACAAAATGCCACTTTTCCCTCATCCCAACCCTTCTAACGTCAAGAGGCACCGAGGTCCCGAAGGGACAAGGGAACACTTGGACCGGAGCAGAAGGACTTTTTGTCCCTCTCCCTCCGGGAGAGGGACGGAGGGTGAGGGAGATTTTGACTGCAGCTTTTATTCAGTCAGAAAAATGCGCTATTTTACGCCACGCTGCAGCATGGCCGGCAGTATCTAAAGGCGCGTAACAAAATGAAAACCCCCTCTCCCCGCGTTTGCGGGAAGACAAGGGAACACTTGAGGCAAAGCAGGGTTGGGGTGAGGGGCAGCAGAAAGCCATTTTGTTAAGGGCTCCAAGGGATTCCTCAGCGGGAAAAACGACCCGGGCTGTACGGTGCAAGGTCGATGCGCGGCTCGCGCCCGGCAATCATGTCAGCCACCAGACGCGCGGTGGGCGCACCACCGACGAGGCCAACGTGGCCGTGGCCAAAGGCGTAATGCACATTGCTGAAACGTGTTGCCGGGCCGATCACCGGTGTTGAATCCGGCATCGACGGCCGACGCCCCATCCACTTTGTCGCATCGACATTGCTGATACCGGGAAACATGCGCTGCATCAGCTTGCCCAGCACATCGGCACGAGCGTAATCCGGCGCCGCATCGATGCCAGCAAATTCGCTCTGCCCGGCAATGCGCAGCCCCATTTCCATTGGCGTCACAAAACATTTCTGCTCCGGCACCATCACCGGCATCGGCAACTGGTAACGCGGATCGGAATAAGTGATGTGGTAGCCCCGCTCCGCTTCCAGCGGCACCGCATCGCCCAGCTGCGCGCTGAATGTATTGGAATGCGCACCGGCGCAGATCACCAGATGCTCCACCGGCAGATTCCCGGCATCGGTGTGCAGCGCGCGCGGCCCGTCCGGACCGACGTCGATGCTGAGCACCTTGCGCTGCAGGATGGTGCCGCCATCGCGTTCAAACTGCGCTGCCAGCGATTTGGTCAGTCGTTCGGGATTGGCGCACCAGCCGTGGTCATGCAGGAACAGGCCGACTTCGTAATCACCATGCAGACCGGGTAAACGGTTACGCACCTCCGTTGAATCCAGTTCATCGATGACTACACCGCGGTCGCGACGCAGCTTCCAGCCCAGCGCATCGGCGTGATAGGCGCGGCGCGAGGAATACACCACCATGTAACCGCTTTTATGGATCAGGTCTTCGACACCGGCGTTTTTGACCAGCGGCGCATAGGCATCAAAAGTCTGCGACAACAGCGCACGCAATCCGTCGGCAATTTTCTCCACGCGTTTCACGTCGGCAGCCGCGACAAACTTCAGCAGCCACGGCAATGCCTGCGGCAAATAGGACCAGCGCAAGGCCAATGGCCCCAAGGGATCGAGCAGATAACCCGGAACCTGCGACAAAATACCGGGCATTGCAATCGGCACACAGGATCCGGGGCTGAAGATGCCGGCATTGCCTAAGGAACAATATTCCCCGGGCGGACGCTGATCGACGACAGTGACCTGGTGGCCATCGCGCCGCAGATAACTGGCGGTGGCGATGCCGACGATGCCGGCACCGATGACGGTGATGTTTCGGGTTTGCATGGGCAGGCCGAATTATAGCCAGGCTATGGCCAGCAGTTTGGCGGGCGTCCGCGACCGGTGGTAAAATCCGCGCCGGC
Source organism: Burkholderiales bacterium (assembly GCA_038316355.1). GTDB lineage: Bacteria > Pseudomonadota > Gammaproteobacteria > Burkholderiales > SG8-41. The sequence continues at coordinate 28,436 of JBBQAO010000042.1, forward strand.
TGGGGCGGTTAACTCAGCGGTAGAGTGCCACCTTCACACGGTGGAAGCCACTGGTTCGATCCCAGTACCGCCCACCAATGAAAATTCGGCATTCTTCCTAGCCAGCTAACGGCCAGCCAACAAAACCAACCTATTCCGCCATCCAGGTGGACGTATTTAGACTTCCACAAAGCGGATTATGATATGTCGCAGTTCGCCCCGTACCCGT
>JBBQAO010000056.1:0-23989 GCA_038316355.1 Burkholderiales bacterium
TCTGCACACCGGCGCATCTTTCTTTTTGTCTTCTTCGTTTTTGGCAAACACATCCTTGTCCTTGTCGGGATCAGGCGGTTTTGTCGTCTTGTCCGATTCCGCGATCAAGGTGCCGAACACCGTCTGCTGCACCGTGGACGGCAGCACAAGACCCCCGCCGCCGGCGCCGTAAGTCACGACCAGACCTGCGCCCAGTGCCGCCGGCACCGGAGGATTGCCAACAAAAAATCCGGTATTGGTGACGGGGTCATAGATCAAGCCTGCGGTGCCATTCACAAAAAAGCCACCGCTGCCGCTCGGGAAATTGAGGTGAACAGAATTGGGCGAGATCGCATGTATTGCCCCCTGCTGAAAGAGGGTGCCGTTAATGTTCACCGTACCGCCGACCTGCATCAGTACGTCCGGATCGCCAACAATAAGGCCTTTATCGACGAGCACGTTGCCGCCGGCGATGATTTCAGTCAGGCCGTAACCCGCGCCACCGCCAAGTTGACTGCCGTTACGCACCTCAAGGCTGCCCGCCGCTTTAACCGACACCCCGCTCATGCCGGCCACGATTGCGTCGTAATCAATCGTGATGTTGTTGCCCGACAGCACCAGTGCCGAACCCATCACCTGAACGTCGTCCAGCAACAGGTTACCGGCACCCGAATTGAGCAGCAGGACGCCGCTCGCCGAAACATCGCGATCCACCAGCATGCCGTTGTTGGCGAGCAGCGCCAGATTGCCGTTTACGCTGATGCCCGAGCCCAAGAAACCCATCATCCCGGTGGCGGCGATCGAAGCCGTATTGCCGCTGAAAATCAGGCTGGCCAGTGTCAGGTTTCCGCTGTTGATAATGCCGACTTCATTGCCAGCATTGACCGACAGCAAGGGCGTCTGTATTTCCAGCGGATTGACTATGGATCCCACACCGTTGGGCGCAGCCAGCGTGACCTGTGCAGCAATGATGTCAAAACCGTTGGTATTGCCGTCAAGGATTGCGCCTGACGTCGAGGTCAGCGCGACATTGCCGTTGGCGTGGACTGTGCCTGCCACTGACAGATCGCCCGCATTCACGATCTGCACATTCCCGCCGACGATGGAGCCGGTGGAGATGGATGGAATCTGGTTGCCGGGCTGGTTCAGGATGACATTACCCGAGGCGTTCAGGCTTAACGACGCCGAGATCACCCCGCTGGTCTGCAGGATGTTCGCGCCATTGATATTCAGGAATGATGACGTGGGCGAAACATTGCCGACAAAGGTGAGGTTACCGCTGCCGCCGAAGGCATTGCCGATCACAAGGCCGCCGCCCAATATGTTGTCAAGCTCGGCTTGGGTCAGCGACAACGCTGTGCAACCCGGCTCGCACGCCACTCCGCCCAGATTGATACCGCGCGAAGTCGTAAACGGCAGGATGGTGGTGAACGGTCCGCCGATGACAGTGCCGTCGATTTTCATGTTGTCGGCAGTCAGGTAAACATCCTTGCCCGCGACCGATGACCCGGCCTGCAGGTCGATCAGGCCGCCGGCTTGCGTGTTGCGCAGCGTTACATTTCCTGTACCCGCGGCGGCGATACTGCCAAAGGTACCAGGCATGGACATGTTTTCGCTGAACAGGATGTCGCCGTTGGTGGTGACCGTCATACCCTGGTTGCCAAACAACGGGACGCTGTTGGGATGAAACGGAATTGCCAGATAGAAACCGCCGTCCTCGACAGTGATGAAATACTGGCCGTTAGGATTGTTGTTGCGGGTACCGCTCACGTCATTAGTGATTTGCAGACTGCCACCGGTGGCGGCAGCGTCAAAAAACGACACGGCGATATCCCCGGTGACGCCGGTGTTGATGAAATTGAAATCGGGGTCGTCGATCAGGCTGATGCGGATCGGATCCGCCGACGTGCCTATGCCGTTCGCGGCTAACAGTTCAATCACTCCATTAGAGGACCCGCCCACAGCGCTGAGGTGCCCGACCTGAGTGGTTTGCGTGATCGCGCCGGAAGGCGCCGAGACACCGATATAGGCAAAATCACCTTCGGCGCTGATGATGCTGTTGGTGAACGAGATGCCACCGGCACTTGCCAGCATCGTTACCGATGCGTTGCCGGAGAGATTGACGGCCCTGACCAGCGAGTCAGTGAGCGTGATCGAACCACCCACCGAGTCCAGCAGGATGCCGGCCGGCCCGGGCCCGTCAGAGATGATCGACGCATTGGTGACGCTGATGTTTCTGCCGGCATGGAACAGCAACTGCCCGGCCGATTGCACATCAGCGTTGAGATTGATGTCACCGACACCTGTGAGGACGCCATAACCGGGCCCCGGTGAACCATTCCACCCCGCATACATCAGGATGCCGCCGTAGCCGGCGTTGCTGATGTTTGCACCGGCATCCAGCGTGACGTTGTTGTGTGCAACCAGCGAGAGATTGCTGATGCTGTTGTAGGAATGACCGGCCTGCACGGTGATATTGCCGGAGCCGCCGCTGCCGCTGGTGGTAATCGCGAGATTGCCCAGACCAAGCTGGGTTTCGATGGTATCCCAGGCTATGGTTGACGTCCCGGCCGCGCCATCGAATACGCCGCCGCTGAAAATACCGCCGGCCAGCGTATCGCCGCCGTAAGCAGCGATGATATTGATGTCGGATGGGTCAAGCAACAGGCTGCCGACCAGTCCGTTGGGCGCACGCAGGTCGGTGAGCCCCTGATAGTCGAGATTACGTTTGCCCGACACTTCGGTAAATCCGCCATTGCCTCCAACAGCGCCGCCGCGTGCAGCAATGTTGCCGTAGAACCGTGTCACGTCATCCGCCCAGACGATCACCTTGCCGCCGTCACCCGCGGTGACTGCGTTGGCATTGATGGTTGCATCTGTCCCGACAAACGTGCGGAAGGCATTCTGGATCGTCGGGTTCTTGCCTTGATAATCGCCACCCACCAGCACCGTGCCGCCCCCGGTCTGACCCGACACATCGATACTCGCCGCATCAATCAGGCCCACCTGGTTGCCGAGTACATGCACAGTGCCGCCGCCACCCGCGCTGCCGGTGGCCGTGACGGAGCCGGAGACCAGCGTGGTATCGCCGGACTGGATTTCGACAGTGCCACCAGAGGTGCCACTGGCAGTAGTCAAGCTGCCGGTTGCCAGCGTAGTGTTCAGGGTTGCCTTGAGCAGAATCTTGCCGCCTTCGGCGACGGCACTACTGGCATTCAGCGTGCCGCTGTTGGTGATCAGCCCTGCATAGATGCCGATGCGCCCGGCGTCTGCGGTGATGGTGCCAAGGTTTTTCGCTTCATTGTCGGAAGCGACAATCTCCACCCGCAGGTTGGGCGTGCCCGGGTTGACCAGTTCAACACTGTTGCCCGCCGCCAGCACGACTTCACCGTTGGGGCTGGTGATCAGGCCATGGTTGGTGACTGCATTGCCGACGAGGTAGACACTGCCGCCGGTGATATTGCCTTGATTCACCACGCTGCCAGCGCCGGCACCGTCGGTGAATTTCATGCGGTTGTTGAGGAAGTCGTCGTTGCTGAGATTCAGCGTCGAGGCCACCAGGCCAGCAACATTGATTTGTGAACCGGCGCCAAACACGATGCCGTTGGGGTTGATCAGGAACACGCGGCCGTTGGATTGCAGCGCCCCGAGAATCGCCGACGGATCCTGCCCGATGACACGATTCAGTACCGCAGAATTGCCCGACTACTGGATGAAGCGCGTCAGTTCATTGACACCAATCGAGAACGAACCCCAATTGATGATCGCGTTGGGGCTGTTGGTGATGTTGAGGATGTTGCCGAGTTGCTGGACAGAGGCAGTGCCGTGAACGACGGCGTGTCCTGTCGGATTGGCCAGCACCGGGCTGGAGAAACAGGCCGCGACTGCAGTCGCAGTCGCCGTGCGCCGCAGGGCAAGCACCCATTGGCTTTTTTGTTTTTTCTGCGTTTTCGGCTGCATGACATCCCCTGTCGTGGCCGGCTCCGGACATTGGCCTGTCCGTGTGCTGTTGCTGATGGTTAAAGGTTTTAAATCAGCCTTTAATCCGCAACGCCTGATTATTCCACGCCGCGAGAAAAAACAGCGTGAACTATCTCTCGTTGTCGATGAATAAGCCGCGAGGCCATGCGTAGGAGGAAACAACTACCACCGCAGAGAGTCAATAAATATTGTTTAAAAACAATGAGTTAAAAACTCAAGCCGAAACCGGCTTTACACCATGCGCCACGGCCGCAGATACGACAACCGGTCGCTGGTCTGCACGATCAGGTGTTTGACCACTTTGTTGCGAACGATGTGCAGCGTGATGTCCTCGCCAGCGCCGCCGCTGGACCACAGGCTTTGGTAGAACTCGCTCTGGCTGCCGATGGAATCGCCGCCGATGCCGAGGATGATGTCGCCGCGCTTCAGGCCGGACTGGTCGGCCGGCGCATCAGGCAGTACACGCGTGACCACCAGATGCCCGTCGACCTGCTCGGTGTTCAGGCCCAGCCAGGGCCGCGCGGCGCCACGACGACGGCCGTCGCGCACCAGATCATCGAGCACATCCTTCAGCAGATTGATCGGCACAAACATGTTGCCGGGAAACGCGACACCGGCATTGAGCGCATCGCTGACCCACAACGAGGCGATGCCGACCAGCCGGCCGTTGCCGTCAAACAGCGCGGCGCCGCTGTGCTCATAACGCGGCGGTGCGGTGAACAAGGCATCATCGATCATGTATTCCCACCAGCCGATGAAGCGGCGCCGCGACACCAGCGCCGCGCCGGTGACACCGCCGGCGCCGGCATGACCGGCCACCACCAGACCCTGCAATTCGCCAAGATTGCTTGAGTCGCCCAACACCACCGGCGCGCAGGGCGGTGGTGGTGAAGCGCGCAGCAGCCCGAAACCGGTGGCATGGTCAAACCCGACCACACTCGCCGGATAGATCTTGTTGTCTCCCGTCATCACCAGTATCGAGGCTGCTTCCAGCACCAGATATCCGATGGTCAGGATCAGGCCGTTGTCGTCGATGACGATGCCGGTACCCTCGCGTTCCGCACCCAGCGTGTCTGCGGTGCGCGCGCCATCCACGGCACGAATCGACAACTTGACCACAGCATCCAGCGGCGGCGTAATCGGTCGCGGAATGCCGTTGGTGGCGCGCCACGCCGCGACGGAAGCAGCAAACAGGGAAGCGGTCATTTGGCGTCCGGTGTTGCTGTCGTTGCGCTATCTGCTTTTTCCATGGTTGAGATATAACGCACGTCGGTGATTTCGATGTCTTCAACACCACCCGGCGTCACCAGCTTCAGGCTGTCGCCGGCGCGGCGTTTCAGCAAGGCTCTGGCGATCGGTGAAATCCAGCTGACATGGCCGCGCGCGGTATCGACTTCATCGACGCCGACGATGGTCAGCGTGTGCTCCTCGCCGCTGCCGTCGAGATAATCCACGGTGGCGCCGAAAAAAATTTGGTCGGTCTCGCCGCGCGTGACCGGATCAACCACTTCCGGTTTGTCGAGCCGCTTGTTCAGGTAATGGATGCGCCGGTCGATTTCACGCAGGCGCTTTTTGCCGTAGAGGTAATCGCCGTTCTCGGAACGGTCGCCGTTCGACGCCGCCCAGGACACCACTTTCACCAGTTCCGGGCGCTCGACGTCGAGGAGATGCAGCAGTTCGCGTTTGAGCCGCGCGTACCCCTCCGGCGTCATGTAGTTCGGAGCGGGAGCAACAGGGGGGGGAGGCAACGAGGTTTTGATCATCAGGCCTGCCAGTTTAGCGAAAACAGCGCTCGCCAGCCGCACCCAGGGTTGGCCCGCCCCATTTCATAATGTAAAATCCGGCGGCACGACATCCCTTAACGTCGCTTCCCCATAACGTCACCGCCCTCAACGCCCTCAACGCCCAACCGACCGTGGCCGAAAAAACCGCAAAACCGTCGATCCAGGTCATCGAGCGCATGATGCATCTGCTCGACGTGCTGTCACAGCACACGGTGCCGGCAACGCTGAAACAACTGGCGACGGCGACCAAACTGCATCCCTCCACCGCGCACCGCATACTCGGCGTGATGGTCGACAACCGGCTGGTCGATCGGATTGAGCCCGGCATGTACCGGCTGGGCATCCGGCTGGTTGAACTCGGCAGCCTGGTGAAATCGCGCATCAGCGTGCGCCAGGAAGCGCTGCCGCACATGCATGGGCTGCATCAGGCACTGGGCGAAACCGTGAACCTGTCGGTGCGCCGCGATGATGAAGTGGTTTATATCGAACGCACCTCCGAAGGCAACACCATGATGCGCGTGGTGCAGATCATCGGCGCCCACGCGCCGCTGCACATCACGGCCGTGGGCAAGATTTTCCTCGCTGCCGACACGCCGCAACGTGTGGCCGACTATGTCGCGCGCAGCGGCCTGCCCCGCTATACCGACCATACGCTGACCGACGCAAAAAAACTCTCGACAGAGCTCGACGAAATCCGCAAGCGCCAATACGCTTTTGACAACGAGGAAGCCGAGCGCGGCGTGTGCTGCGTCGGCGCCGGCATCCATAACGATGAAGGCCAGATCGTCGCCGGCCTGTCGGTTTCGGCGCCGACCGAGCGTTTCCGCAAGACATGGGCTGAATCGGTGCGCCAGGCCGCGGCAAGCATTTCGCGCGCCATGGGTTACCAGTTGCCGAAAACGTGATTAAGTAATTAGGTGATTAGGTAACGCGTCAACACCAATCACTTATTCACCTAATCACCTCGTCACTTAATCACCCGATGTACAACCGTAAAGTCGTTTTCCTCGACCTCGAAACCACCGGCGCGACGGCCACCCGTGACCGTATCACCGAAGTCGGACTGATCGAAGTCGAGGACGGCAACTTCGTCCGCGAATGGTCGACGCTGGTCAACCCCGGCATCGGCATTCCACCGCTGATCCAGTCCCTGACCGGCATCAACGACGCGATGGTGGCAAGGGCGCCGTATTTTGCAGAAATTGCGCGGGAACTCCACGAGGCCATCGAAGGGCGCATGCTGATAGCGCACAACGCGCGCTTCGACTATGGCTTTCTGAAAAACGAATTCAAGCGCCTTGGCAAACCTTTCTCCGCGGCGGTGTTATGCACCGTAAAACTGTCACGAAAACTCTTTCCACAACATCAGCGCCACAATCTTGACAGTCTGATGAACCGTCACGGCATAGACTGCGATGCTCGCCATCGCGCGCTGGGCGATGCCCGCGTACTGTGGCAGCTCGCGCAGCAGTGGCGCAGCGATCCGGGTGAAACTGCGGTACTGGAAGCCACCGCAAAATTGCTGAAAACCTCCACAGTGCCGGCAGGACTGCCGGACAATGTGTTCGACGACATTCCTGAAGGTCCGGGTGTCTACCTGTTTTACGGCGACAAGGATGTGCCGCTCTATGTCGGCAAAAGCATCAGCCTTCGCACTCGCGTGATGTCGCATTTTTCCGGCGACCATAGTGTCAGCAAGGACATGCGCATCGCGGCCGAAGTTAAACGCATCGACTGGATCCAAACCGCTGGTGAGCTTGGCGCGCTGATTGAGGAAGCGCGCCTGGTCAAAAAACTCGTGCCGGTACACAACCGCCAGTTGCGCCGGGCCGGCGAACTCTGCGCTTGGCACTGGCCGGAGAACCAACACACCACCCCGCCCCGACTGGTGTCAGCGCGCGATCTGCACGGCGGTGCATTTGGCGATTTATATGGTTTGTTCCGCTCGCGTCGAGCCGCGCTGCAAGCCTTACGCGAACTCGCCACAGAACACCAGTTGTGCCACACGCTGCTGGGACTGGAAAAACGCACGGGACCGTGTTTTTCCTACCAGATCAAACGTTGCCGGGGCGCCTGCGCCGGGATTGAAACGCCTGCCTCACACGCTGTACGGTTGGCGGCGGCCTTTGCCAAACTGCGCGTGCGGGCATGGCCGTTTCCGGGTCGCATCGCTGTGCGCGAAACCGCGGTTGACGGCGAACGCAGTGAGCTGCATGTGCTGGACCAATGGTGTCATCTGGGCACGGTGCGCGACGAAACCGGACTGCACGAGTTGCAGGATACTGTGCTACAACCTTTGTTTGATATGGACACCTACAAAATTCTCAACCGCTTTCTGCTCAGCGGCAAAAGTCGGCCGGAAATCATTCCGATTCCTCTGCCCGACGGTACTGCGGCATAATATTCCCGCATCACCAATAAACAGTCTGGAGGAGGACGCCATGAAAAAATACCTGCCGCATTGCACCGCTGCGCTGCTGCTTGCGCTGTGCCCGCCCATCGCCGCCGCGCAACAGTATCCGGTGAAACCAGTACGTTTCATTATTCCGTTCCCGCCCGGCGGCCCGACCGACATCATGGGTCGCCTCGCCGCCGACATCCTGTCCAAATCCACCGGCCAGCAATTCATCGCCGACAACCGCGGCGGTGCCGGCGGCAACATCGGTGCCGATCTGTGCGCCAAGGCGCCTGCCGACGGTTACACCATCTGCATGATCACCGCGGCACAGGGTGTGTCGCCGGCAATCTACAAAAAAATGTCTTATGACCCGGTCAAGGACCTGGCAACGATCACGCTGATGGCCAACCTGCCCAGCCTGCTCACGGTGCACCCTGCTCTGCCGGCGAAAAACGTCAAAGATCTGCTGGCGATCGCGAAGGCCAAGCCCGATGCGCTGACCTATGCCTCCACCGGCAACGGCAGCAGCCCGCACATGCTGATGGAAATGTTCAAGTTCTATACCGGCGCGAAGATGGTACATGTGCCGTACAAAGGCCAGGCCCAGGCGGTCGTTGACCAGATCTCCGGCCAGGTGCAGTTGGCCTTCAATACGGCGATCGGCGTGCTGCCGCAGGTGGAAGCCGGGCGACTGAAGGCCATTGCCATTTCATCGAAGGAACGTTTCCCGCCGATGCCTGACCTGCAAACGGTTGAGGAAGGCGGCGTGAAGGGTTTTGACGGCGGCTCGTGGCAGGGCGTCGGCGCACCCGCCAACACGCCACCGGACATCATTCGCAAGCTCAACACCATCCTGGTGACCGAACTGAAGACACCGGCAATGCGCGAGCAGATGATCAAGCGCGGCGCGCTGGTCTCGGCCAATTCACCAGAGGAGTTTTCGGCGCTGCTCAAAGCCGATATCGCGAAGTGGACCAAGATCGCGAAGGCCGGCAACATCAGCATTGATTGAGAGTGGCCTAACAGAAAGACCAGATCCGATTAAATCGCCGATGAATTCTTCTCAATACCCCCAGGGGTGAAAAGATCAATCCGGCTCAAAAATGCGCTGAACTGAAATAAATTATTAAAAACAATTACTTACATTGATTCGGTGCGCGTCCTTTCCGACTTTTTGATTTTATCGGCGTTAATCTTCATCGGCGGTTAAAGTTTTCTGATTTTGATATGGACTCTTAATCATCGTAATGGCCAAAGTCATCACAACGGAAACCCAGGCGCGAATCGACCTCGCCTGCGCGCTGCGCAGTGCATCGCGGATGGGGCTGGGTGAAGGCATCTGCAATCATTTCAGCGCCGAAGTGCCCGGCCGCGCCGGGCACTTCCTGATTAACCCGCAGGGGCTGCACTGGTCGGAAGTGACACCGGCGGATCTGGTCACCGTGGACGCGCAAGGCAACAAGGTGGCCGGGAAACACGAAGTGGAGCCAACGGCGTTTTTCATCCACGGCGCAGCGCATCGCAGCAAGCCCGACGCCAAATGCGTGCTGCACACGCATATGCCCTACGCCACGTCATTGACCGTAGTGCATGGCGGGCGCGTTGAAGCGGCGAGTCAGGTGGCGCTGAAGTTTTACGGCCGCACCGCCTATGACGAAAACTACAACGGCCTCGCGCTGGACGCCGCCGAGGGCGCGCGCATCGTCGCCGGATTAAAAACCGCCGATGTGCTGTTCCTCGCCAACCACGGCATCATCGTCACCGGGCCGGCCATCGACGTGGCGTTCGACGACCTCTATTACCTGGAACGTGCGTGCATGCTGCAGGTGCTGGGTATGGGTACCGGCAAGCCGCTCAAGCTGGTGCCGGAAGGGATCGCGCGGGTCACCGCCGCGCAAATGACCGACGACACGCAGGCGCGACTGCATTTCATTGCGCTGAAACGCCTGCTCGACCGCGACGAACCAGGCTGGTCGAAACTCAGCTAAAGCCCACAGGGCGAGAGGAATGAAACGCTCCCCCCCAAGAGAACTTCCTTCAGGCGAATTCCGCCTTCCGCGGACTTACCACTGAACGGCGGGATCCACTTCGTCTCTCCCGCCCGAACTGAGTTAAACCTTCAGTGGTAGACCACCGGCGAATTCAGCAGCACGCTGAAATTGTCGAGAAACTCGTCGATGTTTTCTTCCGATGCATCTTCACCGACCGCAGCATTCAGCGCGTTGGCGAATTTCTCCGCGACATCGCCCTGGAAGTACGTGCCGCGCGAGCTGCGCTTGTCCACCAGCTCCAGGCCCGGCTGGCCGGGATATTCAGCAACGTAGTACTGCTCACTGTTGTAGACGATGCGCATGGTGTTTCCCTTTCGTGATAAGTCATTGATTCTTATCAGAAAATTTTATATTTTCCCAATAAAAACAATGGCTTATGAACGATATGGGGGGGCGCTGGCTTATTTCAAGAGAAGCGTCACGAGAAGCGTCAAGAGATGCGTCAGGATGCCCGCGCAGGGCGCCACTGACTGCAGGCGAGGCCGGCGAGGATCAGCCCGAGTCCGATATAAGCGTTGGCCTGCGGCGTCTCGCCCAATACCAGCAGTCCCAGCATCACCGCAACACCGGGACTCAGGTAATTCACCAGCGACATGAAGGACGGACCGGCGGAACGGATCAGCATGAAATAGAGAATCGTCGCGATTGCCGTCGGCCCGACCCCCAGCCAGGCCACAGCAGCGACGGATGATCCCATCGGCGCCAGCGACCACGGCCGGTCCAGCCACAGCGCCGCCGGCACCACGATGACGGCAGCTATGAGCAGCGTCGCCGCTGCGGCCACCATCACATCCCCTTTGATGATCAGTCGCGTCAGTACACTCTGCAGGGCGTAACACAGCGCACCACCAAGCACTGCAAGTTGCGACACGACGCGCACTGCATCGCCACCGACCCCGGCCAGCGCGGCAGGCCCCATCAGCAGCACGATGCCGAGGAAACCGATGGCAAAACCGGTCGCGCGCTGCCGTGTCAGGTGTTCGCCGGCGATCAAAAAATGTGCAAGTGCAATGGTCGCCAGCGGCATCATCGCCATCAGGATGCCGGCCAGTGCGCTCTCGACCACCTGCTGCCCCCAGGTAATCAGGTAAAACGGCACGGCATTGCCGATGATCGCAATCACCACGAACGGCAGCCATGCCCGCCCCGGTGGCGGCAGGCGTTTGCCCAGCGCATACACAATGATGACCAGCACCAGCGCCGCAACGCCGACGCGGCCGGCGACCACGGTCAGCGGGGGCAGTGAATCCACCGCGATGCGGTTGAACATGAAGGAAGAACCCCACATCGCAACCAGCGCCAGCAACAGCGTCCAGTCGCGCGGAGTGCGCTGTGTCGACATTTTGTATACGGCCGCGCGGGGGCGCAGCAGGTTTTTTTATGGGCAGCCGGAAGCATACATGATGCATACAGCGCGGCAGGCGTCGGGGGGCGCATGATAAAATCATGCCTGCGCGAAAGCTCCGGAAACCATCCGCCACCCCATGACGACACCCCTCAACGCCCTCTCCCCGCTCGACGGCCGCTACCACGGCAAGCTCGGCGCGCTGCGCGACTGCTTCAGCGAATGCGCGCTGATCCGGCAACGGGTCCGCGTCGAGGTGGAATGGCTGAAAGCGCTGGCCGCAGAACCGGCATTGAAGGAAGTGCCGGCGTTCTCGGCGGCAACCATCGCCGAACTCGATGCACTGGCCAGGAATTTTTCGGAAGACGACGGCGCACGGGTCAAGGTCATCGAAGCCACCACCAATCACGACGTCAAGGCCGTCGAATATTTCCTCAAGGAACGCCTCGCCAAAAACGCCGAAGTCACCCAAGTCGCGGAATTCATCCATTTCGCCTGCACCTCGGAAGACATCAACAACCTGTGCCATGCGCTGATGCTGACGGAGGCGCGCAGCAAGGTGCTGCTGCCGATGCTGGAGGCGGTCACCGCCCGGCTGCGCACGCTGGCCCACGAACTCGCCGATGCGCCGATGCTGTCGCGCACCCACGGCCAGCCGGCATCACCGACCACGCTGGGCAAGGAAATGGCCAACGTGGTCGCACGGCTTGAACGTGCCACCGCACGCATTTCCTCAATTACGCTGCTCGGCAAGATCAACGGCGCGGTCGGCAACTACAACGCCCACCTCGCGGCCTATCCCGACATTGACTGGGAAGGGTTCGCAAAGCGTTTCGTTGAGTCACTTCGCCTCGAATTCAATCCCTACACCATCCAGATCGAACCCCACGACGCCATCGCCGAACTGTTTGACGCCGTTGCCCGCACCAACACCATCCTGCTCGACCTCGACCGCGACATCTGGGGTTATGTGTCGGTCGGTTATTTCAGGCAGAAGACCAAGGCCGGCGAAATCGGCTCATCGACCATGCCGCACAAGGTCAACCCGATAGACTTTGAAAATTCAGAGGGCAACCTCGGCCTCGCCAACGCGCTGCTGCGCCACCTGTCGGAAAAACTTCCAGTATCGCGCTGGCAGCGCGACCTGACCGACTCGACGGTATTGCGCAACATGGGTGTCGCGCTGGGTTATGCGCTGCTCGCCTGGGATTCCTGCCTGAAGGGACTCAACAAGCTTGAAGCCAACCGCGAAAAACTCGCGGCGGATCTCGACGCCAACTGGGAAGTGCTGGCCGAACCGATCCAGACCGTCATGCGTCGCTACAACGTCAGCGGCGCGTATGAACAACTGAAGGAACTCACGCGCGGCAAAGGCATCAACCGCGACACGCTGCAGGCCTTCATCAAGGGGCTCAAGGGCATCCCCGAGGCCGAGAAACAACGCCTGCTGGAAATGACCCCGGCCACTTACATCGGCAAAGCGGTGGCACTGGCGAAGCGGATCTAGTGCTGTGCCGCGCCAGGCGAATCATCACCAGGGCCTGCATCAAAACCAAAAAACGTTAACCGCCGATAAACGCGGATGAACGCAGATAACATCAAAGTAAGTCATTGTCTTAATGAATCTGCCTCCAGCGCGCTTGTGGAGACGGGTTGATCTGCGTTAATCCGCGTTCATCGGCGGTTTAATTGGATTTTCTTTTTCTTTTAGATACCCTTGGTTTCACCGCGTTTATTCGCCGTTAACGCGGCCCAGTGCCGCATTGCCTCCGGCATCGGCGGCGGCGCATCCCCGTAACCGATCGCCAGCAGCAGCTCCGCGTTGGGCACGCGCACACCACGCGCGAGGAATAACCCTTTCACGTAGGCATGCGCACAGACCTCGCCGTCGCGCTCGAAGCTCTGTTCGAGATAAACGTATTTCTCATCCCAGGTCAGCAACAGTGTCACCACCTCAAAACGCTGAAACGGTTTCAGAGAACGCAGGTAAGTGATTTCCGCCGCCGCCAGCACCGGTATCCAGCGCCGCCGCAGCGCCTCACTCAGCAGCCCCGATTGCGCTGTCAGATGCACGCGACCGAGATCCATGAACGTCAGGTAACGCCCGTTGTTCATATGCAGGTTCAGATCGCAGTCGTTGGGCCAGACGCAGAATCGAACGCGGGATTCTTCGAACAACCCGCGCCGCTGCACACTGCGCAGCCGCCACAGCAGCCACAACAAACGTAAATATAGATTCATGCCTCAGGCCGGACGGTTGCGATGGCGCAGGTATTCAAAGATGCCGGGCAGGATCGAGACGATGATGATGGTAATGATCACCAGTGTCAGGTTGTTCTTGATCACCGGGATGTTGCCGAAAAAATAACCCGCATAGGCCAGTGACGTTACCCACAGCGCGGCGCCGGTAATGTTGTACAGCGCGAAGCGCGGGTAGGGCATGCTCGCAGCGCCGGCAACGAACGGTGCATAGGTGCGGACAATGGGCACGAAGCGGGCGATGATAATGGTCTTGCCGCCGTGGCGTTCGTAAAACGCATGCGCCCGTTCCAGGTGGCGCGGGTTCAGCCAGCGCGAATTCCTGTCCTTTAACAGCCGCGGCCCGATGTAGTGTCCGATGCTGTAATTGACCGCGTCACCCAGCACTGCGGCAATGAACAGCAGCAGCACCAGCAGATGGATGTTCATGCCGCCGCCGGCGGCAATCGCACCGGCGACGAACAGCAGCGAATCACCGGGCAGGAACGGTGTCACCACCAGCCCGGTCTCGCAAAATACGATCAGGAACAGGATCAGGTAGACCCAGGCGCCATAATTGGCCACCAGCCCCTGCAGGTGGTCGTCGAGGTGGACGACCAGGTCAATCAGCGGCGCGAGCAGTTCCACTGACGGGGGGCTAGTACGACAACCCGCAGGTTTGCGTTAATGCCGAGACAGGCATCCGCGCGCCGAGTGCGCGAAGCGAACCGCAGACATAGCCATGGCTATGGCGAGGATGAGCGACGAAGCAATCGGTGATGCGGGGCATGTCAAACATGGCGAAACCTATGGGTTGTCGTACTTAGACTACCGCCCCGTCCTCGCCGGGCTTGGCCGTTACCTCGGCTTTGACCAGATCGTTGCGCGACACGCCGAGGTACATCACGATCGGACTCGCCACCAGCACCGACGAATAAATGCCGAAACAGATGCCGATGGTCAGTGCCAGAGCGAAATGGAACAGTGTTTCGCCGCCGAACAACAGCATTGCCAGCACCATCAGCTGCGTCGAACCGTGGGTAATGATGGTGCGCGACATGGTCTGGGTGATCGCGGCATCCAGCACCTGCGGCACTGAGGCGTCGCGGTACTTCCGGCTGCGGAAACATTCGCGCACCCGGTCAAAAACCACCACCGACTCGTTGACCGAATAACCGAGGATCGCCAGCACCGCCGCCAGCACCGGCAGCGAAAATTCCCAGCGGAAAATCGAGAATACGCCGACGATGATGATCACATCGTGCAGGTTGGCAATGATCGCCGCAAGGCCGAATTTCCATTCAAAGCGCAGCGCGAGGTAGGCAACGATACCAATACAGACAAACAGCAGCGCCAGCGCCCCGCTCTCGAACAGTTCCTTGCCGACCTGTGGTCCGACAAATTCGACCCGCCGCATTTCGACATCCGCCTGTTGCATGCGCAGTTCCGCCAGCACCTGCTCGGAGAGCTTGGCGCTGGTCAGGCCTTCCTTGACCGGCAAACGGATCAGCACATCGCGGGCGGTGCCGAAATTCTGCACTGAAGCCTCGGCAAAACCGAGCTTCGCCACCGCGGCACGGATGTTCTCGAGTTGCGGCGGTTCCTTGTAGGCAACTTCCATCACCGTGCCGCCGGTAAAGTCGACACCGAAATTCAGGCCCTGGGTCGCCAGCGAACCGACGGCTACCAGAAAAGTAAGCAGCGAAATCACGTTGAACAGGCGCGCATGGCGCATGAACGGGATGTCTTTCTTGATTCTGAAGAATTCCATGGTTGCAGTCGCCTAACCTATGCTGATGCGGTCGAGCTTGCGCCGACCGCCGTAATAAAGGTTCATCATGCCGCGCGATACCACCACGGCACTGAAAATCGAGGTCAGGATGCCCAGGCACAGCACCACGGCAAACCCCTTTACCGGGCCGGAGCCGAAGGCAAACAGTGCCAGGCCGGCGATCAGCGTAGTGATATTGGAGTCCAGAATCGTGCCCCAGGCGCGGTCATAACCCGCGAATATGGCGGCATGCGGCGTGTTGCCGTTGCGCAACTCTTCACGGATGCGTTCGTTGATCAGCACGTTGGCGTCGATCGCCATGCCGAGGGTCAGCGCGATACCGGCCATGCCGGGCAACGTCAGTGTCGCCTGCAACATCGACAACAACGCCACCAGGAACAACACGTTGGCCGCCAGCGCCATCACCGAAAACATACCGACCGTGGTGTAGTAAATGATCATGAACACCGCGATCGCGGCAAAACCGTACAGCGTGGAATTGAAACCGATATTGATGTTATCCGCCCCCAGCGACGGACCGACGGTGCGCTCCTCGATGATATCCATCGGCGCCGCGAGCGCGCCGGCGCGCAGCAGCAGCGACACATCGCGGGCCTCCATCGTCGTCATGCGGCCGCTGATCTGCACACGTCCGCCGCCGATTTCGCTGCGAATCACCGGTGCCGTAACCACTTCGCCCTTGCCGCGCTCGAACAGCAGGATCGCCATGCGCTTGTTGATGTTCTCGCGGGTCACCTGCTGGAATATCCGCGCTCCGGCGCCGTCGAGGTTGATGTGCACAGCCGGCTCGCCGGTCTGCCCGTCAAAACCGGGCTGTGCGTCGTTGATGCGCTCGCCGGTGAGCACCACCTGCTTTTTCACCAGCACCGGCTGGCCGTTGCGCTCGAAATAAAGCTCTGTTCCGAACGGCACCTGCCCGGCTTTGGCCTGCTCCAGCACCCCCGGATCCATGCGTTCTTCATCGACCATGCGCACTTCCAGTGTCGCAGTGCGGCCGAGGATGTCCTTGGCCTTGGCGGTATCCTGCACGCCCGGCAACTGCACCACCACGCGGTCGGCGCCCTGCTGCTGGATGATCGGCTCGGCGACGCCCAGTTCGTTGACGCGATTCCGGAGCGTGTTGATGTTCTGTTGCAGCGCGAATTCCTGGGTACGGCGTTGTGCCTCGATTTTCAGCGTACCGGTGATCCGGTATTCACCGGCATCATCGGCGGTTTTCAGTTCCAGATCCGGCATGTCCTTGATCATGCGCGCCAATGCCTTGTCACGCAGCGCCGCTTCACGAAACCGCACGACCACCGCCTGCCCCTCGCGCCCGATGCCCGAATACTGGATACGCTGCTCGCGCAACATGCCGCGGGTATCGTTGGTGTAGCTCTCCACCTTTTTTGACAGCGCCGACTTCATGTCGACCTGCATCAGGAAATGCACGCCACCGCGGAGATCCAGTCCCAGGTACATCGGCAGCGCGCCGATTGACGTCAACCACTGCGGGCTGCGCGACAGCAGGTTCAGCGCCACCACGTAGTCATCCCCCAGCGCAGCCTGCACGGCATCCTTGGCCTTCAGCTGGTCATCGGTGGTGGAAAGCCGCGCCTTGACGCTGGTGGCGTCGAGGGCAATACCTTCGGCAGCCAGTCCAGCCTTCTTGATGGCCTCTTCGACACGCGCCATCAGGGCGGCATCAACTTTCAGGTTGCTGCGCAGCGGCGACACCTGCACCGCGGGCACTTCACCGTAGAAATTGGGCAGGGTGTAGACCAACCCGGCCACCACGGCGACGACAATCAGGATGTACTTCCAGAGGGGGTAGCGATTCATTGGCGTAACCGTGAAGGGGTGAACAGGTCAAGGGAACACTTGAGGCGAAGCAGAAGGAGTGAAGGCGGTACCGCACTACGGGAGTGAAGAAATGGAGACAGCCCCTTCACTCTTTCACTCCTTCACTCCTTCACAACTTCACAACTTCACGAATTTATTGAATAGTCTTGATGGTGCCCTTGGGCAGCACGGTCTGGATCGCCGGTCGCTGCGCCTGGATTTCGACGCCGGCGGCAATAGCCACAGTAACGTACTGGTCATCAACCTTGGTAATGCGTCCGAGGATGCCGCCGGAGGTAATTACTTCATCCCCCTTTTGCAGGCTTTCGACCATGGTTTTGTGTTCTTTCGCGCGCTTCATCTGCGGGCGGATCATCAGGAAATACATCACCACAAACATCACGACGATGAGCAATATGCTTTCGATGCCGCCGCCTGCCGGCGAGGCGGACGCTTGCGCCCATGCGGGACTGATTAACAAGATAAACCTCCGTTGCGTTGGAAGAGGGCCTGCCCGATTCCCGGATCAACCGGACCGGGCACGGACCGGGCGTACTCAAAGCGTTATATTTTAACATGATTCAGCAGTCATTTTGACCGCTCATTCGGGTCACTTCAGCAGCGAATTCAGTCAGCCGTCCGGCGGCTATCGCCGCCCGCAGCCCGCGCATCAACTCCTGGTAATAGTGCAGGTTGTGCAGCGTATTGAGTCGCGCACCGAGCATTTCGTTCACCCGCTGCAGGTGGTGCAGGTAGGCGCGGGTGAAATTGCGGCAGGTATGGCAGGCGCAATCCGCATCCAGCGGCGCCAGGTCGTCGCGGTAACGCGCATTGCGCAGCTTGATCACGCCGTGGCGGGTGTACAACCAGCCGTTGCGCGCGTTGCGGGTCGGCAACACGCAATCGAACATGTCCACCCCGGCACTGACCGCGGCAACAATGTCAGCCGGCGTGCCGACGCCCATCAGGTAACGCGGCCGGTCGGCCGGCATCATGGGTGTGATGTGGCGCAGCACGCGCAGCATGTCGGGCTTGGGTTCACCCACCGACAGGCCGCCAATGGCATAACCGTCGAAACCGATGTCGGTCAGCGCCGCCAGCGATTCGTCACGCAGATCCTCGAACATGCCGCCCTGCACGATGCCGAACAAGGCATTGGCATTGCCGGCATGCGCCTGTTTGCTGCGCGCTGCCCAGCGCATCGACAGTTGCATCGAATCACGCGCCTGCACATGCGTTGCCGGATGGGCCGTGCATTCGTCGAAGGCCATCACGATGTCGGAATTGAGCACGCGCTGGATGCGCATCGATTCTTCCGGCGTCAGGAAACAGGCGTCACCGTTGACCGGCGACTGGAATTTCACGCCCTCTTCGCTGATCTTGCGCATCTCGCCGAGGCTGAACACCTGAAAGCCGCCGGAGTCGGTAAGGATCGGCCCGTCCCAGCCCATGAAGCGATGCAGGCCGTCGTGCGCGCCGATGACTTCCAGTCCCGGCCGCAGCCAGAGGTGGAAGGTGTTGCCGAGCACGATCTGTGCGCCGAGCCCACGCAGTTCATCGGGCGCCATACCCTTGACTGCGCCATAGGTGCCCACCGGCATGAACACCGGCGTGTCGATAACGCCATGCGCGGTTTCCAGAACGCCCAAGCGCGCGGCGCCGTCGGTGGCAGTAATTTTGAATTGCATGGTTTCCAGAGATGAAATTCAGGGGGCGCGTTCAATCAGCATGGCGTCACCATAACTGAAAAAGCGGTAACGCTGCGCAATCGCATGTTGATAGGCGCGGCGGATATGATCAGTGCCGCCGAAGGCCGATACCAGCATCAGCAGTGTCGAACGCGACAGATGGAAATTGGTAATCAGCCGGTCGACGATGCGGAAGCGATAACCGGGCAGCACGAACAACGCGGTTTCGGCATGGCCCGCAACCGGATCCCCGTTAGCCGCCGCGGATTCCAGCGCGCGCAGGCTGGTGGTACCAACCGCAACCACCCGTCCGCCCGCAACGCGGGTTGCATGCAGGGCATCCACCGTCGCCTGCGGTAATTCGTACCATTCGCTGTGCATGCGGTGTTCGGCAAGATTCTGCACGCGCACCGGCTGGAAAGTGCCGGCACCGACATGCAGCGTCAGGTACGCCACGCCAACGCCGTGCGCGCGCAAGGCATCGAGCATCACCGCATCAAAATGCAAACCGGCGGTGGGTGCCGCCACGGCGCCGGGATTTTTTGCATAAACAGTCTGATAACGCGTTTCGTCTGCCGCGTCCGGCACGTGCGTGATGTACGGTGGCAAGGGCAAGGCACCGTGGCGTTCCAACAATGTCCAGACATCGGCATCGCCCTTGAAGCGCAGATGCCATAGATCATCCTCGCGCCCAAAGACTTCGGCGGCAACATCCTCACCAAGCAGCAGCGTGCTGCCCGGCTGCGGTGCTTTGCTGGCTCGCACCTGCGCCTGCACTTCATGCGCATTCAGCACACGCTCAATCAGCACTTCGATCTTCCCGCCAGAAGCCTTGCGTCCGGCCAGGCGCGCCTTGATCACCCGTGTGTCGTTGAGCACCAGCAGATCGCCCGGGTGCAGCAATTCAAGGATGTCGGGGAATTGCCGGTCGCGCAATTCACCGGTCACGCCGTCGAGATGCAGCAACCGGCTCGCGCGGCGTGTGGCGGCAGGCGCCTGGGCAATCAGCTCCGCGGGCAGTTCGTAATCAAAGTCGTCCAGATGCATCGCACGGATTATAGGGCCAGTTAACCATCACTTCGTCAGCGCGGTTGCCGGGCTCAGGATGTTTAAGGGATAATCGCCGTCCCGTGCCGGGACTCGTTACAGCACCCCCTTGAGGGGTGTGGCGGAATAGGTCGTCGCATGGGACTTTCAGCATCGTGTTTCGAAGAAGTCCATCCAGCCGGGATGGCGGAATTGGTAGACGCACGGGACTCAAAATCCCGCGCTGGCAACAGCGTGCCGGTTCGATTCCGGCTCCCGGCACCACCTTCAAAGTCCGCAGATTTCATCTGCGTAATTCACAATACGGGAGCCGGTACCCGGACACCCCTCAAGGGGGTGCTGAAAAAAGTCCCGGCACCACCTTCAAAGTCCGCAGATTTCATCTGCGTGCTTATTTTCGTAACTCACAACGCGGGAGCCGGTACCTGGACACCCCTCGAGGGGGTGCTATGACGAGTCCCGGCACCACTCAAGACCGCAATGCAGGATCACTGCTGGCTTCACTCCGACGAATAAAGCAGCGTCTGGTGCCGCTTGACCATCACATCCTGCGGCTCGGCAGGCTCGGCCTGACCGGTCTGTTCGCGCAGCATTTCGTTCATCGTCGGCAGTACGCTGCGCTCGATCCGGGCAGCCTGCGACCACAGTCCTCCCCGCATCACCGCCTTGGCACAATGCAGATAGGCCTCCTTCACCGCCACATGGATCACCAGCTTCGGATAGCGGCCATTCACCTCGCACAGTGATGTGAACGTCTCGTCACTGCGCAGGCTCGCGGTGCCATTGACCCGCAGCGCCTCGTCCACTCCGGGCACCAGAAAAAAAGCGCCGATGCGCCCGGTGTCGAGAATGTTCGAGAACGTATCGAGCCGGTTGTTGCCGCTCCAGTCGGGTATGACCAGCGCATGTTCATCAACCACCTTCACGAATCCCGGCTCGCCGCCGCGCGGCGACGCATCCATGTTGCCTTGCGCGTCGCAGGTGGACAGCACGACAAAACGCGCCAGCCCGAGAAAACTGATGCAATGCCGGTCGAGATGCGCCAGCTGCTTTTTTACGGCGCGCTCCTTCGGCATGGCATAGAGCGACCGCAGATCCTGCGCATTGCTTATGTTCGACACGATGTTCCTCCTTCGGCGGGGCTCAGGAACAGAAAGGCGCGTTATCCGGCATCGCCAGTCGCGGCATTGACTTCGATATTGTCTATCAGGCGGGTCTTGCCCAGCCGGGCCGCAGCCAGCACCACCAGTTCCTTCTCGCCGTTGCGCGGCGGCTGCAAGTCTGTGCGGCGACGCACGGCAATATAGTCCGGCTTCCAGCCGTGGCGCGCGAGTTCCGCCATCGCTGCAAGCTCGATGCGCTGGTAGTCGCCCGCACCCATCGCAATTTCGCCACGGGCATTGCGCAGCACGCGATAGAGCCGCGGCGCTTCCTGGCGCTCGGCCGGGCTCAGATAGGCATTGCGCGAGGACAGCGCCAGGCCGTCTTCGGCGCGCACGGTTTCGGCGAGGATCAGTTCGATCGGCAGCGCAAACTGACGCACCAGATTGGACAGCACCAGACACTGCTGGTAATCCTTTTTGCCAAAAATCGCCGCGTGCGGCGACACCATGTTGAACAGCTTCATCACCACTGTCGCGACGCCGCGGAAGTGTCCGGGACGCGCGGCGCCGTCAAGGATGTGCTGCAGGTCCGAGGGCTCGATCACAAAAGTCTGCGGCTCTGGATAAATTTCCTTTTCATCCGGCACAAACACCACATCGACACCGGCATTGCGCAAGCGTTCGCAATCGGCCTCGAAAGTGCGCGGGTACCGGTCAAAATCCTCTCGCGGACCGAACTGCAGGCGGTTGACGAAAATGCTGACGACAGTGCATGCAGCGCGCGGCTTTGCGATGCGGATGAGCTGGATATGCCCGTCGTGCAGGTTGCCCATGGTCGGCACGAACACATTGTTGGGCTCGCGGCGCAGGCGTTCCCGCAGTTCTGAAACTGAATGTATGACGTCCATGGAAATCAGTGCGGAGCGATGAGTGATGAATGAAGAGCGAAAGACCCGCGATCATACCGGAGAAAGGTTTTTCCGCTCATCACTCCGCATTCCGAACTCGTCATTAAAAAGAGTGTTCCTTGCCGGGGAAACTGCCGGCCCGCACTTCCTTGACGTACAGCGCCACGGCATCCTGGATCGAGCCCGCAGCGGCCTTCATGAAATTCCTGACGAATTTTGCTTTTTTGCCGGGATAAATGTCGAGCATGTCGTGCAGCACCAGCACCTGTCCGTGGCAATCCGCACCGGCGCCGATGCCGATGGTTGGCACTTTCGCCGCCGCGGTAATCTGGCTGGCCAGTGCCGCGGGTATCGCCTCGAGCACGATCATGCCGGCGCCCGCCTGCTCAAGGATGCGCGCGTCATCGAGCATGCGCTGCGCATCGTCCTCGGCCTTGCCCTGCACGCGGTAACCGCCCAACTGGTGCACCGACTGCGGCGTCAATCCGAGGTGGCCGCAGACCGGGATGCCGCGTTCGGTCAGAAACGAAATCGTTTCCAGCATCGGTCGCCCGCCTTCGATTTTCACCATGTGCGCACCGGACGCCATGATTTCGGCGGCATTGCGAAAGGCATCCTGCGGGCTGACCTGAAAAGTGCCGAAGGGCATGTCGCCGATAATGAAAGCGCTTTTGGCGCCGCGCGCCACGCATTGCGTGTGGTAGACGATGTCGCGCAACGACACCGGCAGCGTCGAATCGTGCCCCTGCAGCACATTGCCCAGCGAATCGCCGATCAGCAGCGTATCGAGCCCGGCGCCGTCCAGCAGCGTCGCGAAACTCGCGTCGTAACAGGTCAGCATGGTGATCTTCTCGCCGTCCCGCATCATCTTGTGCAACGTACTCAGCGTGATACGCATGTGGCTTCCCCTCATTTTCCTGGATCAGTTACCCAGGCTGAAAAACTCGCGCGAACCGCGCATGGCGTAGACCCGCTGCAACAATAAATCAAAATCCGCAGCCGAATCAACGAAGTTCAGATTCTCCGAATTCACGATCAGCAGCGGCGCTGCGGTGTAATGATGGAAAAACCGCGCGTAGGCATCCGCCAGACGCACCAGATATTCGTCGGATATGGTTTTTTCATAAGCAGCGGCGCGCCGGCGCACCCGTTCCACCAGCGTTTCCGCGCCAGCCTGCAGATACACCACGAGGTCCGGCTGCGGCGCCTGCGGTTTGAGGTGGTCGTAAATCTGCCGGTACAAGGCGAGTTCGTCGTCGTTCAGCGTCAACTGCGCGAACAGCGGGTCTTTTTCCAGCATGAAATCGGCAACAGTGACGTTGCGAAAAAGATCCGACTGCACCAGATCCCGCACCTGGTTCAGGCGCTGGAACAAAAAGAACAGCTGCGCCGGCAGCGCATTGCGCGAAGCATCCTGATAGAAGCCGGGCAGGAAAGGATTGGCATCGGGGTCCTCAAACAAGGTCGCTGCGCCGAGATGCGTAGCCAGACGTCGCGCCAGCGTGGTTTTTCCTGAACCGATCGGACCCTCCACTACGATGTAGCGATATTTGGCATTGAGAGTCATGCTGACGTTCTATCAGCTACGGCGAGCCTCATGCCGCTCGTCCACATTTCTTTGCGGCGAGCCTCATGCCGCTCATCCACATTTCTCTGCGGCGAGCCTCATGCCGCTCGTCCACATTTCTCTGCGGCGAGCCTCATGCCGCCCGTCCACATTTCTTTGCGGCGAGCTTGATGCCGCCCGTCCACATTTCTCTGCGGCGAGCCTCATGCCGTCCGTCCACATTTCTTTGCGGCGAGCTTGATGCCGCCCGTCCACATTTCTCTGCGGCGAGCCTCATGCCGCTCGTC
>JBBQAO010000008.1:0-77630 GCA_038316355.1 Burkholderiales bacterium
CACCGTGAACCCGGCCAACGTCGACATCCTGCAAGCCCCGGGTTCGGCGATCGGCTTCAAAGGTGAAGAGAAACTCGGCGGCGGCATGAGCGCCTGGTTCCAGTGCGAGTCTTCGGCTGACTTCCGCGGCACCAACGGCGATGGCTTCTGCACCCGCAACAGCGCAATCGGCCTCAAAGGCGGCTTCGGTAACTTCTTTGTCGGCGTCTGGGATGCCCCGTTCAAGCGCAGCATCGGCAACGTCGGCGGCCGCGACACCGGTATCTTCGGCACCGCCGACCTGCTGGTGAACAACTCGACGACGGTCTCCGACGGCGTCAGCGCCGGCGTATTCAAGCGCCGTCAGCGCAATTCAATCAACTACGACAGCCCGCGTTTCGGCGGCTTCCAGTTCATGGCGGCCACGACGTCGACCAACAGCTCAAGCTCGCTGACCACGTCTGCTGCAAACGCCAAGCCGCGCACCTGGTCGTTGGCTGGTGCGTATAAAGCCGGCCCGCTGGATCTGTCGATTGGTTATGAAATGCACCAAGACTTCTACAACAGCTCGGTAACCCCGGTTGCGACGCTGAGCACCACGGGTGTTGCACTGGGTACCCCGACAGTCTCCACCTTCTCGGGTGACGAGAGCGCCTGGCACATCAGCGGCGCGTTTACGCTGGGCAACGGCCTGAAACTGGGCGCGGTCTACACCCGTCAGGAAGCTGACACAGCCGTTGGCGCAAATGCCGAGAACACCGCCTACCAATTTGGCGCGGAATGGAAAATCTCCGGACCGCATAACCTGCACTTTGCTTACACCAAAGCGGATTCGTCCGAAGGCACACTGGGCGCGGCGATGACCGGCCGTCCGGCCGTTGGAGCGGCATCGAACGGCGCCAAGCTGTGGCAAGTGCGTTACCTGCATAACCTGTCGAAGCGCACCACGGCATCGATCGGTTATGTCCACCTGAAGAACGACGTATCCGGCACCTACGATCTGATGGGTGTTTCGGGCACGGGCACCGGCGCGAAGTCGAGCGCTGTTGCAGTGAGCCTCCAGCACCGCTTCTAAAACAGTCTGATCTCCGCAGCAGCTTGCGGAACCTGAAACGGGCGCCGAGGCGCCCGTTTTTTTATGCCAGTGGCGCCGCCGGGCTGTTCAGCATTTGCCGATACAGCGCTTCGAGATGCCGGGTCAATGCCGGAGTGTCAAACAATGGCGCGGTGTCGCGGGCTGCGCTGATCCGTCGCGCAATGTCCCGCAGCAATTCGCGGTGGGTGGCGAGTTTCAGCACTTTGGTTTCGTAATCCGGCAGTGACCCGGCGATCAGCGCCGGCAATTGTGCCGCAGTGAGGATGCTGGCGGAAACCCGGGCCGCGAAGGTATCGCCGCGCAGCGCGACCAACGGGCAGCCGCACCACAGCGCATCACTCGCCGTGGTGTGCGAGGTGTAGGGGAAGGTATCGAGCGCAAGGTCCGCCACCCTGTAACGCGCGAGGTGCTGCGCAAGCGGCAGTCGTGGCGCAAAAATCAGGCGCTCCGCCGCGACTCCTGCCGCTGCTGATGCTGCGCGCAGATTGGCCGTGGACCAGCGGTTGTCATCGACCAGCCACAACACGCTGTCGGCTACGGCGTGCAGGATGCGCATCCATGCCGCAAACATATCGGGCGTGATTTTGAAGGTCTGGTTGAAACAGCAAAACACCAGTCCCGATGCGGGCAAGCCGTAGGCAGAGCGCGCCAGCGGTTCGGCAATCAGCCGTTGGCGGTCAATCGGCTGATAACAATGCGGCAGGCGCAGGACCTGTTCCGAGCAACTGTGCTCTTCGCCCGGCTCGATGATGTATGGGTCGGCAATCAGGTAGTCGATGAATGCGGTGCCGGTTGTTCCCGGGTAACCCAGCCAGGTGACCTGTACCGGGCTTGCGCGTCGCGCCATGATGCCCAGCCGGTCGCCGACCGTATATCCCTTGAGATCAACCAGGATGTCGATGCCGTCGCTGCGGATGCGCTCGATGGCAAGATCATCCGGTTCCCAGGCAATGTCGACAAAATGATCCACGGCGTTGATGATCCGTTGCCGCATTGCGCCGTCATCGCGCGGACCGTAGGAATAGGCGTAAATCTCGAACTGTGCACGGTCATGGCGTTCGAGCAGTTCCGTGACCAGATAGGCTGCGGGGTGTTCCTGAAAGTCCGACGACAGGTAGCCGATGCGTATGCGTTGACCGGGATTGCGCGGCATCGCCGGCGCCGGCGTATGCGTGGCGATGCCGGCAAAGCGCCGTTCGGCCCAGGCCCGGGTGTAGGCACACAGTTGTTCTGCCGTCAGGTCTTCATTCAACAGGGCGAAGGGCGTGCCGGCTTCTTCGCCGCGCAGGATGCGCGGCTTGAGCGTTTGCCAGGCGACGGACCAGCGCGCCCAGTCGCAGATCCGGCGGCTGTGCTGGGCGAGCATGCCGAGCAGGACGGTATTGTCGGTTTTACGGAAGCCCTCGGCGAGGAGTTCGATGGCGGCAACCAGTTCACCGCGTAACACGCGAGTCTGGGCGCGCAGGCTCCATGCCCAGACCAGCGCCGGATCGAGTGCGCCGGCCTGATCGGCTGCGACATCGGCAGCATCAAGATTGCCGGTTTGCAGCAGGCTGTCGGCCAGCGCAGCCCAGGCGGGCGCCGCTGCCGGATCCACGCGGACCAACTCCTGCAGCAGGCGTACTGCTTCACCGTAACGGCCCTGTGACCGCGCGACCGCGCCCAGACCTTCCAGTGCGGCAGGGAGTGCCGGTGCCACCGCCAGCGCAGCTTCGAAATGCAGGCGCGCCTCGGCGTGGCGTGCGGCCTGCAGGCGCAGGTTGCCGAGATTGGCGTGGGCATGCGGGTGGCCCGGCGCAATCGCCAGGGCTCGCTCCAGCAATTGCGTTGCGTTTGCGCCCTGCTGCAGTTGTTCGAGTGCAATGGCGAGATTGACCATTGCATCGGCGTGCGCCGGATGGCTGGCGACGGCGGTCTCGAAATGTTTGCGCGCCGCCGCCCAGTCCTTGTCGGCGAGGGCTATCACCCCCAGGTTGTAGAGCGCATCCGGGTGACCGGGCGCGGTGCGCAACACCGCCGTAAATTGTGCCGTGGCGCCGGCGCTGTCGCCGCCGGCGGCCAGCGCCTGTCCCAGTGCAAGTCTGCAGTCGGGGTGATCGGGAGCCTGCTGCAGCGCCTGCCGCAGCGCCACCAGTGCTTCCGCGGGTCGGCCCTGGCGCAGCATCGCGAGTCCCAGCCGCAGTGCCACGGATGCCGGCGCGCCGGGCAATGCCGCGGCACGGCGCAGGATTTGTTCTGCTTCCGCGAACTCGCCGAGG
Source organism: Burkholderiales bacterium (assembly GCA_038316355.1). Classification (GTDB taxonomy): domain Bacteria; phylum Pseudomonadota; class Gammaproteobacteria; order Burkholderiales; family SG8-41. The sequence continues at coordinate 3,334 of JBBQAO010000008.1, forward strand.
TTGAGCAGGGCCAGACCGAGGTATTCCAGCGCCATGCCGTCCTGCGGCGAGGCCGCAAGCGCCAGCCGCAGATCCTGAACGGCCTCGGCGGGCGCACCGCCCATCAGGCTGACGATGCCGCGCATGGCCAGCGCCTCGGGATTGCGCGGCGCCCTGCCGAGGATTTCGCTGCACAGGGCCAATGCGCCCGCGGCGTCGCCGTTCTGCAGCAGCGTGCGGGCGTTGCGCAGCTTGTTATTCAGTGATGCGGACATGCAGGGCTGGACTGACCGGGAATTTGAGGCAGGCCAAAGATACCTTTTTCCTTAGGGTCTGTCTGCGTCACGATTTCAGCCACGAATGCTTGGACACTGCCGCATGTTCTACCTAGAATGTGGCCGCAGATTCAATCCTCCAATCCACAGTTGGAATCACTCGTGGCCGACCGGCAGGAAATCCGTCCCGGAGTAGAAACACAGCTCGAGCAGGTGATCGCGCTGCTGCATCGGCACGAGCTGGTGGAGAACCTGGTTCACCGCCAGAAAAGTCCGCGTCACGAGCTGGTCGAGACGCTGGTGCATCGCCAGCACCTCGGCGCATTGCAGCAGTTGCTTGACCGCCTGCATTCAGCCGACATTGCCTACGTCCTGGAAGCGCTGCCGCTCGATCAGCGGCTGGTGGTGTGGGATCTGGTCAAGGCCGAGCGCGACGGCGAAATCCTGCTCGAGGTCTCGGATGCGGTGCGCGAGACGCTGATCGCGCACATGGACGAGGGCGAACTGGTTGCCGCCACCGGCCAGCTTGATACCGATGAAATCGCCGACCTTGCCCCCGACCTGCCGCGCGAAGTCATACTCGATGTCTTCAAGGCGCTGTCGACCGGGGAGCGCGAGCAGTTGCGCGCCGCGATGTCGTATCCGGAGGAGGCGGTCGGCGCGCTGATGGATTTCGAGATGATCGAGGTGCGCGAAGACGTCACGCTGGAGGTGGTGCTGCGTTACCTGCGCCGCCTCGATCAGTTGCCGGACCATACCGATCAGTTGTTCGTGGTCGATCGCGATGAACATCTGCGCGGCCTGCTGCCGGTGAACCGGCTGCTGGTCAGTGATCCCGAGACGCTGGTCGGCGACGTGATGACCCGCGACTACACCAGCTTCCAGCCGGAGCAGGATGCGCAGGATGCAGCCAGCGCGTTCGAGCGCTACGACCTGGTGTCGGCGCCGGTTGTTGACGGCGAGGGCTGTCTGGTTGGGCGCATGACGGTCAATGCCGTGGTGGATTACATCCGTGAAGCGAAGGATACCGAGACACTGGCTGCCGGCGGCCTGAGCGAGGATGAGGATCTGTTTGCTTCGGTCTGGAAAAGCGTGCGCAATCGCTGGGCGTGGCTGGCGATCAATCTGGTCACTGCATTCATCGCCTCCCGCGTCATCGGCGTGTTTGAGGATTCGATTGCGCAGCTGGTGGCGCTGGCGGCACTGATGCCCATCATCGCCGGCATCGGCGGCAATTCCGGCAACCAGACCACCACCATGATCGTGCGTGCGTTGGCGCTGGGCCAGATTTCCCGGGACAGCGCGCGAAAACTGTTTTTCAAGGAAATCAGCGTATCGGCGCTGAACGGACTGATCTGGGGCAGCGTGGTCGGCCTGTTTGCGTTCCTGATTTACCACAACTGGCAACTGGGTCTGGTGATGACCGGTGCCATGGTGCTGAATCTGCTGCTGGCGGCGGTGATGGGGGTGGCAATCCCGCTGCTGATGGAAAAATTCGGCCGCGATCCGGCCATCGGTTCGAGTGTGATGATCACGGCGATCACCGACAGCGGCGGATTTTTCATATTCCTCGGCCTTGCCACGCTGTTTTTGGTTTGAACAGCGCTGTTGTCGCCGGCCGCCGCCGCGTAAAATCGTCCGGCGTGCAGCAGCGGGAATAACCACGGGCAGCTCCGTGTTCAGGAGGTAACAGCAGGTGAATCGACCGGCATCCGATGAGTTTGCCACCCAGGCCATGCAGCACATCCCGCGGCTGCGCCGATATGCGCGCGCGCTGACGGGGGATGCCAGCGCCGCTGACGATCTGGTGCAGGACGCGCTGGAACGCGCACTGGTCAAGCAGAAACTGTGGCGCGAGGGTACGGATCTGCGCGCCTGGCTGTTTACCGTGATGCATAACGTATTCGTGAACCAGGTGCGCAGCGCCGCCGTCAGCCGGACGGTGCAGCTCGACGATGATGCGATGGCGGAACGCCCGCAGCCGCAAAGCAGCGACCGGCTGGAAATCCGCGATCTGGATGCGGCATTGCAGGCGCTGCCGGAAGAGCAGCGCGCCGTGGTGTTGCTGGTGGGACTGGAACAGATGACTTATGACGAAGCGGCCCGCGTGCTTGAAGTGCCTATAGGCACGGTGATGTCGCGGCTGTCGCGCGGCCGGGAGCGGCTGCGCCGGCTGACGCAGGGCCTGCCGGAAACGGCGCCGCTGAAGGTGGTGAAATGAAGGTGGTGAAATGAAGGTGGCCAAATGAGGGCGGCCCGATGAGCGCGCCTCCGGTGACCGAGGCCGAACTGCAGGCCTATGTCGACGGTCAACTGCCGCCGGCGCGCGCGGCAGAGGTGGCGCAGCATCTGGCGCAGCATGAAGAAGACGCGCAACGCGTGGCGGCATATCGCCGCCAGAACGAGAATCTGCAACTGGCGTATGCACCGTTGCTGGCCGGGGCGGTACCCGCCCGGCTGCAGCCGGGGGTGCGGCGTCGCTGGCAGTTGCCGGTGCAGCGTTATGCCCTTGCCGCGGCATTGATGGCGGTCAGTGGCATTGCCGGCTGGCAATCACATGCCTATATCGCCGGCGAACGTACACAAACCTTCTATCTGGCCCGGGTCGCTGCGGTCGCCCATGCCGTTTACAGCCCCGAAGTGCGGCATCCGGTGGAGGTCGGCGCCGACCAGGAAGAACACCTGGTGCGCTGGTTGTCGAAGCGGCTGGGGACCGGACTGAAGATTCCCCATCTTGCGGCACAGGGGTACACGCTGGTTGGCGGACGTTTGTTGCCGGGCGAACGCGGACCGGCAGCGCAATTCATGTATCAGGACAGCAAGGGCCAGCGCCTGACGCTATACGTACGCGTCAGCAAAGAAGGGCGCGAACAGACTGCATTTCGTTTTGCGCAGGAAAATAATGTCGGCGTGTTTTACTGGCTTGATGGCCGCCTGGGTTACGCCTTGTCCGGTGAAACCGATCGCGCTGAATTACTGCGTGTCGCCGACGCGGTTTACCGGCAACTCAATCCCTGAAGTTATTTAACTATTCAGTGCAGCTAGTGGGCAAAACGCAGCATGCCCACCATCCGCACCGATGAATAACCTTCCGCCTGGGCTGCGCTGCACTTCGCTCACCCTGCAAGACTGTGCGCGCATTGCACCATTGAGCATCCTGGGGCAACTGCGCCAGGTATCAATAAGTAATTGATTTTATTGGTTTATTGATATTTTGTATTTCGCGGGCGCCAAGCCGTGTGGCGGTCACGACCATCAGAAACTTCGCAACAGTTACGCCGGAGCGATGTGGGGGAAGTGAGGTCGTGAATCAATGCGCGGGGGAAAAAGAAAATGCGCGCAAAGGAGATCTTGAAATGCGAAGGCCGGGGGTTACCCGGCCTTCGCAACTACTACTACTTCTTCTTGGCTGCTTTCTTCTTAGCTACTTTTTTCTTTGCTTTTTTCTTCGCTGCCATAATCGACTCCTTAATGGTTAACTTAGGCATCGTTTGAATGCGGTTTTTGTTCCGCACTACCTGCACACGATTTTCAAGAACATTTCACGGCGTTTTATTAACCGCCGTTCCGCGCTCCAACCAAAAAAACTGGCGAGAACCGTGTTCGGTGCGCCAATTCTATGCTAGCGAAAAATAAATACAATACTTTTGTCAACTTTTTTTGATCTGGCAAATCCGCTTGTGGATTTGCGGCAACAGCATATTGCAACGCAAAAGCTGGTACGGAGTACCGAAAAGTACTCACGAAGTACGGTTTTGATGTGATCAATCCGGCAATCGATGTTCGTTGGCCATCAACATGGCGACCGTTTCGCGGTCGCGGATCAGGTGGATGCGATCGCCATCGACCATGATTTCGGCGGCGCGCGGCCGGGTGTTGTAGTTGGAGGACATGCTCATGCCATATGCGCCGGCCGACGCAATGGCGATCAAATCCCCCGGACTTACAGACAGTTGACGGTCGCGCGCGAGGAAGTCACCGCTTTCACAGACCGGGCCGACGATGTCGTATGACTTGCCGCCGGCCGCCGTTTCACGCAGCGGCAGCACGTCATGCCAGGCTTCGTACAGCGCCGGGCGCATCAGGTCATTCATCGCTGCATCAACGATCGCGAAATTCTTGTCCTGCCCCGGTTTCAGGTAGAGCACGGTACTCAGCAGTACCCCGGCGTTGCCGGTCAGCAGCCGGCCCGGTTCAAACAGCAGTTTCTGCGTGTGCTTGCCGAGTGCTTTGATCAGGGCCTGCGCGTATTCCGCGACCGGCGGCGGCGTTTCGTCCTGATAACGGATGCCCAGACCGCCGCCGAGATCAATGTGCTGGATGGTGATGCCGTCAAGCGCCAGGGCGTCGACCAGCGCCAGTACCCGCTCCAGCGCGGCGATGAACGGTGCCACTTCCGTCAGTTGTGAACCGATATGGCAGTCGATGCCTTCGATGCGCAGGTGCGGCAGTTCGCGGGCGCGGCGGTAAACGGCCGGCGCATCGGTGTAGGCCACACCGAATTTGTTTTCTTTCAGGCCGGTGGCGATATAGGGGTGGGTTTTGGCATCGACATCGGGATTGACGCGCAGGCTGACCGGCGCGGTGACGCCCATTTCACCGGCAACCCGGCCCAGCAGCTCCAGTTCCGCCGCCGATTCGACGTTGAAGCACAAAATCCCGGCCTGCAGTGCCTGGCGCATTTCGGCGGCGGTCTTGCCGACCCCCGAAAACACCACTTTGCGCGTGTCGCCGCCGGCAGCAATGACCCGCGCCAGTTCGCCGCCCGACACAATGTCAAAACCGCTGCCGAGGCGCGCGAACACATTGAGCACACCGAGGTTGGGATTGGCTTTAACCGCATAACACAGCAGATGATCGCGGCCGGCGAAGGCGGCATCGAAGTCGCGCCAGGCTCTGGTCAACGCTGCGCGCGAATAAACATAACAGGGCGTGCCGAATTCGGCGGCGATGCGCGACAAGGGTACGTTTTCGGCACACAACCCGCCGTTACGATAGCTGAACGGGTTCATGGTTGTGCTGCAGGCGCTGTCGCGGGAACAGGTGCCGGCGGTACTGGTGCCGGTTTTACGGCGGCGGGTTTGTCTTTGGGCAGATACAGCGGCCCCTTATAGCCGCAGCCGGCGACGGACAGCATCAGCATCAGCATCAGTATCAACATCAGAAAGGACGGCGTCGTACGCACAGGGAGGCTCACAGGGGAACTCACGCGGGAAGTGGCCGAAAGGGGTATTTATTCAGTGCGAACGAAAAGTCAAAACCCGCCCTCTCCCGGCGCTGCGCGCCACCCTCTCCCGGAGGGCGAGGGTTTATTTCCCTCTCCCTCCGGGTGAGGGATGAGGGATGAGGGGTGAGGGGTGAGGGATGAGGGAAGGTGTTGATTTGCTCGTTCGTACCGAATAGACACACGAAAGTGTAGCATAGCCACCGTTATATCCGGCTGCGTACCCGCTGGGTTTACAGCAGCAGATAACGATGCGCTTCACGCCGCAGCGCGGCGCGGCGTTCGGCGTAATCAGGAACAAGCGCGGCGACGGTATGCCAGAACGCCGGTGAGTGATTCATCTGACGCAGATGAGCGACTTCGTGTGCGGCGACATAATCGATCCATGCCGGCGGCGCCTGCACCAGCCGCCAGTTCATGCTGATGCGGCCCTTGGCATGGCAACTGCCCCAGCGTGTGCGTGCATTCGACAGCCGTACCACTGGCGCCGGCAGATCCAGTTGAGCGCTGTAGTCGTGGCAGCGACGGGTAAAACACGCCAGCCCCTGCTGTTTCAGCCAGTTGCGTACCGCGGACTCAATCGCCAAAGGCGTCGGCTGCGGATCAAACAGCAAACGCTCCTGTTCCAGTTGCGGCAGCTTGATGCCGACACGTGCTTCCAGCGTCAGCGCTGCGCCGTACAGCATGATCTGTTCTCCGGCGATCCATGATCGCTGCGGCTGGCGCTTTTGCTGCCAGTCTTGGACCTTGCGGATCACCCAGGCGGCATGTGTGCGCAGCAACTCGTCTATGGCCTTCTGCGGCGCTTTGAGCGGTGCTGCGACGCGCAGGCCGCGTTCATCGATCAGCAGCGCAATCGTGCGCCGGCGCCGGGTGCGTTGCAGTGTGTAGCCGATGCGTTGGCCGTCCAGTTCGATGGCCGGGACGGATTCTGGCACCGCATAAAGCGGTAATTCGGATTGCAGGGCCGGATTTTTGCGCATTGGTCGGAATTCAGCGGGAATCGAGCAGCAGCATTTCGCTCTCGATCCAGTTTTCCACGCGTCTGGCCAGCGTTTCGGCGTCTGTACCATCCGCCCGGATGGGGGTGCCGATGCTGACGGTGATCAGGCCTGGGCGTTTGAGAAAGGCATTGCGGCCCCAGCAGGTGCCGGCGTTATGCGCGACCGGGATTACCGTGGTGCCGGTTTGCACCGCGAGGCGTGCGCCGCCCGGGCGATATTTGCCGCGCTGGCCGGGTGCGATGCGGGTGCCTTCGGGGAAAATGACAATGCAGAAGCCGGCGGCCAGACGTGCGACACCCTGTTCCACCAGTTGCTGCAGTGCTTCGCGGCGCAGGCTGCGGTCAATCGCAATCGGCGACAGCATCGCCAGTCCCCAGCCGAAAAACGGCACGCGCAGCAGTTCGCGTTTCAATACCCAGACCTGCGGCGGAAAAATCTGCTGAAAGGCCAGCGTTTCCCAGGCCGACTGGTGTTTGGACAGGATGATGCAGGGCTCAGTCGGAATGTTTTCGCGGCCGATCACGCGGTAACGGATGCCGCAGATCACGCGCGCAGCCCACATTACACAGTGCGTCCATATGGAAATGATGCGATACCGCGTCAGCGCCGGCAGCGGGAAGGTCAGCAGCGCGATGACCGCAAAAACAGGGGTGATCAGGATCAGGAAAAAAGCGAACAGCGCGGAGCGCAGCGCGATTATTGAAAATTGCATAAAGAATGACCAAAACAGGCCTCGGGCGAGGCTGTCATGTTTTTGGAAAAAATCAATAGCACCATCATTGCAGCAGGTTGCGCACGGCCGCCGCGAGGTCGTCGCAAACGACGGTGCCTTCCGGCAGGTTGCCATCCTTGCGGGTTTTTTTGCCTTTGCCGGTCAACACCAGAATCGGTTGCGCGCCGACCGCGACGGCGGCCTGCAGGTCGCGCAAGGAATCGCCGATGAACGGCACGCCGTCAAGATCGACGCCGAAACGATGTGCGATCTCTTCCAGCAGTCCGGTTTTTGGCTTGCGGCAGTTGCAGCCGGCGTCCTCGGCATGCGGGCAGTAGAAAATCCCGTCAATACGGCCGCCGGCCACCCCCAGCGCGCGGTGCATCTTGTCGTGGATGGCATTCAGCGTCGCCATTTCGAACAGGCCGCGGCCGATGCCGGACTGGTTGGTGGCGACCAGCACCCGGTAACCGGCCTGGCTCAACAGTGCGATGGCCTCCAGGCTGCCCGGGATCGGTTTCCATTCTTCCGGGCTTTTGATGTACGCCGGGCTGTCGTGGTTGATGACGCCGTCGCGGTCGAGGATGATGATTTTCATCGGACAGTGATGAATGATGAGTGAGGAATGATGAGTAAAGGTTTCATGCGGCGAGTTTGGAGATGTCGGCGAAGCGATTAAATGCGCTTTCGAGCTTCATCAACAGCAGCAGACGGTTGCTGCGAAGTGCGGGATCTTCGACATTGACCATGACTTTGTCGAAAAACGCATCCACTGCCGGTTTCAATACGGCCAGTGCCTGCAGAGTTTCCGTAAATTGTCCGGACTCGTAGGCTGCATCCGCTTTTGTGTCGGCGGACATGAAGGCCTTGTAGAGCTCGGACTCTTCTCTGGCCTGAAAATGCTTTTCGGAGAACACGTCGCCGGCAGAGGGGGCTGATTTCCCGATGATGTTTTTGATGCGTTTGTTGGCAGCCGCCAGGCTGGCTGCCTCGGGCAGCGCGGCAAAGGCGCGCACGGCAGCGAGCTGCAGCGGAATTTTATGGACAAGGACCGGGCGCATGCTCAGCACCGCGTCGATTTCCTGGGTGGTGTAACCGGCATCGGAGAAATAGCCGCGCATGCGCTCAAATACAAAGGTTTCGAGATCGCTGTGGGCATCCGTGGTCTTGGCATCGAATGCGGCGAATGCTGCGCTGACCAGTTCATCAAGGCGCAACGGCAGGTCGCGCTCAATCAGGATGCGAATGACACCCAGCGCGTGGCGGCGCAACGCGAAGGGATCGCGGTCGCCGGTTGGCAACTGGCCGATGCCAAACATCCCCGCCAGGGTTTCCAGCTTGTCCGCCAGGGCGACGGCGCAGGCCACCGCGCTTGCCGGCAGTTTGTCGCCGGCGTAGCGCGGCAGGTAGTGTTCGGCGATGGCCTCGGCAACAGCGGCAGATTCGCCATCATGCTGTGCGTAGTAACGCCCCATGATGCCTTGCAGCTCCGGAAATTCACCGACCATGCCGGTCGTCAAATCCGCTTTGGCCAGCCAGGCGGCGCGTTCGGCCTGCGCAGCATCGGCGTTCAGCAGCCGTGCGATTTTCCCCGCCAGCAATTGCACGCGTTGAACACGCTGCAGTTGGCTGCCGAGTTTATTGTGATAAACGACTTTTTCCAGCCGCGGCACCCGGGTTTCCAGCCGTTGCTTGCGATCCTGGTTGTAGAAAAACCGCGCATCCTCCAGCCGTGGACGGACCACGCGCTGATTGCCGCTGATGATGTGCGCCGGATCGGCGACCTGCATGTTGCTGACGATCAGGAAGCGGTTGTTCAGCTTGCCGGCAGCGTCGAACAGCGGGAAATACTTTTGATTCTGCCGCATGGTCAGGATCAGGCATTCGGCAGGCACTTCGAGGAAACCCGCATCGAAGGCGCCGACGTAGACCGACGGGTGTTCGACCAGCGCGGTGACCTCATCCAGCAGATCCTGGTATTCGCCCAGCGTGGCCTGCTGTTTTTTCGCTTCTGCCTGCAGCAGGGCGTCGATCATCGCGCGGCGCTGGACGAAATCGGCGATGACCATGCCTTCTTTCGCCAGCGTCGCCTCGTAGGCTTCAGCGTCCGCAATCACCAGTTCGGACTTGCCCATGAAGCGGTGGCCACGGGTTTTGTTGCCCGAACCGATGCCGAGCACCGTGCCGGGCACGACCGATGCGCCATGCAGCATGATCAGGCCGTGCACCGGGCGCACGAATTCGGCATCACCGTCGCCCCAGCGCATGATTTTGGCGACGGGCAGTTTTTTCAGCGCGGCCTCGACTTTTGCCGCCAGGATGTCTTTCAGCGCGCTGCCGGTAGCGGTTTTACGGCAGGCAAACACGGCGCCTTTTGCCGATTCGATCTGGATCAGGTCTTCGACAGTGACGCCGTTTTTCTTGGCAAAACCGGCCAGTGCCGGTGTGGGTTTGCCGTCGCGGTCGAGCCCGACCTTGACCGACGGCCCCTGGATTTCCAGCGCCTTGTCCGGTGATTGGGCCAGGGTTTGCGTGATCTGCACCGCGAGTCGGCGCGGGGTGGCATAAGCGCGTGAGGCACTGTTTGCTGCGAGGAAACCTTCCTGCTGCAGATCTTCGGTCAATGCTTTGCGGAAAGCTTCGGCCAGCTTTGCCAGCGATTTCGGCGGCAATTCCTCGGTCAGCAGTTCAACCAGCAGCGTCGCGGTATTCATGACGCACGCAGCATCGGAAAGCCCAGCTTCTCGCGCGACTCGTAATAGGCCTGCGCCACGGCACGGGACAGGGTGCGCACGCGGCCGATGTAGGCAGCGCGTTCGGTGACGGAGATTGCGCCGCGCGCATCAAGCAGATTGAAGGTGTGCGAGGCTTTCATCACCATTTCGTAGCCCGGCAAGACACATTGTGCCGCAATGAGCCGTTTCGCTTCTTCCTCATATTCGCTGAAATGACGGAACAGCATGTCGGCGTTTGACAGTTCGAAGTTGTAGCGCGACTGCTCGACTTCATTCTGATGGTAGACGTCGCGATAGGTGACGCCGGGGGTCCACGTCAGGTCGAACACGGATTCGACACCCTGCAGATACATCGCCAGTCGTTCGAGGCCGTAAGTGATTTCACCGAGCACCGGCTTGCATGACAGACTGCCAACTTCCTGGAAATAGGTGAACTGGGTGACTTCCATGCCGTCCAGCCACACCTCCCAGCCAAGGCCCCAGGCGCCCAGCGTCGGCGACTCCCAGTCATCTTCGACGAAACGGATGTCATGCGCCCTGGGATCGATGCCCAATGCGCGCAGCGAGTCGAGATAGAGTTGCTGGATGTTCGCCGGTGACGGCTTCAGCACCACCTGATACTGGTAGTAATGCTGCAGCCGGTTCGGGTTGTCGCCGTAGCGACCATCTTTGGGGCGGCGTGACGGCTGCACGAAAGCCGCTTTCCACGGCTCGGGGCCGATGGCGCGGAGAAAGGTTGCGGTGTGGAAAGTGCCCGCACCGACTTCCATGTCGTACGGTTGCAGCAGCGCGCAGCCCTGCGCGTCCCAGAACTGGTTCAAGGTCAGAATGATTTGCTGGAAAGTAAGCATGAAAAATGCGCATTGCGGCAGGGCGCCGCCAAGCCGCGAATTTTACAGGGTTTGCCGCACCGCGCCAAAGGCCGGCGGCTGTACGGTGCGGCTATTTTGGTGCGCGGCGCAGAGTGACAAATGCTGTCGCGATGCCGAGCAGGCACAGCGCCAGCGCTGCGGTGTTGCCCCAGCGCACATAAGGCGTTGCGCCGCGCATGCCGGCGACGGTTCGGGTCAGTACCGCCGACTGGAATTCGGGTGCGACGGCTTCAACCATGCCCTGCGGATTGACCACCGCAGTCATGCCGGTGTTGGTGGCGCGCAGCATGTAACGGCCGGTTTCCAGCGCGCGCATCTGCGCGATCTGCAGATGCTGCTGCGGCGCCACCGAACGGCCGAACCAGGCGACATTGCTGACATTGACCAGCAGTGTCGCCTGCGGCAACTGGCGGATGATTTCCTCGCCGAAAGCGTCCTCGTAGCAGATGTTGATCGCGACCTGTTCGCCGGCTACCGCCAGCGGTTGCTGATCGACACTGCCGCGCGCGAAATCCTGCAGCGGAATCGCCAGCCGTGACACCAGTTCACCGAGGATCGGGCGCAGCGGAATGAATTCACCGAAGGGCACCAGGTGGTTTTTGCGGTAGGTCTGGCCTTTTGCGCTGCCCACCGACACCACGCTGTTGTAGTAATCACCGTTGGGCAGGCGCTCGGGCACGCCGATCAGCACGTCGCCGTTGTTGCGCCTGGCGTGTTCTGCCAGCGCATCCAGATAAGCGGCAGGAACATCGCGCAGAAACAGCGGCAATGCCGTCTCGGGCAGGATGATCAAACGCGCGTCGCTGCCGCGGACCATGTCGAGGTAGGTTTTCAGTGTGGCGCGCAACTGGTCTTCGCGCCATTTCTGATCCTGGTCGATATTGCCCTGAAGCAGGCTGACAGAGATGCTGGTGCCAGTGGCTTCGGTCCAGGCCACGTGTTTGAGGCCAGCGCCGGCGATCCAGATGACGATCAGCGCTGCCGGCCATCGCCACACCGCGCGCAGATTACCCCACGGTCTTGCCAGCCATAACCAGCACAAGGTGCCGGCAGTGGCGAACAGCAGCAGCGTGATGCCGTGCAGGCCGAGCACTGCGGCATAACCGGCGAGCGGACTGGCCGGCGCTTGCGAGTAACCGGGATTGATCCAGGGGAATCCGGTGAATACCCAACCGCGCAGCCATTCGAGCAGCGTGAACACGGCTGGTACGAAGACGATCCAGTTCAGTGCGGAGGGAATTGCAAACCGCCGGCTCAGATAACCAACGATGGCTGGATGCAGCGCAAGGTAGGCGCAGAACAACAGCGTGGCTGCAGCGGCCAGTGGCGCCGGCATCGCGCCGAATATGTTCAGACTGATATAAACCCAGGACACGCCGGCGCCGAACCAGCCCAGCCCGAAGGCAAAACCCAGCAGCGCTGCATCGCGAGCCGACGCCGCGCGCTGCCACAGCAGGAACAGCGCGGCAAAGGTCAGCAGCGGCAGCGGGAACAGGTAAAACGGCGCGTAACCGGCGACGGTGATGGCGCCCAACGTTGCGGCGATGACCCACTGGGTGCTGCGGCGTGGTGTGAGCATCAGGGCGTCAGTCCAAAATATCAGTAACTATTCAGTGTGAACGAAAGTCAAAAACATCCCTCATCCGGCGCTGCGCGCCACCCTTTGCTCTGCTTCAAGTGTGCCCTTGTCGCAGAGGGCGGGGGTTTCTCACCCTCCCCCCGGGAGAGGGCCGGGGTGAGGGAAGATGTTGATTGGGTCATCCGGGTCGAATAGACGAAAATATCAATAAAAACAATTACTTATACTGTGCTGTAACTAGGCCACAGTTATGCTGCCGGTTTATCGAGTTTTTTCGCAACCTGCAGCAGATAAACTCGCCGGCTGTCGGCGCGCAGCACACGGAAATTCCACTGGTCGATCAACAGCTGTTCGCCGCGTTTGGGCACGCGGCCAAACCGTTTCAGCACCAGGCCGCCGACGGTGTCGAATTCCTCGTCGCTGAATGCGGTGCCGAAGGCGGCGTTGAAATCGGCGATCTCGGTCAGCGCTTTGACGCGGTAGATGCCGCGTTTTTCCTGCACGATGTTGCCTTCGGCCTCGTCAAAATCGTATTCGTCCTCGATGTCGCCGACGATCTGCTCCAGCACGTCCTCGATGGTGATCAGGCCGGCAACGCCACCGTATTCATCGACAACGATGGCGATGTGATTGCGGTTCTTGCGGAATTCCTTGAGCAGCACGTTGAGCGGCTTTGCTTCCGGAATGAACACCGCCGGGCGCAGCATTTCGCGCACATTGAATTCTTCCTCGCCGGCGTAATAGCGCAGCAGATCCTTGGCGAGCAGGATGCCGATGACGTCATCCTTGCCTTCGCCGATGACCGGGAAACGCGAGTGCGCGGTTTCGATGACCAGCGGAATGAAGCGATCCGGCGGTTCGTTGACGTCGATGACATCCATCTGCGCGCGCGGCACCATGATGTCACGCGCCTGCATTTCAGCGACCTGCATCACGCCTTCGATCATCGCCAGGCCGTCGGCGTCGAGCAGGTTGTGGTCGTGTGCCGAGCGCAGCAGAGTGATCAGTTGTTCGCGGTCTTCGGGCTCGCGCAGCAGCAGCGTTGAGAGCCGTTCGAGCAGAGTGGGTTTTTGCGGTTCGGCCATATTCGGTATTGTGTTCAGGCGCCGCGTGCCGGAGCAGGGCGATAGGGGTCAGGATACCCGAAGCGGGCGAGCAACGTCCGTTCGCGGCGTTCCATCACGGCGGCATCCTTGGTGTTTTTGTGGTCGTAACCCTGCAGGTGCAGCAGGCCGTGCATGACCATGTGCGCGTAATGCGCGGCGACGGTCTTGCGTTGTGCGCGGGCCTCGCGGGTGATCACCGGCGCGCACAATGCGATGTCGCCTTCGAGCGGCGGTGTATCGCGAAAGACGAAGGTCAGCACGTTGGTGGCGTAATCCCTGTTGCGGTAGCTGCGGTTGAGCAGTCGCCCCTCGGCCTGACCGACGATGCGGATGGTGACGCGGGCATTGCCGGCCGCATTGCTGGCCAGTGCTGCCCGCGCCCACTGGCGGATGCGCGCGGGTGTCGGCACGTTGCGCGCGGTGGCTGCGCATTGCACGGCGATGTGCGATCCCGAAGGACTTCTAGCGCCGCTTTTCATTTTTTTCGTTGTTGGCGGTTTTTCCGCTTTCTGCGGTTTTGCCGTAACGGTCGTAGGCGTTGACGATGCGCTGCACCAGCGGATGACGCACCACGTCTTCGGACTTGAAAAAGGTGAAGGCGATGCCGCGTACTTTTTTCAGCACCACCTGGGCTTCGACCAGGCCGCTGATCATGCCTTTGGGCAGGTCGATCTGGGTGACGTCGCCGGTGATCACCGCCTTGCTGCCGAAACCGATGCGGGTGAGGAACATTTTCATCTGTTCGCGGGTGGTGTTCTGCGCCTCGTCGAGAATGATGAAGGCGTGGTTCAGCGTGCGCCCGCGCATGAATGCGAGCGGTGCGATCTCGATCGCCTGGCGCTCGAACATCTTGGCGACCTTGTCGTAACCCATCAGGTCATACAGCGCGTCGTAGAGCGGGCGCAGGTACGGATCCACCTTCTGCGCCATGTCGCCGGGCAGGAAACCCAGTCGTTCACCGGCTTCGACTGCGGGACGGACCAGGATGATGCGTTCCACTGCATCGCGCTCCAGCGCATCGACGGCACAGGCCACCGCCAGATAGGTCTTGCCGGTGCCGGCAGGGCCGATGCTGAAGGTGATGTCGTGTTTCTGGATGTTCAGCAGATATTCGTTCTGGCGCGGTGTGCGGCCGTGCAGGTCCGGCTTGCGGGTGATCAGCGCCGGCACGGGAATCGTGGCATGCGCCGCACCCTGGTGGCCGGCCTCGATCAGTGCGAGCTGAATTACATCCAGAGACAACGGATCCTGCGCCTTGCCGTAAAAATCCTGCAGCACCCTGGCCGCGATGCGCGCGCGCTCCAGTGTGCCGTTCAATGCGAAATGTTCGCCGCGCCGCGTGATGTTGACGTCCAGCGCAGTTTCGATCTGGCGCAGGTTTTCGTCGAGCGCCCCGCACAGGTTGGCGAGGCGGTGGTTGTCGACCGGCGTAAAGCTGATTTCAACGGGTTTCAATGGATGAGGTTACTTTCAGGCCATGAGTTCGGTGGTGACCAGTTCACCGCGCAGGGTATGCGCCTGCATTTCGGTGATCAGGACTTCGGCAAACGTGCCGATGCGGTGGTGCGGGCCGGGGAAATTCACCACCCGGTTGTTGTCGGTCCGTGCCGCGAGTTCCGTGACATCGCGACGGGAAACACCGTCGATCAGCACGCGCTGGCGGGTGCCGACCATGGCTAAGCTGATAACGCCGGCTTGTGCGGTGATTTGTGCCTGCAGGCGCTGCAGCCGGAGCTGTTTCACTTCTTGCGCCGTGTCATCCGCCAGATTTGCAGCGGGGGTGCCGGGACGCGGACTGTAGACAAAGCTGTAGCTGTCGTCGAAACCGACGTCGGCGATGAGTTGCAGGGTCTGTTCAAAATCGTGTTCGGTTTCACCGGGAAAACCGATGATGAAATCCGAAGTAATGCTGATACCGGGGCGCGCTGCGCGCAGCCGGCGAATGATGGATTTGTATTCGAGCGTGGTGTAACCGCGTTTCATCGCGCCCAGTACTCGATCCGAGCCCGACTGCACCGGCAGATGTACATGGCTGCCCAGTTGCGGAATGCGGGCGTGGGCCTCGATCAGGCGCGGCGTGAATTCCCTGGGATGCGAAGTCGTGTAGCGGATGCGTTCGATGCCGGGGATGGCGGCGACATGGTCGAGCAGCAGCGCCAGATCCGCGCTCTCGGTTTCGCCGTCAACCGGGGCGCGCCAGGCATTGACGTTCTGGCCGAGCAGCGTGACTTCGAGAACGCCCTGCAGTGCCAGTTCGGCAATGTCGGTGAGTACATCATCGAAGGGCCGTGACACTTCTTCACCGCGGGTGTACGGCACCACGCAGAATGAACAGTATTTGCTGCAGCCTTCCATGATCGACACAAACGCCGTGACACCCTCGACGCGTGCGGGAGGCAGGTGATCGAATTTTTCGATCGCGGGGAAGCTGATGTCCACCTGCGGCTGGCCGGTGGCGCGGCGCGCGGCGATCAACTGCGGCAGCCGATGCAGGGTTTGCGGGCCGAACACAACATCGACGTAGGGTGCGCGTTTGACGATGGCAGCACCCTCCTGGCTGGCGACGCAGCCGCCGACTCCGATGATCAGTTTGGGATTCTGCAGTTTGAGTTCGCGCACGCGGCCGAGGTCATGGAAGACCTTTTCCTGGGCTTTTTCGCGCACTGAACAGGTGTTGAACAGGATGACGTCGGCAGCGGCGGGGTCGTCGGTGGGGGTGAGGCCGTCAACGACGCGGAGTACGTCAGCCATCTTGCCCGAGTCATACTCGTTCATCTGACAGCCGAAGGTTTTGATGTAAACCTTGCCCACAAGTTACTTCTTGGTGCGGTCGAGCCGAGCCTGTTCATCCGGCGTCAGGATCACGATGCGCAGAATCTCGCCGTTGCGGTCGAGTTGGTACAGTACTTCAGAGCCCGGTGGCAACTGGCCCTGGGTGATGGTGAGGTTGTTGCTGTTGACGATGATGCCACCCGGTGCCAGGCGCAGGATTTCCGTGCCGACCTGTACTGTGGGGAACATCTGGCGCTCGCCGGTGGTGCCGCGCTTGGCTTCAGCCGGCAGCGCACGCTGCGCCCAAGCTGGTGCAGTGAAAGCCAAAAAAGCCAATAAAAGCATTAACTTACGCATGGTCGCACGATAACACGGCAGGGCTTGCCCGGCAAACGAAAGCACCGGACAGCAACAAAAGAAGTGGTGGCGAGTCAGGGATTTGAACCCCGGACCAATGGATTATGATTCCACTGCTCTAACCACTGAGCTAACTCGCCACGGGAAGGCGGCGCAGTCTAAAGAGAGGGGGGCGGCCTTGTCAAGCCGGCAGCCATCGCCATTTCCCGGATTTGCCTGAATAATCCATGCGTTGCCGGTGTTTATCAGGTAGTTGAGGATGACCAGCAAGCCACCGGCAAAGCCCGCTTAGAATATCAGATCGTGGAATCTCAAACGTACAACACTATAAGAGCGGTACCCGCCCGGCATGGGCGCCACGACGCAGCGATTGTCGGTGGCGGTCTGGTCGGCGCCAGCCTGGCACTGGCGCTGCAGCGCGCCGGTCTGGACGTTGCGCTGATCGAGCCGCAAGCGCCACAGGCCCCACTTGCAGCCGATGCCTGGGACAGCCGCATTTACGCGATCAGTCCCGGCAACGTCGCGTTTCTGGAAAGCCTGGGTGTGTGGTCCCGGCTGGATGCGCAACGCCTGCAGCGTGTCGAAGCCATGGCGATCTGCGGCGATGCCCCGGCAGGCCGGCTGGAGTTCAGCGCCTATGATTCAGGCTTGCGCGAACTGGCCTGGATCGTTGAAGGCAGCGCCTTGCTGCAGGCCTTGCGTGCGGCGATTGCCGATACCGGACAAGTGCACGTGGCGTGCCCGGCGCAGGCGTCAGCGTTGCAGGTCGATGCGGATGCCGCGCAGCTCACGCTGGCCGATGGTGCGCAGATGGATGAGGTACAGATGGATGGTGCACAGATACAAGCACAACTGGTGATCGGCACTGACGGCGGGGATTCCTGGGTGCGGCGTGCTGCCGGCATTGCTGCCCGAGTCAGCGATTATCACCAATTCGGCGTTGTAGCTAACTTCGAGATTGAAAAAAATCATCGCGGAACCGCATTTCAGTGGTTTCGCGCGGACGGTGTACTGGCGCTGTTGCCCTTGCCGGGCAAGCGCATGTCGATGGTGTGGTCGGCAACGGAGGATCATGCGCAAACACTGCTTGCAATGGATGCAGCCGCACTGGCGGATGCAGTGGCCGCGGCCAGCGGCGGCGTGGTCGGCGAATTGCGCCTGGTGACGCCAGTGACCGCATTTCCGCTGCGTCTGGCGCACATAGCCGACCTCGTTGCGCCGCGGATTGCGCTGGCCGGGGATGCTGCGCACCATGTGCACCCGCTGGCGGGCCAGGGGGTGAATCTGGGCTTTCGCGATGTGCGCGAACTGGCTGCGGTGCTGGCCAGTCGCGCGCCGCAGCAGGATTGCGGGGATTTGTCACTGTTGCGCCGTTACGCGCGGGCCCGGCGCGAGGATATTGCTACCATGGCGCTCGGCACGGATGTTTTACAGAAACTTTTTGCTGTGCAGTCGGTCTGGCTTTCCGGGGCGCGCAATTCCGGCATGGCGGTCGTGAACCGGCTGCCGTTCCTGAAAAACCTGCTGATCCGGCACGCTGCGGCTTAGCCGGGCGCCCAATCAAGTTGGATGCGAGTTAGATACGATTAAAAGCAGGCAACCGCGGTATTGATCAATTACATGGGCAGTCTGCCCGGGGAATCCCGAATGTTTAAGCGAATTGCAGGTGTTTTGTGCGCTGTGTTGCTGATAGCCCTTCCGGCGCGGGCCGACGAGGGCAGTGTGCGCAAGGCCTTCGAGGGCAAATTTCCGTCGATGAAAATCGAAAGCGTTACCCGTATGCCGTTTCCCGGGCTGTACGAAATCGTGTTTGACGGGCAGGTGGTCTACACCGACGAAAAACTCACTTATCTGATGAACGGCAACCTGTTCGACCTGCGTGACGCCAAAGAACGCAACCTGACGCGCGAGCGGCGCGACCAGATTGCCTCGGGCGCGCTGGTCAAGGCGCAGCCGAATGCAATCAAACGTGTCAAAGGCAATGGCAAACGCATTATCTATACCTTTGAGGATCCCAACTGCGGCTACTGCAAGGAGCTGCAGAAAGAACTCAACAAGGTCAAAGACATCACCGTGTATACCTTCCTGCTGCCGATTTTGTCAGCGGATTCCGCGGAAAAAGCGAAGGCGGTATGGTGTGCCAAGGATCGCGCGAAGGCCTGGGATGACCTGATGAACAAGGCGGCCCTGCCGGCGAATGCGGTGAAAACCTGTGCGACGCCGCTGGAAGAAAATCAACTGCTGGCACAACGCTTCGGCGTGCGTGGCACACCGGCGGTTTATCTCGCCAATGGTCAGCAGGTCGGCGGTTTCCTGCCCGCCGAAAAACTGGAGCAGGCGCTCGCCGCGGTGCAGTAACCGCATCACCAGCCGTTTACCCCCGTGATGGCCGCCCATTCTGCCCTGATCCTGCCGCGCCGTGCGCCGCTGCGAAGGATGTTGATTGCGCTGGGCGTATCTTTGCTGGTGCATTTTCTGATGGTCGGGGGCTGGGGCTCCGGTGCGCTGCGCACAACCTTGGCCGTCGTGCCATTGCAGGCGCGGCTGGAGCCGATGCCCGCGGCATTGCCGCTGCCGGCAATGGATACCCCGGTCGCCAGCGCCGCGCCGCAACCGGCGAAATTGTCGCGGCGCAAGTTACCAGCTGCTGTCGCTGCGGCCGTTGTTGAGGAGTCGGCAGCCGGCGCTGCGGCCAGCGGGCCGGACCTGCGGTTTTATCTGGCACGTGAACTGGACCAGTATCCATCACCGCTGTCGGCCTTGCTGGACAGCGGCCGCGGGGCCGGCAGCGCAAGGCTGTGGGTCAGCATCGACCAGACGGGACGGGTTGTCGAAGCCGCGGTCATTGATGCCGATCCGCCCGGCGAGTTCGAGCGGCTGGCGCGCGAGCGGGTGCTGGCGACTCTGTTTGTGCCGGCCCGGCGCGACGGACGCCCGGTAAAAAGCCGGGTGTTGCTGGTATTGGGCCGGGGCGCCTGAGCCTGCGCGGCAAGACGTCAAACGGCGTACCCGGGTTGTGGAACTGTGCCATTCCGGCACAGGCTTTGGAGTAAAATTGCCGGCCCTAGTCTAATTCCTGCGAAAGTGCCGCATGAAGGCCGTCACCCCCCTGAACCCTGCTGCCCGCTCCGCACGCCGTCATGGCGCGGCGGTCCTGGCATAAGCCGGGAGACGGCAATGCGTTTGCGCGTACTGGGTTGCTCCGGCAGCATTGGCGGACAACAACACCGCACCACGTCTTTTCTCGTTGACCACGACATCCTGATCGACGCCGGCACCGGGGTGGGGGAACTGTCGCTGGCCGAGCTGACGCTGATCGACCACATTTTCGTGACCCATTCGCATCTCGATCACGTCGATTCCATCGCTTTTTTCCTCGACTCGGTAGGCGCTTTGCGACCCAAGCCGGTTACTGTGTATGCGACGGGGCCGACCATCGCCATCCTCAAAAAAAACCTGTTCAACTGGGACATCTGGCCCGACTTCACGGTGATCCCGACGCCCGAAGAGCCGTTCATGCGTTACCAGGAAATTGCCGTGGGCAGCGTCATCGAGTTGGCTGGCAGGAAAATCACCGCATTGCCGGCGATCCATACCGTGCCGGCGGTGGGTTATCTGCTCGACAGCGGTAAAAGCAGCCTGGTGTTCAGCGGCGATACCGGCCCGAACGACGGCCTCTGGGAAATCGTCAATCGCATCGAAAACCTGAAGTATCTGATCATTGAGACCGCATTTTCGGACAAGGATCGCCGGCTGGCCGAACTGGCCAAACATCTGTGCCCTTCCATGCTCGGCGAGGAGCTGGCCAAGCTGGAACGTGCGGCGGAGGTTTACATTACACACCTCAAGCCCAGCGAAATCGAGCTGACGATGCAGGAAATCGAGGAGCTTTCGGCGAAAACACCGCCGCGGCTGCTGCAGAACAATCACGTATTCGAATTTTGAGCGGGCCGCAGCGTACTTGCACACGCTGCCGGCAGGACGGAGAATTCTCCGGGGTTGTCAGGGAATGCTGGTCGCGCGGATTGATTAAATAAAAAAATGAAAAAAGAAGTTCCAGTAGAAAAACTCGAATTCGGCGTTTTTGTCTCCGAACTCGACCGCCCGTGGACGGAAACCCCTTTTATGTACCAGGGGTTCATACTCAATAACGACAAGCAGCTCGAAGCACTGAAGAAGTACTGCAAGACCGTCACCATCGACCTCGACAAGGGGCCGGATCTGCCGGATCGCAGCGAGTTGCTGACCAGCCGCACCGGAGAAGGTCCGCGGCCCAAGCTGGCGGAGCCGCTCGGCCCCAGCGTGCTGACAACGATCAAGCACAAGGTCACCTACAAGGAAAAGGCAACCGTCGACGAAGAGTTGCCGGTTGCGCGCAGCGTCCAGCAAAAAACCGAAGTGGTGTTGAAAGACATCATGGGTACGGTGCACGCGGGCAAGGCACTGGATGCGCCGCGCGTGCAGGAGGCCGTGACCAGCATGACCGACAGCGTCGTGCGCAATCCCGATGCAATGATGCTGCTGGCCAAACTGAAGGCGAAAGGCGGGCATACCCTCGACCGCGCGTTCGGTGTTTCCATTTACATGCTGACCTTCGGCCGTTTTCTGCAGTTGCCACGCGAGCAGCTCGACCTGCTGGGCATGCTGGGACTGCTGCAGGACGTCGGCATGACGGTTGTGCCCGAGGAGGTCGTGGCGAAAAAACAGCCGCTGTCCAAGGTCGAGCTGATGGTCTGTCGCAGCCACGTGGCGCATTCGTTGTCGATCATCAAGGAGACGCCGGGGTTGCCCCCCGAATTGCCGGCGCTGGTCGAGCTGCATCACGAGCGTTACGACGGCAGCGGTTATCCCAAGGGACTGAAAGCGGACCAGATCGGCCTGTTCGGATCGATCGCTGGCCTGGTCGATTGTTTTGATGCGATGACCCACCCGCGGCCGTATGCCGAGGTGTACTCGCCGTCCAATGCGCTGAACCACCTCTACAACACACGTAACGTCCAGTTCGACGGCCCGCTGGTTGAACAGTTCGTGCAGTGCATTGGCATTTTCCCGGTCGGCGCACTGGTAGAACTGAATT
The DNA here is from genome assembly GCA_038316355.1 of Burkholderiales bacterium. Taxonomy (GTDB): domain Bacteria; phylum Pseudomonadota; class Gammaproteobacteria; order Burkholderiales; family SG8-41. The sequence goes on from JBBQAO010000008.1 coordinate 25,026, forward strand.
CCGGCGAAGTCGGCATTGTCATTGCGCAAAATCTGGTGCGACGGCTGCTGCCGAAGGTGATGGTGGTGCTCGATGCCAAGGGCAATCCGCTGCGGCCGCAGGTGATCCTCGATCTGGCCAGCGAACCCAAGGCTGCGCCGGGCCTGCCGTACCGTATCAAGCGCACGCTGGAGCAGGGCAGTGTCAACATTGATCCCTCCGAATTCTTCCTCTGATCCCGGCGAAGCGGCGGATTCCGCTGCGGAACCTGCAGTCGGTCTCGGTGCGCTGGTAACGCGCCTTGCCGAAGAATTTGGCGCCGACCCCGACACCATGCTCCGGGTTGCCACGGTGTTCCGCGAGGTCAGCGAACGCGCTCCAGATCTGTTCGTGCCCGTAGCCGGCCCCCTGGCCGCGGCGTTTACCGCTCAGGCGGCTGCCGGTGGCACGGATGCGGGCATCATCCACAGCGCACTGGGCGAGTGGGCGCTGGACGCTGAGAACGAACCGCTGGAGCGCATGCGGCGCGACTGTCAACGTTTCCAGGATGCGATGACGCGCGGCGTAATGCGCCTCTATGCCGAGGATGCGGGGCAGTGTACGGAAAACCTGCTCGCGCTGCAGCGTTTCAATTTTCTGCAACTGGCGCTGCTGGCCTCGCTGGTCACACGCAGCCAGGAAGAAGGCGGCGTGGTGCGCACGCTGCCGACGCCGGAGTACGCGGCGTTCATGGAAATTTTCCGCACCGCCATCGAAAGCCACCGCCAGAACGGCAAACAACTGGCACTGCTGCTGCTGCAGGTGGGCAAGGTGGAGCAGATCGACCGTCAACTCGGATTGCAGAAAGGCGAAGCGTTCATGCTGCGCGTCACGCGGCGCATGCGCGAAGGCGTGTTGCGCAAGCAGGACCAGCTCGGCCGTGTCAGCCGCGATCAGTTTGCCTGCCTGTTGCCGCGCATCGCCGGCGAAGGCGTGGCGATACTGGCAGCCAACAAGATTCTCGGCGTACTGGAGGCGCCGATTCCGCTGGGTGACCGCACTTTTGATACCGATGGCGTGATCGGCATCGTACTTTATCCCGATCATGGCGGCGATCCGCAGACCCTCGTGCGCAACGCCAAGCTGGCGGCACGTGCAGCGCGCGGTGGCGCGGAGCGTTCCGCCATTTATGACCCGGCCCATGGCGAAAGCGAAGAGCGCCAGTTGCGCTTTGAGACGCGGCTGCGGCATGCGCTGGAGCAGAACACGCTGGGGCTGGCGTTCGAACCGCAACTGGATGCGCAGTCGGGCCGGATCGGCGGACTGGAATGCGTGTTGCGCTGGACCGATGCTGAACTGGGCGAGGTGACGGAGGCGCAAGCGCTGGAAACCGCGGACAGCGCAGGCCTGGTGCGCGAAGTGACCTGGTGGATATTCAACAATGCCCTGCGTCAGGGTGCCGAGTTCGCGCGCGCCGGCTTGTTATGCAAGCTCGGGCTGAAGGTGTCGGCCACCGGTTTGCTGCAGCCGGATTTTCCGGAATTTGTCGACCGCGCATTGCGCACCTGGGGGGTGCCGCCGGGGCGGGTGGTGATCGGTGTGCACGAGACGGCGATTGCCGGTGAACTGGGGCCGGTGAAGGATGCCTTTGCGCGCCTGAAACGGCTCGGGCTGCGTCTGGGTGTCGATGGTTACGCCACCGGGGCTTCGTCGCTGAGCAACCTGGCGCAACTGCCGTTTGACGAATTGAAACTGCACGCCTCGTTTGTGCACGACATGCAGCGTTCTGCCCTGCACGGAAAAATCGTCCGCTCGCTGGTGCGTCTGGCCCGCGATCTGGGCTTGCAGGTGACGGCGGAGGGCGTCGGTGACGGCGAAACGGCGCTCGCCCTGCTGGCGCTGGGTTGCGAGCGGGTGCAGGGGCCGCATGTGAGCCAACCGCTGACCGCCGAGGAAATCCTGGTGTTCGAAAAAAGCGGCGCGGGACTGGCCAAACTCCGGCTCTCCGATCTATAGGGTCTGCCAACCATCATTTCATGAGTGCGGCACGCGCCTTGCCACTGACGATTTTGGCCACAACGCATCTCGCGAAATGGTTAACAGGCCCTAACTGAACAAACGACTGCGGCGGACATGAAAATCGACTTCGAAATCATCCGCGGCATCCTGGAACGGCGCCTGCAGCAGAGCGACATCGAACGGCTGCTCGGCGGGCTGTCCGACACCGAAAAAACGCAGTTACTGATCCGCATCACCGAACTCGTGCGCCGCACCACGGCGCTGGTTGATGTCGCCAATCGCGTGTCTGACACGTTATCGCTCGACGTGCTGTTCCCGCGGTTGATGGAGGTGGTGACCGAAACCCTCAACGTCGAACGCAGTTCGCTGTTTCTATACGACGCCGAGACCAAAGAGCTGTTCTCCCGCGTGATGCAGGGCAATGCGATGGGTGAGATCCGTTTTCCCGCCGACCGCGGTATTGCCGGGTCGGTATTCACCAGTGGCCGCGGCGAGATCATTGCCGACGCCTATGCCGATCAGCGCTTCAACCGCAAAGTCGATACCGATACCGGCTATCACACGCGGAACATCCTGTGTGTGCCGATCCGCAACAAGAAGCAGGTGGTGATCGGTGTCACGCAGGCGCTGAACAAGCGCGAAGGCGATTTTGACACCGAGGACCAGCAGTCGCTGGAGGCGCTGTCTTCGCAGGCTGCGGCTGCGCTGGAAAATGCGCGGATGTTCGAGAAAGTCGAACGTTCGCAGCGTGAAGAGGCGCTGCTGCTCGACGTGGTGAGTTCGATCACCTCCGAGATCCTGCTTGATCCGCTGCTCGAGAAAATCCTTGCTGCGGCAACCCAGCTGCTGGGCGCCGACCGTGGCTCGTTGTTTCTTTACGATCCGCTCAGCGGCGAGTTGTGGTCGCGTGTCGCTGGCGGCGAATCATCGCGCGAAATCCGCTTTCCAGCCAGCGCCGGCATCGCCGGTGAATGTTTCACCAAAGGCATGCGCATCAACATCGACGATGTCTACAGCGACACTCGCTTCAATCCGGAGGTCGACAAGGGTACGGGTTATCGCACCCGCAACATCCTGTGCATGCCGATCACCGCCAAGGGTGGCAACAAGGTCGGCGTGATGGAAATTCTCAACAAGAAAGAGGGATCGTTTACTGCCAATGACCAGCGCCGCCTTGCCGCCTTGTGTGCCCAGGCGGCGGTGTCCATCGAAAACGCGCAGTTGTTCGAAGATGTCAGCAATGCGCGCAACTACAACGAAAGCATCCTGCGCAGCATGAGCAACGGCGTGCTGACGCTGGACCGCGCCAATGTAATCAGCAAGGTCAACCAGTCGGCCCTGCGCATCCTGCAGCGCGCCGAGCCGGAGATGGTCAACCGCAAGGTCGGCGAGGTGTTCGGCGGGCCCAACAGCTGGGTCACCAACAGCCTCGACAAGGTGCTGCGCACCGGCAGGATCGACAGCACGGTCGATTCGGACCTGGTGCTGGACGGGCGCCGTGCGGTGTCAGTGAACATGACCGCGGTCCCGCTGCGGGACCAGCGCGAAGAGCAGTTGGGCTCGATGCTGATCATGGAGGACATCACCCAGGAGAAACGGCTGCGCCACACGATGTCGCGTTACATGAGCAAGGCGGTGATGGACGAACTGCTGGAGGGCGGCGAGGCGGTGCTGGGCGGCACCAGCCGCGAAGTGAGCGTACTGTTTTCGGACATACGCGGCTTCACCACGATGTCGGAGCGCTTGGGTGCGCGGGAAACCGTGGCCATGCTCAACGATTATTTCACCGACATGGTCGACATTGTGTTCGCCCACAACGGCATCCTCGACAAATACATCGGCGACATGATCATGGCGGTATTCGGCTCGGTGCGCGCAACCGAGCACGACGCGGGGAACGCGGTGACCGTCGGCAGCCGGATGATGGTCGCGCTGGGCGAACTGAACCGTCGCCGCGTGCCCGCCGGACATGAGGCGATCCGCGTCGGCATCGGCATCAGCACCGGGGACGTGGTCGCCGGCAGCATCGGTTCACCCAAGCGGCTCGAGTACACGGTGATCGGCGACCGCGTCAATTTTGCCGAGCGCCTGCAGAACGCCAACAAGTACTACGGCACCAGCGTGCTGATCTGCGAATCGACCGCGGCGCGGCTGCCGAATCCGGTACGGATGCGCGAACTGGACCTGATTCGCGCCCGCGGCATGCAGAGACCGGTGGCGATCTGCGAAGTGCTGGAACACCACACCGAGGAGAGTTTTCCGCACATGGACGAGGTGATTTTCGCGTTTGCGGAAGCGGTGGCGAATTACCGCAACCGGTCCTGGGAACGCGCGGCGGTTCTGTTTGCCGGCATCCTCAAGGCCTGTCCGTCGGACCGGCCGTCGCAGCTTTATCTTGAGCGTTGCGAGGTTTACCGGAAAAATCCGCCGCCCGATAATTGGGATGGTGTCTGGAGCCTGAATACGCAGTAGATCGAATGACTGGCAGACCGGGTGCGGGCAGACTCTCTTCGGGCGCAGGGCACCGAGCCAATCATGAAATATTAATAAAATCAATGATTTATATTGATAGTGTGCACTCGCATCGGGGGTTTCACCCAGGCCATTGCGGCGCATCGTTGCCGAGCGGAACCGGAGCCCGGTCCCAGCCGGCCGGCGTGGCGGCAAGCTCGACGACGGGCCGCAGAAAACGCAACCGCCCGAACACCGATGCCTGTTCAGCGTACAGGTCTTCAATCTCTGAATCTGCCGGCACCTGTGCTGCATGGGTGTTTTCGTAACCCAGCGTGTTCGTCATTTCCCGGATCCACGCGGAGGTACGTTCCAGCGACAGCGTGACTTCCCATGAACCGCCTTCCAATGCGCGGCGGCGCAAGGCAATCATTGCGCCGAATGCCGCCAGATAACCGGTCAGATAATCCAGTGGCTGACAGGGCAGGCGTGCCGGTTTGACCGCGGGTTTGCCGGTCCAGGTCAGTCCGGTGGCGGCCGACACCAGCGTGTCGTAACCGCGGCGCGCAGCCCAGGGGCCGGCTTTGGAGAATGCGGAGATGTTGACATACACCATGCCGGGGCGAAGCGCGGCCATGGCTTGCGCGGAAAAGCCGCGCATGGCCAATGCACCAGGGCGGTACGCGTTCAGAAAAACATCCGCGTTGCTGGCGAGCCGGCGCAGCGTCGCGATGCCCTCTGCAGTATCGAGGTTGGCCATGGTGGCGTATTTGCCCAGGCCGGTGTCGATCACCAGCGATTCCAGGGAGGGCAGATGCGGCGCGCTGGTCACCATGACTGTTGCGCCGTGTTCGGCCAGCGTCCTGCCTGCCATCGGGCCGGCGATGATGCGGGTCAGATCGAGCACGCGCAGGCCGGACAGCGGGCGCGTGCCGTTGCCCGCCGGTTGCGGTGGCGCATCCCCGATGCGGGTGATTTCAATCAGCGGCAGCGCTGCGGTGGCCAGGGCCTGCGGATGTGTACTCCAGGTCTGCGCATTACGCACCGCCACGCCGCACAGTCCGCGTTCACCGGCGGCCTTTTCGACATCGGCAGCGGACCAGGCCGTGAGCGCGGCGCTTAACGCGGCATGGTCATTGGGTACTTTGAATAATTGCAGCAGGCCGTCGCGCAGGTGTGCAAAATTGCCATGCAGATACACCCAGCCGTCGCGGACGGGGTAATAACCGGTGATCGGATCCCATGATTTCACCGGCCGGCCATCGACCCGCAGATAGGTCGAGGAAGTCATGGCGAGTGTTGCCGCACGTATGCTGACGCCGACACGCTGAGAGCGGCCGCCGCGCATCTGTCGCAGCGTGGCCGCAATCAGTCCGCTGGCACCGATGGCTGCCGTGGCCAGCGGCCCTATCGGCAATGCGGTCGGCAGCATATTGGGCGAGGGCGTGATTTGCAGCATGTCGACGGGTGCATCGCGCCAATCGACACCGTTCAGCAGTGAGTGCAGGGCCTGCAGTGTCCGTTGCGGCATCGGCAGTTAATTTTATTCGGCAGTGTTGTTGACCGGATAACCCTGGGGCAACAACACCCACATCCGCAGTGCCTGTTTCATGCGCCCCGCTTCGCGCCCCGCGTCATCGCCGTAACCCCAGAAAAAATCGGCGCGCACCGCGCCGCGGATCGCCGCGCCGGTGTCCTGGGCGAGCATCAACTGCTGCAGCGGTTTTTTGCTGAGCGGCCAGGTCGTGGCGAGAAACACCGGGGCGCCCAGCGGCACAAAGCGTGGATCAACGGCAATCGAACGCCGTGCGGTCAGCGGCACACCCATTGCGCCCAGCGGTCCGCTGAGGCCTGCCGGCAGTTCACGGAAAAATATGTAGCGCGGGTTGTAATCCAGCACTTCGCGCAGCTTGTCCGGGTTCTGCTGCGCCCAGGCCTTGATGCCCTGCATCGACGCGCGCTCCGCCGGCAGTTCGCCGCGATCGATCAGCAGGCGGCCGATGGAGCGGTAGGGCTGGCCGTTGTGATCGGCGAAACCCACGCGCATCACGCCGCCGTCGAGGTCAATCCGCCCCGAGCCCTGGATCTGCAGGAAAAAAAGTTCCACCGGATCGTCGACCCAGGCGATTTCCCGGCCGCGCAGCGGCGCTGCACCGGCCTCGATTTGCGCGCGGTCGAAATACGGCACCACCCGTTTGCCGTCGAGTCGGGCGCGCGGCCGTGAGTCGCGCGATTCGACGCCGAAGGCCGGCAGGTCGATGCTGATCAGATCGTCGGGGGCACCGTACACCGGATAACGGAAACGCGCCGTCGGCTTGCGGCTGCCGCGCAGCAGCGGTTCGTAATAACCGGTGGCGAGACCGTCAGTACCGCCGTCGGGCTGCAGCAACTGGTAAGGCATGAAATTCAGTTCGAAAAAACGCCGGGCGCGCTCGCGGTCGGGACGCGGTGCGGCCTGCGCAGCGGCGCAGACTGCGCGCCACGCTTCCTGCGCTTTCAGGCTGCCGCAACTGGCCAGCAGTGCATCCCAGGCTGCCGCCGGATCATCATCACGCCAGCCGGGTAGTTCCGTCCAGTTGCCGCGGCGCAGTTGAGTGCCGGCTGACGGTGGAACCGGTGTGACTGCAGGTGGCGTTTCTGCTCGCGGGGCCGGTTGTTGTGGCGCCGGTGCTTGCACGGGAGGTGCGGATGGAGGCGCAGCAGGTTTTTCCGGCGTCGAGCGGCAGGCGGCCATGATCAGTACCACAAGCACGGCGGCGAGCGTTACACGCGGGGAGAATTTGTTAGAGTTGGTGCTGTGCATAGTCAAATTACAGGGTAAGAGCAATGACCGGATTGATGTGGTACCTGATTGAAGCTGCGGTCGCCATGGCATTGCTGGGTGGCATCGTCTGGCTGACCTGGCCGCGGCGTGACGACGATGACAAGGATGAGTCCGGCAAGTCCTGAACCGCGGTTTTCTCCAGCGTAATCATCCGAAACCAGCCGCCGGCCAGCGCGGGCTGGTCGTCGATTATCCGCAAGTCACTCACCCCGGCCAGCGCGTCTTCGAATACGACATTGGTGCGGGTGGCAATGCGCCGCGCCAGCGGGTTGATGATCCGGCGCAGCCATGCGCGCTCACCGGGGCGCAGGAATTTGTCGAGCACGAACAGCCGTCCGCCGACCTTGACCACGCGCGCTGCTTCACGCAGCGCTGCCCGGGTGTCCGGCACGATGGCGAGGATCAGGTGCAGCAAGACATGATCGAAGGCCTCGCTGCGAAACGGCAGCCGCTGGCTGTCGCCCTGCGCCCATTGCAGATCGAGGTGATCGCCGCGCGGCAGTGCTTTTTGCAGCATCGCCCGCGTCAGATCCAGCGCCGTGTAGCGATGCGCTGCGGGCAGCAGCGGCAGATCAAGCCCGGTGCCGATGCCGTTGAGCAGGATGTGCGCGCCGCCGCTGCGCGGCAGTCGCGCGAGACTTCTGGCGCGCACCCGGCCCAGCGCCGGCCCGATCAGCCAGTCATAAAACGGCGCGAGCAGCGTGTAACTGGTGCGGAGGGACATGCCCTAATGCAGCACGCGCGGCACGGACAGCGTGAATTCGGGGATGGTGGCGTCGAAACGCGTGCCGTCTTCGGCCACCATCTGGTAGGCGCCGCGCATTGTGCCGACCGATGTTGCCAGCACCGAGCCGCTGGTGTATTCGAAGCTCTCGCCGGGTTTCAGTTTTGGCTGGGCGCCCACCACGCCCTGGCCTTTGACTTCCTGCACCAGATTGTTGGCATCGGTGATGATCCAGTGACGGCTCAGGAGTTGTGCCGGCACCTCACCGGTGTTGGTGATGGTGATGGTGTAGGCGAAGGCGTAACGGTCGGCATCGGCGTCCGACTGTTCCGGGATATAGGTCGCGCGCGGAGCGACGCTGATTTGATATTTGTGTTCGGTCATGGCCGTATTCTCGCATTCGCGGCGCGCCTGCGGAAGTTCTGTATCTTTGCTGCGAGTTTCGCTGCGGGCGGGAGTGGGTGAAAATGGACGGGAACGGGTAGAATTATCCCGTCACTATCCAACGTTATCATCGGCATATCACCGTCATCAATCCGGATTCCGCCATGACCCATCGCCTTGCGCCCAGCATCCTGTCCGCCGACTTTGCCCGTCTGGGTGAAGAAGTGCGGGCCGTGGTTGCCGCCGGTGCCGACCTGATCCATTTCGACGTCATGGACAATCACTACGTGCCCAATCTCACCATCGGGCCGCTGGTGTGCCAGGCGATCCGTCCGCTGGTCAAGGTGCCGATCGATGTCCATCTGATGGTTAAACCGGTGGATCGCATCGTGCCGGATTTCGCCAAAGCCGGTGCCAACATCATTTCCTTCCACCCGGAAGCTTCGGAACACATCGACCGCACCATCAGCCTGATCAAGGAACACGGCTGCAAGGCCGGGCTGGTGTTCAATCCGGCAACGCCGCTCGATTATCTCGACCACGTGCTCGACAAACTCGATCTGGTGCTGATCATGTCGGTGAATCCCGGCTTCGGCGGACAGGCCTTCATTCCCGGCGCGCTGGCTAAACTCGCTGAGGTGCGCAAACGCATCGACCAGAGCGGGCGCGACATCTGGCTCGAAGTGGATGGCGGCGTCAAAGCCGACAACATCGCTGAAATCGCCAAAGCCGGCGCGGATACTTTTGTCGCCGGCTCGGCGATATTCGGCACCAGCGACTACAAGGCCACCATCGCGACGATGCGCGCAGCGCTCGCCAAATCCTGAACTCTCTGGCAGTGCAGCATCGCGGCGGCTGAGTCGCGCTGCCCTGTCGTTTGCTGCAACTGGATCATGAACAATACACCGTCGAAAAAAACCTTTCCGATTGCCGTGCAAGCCGTGATGATCGATCTCGACGGCACTCTTCTCGATACCATTCCCGACCTCGCGGCCGCGATCAACCTGATGCTGGAAGCGCTGGGCCATGCGCCACTGCCGCTGGATACGGTGCGCACTTTTGTCGGCAAAGGCCTCCCGCGGTTGGTCGAGCGTGCGCTGGCCCGTGATATTGACGGCCATGCCGACGCTGCGGCGATGGCACAGGCGCTGCCGGTGTTCGAGCGCTTCTACACCGAAGTCAACGGCCGTTACACCACGGTGTACCCGGGCGTAAGAGAAGGCCTGGAGCAGTTTCGCGCCGGCGGTTTCCCGCTGGCCTGTGTGACCAACAAGTCCGGCGCATTCACGCTGCCGCTGCTGGAGCGCATGGGCATGGCGCCGTTTTTTGCGCAGACCATCTCAGGAGACACGCTGGCGCGCAAAAAACCCGATCCCATGCAGTTGCTGCATGCCTGCGCGCAGTTCGGTGTCGCGCCGGAGCAGATGCTGATGATTGGAGATTCCGTAAATGACGCGCAGGCGGCGCGCGCGGCGGGGTGCCCGGTATTCTGCGTGCCCTACGGTTACAACGAGGGACTGGCCGTGCAGAGCCTCGATGTTGATGCTATAGTAGGCGCGCTGACTGAATGTATCCCATTGATTAAAAAGGTTTAATCGTGTTGCTCTCGATGAGGTTCGAAACGGTGTCTGGCGCCTGGCGCTGGCGTCGCGATTGGCGTTGCTGATCGCACGTTGCCAGGCTGCTGTTCCGTTTCTGTACCCGACCTGTTTTCGTGGAGCAAGACATGACTGAATCTGAATTCGATCGACTCGCCGCTGCGGGTTACAACCGTGTGCCGGTGGTGCTCGAAACCTTTGCCGACCTCGACACGCCGCTGTCGATTTACCTGAAGCTCGCCAACCAGCCGTACAGTTATCTGCTGGAATCGGTGGTCGGCGGTGAACGTTTCGGCCGTTATTCCTTCATCGGACTTGCCGCTGCCGCCCGCATCGAAGTGCGTGACCATAGCTGTATCGAAGTCCGCGACGGCGTCGAGACGCTGCGCGAAGAAGCCGATGACCCGCTGGCCTTCGTCGAAAATTATCTGAAACGCTTCAAGGTCGCGACCGATCCGCGGCTGCCGCGGTTTTGCGGCGGGCTGGTCGGATATTTCGGCTACGACACCGTGCGTTACATCGAAAAGCGGCTTGCTCGCAGCAACAAACGCGATGAACTTGGCACGCCGGACATCCTGCTGCTGGTGTCGGAAGAAATCGCCATCGTCGATAACCTGTCGGGCAAGCTGTCGCTGGTGGTGTATGCCGAACCGGGCAAACCCGGGGCTTATGCCGCGGCGCGTGCGCGTCTCGCGGTGTTGCTGGAAAAACTGCGCGCACCGGTGAAGTTGCCGGAAAGCGTGCCGGTGAAATCCGAACCCGCGGTATCCGGGTTCGGCGAGGCGGCCTATTACCAGGCGGTGGAGCGCGCGAAAAAATACATTTTTGAAGGCGACATCATGCAGGTAGTGCCGTCACAGCGCATGAGCAAGCCCTTCCATGCCTCGCCGCTGTCGCTGTATCGCGCGTTGCGTGCATTGAACCCCTCGCCGTACATGTTCTGCTTCAACTTTGGTGATTTCCATGTCGTCGGCGCTTCACCGGAAATCCTCGCTCGCCTTGAGGGCGACGTGGTTACGGTGCGTCCGATTGCCGGCACGCGCCGTCGCGGTGCCACGCCGGAAGAAGATGCCGCGCTGGCAACGGAACTGCTGGCGGATGCCAAGGAGCGCGCCGAACACCTGATGCTGGTCGATCTCGGCCGCAATGACGCGGGGCGTGTCGCCCAAACCGGCAGCGTCAAGGTCACCGAACAGATGATCATCGAGCGTTATTCGCATGTCATGCACATCGTGTCCAGTGTCGAGGCCAAACTGAAACCGGGGCTCAACGCGATCGACGTACTGCGCGCGACTTTTCCGGCGGGCACGGTGTCGGGCGCGCCCAAGGTGCGGGCGATGGAAATCATCGACGAGCTGGAACCGGTCAAACGCAGCATCTATGCCGGGGCGGTTGGTTATCTTGGTTTCCACGGCAATATGGACGTGGCGATTGCCTTGCGCACGGCGGTGATCAAGGACGGCAGACTGCATGTGCAGGCGGGCGGCGGTGTGGTTGCCGACTCGCAGCCCGAAGCCGAATGGCAGGAAACCCAGAGCAAGGCGCGGGCCCTGCTGCGCGCAGCCGAGATTGCCGAAGCCGGCCTGGATACACGATTAGATTCGCTTGGTCGGGATTGAGGGGATCACCATGCTGCTGATGATCGATAATTACGATTCTTTCACCTACAACCTGGTGCAGTATTTCGGTGAGCTTGGCGAAGAAGTTGTGGTGCACCGCAATGACGAAATCACGCTGGCAGACATCGCCCGGCTCCAGCCGGGGCGCATCGTGGTGTCGCCGGGGCCGTGCACGCCAAATGAGGCGGGCGTGTCGGTGCCGCTGATCAAGGAATTTGCCGGGAAAATTCCCATCCTCGGTGTCTGCCTCGGGCACCAGAGCATCGGCCAGGCGTTCGGCGGGAAAATTGTTCATGCACGGCAGTTGATGCATGGCAAGACCTCGCCGATCCAGCATGAAGGCGCAGGGGTGTTTCGCGGGTTGCCGCGACCGTTTTCGGCGACGCGTTACCATTCGCTGGTGATCGAACGCAACAGCCTGCCCGATTGCCTGGCGGTGACGGCCTGGACGGATGACGGCGAGATCATGGGGGTGCGCCACAAGACGCTGGCGGTCGAGGGTGTGCAGTTTCACCCGGAATCAATACTGACCGAGCATGGCCACCAGATGCTGAAGAACTTTCTTGAGGAAAAACGCTGATGAAGCCGCAGGAAGCGCTGACGCGCATCATTGAGCATCGCGAAATTTTTCACGACGAGATGCTGTCGCTGATGCGACAGATCATGAGTGGCGAGGTGTCGCCAGTGCTGATTGCCGCAATCATATCCGGGCTGCGCGTCAAAAAGGAAACCATCGGCGAAATCGCTGCTGCAGCGACGGTGATGCGCGAATTTGCCACCACGGTGCCGGTACCCGATGCGCTGGAAGTGATCGATACCTGCGGCACTGGTGGCGACTCGGCACATACCTTCAACGTGTCGACAGCGGCGATGTTTGTCGCCGCAGCGGCCGGCGCAAAAATCGCCAAACATGGCGGTCGTTCGGTCTCCAGCAAATCCGGCAGCGCCGACGTATTGGAGCTTCTCGGTGTGAACATCAACCTGAAACCGGAAACGGTGGCGGAATCGATTGCCGCAACCGGCATCGGATTCATGTTCGCCCCCAACCACCACAGTGCAATGAAACATGCCGCGCCGGTGCGCCGCGAACTCGGTGTTAAAACCATATTCAACATTCTCGGACCGCTGACCAATCCGGCGGGTGCGAAACAACAGGTGATGGGCGTGTTTCATCCTGATCTGGTCGGCATCCAGGCGCGGGTGCTGCAGCGGCTGGGCAGCCGCCGCGTGATGATCGTGCACGGACTGGAAGGCCTCGACGAGCTGTCGATCAGCGGGCCGACGGCGGTGGGTGAGCTGAAAGACGGTCAGGTGCGCGAATACATGGTGACGCCGGCGGACGTCGGCCTGAAAAGCCATAACAATGCGGCGATCCGTGTCGAAGGCGTCGAGCAGTCGCGCGACATGCTCTTGGGCGCGCTGGAGAACAAGCCGGGTGCAGCGCGCGACATTGTTGCGCTTAATGCCGGAGCGAGTATTTATGTCGCCGGACTGGCGCCGACGCTGATCGAGGGTGTCAAAAAAGCACTGGCCGTACTCGACAGCGGTGCGGCGCGTAAAAAACTCGACCAGTTCGTCGCGTTCGCCAAAAACCATGGCTGATATCCTGCAACGCATACTCGCGGTTAAGGCGCAGGAAATCAGCGCAGCGCAGGCGCATGTGTCGCCGGCGCAGATGCAGGCGGCAGCACGGGCCGCAGCACCGGCGCGCGATTTTGCCGGAGCGCTGCGCGCAAAAATCGCTGCCGGCAAACCAGCGGTGATTGCCGAAGTCAAAAAAGCCAGTCCGAGCAAGGGCGTGCTGCGCGAACAGTTTGATCCGGCAACGATAGCCGTAACCTACGAACGCCACGGCGCCGCCTGCCTGTCGGTGCTGACCGACAGCCAGTTTTTCCAGGGCAAGCTCGACGACCTGAAAGCTGCGCGCGGTGCCTGCCGGCTGCCGGTGCTGCGCAAGGATTTCATGATGGATCCGTACCAGGTCTACGAGGCACGCGCCGCCGGCGCCGACTGCATCCTGCTGATCGTCGCTGCACTCGAGGCCGGGCGCATGTGCGAACTCGAAGCCACGGCCCACGAACTGGGCATGGCGGTGCTGGTGGAAGTACATGATGGCGCTGAGCTGGATGCGGCGCTGGTCCTCAAGACACCGCTGATCGGTGTCAACAACCGCAACCTGCGCACCTTCGAGACCACGCTGGAAACCACACTGGGCCTGCTGCAGAAAATTCCGGCGGAGCGGCTGGTGATCACCGAAAGCGGCATCCTCAGGCCGCAGGATGTGGAAAAAATGCGTGCGCATGATGTGAATGGTTTCCTGGTCGGCGAGGCGTTCATGCGCGCTGCCGATCCGGGTGCCGAGCTGGAACGCCTGTTCGGCAGGGCGGCCTGAGCATGCTGCGCATCGACGAACTGATCATCGGTTTTGACAAGGGGCTGCGCACGCTGTTTGCGCCGGCGCGCAGCACGCGCCCGATTCCCGGGGACACCCTGCCGGATGGCGACATGGATACCGCACAGCGCGCGCTGGCAGCGGCGCTGATGCGCGTCAATCACAGCGGCGAAATCTGCGCCCAGGCCTTGTACCAGGGCCAGGCGCTGACCGCACGCGACTCAACGGCGCGTGCCGCGCTGGAAGCGGCGGCGCAGGAAGAAACCGAACATCTGGCATGGACCGAGCGGCGCATTGCCGAATTGGGTGGCCGCAAAAGCCTGTTCAATCCGCTGTGGTACGCCGGATCGTTTGCGATCGGCGCGGCTGCGGGCGCCCTGGGCGACAAATGGAATCTCGGATTCCTTGCCGAAACCGAACGGCAGGTCGAGCGCCATCTTGAAGGCCATCTCGCGCGCCTGCCGGAGACGGACCGCAAAAGCCGTGCGATCGTGGAGCAGATGTGCGCAGATGAAGCGCGCCATGCCCGTACTGCGCGCCAGCATGGCGGCGCGGAACTGCCGGCGCCGGTCAAGGCGGCGATGCAAGCTTCGTCAAAGGTGATGACCGGAGCCGCGTTCCTGCTGTAACGCGGTGCTTAAATTTAAACTTAAGCTTCCGCTTCGCGGATCTCGAAGTCGTGGGTAATCGCTGCGGTTTTGCCCAGCATGATCGATGCCGAACAATATTTTTCCGCCGACAGATGTACTGCGCGCCCGACCTGGGCCGCCTTCAGGCCGCGGCCGGTGATGATGAAGTGGAAGTGGATTTTGGTGAACACCTTGGGATCTTCGGCGGCGCGTTCGGAGTCGATTTCCAGCACGCAATCGGTGACTGGCGCGCGCGATTTGCGCAGGATGTGCATCACGTCATAGGCGGTGCAGCCGCCGGTGCCCATCAGCACCACTTCCATCGGCCGCGGCCCCAGATCGCGACCGCCGCCTTCCGGCGCGCCGTCAATCACCAGCGCATGGCCGCTGCCCGACTCGGCGACAAAACTGACGTTCTCGATCCACTTGATGCGTGCTTTCATGCCGGCCCCCGCGATCAACCCGGTAAAATGAGGCGCAAACGATACCAGACTATGCCGATGATTTCGTGGAAAAACAGCGCGCTGTCGCGCAGTGCCAGCGCACTTGGCAGAAAATCAAGTATCGTCGTCCGGTAACGCGTGGTGTAGCCCGTTGCCGCCGGCACGACCTGAAATCCGGCGGCCTCGAAAACGAGCTGTGCGCGCGGCATGTGCCAGGCGTGGGTGACGAGGTGGATGCTGCGAATGTTCTCGGCGGCCAGCATGCGGTAACTCAGGCGGGCGTTTTCCAGTGTATTGGCGGAGCCGCCCTCGACCCAGCGTACCGGTACGGAAAATTCCTGCTGCAGCGTGCTTTGCATCAGTTCCGCCTCGGTCTGCGGGCTGCCCTCGGGGCTGCCGCCGCTGACGAGCATGGGCAGTCCGGTCCGGCGCTGCAGATGGGCGGCGTAACGCAGCCGCACCAGCGTGGCTCCGCGCACAGTGTTGCCGCCGTACTCCGGCGCGGCGTGAGACTTGCCGCCGCCCAGCACGACAATCGCAGCCACAGCAGCGCCGTCGTTCGTGGCGGGTGACCGGTCTTGCAGGGTGGAGAGCAGTGCGTCTGCAGCCAGCGGCATCGACAACACATACAGCGCGACCAGACCGCCGGCGAGCAGGCCCTTACCGAGGCGGGGTTGCGTCCGCCGCAACGCCAGACCCCCCGCCATGAGCAGAATCAGGACGCCCGGGGGCAGCAGCAGCGCAAGCAGTGTATTAGTCAGTTGCCATGACAGCATGACATTAAACCATTGTTTTTAAACAATTATTTGCCTTGGAGCAGTGGTACTGTCCCGTATCCGGGAGGTGCTAGAAGTTTGACACATCCGCTTGATTTCCCATAGAATTCGCGGTTTCCCCGAATCACGAGAACGCGCTGGAACAAGCATGAAAACCTATTCCGCTAAACCGCACGAAATCAAACGCGACTGGTACGTAGTCGACGCCTCCGACAAAGTACTGGGTCGGCTCGCCGCGGGAATCGCACATCGCCTGCGTGGTAAACACAAGCCCGAGTTCACCCGCCACATCGACACCGGTGATTTTATCGTCGTCGTCAACGTCGACAAGCTGCGCGTGACCGGCAACAAGGCCAAGGACAAGCTCTACAACCGCCACAGCGGTTATCCCGGCGGCCTGTACACCACCAGCTTTGAAAAAATGCAGGAAAAATTTCCGGCGCGCGTGCTGGAAAAAGCGGTTAAGGGCATGCTGCCCAAGGGACCGCTCGGCTACGCGATGCTGAAAAAGATGAAAGCCTATGTGGGTACCGATCACCCGCATACCGCGCAACAGCCCAAGACTCTCGAAATCTAGGATCACAGACCATGGCAGTTCAAAAGAATTACGGTACCGGCCGGCGCAAAAGCGCAGTGGCCCGCGTTTACCTGCAGCCCGGCAAGGGCAGCATTGTCGTCAACGGCAAACCGGTGGACGAGTTTTTCTCGCGTGAAACCGGCCGCATGGTCGTGCGCCAACCGCTGGTGCTGATCGAGAAGCTGGATAGCTTCGACATCAAGGTCAACGTGACCGGCGGTGGTGAATCCGGGCAGGCCGGCGCGGTGCGCCACGGTATCACCCGCGCCTTGATCGATTACGACGCCGCACTGAAGCCGGTGCTGCGCAAGGCGGGTCTTGTCACGCGCGATGCACGCGAAGTCGAGCGCAAGAAAGTCGGTTTGCGCAAGGCGCGGCGGCGCAAGCAGTTCTCCAAGCGGTAACGCAGTTTTTGGCAGAACAGTGTTCGGACAAGGCCGCCCAAGGGCGGCCTTGTCGTCTCTGGCGCAAGTGTCGTTATAAGCCGACAAACCGGCGGGCAGGGAAGGCAGCAAGACATGACTCAGAAGACCATCAAGGTGGGGATCGTCGGCGGCACCGGCTATACCGGGGTCGAATTGCTGCGTCTGCTGGCCCAGCATCCGCACTCGGAATTGCGCGCGATCACTTCACGCAAGGAAGCCGGCATGCCGGTCGCCGAGATGTTTCCGAATCTGCGCGGCCGGGTCAGCCTGCGTTTCAGCGAACCTGCAGCATCAGGCCTTGACCAATGTGACGTGGTGTTTTTTGCGACGCCCAATGGTGTCGCGATGCAGGAAGCGCGCGCGCTGGTCGATGCCGGCGTGAGGGTCATCGACCTGGCTGCGGATTTCCGCATCCGCGATGTCGCGGTCTGGGAACAGTATTACAAAATGAAGCATGCCTGCCCGGAGCTGGTGGCCGAGGCGGTGTATGCCTTGCCCGAGGTCAATCGCACGGAGATCGAAAAAGCCCGGGTGATCGCCAACCCGGGGTGTTACCCGACTGCAGTGCAGCTGGGATTCCTGCCGTTGATTGAAGCCGGCTGCGTGGATGCCGGGCACCTGATTGCCGATGCCAAGTCCGGCGTGTCCGGAGCCGGTCGCAAGGCCGAGACGCATATCCTGCATGCCGAAGCCGCTGATAACTTCAAGGCCTACGGCGTGGGCAGCCATCGCCACCAGCCGGAAATCGCGCAGGGACTGGCGCGGGCCGCCGGCCAGCCGGTCGGCCTGGTGTTTGTGCCGCACCTGACGCCGATGATCCGTGGCATCCATGCCACCTTGTATGCGCGACTGACCAAATCGATAACAGCCGCCGATCTGCAGGCTTTGTATGAAAAACGTTATGCCGGTGAAGCTTTTGTTGACGTCATGCCTGCGGGCAGCCATCCCGAAACGCGTTCGGTGCGTGGCGCGAACCATTGCCGCATTGCCGTGCACCTGCCGCAGGGCGGAGATACCGTCGTCGTGCTGTCGGTGATCGACAATCTGGTCAAGGGCGCCGCCGGCCAGGCCGTGCAGAACATGAACATCCTGTTCGGGCTGGCCGAAGATACCGGCCTGACCCAGGTGGCGCTGCTGCCCTGATGGCATGAGGCGCGCGCTCAAAACATTCGTGCGTCGTTTCGGTATCGACGCACCGCGTCTCGCGGTGCGTCTGCACATGCCATGGTACTGGCGCTGGAGTGGCGTGATTGCAGGAGGATTGCTGGTTGCCGGTGTGGCCTGGTTTACCTACGACTTCGGCCTCGAGTATGCCGGGTTCCGCCAGGGAGAGGCGGCGCGCCTGCGCGCCCAACTCGACGAAACCGTGCGCCAGCAGCAGGTCGAACTTGCTGAGCTGAATGCCAAAACCGCGTCGGCGGAGCGCCAGTTGCAGATCGAGCGCGCGACCTATGGCGATCTGGCGCGGCAGGTCAAATCGCTGGCCCAGGAAAATGCCACGCTGAAGGAAGACCTCGCGTTTTTCCAGTCGCTGACCGCTGCCACCGGCAAAGAGGGTGCCGTCAGCGTCAACCGTTTCCGTCTGATGCCGGAGACGGTTCCGGGCGAGTATCGTTACCAGCTGCTGCTGGTGCAGACGGGGGAAAGGGCCAAGGAGTTTAATGGCCGATTGCAGTTCGTGTTGAATCTGCAGCAGGATGGCCGTAAAGTGGTTCTGATGCTGCCGTCCGATTTGAAGGGGGTGGCCAAGGAGTACCAGGTCAGTTTCAAGCTGTTTCAGCGCGTTGAAGGCATGTTCCGGATTTCGCCTGATGCGGTGGTAAAAGGTCTGCAGGTGCGCGTGTTTGAAGGCAATTCCGAAGCGCCGAAGCTGACCCACAATGTCACGATTTCATAGTGGAGACGTCATCATGTTCGGCAATAAACCCAGCAAACCCCAGAACCGAATCGATTGCCTGATCGGCGCAGGTACCGTGATCAAGGGCGATCTGACCTTCGACGGCGGGTTGCGCGTCGATGGCCATGTGCATGGCAATGTGGTTTCGATTGAAGGCAAACAGGGCACGCTGGTGTTGTCGGAAGCCGCCCGCATCGAAGGCGAAATCCGCGTCTCCCATGTGGTTATCAACGGCACGGTAGTCGGTCCGGTACATGCTGCCGATTACGTCGAACTGCAGAGCAAAGCGAATGTCACAGGGGATGTGTATTACCGGACCCTGGAAATGCAGCTGGGCGCCGTGGTACAGGGCCGGCTGGTATATCAGGATGACGTCAAAGCCGACAAAGTCGTCAAATTCAAGCCTGCTGCGGTGGAATAAGCGCTTTCAGGGGCGGGGGGATATAATGGACCCCTGCAGTCCAGTGGAAATCAGGAGCAAATGCCATGAATGCTGTTGTCGAAATGATGCCGGAACCGATGCTGTTCACCGAGAACGCCGCAGCCAAAGTGCGGCAGTTGATCGAAGAGGAAGGCAACCCCGGGCTCAAGCTGCGGGTGTTTGTCACCGGTGGCGGCTGTTCCGGCTTCCAGTACGGATTCACCTTCGATGAAGCAGTGAACGAAGATGACACGTCGCTGCAAAAAGGCGGCGTCACGCTGCTGGTCGATCCGATGAGCCTGCAATACCTGACTGGCGCGGAAATCGACTATCAGGAAAATGTTGAGGGCGCGCAGTTCGTGATCAAGAATCCGAACGCCAGTTCCACCTGCGGCTGCGGTTCGTCGTTCTCGGCATAAACCTGAACTTCAGGCGGTAAATCAAACGGGGGCTGATGCCCCCGTTTTGTTTTTCAGCAATAAATCATTGCAATGCGCAATGACCGGTCAGGCCGGGTAAATCGCCCCCAGCACGCGCAGGCCCCGCGCTCCTGTGACCTGGGGCAGATTGCCAGGCTTCCCGTCCACGGCACGTTGTGCCAGCCATGCAAACGCCGCAGCTTCAACGGATTCGGCGGCGATGCCCAGTTCGTCGGTGACGGCAAGGCGTTTCCCCGGCAGCAGCGCGGCAAGACGTGCGCGCAGCGTGTTGTTGCGGGCACCGCCGCCACACAGATAAACCTCGCGCGCATCTGCGCAATGCGCAAGCAGCGCGCGGGCGATGGTCGTTGCCGTCAGGTCACACAGCGTGGCCTGCACATCCACAGGACGTTCGTTGCCAGCCAGCGCGTTTTTTAGATTTTGTAAATTGAACAGGTCACGCCCGGTGCTTTTCGGCGGCGAGCGTTCGAAAAATTCATGCGCCAGCAGTCGTTCCAGCAACTCCGGCAGCGCTGAACCCCGTGCCGCCCAGGCGCCGCTGGCGTCATAGGCGACGCCCTGGTGCGCCATGATCCAGCCATCCATCAGTACGTTGCCGGGGCCGCAATCGAAGCCGATGACGTCGCCCTGCACCGGAAGACGGGTGATATTGGCAATGCCGCCGATATTGACCACCGCACGCGACAGTTGCGGATGTGCGAACACCGCACGATGAAAAGCCGGCACCAACGGGGCACCTTCGCCGCCAGCAGCAATGTCACGGCTGCGGAAATCGCAGACCACGCGGATGCCGGTGAGTTCGGCAAGCAGTGCGGCGTTGACCAGTTGTATGGTGTAGCCGGACTCCGGGCGATGGCGCACGGTCTGGCCGTGGCAGCCGATGGCAGTGATTTGATCGACCGTTGTGTGCGTCTGTGTCAGCAGCGTACGCACCACCGCGGCATAACCCAGAGCCAGTGCGTTTGCCGCCAGCGCGGCGCGATGCAGTTCATCGGGGCCCGGCTCGTTCAGCGCGAGCAGGCCTGTGCGTAATTGCGGCGAAAACGGCTGGTGGCTGTGGTGCAGCAGCGCGGGCGCGCCGTTGAGATCAATCAGCACGGCGTCGATGCCGTCCATGCTGGTGCCGGACATCAACCCGATATACAGACCGGGCATCGCGGCTGTGCTTTAGCGGGCGGCCGGGATTTGCCGCAGTAACGCGAGGCGTTCGCCCATCGGACGCGTAACTTCGTCGAACGCGTTGCGGTACTGCGGTGCCAGCGGCGGCGCCGGCGGCATCGCGACGCGCAACGGATCCTGGTGGGCATTGTTGATGCGGAATTCGTAATGCAGATGGGGTCCGGTGGCGAGCCCGGTGCTGCCGACATAACCGATGATGTCGCCCTGGCTCACACGTTTGCCGCGTTGCATGCCCGGCGCGAAACCCGACAGGTGGCCGTACCAGGTGGTGAATTTTGATTGATGCCGCAATACCACCAGGTTGCCGTAACCGCCCTGGCGTCCGGCGAATTCAACGATGCCGCCGCTGGTGGCTTTGACCCGTGTGCCGGTGGGTGCCGCGTAATCGACACCGGTATGCGCGCGCCAGGTTTTCAGCACCGGATGGAAGCGCGCTCGCGTGAAGCCCGAACTGATGCGCGAGAATTCCAGCGGCGAACGGAGGAAGGCCTTGCGGATGTTTTTGCCGTCCAGAGTGTAATAACCGCCCTCGCCTTCGGGGTTCTGGAACCATACGGCATGGAAGGTTTTGCCCTGATTGGTGAATTCCGCCGCCAGCAGGCGGTTGGTTTTCACCGGCTCACCCTGGTGATACTGCACTTCGTAAATGGCGGAGAAACGGTCGCCGCGGCGCAGGTCGCGATGGAAATCGATGTCGGTGGAGAAGATGTCAGCGATCTGCACGGCGACCGCGTCGGACATGCCGGCAGCGTCGGTTGCGGCAAACAGCGAGGACACGATTTCGCCGGAGCGCATGTGGATCTGGGTCTCGACCTCGGCGGGGCCTTCCCAGACCTGCAGCACATCGTTGCCGGCCTGGTCGATTTTCAGCAATTGCGCGCCATTCAGATAACGCAGCGCCAGCAGCCGGCCGTCGGCACTGGTCTGGGCACGCACCGTGCGGCCCGGGATCAGCCGGTACAGCGCACGTGCCTGGCGCGTATGTTGCAGCAGGAGTGCCGAACCCGCCTCGTCGATCTGCAGGCGCTGCAATATGGAGGCGATGGTGTCACCGCGCTCGATGCGCGTCTCGCGCCAGTAGGTTTCGCCCGAGGTGTCGGTCACGGGCAGCGCCGGCAGCACCAGCTCCTCGACCACATTCTCGCGCGCCACGGTGTCGGTCACGGTGTCGGGGGCAATGCCGAAAGCCGCCATCACGCCGACAAACGGCAGCACCAGCGCGAGCAGCACGCGACGTGCCGCGCTGCCGCGGAGCCAGTCTGAAAGTTTTTGCGCTAGAATCGCGAATCGCACGGACAATGACAAAATGCGCTTCCCTTATGATTTGCAAGCATTTTTCAGCCCGCAGCTTAGCAGAATATCGATAGCGGGAAAACCCGTTTTTTGCACTCTGAAATACCACACTGAATGACCAACAACGTGACCAGCATCGATCACCAGATCGAGATCATCCGCCGCGGTTGCAACGAACTGCTGCGCGAGCCGGAATTGCGTGAAAAACTCGCCGCTGGCCGGCCGTTGCGCATCAAGGCCGGTTTTGATCCGACGGCACCGGACCTGCATCTCGGCCATACCGTACTGATTAACAAGCTGCGCCAGTTCCAGGAACTCGGCCACGATGTGTTGTTCCTGATCGGCGATTTCACCGGCATGATCGGCGATCCGACCGGCAAAAATGCGACCCGCCCGCCGCTGACGCGCGAGGAAGTCACGCGCAACGCCAAGACCTATACCGAGCAGGTGTTTCGCATCCTCGACCGTGAACGCACCGAGGTGGTGTTCAACTCGACGTGGATGGACCGCATGAGCGCGGTCGACATGATCAAACTGGCCGCTTCGCACACTGTCGCGCGCATGCTCGAGCGCGATGATTTCTCCAAGCGTTATCGCGGCAACCAGCCAATCGCCATTCACGAATTCCTCTACCCGCTGGTGCAGGGTTACGATTCGGTGGCGCTGCAGGCTGATGTCGAACTCGGCGGCACCGACCAGAAATTTAACCTGCTGATGGGGCGTGAGCTGCAGAAACACCACGGCCAGGCGCCGCAGTGCATCCTGACCATGCCGCTGCTTGAGGGGCTGGACGGCGTCAACAAGATGTCGAAATCGCTGGGTAATTACGTCGGCATCCAGGAAGCGCCCAACGAGATATTCGGCAAGCTGATGTCGGTGTCTGATGAACTGATGTGGCGTTACCTCGAACTGCTGTCATTCGAGCCGCTGAAGACCATCCAGCAGTGGCGAGCGGAAGTTTCCGCCGGCCGCAATCCGCGTGACATCAAAGTGGCCCTGGCGCAGGAAATCGTCAATCGTTTCCACGGGGCTGATGCCGCGCGGAACGCGCTGGCCGATTTCGAGTCCCGCTTTAAACAGCATGAAATTCCCGATGACATTGCCGAAGTGCGACTTGAAGGCGAAGCGGACGGTCTGGCGATTGCCGCGGTGCTGAAGCAGGCGGGTCTGACACCGAGCACCTCGGATGCGCTGCGCATGCTGGCACAGGGCGGTGTCAAAATGGACGGTGCAAAAATCAGCGACAAGTCGCTGAAAATCGCGCGCGGTGCGAGCGTGGTGCTGCAGGTCGGCAAGCGTAAATTCGCCCGCGTCACCGTCAATTAAATTATCAATAAAAACAAATAGTTACAATATTTCCTGCGTTGTGTTGCGGTAACGTTGCATGAATGCGGTGTCGATATAATTTTTCCACCACCACACCCAGCCGCCGCCGAATGCAAACGGCCCGTACGACGCCACGGCATAACGATCACCGGTGCTGATCAGCGCCAGCGCCCTGCGCTGCGGTTGATACTCCAGCAGCGGTTCGCCGCGCAGTGCACGGCGCAGATTTTCCGTGAGCGGTGGCCCCTGGCGCACGGCGTAGACACCGGATTTCGGCCGTGGCGTTGACTGCATGGCCGCGATGTCGCCGGTGGCGAATGCAAAGCCGTGCGACGGCGATTGCAGATGCCTGTTGACGGCAATGAAGCCGCCGTCATCGGTCTGCAGCCCGCTGGCACGCGGCCATGCCGGTGCCGCGGCACCGGTGACCCAGATCACGTGGTCGGCGGGTAACCGTTCGCCGCTGCCCAGGACCAGGCCTTCAGTGCTTGCGGCCCGCACCGGCGCATCGAGGCGCAGCGTAATGCCGCGTTTGCGCAACACCGCGCTGAAACTGCGCTGCACTCCTGCGGGATGTGCGGGAAGCAGCGTCGGGCCGTCGCTGATGATGGTGAACTGCGCGCGGCCGTTGTCGTTGTGGATGCAGTGGTGCATGGCCAATGCCAGTTCGACACCGCCGGCGCCGGCGCCGACGATGGCGATGCGCAAACCGGTGGTTGCTGTGCGCGCGGCGGTGCGCAGTGTCGTCCAATGGTCGAGGAATACGGACACGGGTTTTATTGGCATGCCGTGCTCTGCCGCGCCGGGAATGCCGGCGGTGACCGGCGTTGATCCGCTGTCAACGGCAACCACGTCGAAGACGTACTCCGCGCCGTCGGTGCAGCGGCCGACGCGGCGCTGCAGATCGAGCCCGGTGATTGTGCCGGCAACACGCCGGACACCGGCGCCACGGCACAGCATTTCCAGATCGATATGGCAGTCTTCGAAACGGTAATGCCCGGCGATATGGCCGGGCAGCATGCCCGAGTAGGGGGTATGCCGGTCCGGACTGACCAGAGTTACCGCGACGCCGGGTTCCGGGGCAAGTCCGAAGCGGCGGATGACCTCGACATGGCTGTGGCCGCCGCCGATCAGCAGCAAGCGCTTGGGCATTGCCGCCGGCTTATTGCGTTTTCCACACTTCCTTCAGGCGCGCCGCGCGGCCGCAACTGGTCTTGTAGTAGGTGTAACGCACCGGATTCTTCTTGTAATAATCCTGATGGTATTCCTCGGCCGCATAAAACTCCGCCGACTTGGTGATCAGCGTCTTGATGTCACCGGTGAAGGGCTTGTCTTTCGCCAGTTTGGTCTTCGACGCTTCGGCTGCTTTGCGCTGATCTTCATTGTGATAAAAAATTTCGCTGCGGTACTGTGAGCCGTGATCGCAGAACTGGCCGTTGGCCTGAGTCGGATCGATGTTGCGCCAGAAGGTGTCGAGCAGTTGTGCGTAGCTGACTTTCGCCGGATCGTAGGCCACCTGCACCACTTCATTGTGGCCGGTGTTGCCTGCCGAAACCTGCGGATAAGTCGGGTTTTTGCTGTGCCCGCCCATATACCCCGAAGTGGTCGAGATCACACCGGGCACCTTGTCGAACGCCTCCTCGACACACCAGAAACAGCCGGCGCCGAAGGTGGCCACTGTCGTTGTCGGAGCAACCGCTGGCCTGGCGGGCTGGGACTGCGCCAGTACCGGTGTGAGCAGCGCGCCAAGCAGGGCGAGCCGCCAGAAAATACCTTTGAAAATCATGTACATCATTTGTGTCTCCCGGTTAAAACCAGTATATCGGATAATCGCAGTCCCGATCCCGGACCGACGGGTGGTTGACTATTAGTGGAGAAAACATGCGGCGCATTACACTCACGCAGTATCTGGTTGAACAACAGCGGGAAAAAGGCGTTGTTTCCGCGGAACTGCGCTTGCTGGTTGAAGTTGTCGCGCGTGCCTGCAAATCGATCAGCAACGCCGTCAGCAAGGGCGCGCTGACGGGAGTCCTTGGCAGTGCCGGCACCGACAACGTGCAAGGCGAAGCACAGAAAAAACTCGATGTGATTTCCAATGAAGTGCTGCTGGAGGCCAACGAGTGGGGCGGCCACCTTGCCGCAATGGCTTCGGAGGAAATGGCGCATCCGCACCAGATCCCCAACCGCTATCCACGAGGTGAATACCTGCTGCTGATGGATCCGCTCGATGGTTCGTCAAACATCGATGTTAACGTTTCGATCGGCACCATTTTTTCGGTGCTGCGCTGCCCCGAAGGCTGCGAGCCCGACGAGCAGGCATTCCTGCAGCCCGGTTCGCGGCAGGTTGCCGCGGGTTTTGCGGTATATGGCCCGTCCGCCATGCTGGTGCTGACGGTGGGCAACGGTGTCGCCGGCTTCACGCTGGACCGCGAGCTCGGCAGTTGGGTGTTGACCCAGCCGAAAATCGAGATCCCCGCCGATACTGCCGAATTCGCGATCAACATGTCGAACATGCGCAATTGGGACGCCCCGGTGAAGCGTTATATCGACGAATGCCTTGCCGGCAAGACGGGCCCCCTGGGCAAGGACTTCAACATGCGCTGGGTGGCCTCGATGGTCGCCGATGTTTATCGCATCCTGTCGCGCGGCGGCATTTTCATGTATCCGCAGGATGCCAAACACAAGGAAGGCCGGCTGCGGCTGATGTATGAAGCCAACCCGATGGCGTTCATTGTCGAGCAGGCGGGCGGTGCTGCGACCAACGGCCAGGAACGCATCCTGGATGTCCAGCCGACCCGGCTGCACCAGCGGGTCGGCGTGATCCTCGGTTCACGCAACGAAGTCGAGCGCGTAACCGGCTATCACCGCAAGGCGTGAGCGGCCCGCGCGTTGCTGTCAGGAAACGGCGCTGCAAACGACTGATCCCTGCGTGTTGACCCAGTAGAAGGAGGCATCCATGGCGGCTACCGGTGAAAATGCAGGCGCACACGAAATCGCCACCGTGGGTGGCGGCTGTTTCTGGTGTATCGAGGCGGTGTTCGACGGACTGCAGGGTGTCATTTCCGTCGAGTCCGGTTACAGCGGCGGACAGCTGCAGAACCCGACTTACGAAGACATCTGCGGCGGTGATACCGGACATGCCGAGGTCATCCGCGTGACTTTTGATCCCGCCGTGGTGACGTATGGTGAGGTCCTCGACATCTTTTTCGCGATACACGATCCGACCATGCTGAATGCGCAGGGTAACGACATCGGCACCCAGTACCGCTCGGTGATTTATTTTCATGCGCCACAGCAGAAAACTGTCGCTGAAGCGGCGATCCGGGCGCTGACCGAAGCGCGGGCGTTCAGCCGGCCGATCGTGACTGAAGTATCCCCGGCGCCGAAGTTCTATGTCGCCGAGCCCTATCACCAGGAATATTTCGAGCGCAATCCACGCCAGCCGTACTGCAAGTACGTGGTGTCACCCAAAGTCGCCAAATTCCGCAAACAGTTTGCGGCACGTTTGAAAAAATAACCGGTGGTGGTAGCCGCACACGCAAGCGTGCGATTGTTCACGATTCCGCGGCGTACTGGCGCTGTCGCGTTGCGGCGATGATGGCCTGCGCCAGTTTGATCAGCGTCAGCGGTGCCGAACCTTCAGCCTTGTTATTGGCGATCACTGTGCACTCATGGCCCGCTGCCAGTGTGGCGGTGCACAGCCGGGCGATGGATTCACGCGTTGCGCTGTCTTCGTCGATCAGGCGATCAAACGGCGTAAACCGCGCTTTGGCTTCCTCGTAGCTGTAACCCGCGCGCAGATTCCAGCGCACGATCAGCGGTCCCGGACCGAAACCCGACATCGCCGCCGCCTGCGTGGCGACCGGCGGCATCCGCGGGTGCACGCCCAGGCAATAACGCGCGCCGACTTCTTTCAGTGACGCAAAAAACCGCCGCGTGATGACCCGGTCGTCGCGCATCTCGACGGCATACAGCGGCCCCTGCGGCAGCCGGCCGAGGAATTCCTGCAGTTGCGCGATGAAGCGCTCCGGCGCCCGCGTCAGCGTGCGGCCCAGCGGCGGAAACTGGAACAGCAGCGGTCCTGCATTTGCGCCCAGGCCCTCGCCTGCGGGGCCGACAAATTGCTCGGTGGCATACGCGGTGTCGAGGAACAAGGGGTTGTTTTTGCCTCTGCCGCCGTCCTCGCCGTGGATCCACGGGCTGGTCAGCAAATGGGGTGCTTTGACGAGAAAACGAAAGCTGACGGGAACCTGACGGGAGTAGATCTCGTACTGGCGCGCCGACAATGGCGCATAAAACGACCGGTCGACGCCGACCGTGCCGAACAGCGGATGTTGCGCGTACGCGGGGAGTCCGTAGCGCGACAGGTCACCCGGTGTCACCGCGTCCGCCCACACCATGTCGCGCCAGCCGGGGAAATGCCATGACGACGTACCCAGCCGGATTCCCGGCGGCAACTGCCGCGCCAGGTCGCGCACCTCCGGGGTCACCGCGGCTGCAGCGATGGCCGGGTGTGCTGCGCCGGTGCGTGCTTCGCCCTCGAACAGGGAGAGTTGTCTGGCCACGGTTAAGCTGTGTCTACCCGGAGAAACTGCGCCATGACGTCACCGTGCGGCGACGCCATACTGCCCGTGCATGATTGCGGATGTTGCAGATACACAATTCAAGTTCCCCGTTTAGGTCATTGATTTGTTTCTGCTCTTGCGCCGCGGGCAGGGTCCCGGATACGGCGGGCGAGGGAGGCTCTATTGTGCGGCGAGTCGGCCCGAGATACAAACGGTGCGCATTCCGGCGGGGTACCCGACTGCAGATGCCGGTTGCCGCGCATGCTGTACTCTCTTATTTTCCCTCTGGCAAACATTGACAAAGGCGTTTTCCCTCGGCATCCTCTCGTCACCGTGCGCTATCACGGCAAACCAGACTAACCTGACCAACTGATCCAATCCGGACCTACACGGGAGACCACTCAATGGCTGCAAAGAAAAAAGCTACCAAGAAACCCGCTGCAAAGAAAAAGAAAGCCGCAGCGAAGCGCAAGCCCAATGCGGCATTCATGAAACCGATGCAGCCAAGCGCAGCGCTCGGTGCGGTAATCGGCAACGGCATGATGCCGCGTACCGAAGTCACCAAGAAAATCTGGATGTACATCAAGAAGCACAGCCTGCAAGACAGCAAGAACCGTCGCAACATCAATGCCGACGAGAAACTGAAAGAAGTTTTCGGTGGCAAGAAACAGGTGTCGATGTTTGAAATGACCAAACTGGTCAACAAGCACCTGAAATAATCTGCCTTTACGGCAGGACTGTAACGGGGCGCTGCGGCGCCCCGTTTGTTTTGCGGTACGCCCCCCGCTTTCACCTCTAGCGCCTGCTGACGTAGGTTCCGCCGAGCAGCAGCACCGCAGCCATCGCCCAGAACACCGGCGTCATGCCCAGCGTGGCGCCGAGGACGCCAAAGAGCAGGGGAATCCCGACCTGTGTCAGGTTGAGCAGGAAGGTGCGCACACCCACCACTTCGCCACCACGCCCCGGCGGCGCGGCGTTATACAGCAGCGCCATGATCATCGGCTGCGTGCCGCCGATGGCCAGTCCGAGCGCGAAGGCCACCGCCATCAGCAGCGGCACCTGCTCAATCAGCGGGAACACGGCCATGGCTGCGCCGGTGGCGAACATGCCGCCAATCACCAGCGGCCATTCGCGCACCCGGTGCGCGAGCAGCGGCAGCAATACACGAACCAGGAAAATCGCGCCGCCGAAGGCGCCGAGGATCAACCCGATGGTGGATGCCGACAGTCCGAGGCCGGTGCCGTGAATCGGCGTGACAAAGGTGAACAGATCCCAGGCCATGGACAAGGTCGCGCTGGCAATGAAGGCGCGGCGCAGGCCGGGCATGCGGAACAGATCGCTGGCCCGCTTGCGCGCGGCATCGTGGGCGGGAGGCGCATGCGCGGGCAGCGTGATCGGCCGGGTCAGCAGCAGCGCGATTGCGGCCACCACGCTGGTACCCAGGAGCAGGAAGGTCAGCCGGTGGCCGATCAGGTCGATGGCAAAACCGGAAATCATCGGGCCGAGAAAACCCGAGGTCGAAAATGCCAGCGCGAGCAGACTGAAATTGCGTGAGCGCTGCTCCGGCGTGCCGAGCAGACCGATGGCGTGGTTGACGCAGATATGCACCAGCATGAATCCGCTGCCGGTGATTGCGCTGACGAGGAACAGGGTTTCGATGCGCGGTATGGCCACCGCCAGCAGCAGCGCGCCGAGCACGGCGCCGGCGCCGATGAACAGCGGCGTGCGCACGCCGATGCGGTCGATGGTGCGTCCCCAGCCCACGGAAAACACCAGAGGCACCGCGGCGAGCAATGAAATGAGCAGGCCTACCGTGAGCGCCGACGCCTGCAGGTGCAGCGCAAACAGCGACAGTGTGACGCGGCAACCGGCAAACGCCAGATGCAGCAGGATGGTCAGCAGCAGTATGAGGGGGATGCTCACGGCACGGTTTGCTGCGACGGCCGTGGCTGCCACGACACCAGAGCCACGCCGAGGCAGGTGATGACGATGCCGGCCAGCGAAATGGCCGTCGGCACCACGCCGAACAGGAGCAGCTCCAGCGCCACCGCAAAAATTGGCGTCAGGTAAATCAGGCTGGTGACCCGCGTCGCCTGGCCGCGTCGCATCAGCGTATGCAGCGCGTTGACGGCGAGTATCGACGCGCCGATCACCAGAAACGCGATGACAGCGGCCAGCGTCCAGGACCAGCGCACCACTGCGCCCTCGACCCACCACGCCAGCGGCGCCAGCACCACGATGTTGCCGGCGAACTGGATCAATGCCGCTGCCCGCAGATCGACTGCCGGGCAGTACACGCGCTGGTACAGCGTGCCGGCGGTAACGCCGATCAGCGAAACGGTCACCGCGATCAGTGCTCCCAGCGTGGCCTCACGCACATCGATCTTGTGCCAGACGATGAGCGTCACGCCGGCCAGTCCGATGGCGATGCCCAGCCATTGCCGCTGACCCAGGCGCTCGCCCATCCAGCGCCCGGCGATCATGGCAGTCAGCAGCGGCTGAATCGACAGCAGCACAGCAGTGATGCCCGCCGACATGCCAAGGTACTGCGTGTAATGGCTGCCGCCGAGGTGCACGGTGTGCATCAGCAGCCCGGCGATGAGGATGTGGCCGAATTCGCTGCGGCGCTCCGGCCAGCGCGGTTTGCAGATCAATACAATCGGGATCAGGCACAGGATGCCGAAGGCGAAACGCAATGCCAGAAAAGTAAAGGGGGCTGCGTGCTGCAGGCCGATTTTGGTGGCAATGAAGCCTGAACCCCAGATCGAGACGAAATACCAGGCCAGCAGGGATTCGTAATTTCGGGTGGAAAGCGGGTAACCCAAGATGGCGGGAGGGCAGGGGCGGAAAGGCGACGAGTATAACGCGGTGTGCATGCGGTCATCTGCCGAAACCGGAACAAACATCGTAAACTGGGGTTACGGAGGTATCACATGACTTGGAAAATCGTATCCTTTGCGCCGCGCCTGTTACTGCTGCTGACGGTGCTGGCGTTGCTCCCCGGCTGCTCGACGCTGAATGTGGTGTCCGACGGCGCCGACCCGCAGCTGATGTTACGCGGCAACGATCCGGTGGCGTATCACACGCTGGGTAAAGCCGTGGCCGGCGATCCGCAGATCAAGGCGCAGCACGAAGGAGCCACTTATCGCTTCACCAACGCGGCGCATCGCGACCTGTTTCTTGCCGCTCCGCAGCGTTATGTGCCGGCTTATGGTGGTTTTTGCGCCAGCGGCGCGCCGTATGCATTGAAGGCCAACATCGGCGCCAACACCTTCAAAATCGTTGACGGCCGGCTCTACCTGTTCGGTGGTGAGCGGTCACGTCGGCACTGGGAAATGGACCAACGGGAGAATATTGCATTGGGCGACCGCTATTGGGAGCAGGAGACGAGAGACCGCCCGTTCCGGCCGCAGAACTGGTATCGCTATACCTTCCGCGTACCGCACTATAAAACCGATGCCGAACTCGAGACCGAGTGGCAACGGCGTTATGGCAAGCCGGATGCTGCCCCGGCTAAGGCGCCAGCCGGCTGACGGTCCAGCGTTCGCCGGCGCGCGAATACAGCAGCCGGTCGTGCAGCCGGTTGCGCCGGCCCTGCCAGAATTCCACCATGGCCGGCTGCAAAACATAACCGCCCCAGTGCGCGGGGCGGGCGGGTTGATCGCCCTGATTTTTTGCCACTTCGGCAAAGCGGATTTCAAGCGCAGCGCGATTGGCGACCACCGTGCTTTGCGGTGATGCAATGGCGGCATGGCGGCTGCCGAGCGGGCGGCTGGAAAAATAGTCGTCGGACTCCACGGCGCTGGTTTTTGTAACCGCGCCTTCGATGCGCACTTCACGCTCGAGTTCGATCCAGTGGAACACCAGCACGGCGCGCGGATTGGCGGCGAGCTCGTGGCCCTTGCGACTCTGGTAGTTGGTGTAAAACACAAAGCCATGCTGATCCGCGCCCTTCAGCAGCACGATGCGCGCACCCGGAGCGCCGTCGGCGGCCACGGTGGCGAGTGTCATTGCGTTCGGCGTCGGCAGTTCGGCGTGTACCGCCTCGTCGAACCAGCGCTGGAATTGCGTCAAGGGATCAGCGGCGGCATCAGCCTCATCGAGGCTGGCGCGCATGTATTCGTTGCGCATTGCGGCTAAACTCAAGGAAGCTCCCGGAAGGATGATTGACACTGATTTTACCGCTCAGTTTACCGCTCAGGCAGGGGAATGAATTCGGTTTCGCCGGGGACACCGGGGAAACGCTGCTCGCGCCAGCGGTTGCGTGCGTCCTCGATCAGTTCCTTGCTGCTGGCGACAAAATTCCAGTGAATGAAGCGGTCGCCGTCCATAGCCGCACCGCCGAAAGCCATGATGCGTGCGGCGGAAGCTGTGGTGACCGGGATCGGCACGCCGGGTTCAAATACCGCAACCGTTTGTGGTGCTACCGTTGTACCTGCGACGGCAACTTCACCGTCGACCACGTAAATCGCACGCTCGGCGTGTTCGGCCGGCAGCGCAAACTGCGCTGCACCACTGGTGGTGATGGCGGCATAGAACATCGGCGAAAAAGTTTTCACCGGCGCCTGCAATCCCCAGCCCGAACCGGCGATCAGGCGCAGTTCTGCATTTGGCCATTGTCTGACCGGCAACGTGGCGGCAGGATGGTGCACAAATGCCGGATCGGTGTTTTCATCGACTTTGGGCAGTGCAATCCAGGTCTGGATGCCATGCAGGCCGCGTACCTGATTGCGTTCGTCATCGGGGCTGCGCTCGGAATGTACGATGCCATGGCCGGCGGTCATCCAGTTGACGTCGCCGGGGGTGATGCGTTGTTCATAACCGAGGCTGTCGCGATGCATGATCGCGCCCTCGAACAGATAGGTCACCGTCGCCAGGCCGATGTGCGGGTGCGGCCGCACGTCGACGGCACGGCCGGGTTCGAAAGCTACCGGACCCATGTGATCGAAAAAAATGAACGGGCCGATCATCTTGCGCGTAGCCGCGGGCAGCAGGCGCCGCACCACAAAACCTTCGCCGAGGTCCTTGGTATGCGCTTTTAATGTCTGACTGATCATGGTTGTGGTTTGGCTGCGGGTTTTTCAGCCGTTTTTTCAGTACTACGGCGGAAACCTGCGCTGTCATCCCCGGCGACGAGGGTCAGGGTATTGCCTTCAATGCGGAAAGACGGCTGCGCCTGCAGCAGTTTGAAATAACGGTTCTCGAAACTGCCAAGAGGCTCCAGGCAGGCGCGGCGCGTGCTTGCCATTGGGCCCACGAGCATTTTTCCGTCGACGGCATTCGCCGCACCGACACCGGAGTTGCAGCCGCTGAACGCCGATATGCGCCCGTCGCGGAACTGCAGTGTCGCCCGTGCAGTGCCGGGCATGTGGTTGATATCAATAAAACTGGCCATGGTTATTTCCCATTGGCCTTCCGGCAGCGTAGCCGGCGTAATCAAAGTTGCGCAGGACGCGCCGGCGATGGAGACGGCAGCGCACACCAGTTTCAGGCTGAGGGCTGGTGACATGGCTTCAGGTGACAGTGCAGAAGAGGTTTGATTATAGACCGCGCTGATGTTGTGGAATGAACGTTATCACGCACTGCGTTCACGCAGGAATTCACCGAGAATGCGCGCGGTATGCGAACGCGCGGATTTTTTGCCGATCTGCGCCGCCGGCCCTTCGGCAACGATACGACCGCCGCCGTCGCCGCCTTCGGGTCCGAGGTCAATGATCCAGTCGGCTTCGGCCATGACGTCGAGGTTGTGCTCGATCACCACCACTGAATTGCCGGCGTCGACCAGCCGGTGCAGCACATGGATCAGTTTCTCGACATCGGCCATGTGCAGGCCGACGGTCGGTTCGTCGAGCACATACAGAGTGTTTTTCTGTGCGCCGGAAAAACCGGGCAGACCACCGCCCGCCCTCCTCCCTGACCCTGCTCCCAGGGGGAGAAGGGAAACATCTGCCTCCCCTCTCCCTTGGGGAGAGGGGGCGGTGGTGAGGGATTGACGCACCTTGGCCAGTTCGGTGACCAGCTTGATGCGCTGTGCTTCGCCACCCGAGAGTGTCGGACTCTGCTGGCCCAGCGTCAGGTAACCGAGGCCGACGTCCTGCAGCAGACGCAGCGTGTGATGGATCGCGGGATGCGCGGCGAAAAACCCGACGGCATCATCGATGCTCAGTGCCAGCACATCGCCGATGGATTTTTCTTTGAAGCGCACCGCCAGGGTTTCAGTATCAAAGCGTGCGCCGCCGCAGACATCGCAGAGCACCTTCACGTCGGGCAGGAAACTCATTTCGATTTTCTGCACGCCCTGGCCTTCGCAGGCTTCGCAGCGGCCGCCCTTGGTGTTGAATGAGAAGCGGCTCGCGGTGTAACCGCGCATGCGCGCTTCCGGCGTTTCTGCATACAGGCGACGGATGGTGTCCCAGAAGCCGACATAGGTGGCAGGGCATGAACGCGGCGTTTTGCCGATGGGCGTCTGGTCGACCTCCAGCACACGACCGACAGCTTCCCAGCCTGTAATAGAAATACAACCTATTGTTTTTATTGATGAATTTGACTTGTTATTGACCAGGCGTGCGAGATTGGCATGCAACACATCACGCGCCAGCGTCGATTTGCCCGAGCCAGACACGCCCGTGATCACCGTCAATCGACCCAGCGGTACGCGTGCGGTGACGCGCTGCAGGTTATGCAACTGTGCTTCGCGCACAAACAGCGACGGTGTGTTGCTGTCGACGCGCCGCGGCGGATGCAGCGGATGTTGCAAGGGTTTCGCCAGCAGGCGTCCGGTCACCGATTGCGGATTACGCCGCAGTTCGGCGGCAGTGCCTGCGGCCACGACATGGCCGCCAAGGCGCCCCGCACCGGGGCCGAGATCAATCACGTGGTCAGCGCGACGGATGGTGTCTTCATCGTGTTCGACGACAATCAGGGTATTACCTTTTGCCTGCAGTTTTGCCAGCGTGTCGAGCAAAATGCGATTGTCGCGCGGATGCAGACCGATGGTTGGTTCATCGAGTATGTAGGCGACGCCGCGCAAGTTCGATCCGAGTTGCGCCGCGAGCCGGATGCGCTGTGCTTCGCCACCGGACAAGGTCGGGGCTGCGCGGTCGAGTGCCAGATAACCCAGTCCGACTTCATCGAGAAAACTCAGCCGGCCGCGGATCTCCGTGACGATGTCGCGCGCAATCGCCGCTTCACGGCCGCTGAACGACACATCGGTGAATTCACGCGCGAGTTTCGCCACCGGCAGCGCGGCCAGCGCGGCAATCGAACGTTTGCGGTAGCGCACTGCCAGCGCGATTGGATTCAAGCGTTTGCCGTCGCAGGTCGGGCAGGGTTCGTCGACTTCCAGCCAGTTCAACCAGGAATCCAGCACATGTTCCTCGGTGCCGGTTTTTTCGCGTTCTTCATCCCAGTCAATTTTTTCCAGCGTCAGCCCGGTACCGAAACAGGACGGACACCAGCCGTGTTTGGAGTTGTACGAAAACAGCCGCGGATCGAGTTCGGGAAAACTCTTGTTGCAGGACGGGCAGGCGCGTTTTACCGAAAACACGGTTTCAGTCAGTTTGATGCGGCGCGCATCCTTTTTCGCCATTGCGTCGGCCAGTGTGTCGAGACCACCCAGCACCTGCACGATGCCTTTGCCGTGTTCGAGTGCAGCGGCCAGGCCGGCGCGCAATGCGGCTTCATTTTCCGGCGTGACGCGGATATCGGCGACCGGCAGCTCGATGCTGTGTTCCTTGAATCGTGCCAGTCGCGGCCACGGCGAGGTCGGGATGAATTCGCCGTCCACTCGCAGGTGGGTGTGGCCCTTGCCTGCGGCCCATTTCGCGAGGTCGGTGTAGTAGCCCTTGCGGTTGACCACCAGCGGCGCCAGCAGGCCGATGCGGTCGTTACGGTACTGCGTCATGATGCGCGCAGTGATCTGGTCGATGCTCTGCGGCTCGATTGCGACATCGCAGTCCGGACAGTACTGGGTGCCGAGCTTGACGTAGAGCAGGCGCAGGAAATGGTAAATCTCGGTGAGTGTGGCCACCGTGCTGCGTCGTCCGCCGCGGCTGGTGCGCTGTTCGATGGCGACGGTCGGCGGAATGCCGTAAATCGCATCGACGTCGGGGCGCGCCGCCGCCTGTACAAACTGGCGCGCGTAAGCGTTCAGCGATTCAAGATATCGTCGTTGTCCTTCGGCGAACACGATGTCGAAGGCCAACGTCGATTTGCCGCTGCCCGATACTCCGGTGACCACCGTGAATTTGCCGCGCGGGATATCGACACTGATGTTTTTCAGGTTGTGTTCACGGGCGTGGCTGACGCTGATGTTGTTGCCGTTGCGCGATGGCGTCGCGGGCAGCGGTTGCGGCACGACCGGCGCGCCCAGCGCAGCGGCGTAGTCACGCAGTGCCTTGCCGGTATGGGATGACGTATGTGCGGTCACGGTATCCGGCGTCCCCGTGCACATCAGTTCACCACCCGCATCGCCACCTTCGGGGCCGAGGTCGATGATCCAGTCTGCGGCGCGGATCACTTCGAGGTTGTGCTCAATGACAATCAGCGAATGCCCGGCGGCGATCAACTTGCGGAATGCACCCAGCAGTTTGCGCACATCGTCGAAATGCAGCCCGGTGGTTGGTTCATCAAACAGGAACAGCGTGCCTTTTTTCCCTACAGCATTGCGTCCGGCCTGCGCCGCTTCAGCAAGGAAGCCGGCGAGTTTCAAACGTTGTGCTTCGCCGCCCGAAAGGGTTGGTACCGGCTGGCCCAGCTTCAGGTAGTCGAGGCCGACATCGGTCAGCGGCTGCAGCACGCGCGCAATGTCCGGTGCGTGGTTGAAAAAATCCAGTGCGTCGGCGACGGTCAGCTCGAGTACATCGGCAATCGATTTGCCGTCGACGGTGATTTCCAGCACCTCGGCGCGGTAACGCCGGCCGTCGCAGTCCGGGCAGCGCAGATAGACGTCGGACAGGAACTGCATCTCCACGTGTTCGAAACCATTCCCGCTGCAGGTCGGGCAGCGTCCGGTGCCAGAATTAAAGCTGAAGGTGCCTGCGGTGTAGCCGCGCGACTGCGCCAGTGGCGCCGACGAGAAGCGGCTGCGGATGGCATCAAAGGCGCCGACGTAACTGGCCGGATTCGAGCGCGTGGTGCGGCCGATCGACGACTGGTCGACCATCACCACATCGCCGACGTGATCCGCGCCATAGAGCCCGTTGTGTTTACCCGGCGCTTCGGTCGGTTTGCCCAGCGCCTTGCGCAGCGCGGCGTACAACACATCCTGCACCAGTGTTGATTTGCCCGAGCCCGAGACACCGGTGATGCAGGTCAGCCGCCCCAGCGGGAAATCGACATCAACGTTTTTCAGATTGTGTTCGGTTACGCCGCGCAGCCGCAATTGCGGTGTGTTTTTGGTCGGCGTGCGGGCTGCCTCTGCACCCGCAGTACGCAATTCACCCGACAGATAACGGCCGGTGATTGAATCCTTGGTCGCCATGATCCGCGCCGGAGTGTCGAAGCCGACAATTTCGCCGCCGCGCGAGCCGGGGCCCGGGCCGATGTCGAGGATGCGGTCTGCCGCGAGCATCACCTGCGGATCGTGCTCCACCACCACCAGCGAATTGCCGGCGTTGCGCAGCTTGTGCATGACGCCGATGACGCGGCCCATGTCGCGCGGATGCAGGCCGATCGACGGCTCATCCAGCACAAATAGCGTGTTGACCAGCGAGGTGCCCAGAGCTGTCGTCAGGTTGATCCGTTGCACTTCGCCGCCGGACAGGGTGCGCGACTGGCGGTCCAGCGTCAGATAGCCGAGTCCGACCTGGTTCAGATATTCAAGCCGGGTACGGATTTCACCGACCAGCATGTCGGTGGCTTCATCCAGCGCTGCCGGCAGTTTCAAGTCAGCGAAAAACATTTTGGTGCGCTCCAGCGGCAGCAGCACCACGTCGTGCAATGTCAGGCCGGGCAGGGCAGTGAGTACTTCATCCGTGTAATTCACGCCCAGCGGTTTGTAGCGGGTGCGCTTATTTTTCCCGTCTTCCAGTGCGTGGCGGGCATTTTCTGCTGACCCGACCCGCCACAGCAGTGCATCGGTTTTCAACCGTGCGCCGCCGCAGGCCGTGCACTCGGTATAAGCGCGGTACTTCGACAGCAGCACGCGCACATGCATTTTGTACGACTTGGTTTCCAGCCATTTGAAAAAACGTCCGACGCCGTACCACACGCCGGGCCAGGATTTTTTCCAGCTCACCCATTCCGGTTCGCCGTCGAGCACCCAGCGTTTTTCCTTTGCCGACATTTCCCGCCACGGTGTGTCAACCGGGATGCCGCGCAGGCGCGCGTATTTCATCAGGTCGTCCTGGCATTCCTTGTTCGACGGCGTCTGCCAAGGGCGCACCGCGCCGTCGCGCAGTGATTTGGCTTCATCCGGAATCACCAGCCCGAAGTCGAGGCCGATGACCCGGCCGAAACCGCGGCAGGTATCGCAGGCGCCCAGCGGAGAGTTGAACGAAAACAGGCTGGGGTTCGGCTCGGCGTAAGAGATGTCGCATTCGGCACAGTGCAGATTTGACGAATACCGCCATACCGTGCCACTGCTGGCACCAGCGTTGTCTGTCGACAGCACATGTATGTTGACGCGACCCTGTCCGACTTTCAGTGCGGCTTCCAGCGCCTCAACCACGCGCGCGCGCTCCGCAGTGCCGGCGCGCAACCGGTCCTGCACCACTTCGAAATGATCTTTGCTTTCATCCAGGAAGCGTGTGTAACCCTGCGCGGTGAGCAGCGCCTTGACTTCGTCGGCTTTGAAATTCGCCGGCACCGGCACCGGGAAGGCGATTGCCAGCCGCGGATCGCCGGCATCTTTGGCGCGTGCCGTCATCGCATCAAATATCGTCTGCGGCGTATCGCGCACCACCTGCGCGCCGCAATTCCTGCAATGCAGATGCGCAGCGCGGGCAAACAACAGCTTCAGGTGATCGTTCAGTTCCGTCATCGTGCCCACGGTTGAGCGCGATGTGCGCACCGGATTGACCTGATCGATGGCAATGGCGGGCGGAATGCCCTCAATGCTGTCGACCTGTGGCCGGTCCTGGCGGTCGAGGAACTGGCGCGCGTACGGCGAAAAAGTCTCGACATAACGGCGCTGGCCCTCGGCGTACAGCGTATCGAATACCAGCGAGGATTTACCGCTGCCCGATACGCCGGTGACGACGATCAGTTCATTGAGCGGAATGTCCAGGGACAGGTTTTTCAGGTTGTTCTGGCGCGCGCCGCGGATGACGATGCGGTCGCTGCCAAGTTCGGGCGTATTCATGCGCGGGGAAGGGGCATCCAGAAGTTGTGGCGGGCGACGCGATTGCGGGCGATGCCCCGATTACGCCCGCAAAAAATCGAATTGCGATTGTAGCGGTTTTACCTGCGACTGAGACCGCCGGTGACCGTGCTCACGTGAGCTTCATTCCGGGATCCACGCTGAAGTCGAGCCCGGCGCCCGGACGTCGTACCAGCGTACCGCGCTGTCCGAGCAGTATTGCGGCAGCGTCATCCAGCTGGCCGATGCCGGAATAGCTGCCGCCGGATTCGACGAAGCGGCATGCCGCCTCGACTTTGGGTTTCATCGTGTTCGCAGCGAAGTCCAATCCCCGCAATTCTTCCACCGTGGTGTCGCGGATCATATTTGCATCCTTCCCGTGCCAGTTGCGGTAGACCGCATCGACATTGGTCAGCAACAGCAGGGCATCAGCGCCGATCTGGTGTGCAAGAAGCGCGGCAGAGAGGTCTTTGTCGATGACCGCCTCGACCCCGCTCACCACGCCCTCCGCGGATACCGTGACCGGAATGCCGCCACCCCCCGCGCAGATCACCAGCACCCCCGCCTTGAACAACAGTCGGATCGCCGGCAGCTCCAGGATGCGTAACGGTTCGGGGGAAGGCACCACGCGCCGCCATTTGGCGCCTTCAGCAGCAATTTTCCAGTCGTGGGCATCGGCGAGGCGCTCGGCATCCTGTTGCTCCAGCGGCGGGCCGATCATCTTGGCAGGATGGCGGAACGTGGCATCAAGGCGGTTGACTTCAACCTGCGTCAACAGCGTGACAATATGGCGCTTCGGCAGCAGGCTGCGCAGCTCGCGCTCGATCTGATAGCCGATCATGCCCTCGGTACCAGCCCCGAGCACGTCCAGCGGATAGGGTTCGATTCCCGCGTAGGCGTCGCCCTGCATCGCCAGCAGGCCCACCTGCGGACCGCTGCCGTGAGTGACAATGACCTCATGGGTGCGGGAGATTACCGCGATGGCCGCCGCGGCACGCGCGACGTTCCGTTTTTGCACGTCTGCGTCCAGTGATTCGCCGGTTCTGGCCAGTGCGCTGCCGCCGAGAGCAACGACGATTTTCATGATGACTCCTTCATTGGCAGGTCAGGCCGCCGCCCATACGGCAGACCCAGATGTTCACCAAGGATGATACGCAGGTCATCGCACCCGGGTTTGTTCTGTATCAAAATTCTTGTTCCGGTCGGGGCGTCGATCCGGGAAATTGCCGGGTTAAGATGCGGGTCGAGGGAGGAGCACACATGAAGGCGATGTTGTTAAAAGGTAAAAATCAGCCCCTTGTGCTGGACAATGTGCCCGATCCGGTGCCGGGTCCGGGCGAAGCCGTGGCCCGTGTTCTCGCCTGCGGGGCAGGACTCACGGTTCATCATGCCCGCGCCGGTCGTGTGCCCATCCAGTATCCGCGCATTCTCGGCCATGAAATCACTGCCGAGATTGTCGCCACCGGCGCCGGTGTGACCAGCCTCAAGTCCGGTGATGCTGTGACGGCGTATTTTTATCTGACCTGCGGCCATTGCTACTGGTGCCGTATCAACCGCGAAACCCTGTGCGACAACTTCGGCGGCTTTGTCGGACGCGAAATAGACGGTGGTTACGCCGAATACATCAAGCTGCCGGCGGCGAATTTCATCAAATTGCCCGAAGGCATGGACTGGAAAAAACATCCCGCCGAAATCGGTGTGATCTGCGATGCCATCGCCACGCCGCTCAAGGTCACGCGCAAGGCCCGGGTCACGCCCTCGGATACCGTCGCGGTGATCGGCGCCGGCGGCGGGCTGGGCGTGCACATGCTGATGGTGTCGCGCTGGGCACATGCGCGCAAAGTGATTGCCGTGGATACCCGGGCGGCGAAGTTCGAAACCTG
Source organism: Burkholderiales bacterium (assembly GCA_038316355.1). Classification (GTDB taxonomy): domain Bacteria; phylum Pseudomonadota; class Gammaproteobacteria; order Burkholderiales; family SG8-41. The sequence goes on from JBBQAO010000008.1 coordinate 66,148, forward strand.
CCTCAAGGCGGGCGCCGATGCCGCCATCGATGCCACTGACGGCAAAGTCAGCCAGCAATTGCAGGAAATGACCGCCGGTCGCGGCGTTGACGTCGTATTCGATTTCATTTGCAGCAAACAATCGATTGAATCTGCCATTGGCGGGCTCAACAAGGGCGGCCGGCTGGTGCTGTTGGCGGGCAACGGTGAGCGTTTTGATGCCGACGGGCCTGCGATCATGCGCAAGGAAATCGAAGTCATGGGCAGCCGTTATGCGACCAAGCAGGAAGTCATGGAGTCGCTGGAACTGGTGGCACGCGGAGACCTGTGGCCGCTGGTGACTGAGAAAGTGCCGCTGGCTGAAGCCGAAGCTGTTCACCAGCGGTTGGAAAATGGATCGATCGCCGGGCGGGCGGCACTGCTGATGCAGTGACAATGATTGAGTCGGCCGTGCGCGCAGCGCCCACCATATGCACTGCGCACACCTTGCAGTGCGCAGCGGGGCTATAATTTCGCGGCAAAAATGCGGCGCCTTGCGCCGCTTTGCGTTTCCAGCCGTGGTTCATGCATGCGGATCTCAGACATCCGCCGTCCGGTTGTGACTCACCCGTATTCGAAGAAAGGTTCTGCCATGTCATCCATCCGTTGTGCGCTGCCCGTGTTATTGCTGGGCGCGACACTGTCCTGCAATGTCATGGCCCAGGGCTATCCCGACAAGGCCGTGCGCGTCATCGTGCCCTTCCCCGCCGGCGGCGCTGCCGACATCGTCGCGCGCCATTTCACCACCCGGCTGTCGCCCCTGATCGGGCAGCAGATCATTGTCGACAACCGCGGTGGCGCGGGCGGCATCATCGGCGGTGAAATTGCGGCGCGCCTCCCTGCCGACGGTTACAGCCTGCTGTTTGCCTCGTCGAGCGTGCTGTCGATCAATCCGCACTTGGGCGCCAAGGCACCATATGACGTGCTGAAAAGTTTCACGCCCATCGTCAAGATCGGTGATGCACCGAACGTGCTGACCGTGCACCCCTCGGTGCCGGCAAAAACCGTGAAAGAACTGATCGTCATCGCCAAGGCCAAACCCGAAGCCCTGGCCTATGCTTCCAACGGCACTGGCACATTGAGTCACCTGACCGGCGAACTGTTCGCGCAGCGTGCCGGCGTCAAAATGCTGCACGTGCCGTATAAAGGCGGCGCGCCGGCGGTGATTGATACCGTTGCCGGCAATGTATCGGTGCTGTTCGCTGCATTTCCCACCGTCTCGGGGCAGGTACGTGCCGGTCGCCTGAAAGCGCTGGCAGTGACCAGTGCCAAACGTATTGCCGTTGCGCCGGAACTGCCGACCGTCGCCGAAGCTGCGCTGCCGGGATTCGAATCCAGCCAGTGGTGGGGGCTCTATGGCCCGGCCGGTTTGCCGGCGGCCGTGGTCGAGAAACTCAATGCCGCGGGCAACAAAGTACTCGCCACTGACGACATCAAAAAAGCCCTTGCACTCGACGGCGCCGAACCCTCCGGCGGCACGCCGGCTGCGCTGGCCGCGTATCACAAGGCGGATTACGAGAAGTGGGGCGCGGTGATCCGCAAGGCCGGCATCAAAGAGTAAAGCCAGCCGCGCATCTATCTGATATCCAAATAAAACAAGCGTTTGGAGGATCGAATGTCCCAGGAAACCGTGCCGGCTCCAGCTACACTGCGTTTTGCCGAATTTGCCGCCGGCCTGAATTACGCCGCACTGCCGGAAACCGTCAAAGAACATCTGACCATGTTCATGCTCGATTACCTGCGCGTGGCCTCGCTGGGCCAGCGCATGTCCTGGAGTGCTTGGGCGACCAACCTCGCGCGTGAACTGGGCGGCACCGGTCATTCCACGGTACTGTTTTCGACGGACCGCAGCGATCCCGAACGCGCCACCTTCGTCAACACCACCTACTCGGGCAGCATCGATGCCGACGACGTGCATGTCGGCTCCATGCTGCATCCGGGTTGCATCGTGATTTCGGCGGCACTGGCCATCGGTGAGGCACGTGGCTTCTCCGGCGAAAAAATCCTCGCCGCGATTGCCGCCGGTTACGAAATGATGATCCGCATCGGGTTGGCCATCCAGCCCTCGCATTTCAGGCGCGGTTTCCAGAGCACTGCCACCTGCGGCGGTTTCGGCGCGGCAACGGCCGCTGCCAGCCTGTTGTTCAGCGGCAAGAATCGTGCTGTGCGTATCGCCGAAACCATCGGCCTGGTGGCATCCTTCAGTGGCGGACTGACGCAGTTCTATCACTCCGGTTCAACGGTCAAACGCATCCATGCCGCGCATGCCGCCGGCGAAGGCATCCATGCCGCATTGCTGGCGGAAGCCGGATTCTCCGGGCCGACCGACATCCTTGAGGGCCGAGACGGTTTTGCCCGCGCCTATGCTGACGGCCATGATTTCGACAAGGGCCTCGCCGGCATCGGCAGTCACTGGCGATTGCTTGAGACGGCGATCAAACCGCATGCCATCAGCGCGCGGGTGTTGTCAGCAGTCGAGGCCACCGGCGATCTGTGTCGTGAACATCAACTCGACGCCGGTGACATCAAGGCGATCCGTGTCGGCATCCCTAAAATCATCCAGGGCCGCCTTACAGTCAACGAACCCAAGGATGTGCAGGCCGGGCAGATGAGCCTGCCGTACTGCATGGCCATGGTGATCCGGCAGGGCAAAAAAGTGCCGGCGGGTTTCGCCATCAACATCGATGATTTCGAGGCCGCACTGGCCGATGCGTCGGTGATGGCGATTTCGAAAAGCATCGATTGCGCGCTGGATCCGGACGCTGAGCGCGTCAGCACCGAGCAGTCAGTGGGCGCGAAAGTCACGTTCACGCTGCAGTCGGGCAAGACGGTCGAGAAATTCATCGAGGCGCCCAAGGGCAGCGTATCGCGGCCGTTCACGCTGGATGATCACATCGCCCGCTTTACTGCAGAAATGCTCAGGCGATTTACGCCGGCGCAGGTCGACACGCTGCTGGCGGAAGTACGCGGCTTCGCCAAAGCGCCGAACCCCGACCGGCTGATGCACCTGCTGGCTGCAAAAAAGTAAGCGCGCCGCGATGCCGACACTGAAACTGCCCGACTGCGAAATGTTTTACCGGGTCGATGATTTCACCGACCCGTGGACCCAGCCCGAAACCGTGCTGATGCTCCACGGCAATGCCGAGAGCAGCCTGTCGTGGTACGCGTGGACGCCGGTGCTGGCGCGGCATTTCCAGGTGGTGCGTCCGGACATGCGCGGTTACGGCCAGTCGACACCGATGCCGCGCGAATATGAATGGACCTTCGACAAACTGATCGATGACTACTGCCGGCTGATGGACCATCTCAAGATCGACCGTTTCCATCTGGTTGCCGCCAAAATCGGCGGCGCCGTGGCCCGAGTGTTCGCTGCCCGCAGTCCGGAACGCATGCTGTCACTGACCGTGGTCGGTACGCCGCAGGCCAAACGCCCCGGTGCCGAACTGATTCCCGCACTGATCGAGGAATACGAAACCCGCGGCGCCGAACATTGGGCGCGCCGCACCATGGACGGCCGGCTCGGTGAACATTTTCCGGTGGAAGGCGTGGAGTGGTGGACCCAATTCATGGGCCGCGCGCCGGTGTCGTCACTGATCGGCTTCAACCGCTGCATCAACTACGCCGACATCAGCGCCGAACTGCCGAAGATCCAATGCCCGACACTGGTCGTCACCACTGAAGAAAGCGGTCTTGGCACGGTCGAACGCACCCGCGAATGGCAGGAAAAAATTCGCGATTCAAAACTGCTGGTGCTGCCGGGCAAGTCGTACCATGTGGCGGCGAGTGACGCGGAAGCCTGTGCGCAGGCGACGCTGGCGTTTATGCGGGAAACCTCGCAGAAATCCCGTTAGCCCGGATGCAATTCGGTGTCGTGACGCACCCCGATAAAATATCAATAAAAACAACGACTTATATTATATCGCGTAGTATGCGTCCCGCATCACGCCCCCCGCTGCCAGCATCGGGGGTCGATCAACTGCGCTTAATCCGCCTGCGCCCCCGACGCCTTGATGACCTTCGCGTATTTCTCGATCTCGCGTTGCAGGTAGGCGGTCATTTCTTCCGGTGAACTGCCCAGGGGCGCGGCGCCCTGATTCTCCATCAGTTTTTTCACGTCCGGATCGGTCAGCACCTTGGTCATTTCCGCGTGAAACCGCGTGATGATGGCGGCTGGTGTTTTGGCCGGAAAAAACATGCCGTACCAGTTGTCGCTCTCGAATCCCTTCAGCGTTTCATCCACCGTCGGCAGGTTGGGCATCGATGGTGCGCGTTTCAGCGTGGTTACGGCCAGCGCGCGCATGCGGCCGGAATCGATGTGCGGCAGTGCTGCGAGTATGGTGGTGAACAGCATGTCAATCTCGCCGCTGGCCAGCGCAATCACCGCCTGACCGGCGCCCTTATAGGGGATGTGCGTCATTTTTGTGCCGGTCATTGTCTTCAATAGTTCTGCCGCGAGGTGGCTGGTGGTGCCGGTGCTGTTGGAACCGAAATTGAACACGCCGGGTTTCGCTTTGGCCAGAGCCACCAGTTCCTTGACGTTTTTCGCGGGCACCGACGGATGGGTGACCAGGATCAGCGGCGTCGAAGACACCAGCATCACCGGGGCCAGATCGCGCATCGCGTTGTAGTTGAGTTTGCGGTAAAGAGTGGCGTTGACCGCCAGCGACGCGGACTGGAACAGCACCGTGTAACCGTCGGGCGGCGATTTCGCCACCAGTTCCGCGCCGATGTTGCCGCCGGCCCCGGTGCGGTTATCGACGATGATCTGCTGGCCGAGCAGGGGTTGCAGCTTGGCGGAGAACAGCCGCGCCTGAATATCGGTGCCGCCACCGGTGGCGAAGGGCACGATCATGCGCACCGGGCGGTTGGGCCATGTCTGAGCAATGACTGACGTCGTGGCGCATATCAAACCGGTTGCCAGTAGCACTGCGACGCCGGCCCGGACAGGTACAGGAGGGCGACGTTGCGGAATACCGACGAATGAGCACTTGCGTACCTTCATGTTGCGTATCTCCTCACCGGTTGCCGGTGCGTTGTTGTTTTGCACGCCATTCGCACGGCGCAGTTTATTACGTTGTAACGGGGAATTCACGCATCTATCGTGTGCAGCGCGAGAATGCGGCAGAGATTATGCCCGCTTCCAGGCCCAGTCAAGCTTGGGCGCAACAACTTGGGCGCAACACCTTCCCCTGACTGCACTTGTTGCCTTACAACGGGCAGTTCGTGCACATGCTTTAGCAATGCGCAGATTACGGACTCTGTGTTGCTGCTGTAGCGGTGCGGGTCTTATGATCTTCTCATCAAGACGAAGGTGCCGGGGCCAGTCGATCTTGCTCGGCTCCATTCGATCCGGAAATCGGGGACTGCGAAAAAATAAAACAATTTGGATCAAGGAGAAAAAATGGGGAGAATTCCTGCGGTTGCCTGCATGCTCGCGCTGATGGCTACGGAAGCGATTGCACAGCCGTATCCTGTCAGACCAGTCCGTGTGATATGCCTTCACAGGCTGGTGGTGGCGCAGATATAGTGGCACGGAACATCGGGCAGAAGCTCACTGAAGCGATGGGCCAGCAGTTTGTGGTCGACAACCGCATCGGCATTGTCGGTGCCGAGATCGTTGCCAAGGCCCCGCCGGACGGCCATACGCTGATGTTTACCACTTCTGCGCTGGCGGTTCGCGCAAGCATCTATCAGAAGATGCCGTATGACGCCCTGAAGGATTTTGCGCCAATCACCCAGGCGCTGTCGCAATCGAACGTGCTGGTTGTGCATCCGGCGGTGCCCGCAAAAAGTGTCAAGGAACTTGTCGCTCTCGCCAAGGCCCGCCCCGGCGAGTTGAATTACGGCTCTGGCGGCAACGCGACCTCCAACCATCTCGCGGGCGAGCTCTTCAAGCTGCTCACCAAAATCGACGTGGTGCACATTCCGTACCGTGGCGTGCCGCTCGCCATCACCGATGTTGTCGCCGGGCGTGTGCAATACATCTTCGGCAGCCCGGTCTCGACCCTGCAGCAAGTCAAAGAGGGCCGGTTGCGGCTGCTTGCAGTCACCACACCCAAGCGCACGCCAGCGCTGCCGGATGTGCCCACCATTGCTGAAGCCGGCGTACCCGGCTACGAATTTACCGGCTGGATGGGCTTGTTTGCGCCTGCGGGCACGCCACGAGCCATCGTTGATCGTCTGTACAACGAATCGGTGCTGGCCTTGCGCCTGCCGGAGATAGCCCGTCGGCTGCAGATCGAAGCAGCAGAGCCCGTCGGCAGTACGCCGGCAGCGTTCACGGTTTTCATGAAAGAGGAAGTCGCGCGCTGGACCAAAGTGGGGCGAGAAGCAAAGATCAAAGTCGACTGAATCCAACCGGCAACACCACACCGAGATTGAAATGACACGTGCACGCAAAAACTCTCGCCCTGCAGTCGACCGCGAAATGGCCGACATCGCCGATTACGTCACCGGCTATGCGATCAAGAGCAAGCTGGCCTATACCACTGCGCGTTACTGCCTGATGGACACTATCGGCTGCGGGCTCGAAGCGTTGTCCTATCCGGCGTGTACCAAGCTGATGGGGCCTGTGGTGCCTGAAGCGGTGATGCCTGGCGGCGCGCGTGTGCCGGGTACATCGTATGAACTCGATCCGATCACGGCGGCCTTTAACATCGGCACCATGAACCGCTGGCTCGACTTCAACGACGCGTGGTTTGGCCGCAACGGCGCGCATCCCTCTGACAACCTCGGCGGCATCCTCGCTACTGCCGACTACCTCTCCCGCCGCAATGTCGCAAAGGGCAAGGCGCCGTTGCTGATGCGTGACGTTCTCACTGCAATGATCAAGGCGCACGAGATCCAGGGCATCATGGCGCTGGAAAACAATTTCAACGGACTCGGCATCGACCACGTCATCCTGGTCAAACTCGCCTCGACCGCAGTGGTGACGCAGATGCTCGGCGGTAACCGCGATGAAATCATCAACGCGATATCCAACGCCTGGGTCGACGGCCACTCGCTGCGTACCTACCGCAACTCGCCCAACACCGGTTCGCGCAAGTCCTGGGCGGCGGCCGACGCCACCGCGCGCGGCGTGCGACTCGCGCTGATGGCTTTGAAAGGCGAGATGGGTTATCCCTCGGCACTCAGCGCAAAAAAATGGGGCTTCTACGACACGCTGTTCCAGGGGCAAAAATTCAAGTTCCAGCGTTCGTACGGCTCTTACGTGATGGAAAACGTGCTGTTCAAGATCGCGTTTCCGGCCGGGTTTCATGGTCAGAGCGCCGCCGAATGCGCGCTGCAACTCCATCCGCTGGTGAAAGACCGGCTTGATGACATTGCCGGCGTGCAGCAATGGACCCACGATTCCGCCCGGCACCTGATCAAGAACGGGCCGCTGAACAACCCGGCTGATCGCGACCACTGCATCCAGTACATCGCTGCGGTTGGACTCATCTTCGGGCGCCTGGTGGCGTCGGATTACGAAGACGACATCGCGGCTGATCCGCGCATCGACAAGCTGCGCAGCAAAATGCAGGTGACCATCAGCGATCAGTACACGCAGGATTTGCGTGACCCGAAAAAGCGTACCAACGCCCACGCCATCGAGATCTGTTTCAAGGACGGCAACTGTTTGCCAAAGGTCGAAGTGGAATACCCGCTCGGTCACCCGCGTCGGCGCAAGGAAGGCATCCCGCTGCTGCTGGAAAAATTCCGCCTGAACCTTGCGCGTCGTTATGCGCCGAAGCAGCAGCAGGCGATTCTCGGCGCCTGCGACGATCAGCAGAAACTCGAACGCATGCCGGTCAACGAGTTCATGGCGCTGTTCGTGATTTAGGCCGGGCAGGCAGTTTCAGTTGATATGTCCTGACGCCGTTACTGCGGTCATTGCTTCACCGCCAGCAAGCCGTCACCATTCACCGCCACCACAAACCCGGCGCGCTGCAGGCGTTTGGCGACTTCATCCGGCACATCGCGTCCCGAAGTGAGCTTGTTCGGTGAACCGGTGTAATGAAACAGTTTGCCGCGGCGCTTGATGACGCGGGCGAGCTGGTCGTAAAAAACCTGCGAATAGAGTTCGCCGGCGATGCCGAAACGCGGCGGGTCGTGCAGGATTGCATCGACTGAAGCCGCGGGCAGCAGCGCGATCTCCTGCGTGATGTCGCCCTGCGTCAGCGTCAGCACTGGGCCAACCAGTGGCGACCACGGGTTGAGTGTGCGCAGCCAGATCACGTCAGGATTTTTTTCAAAGGAAATGATCTGCTGCGCCTGCCCCTGCAGGCACCACGCCGCAAAGTAACCCAGGCCGCCGCAGGTATCGAGGATCACCTTGCCGCGCGGTTGAATCAGGCCCACCTTGCGTTCGGCATCGGCATAGGGCGACACCAGTGCTGTGGGCAACATCTTGATGCCGTCGATTTCGAAGGTCGGCGCGCCCCATTCGGTGGGCACCAGTTTGATCAGTGCAGTATTGAAGCGCGACACCGGCGCAAAGCCGTCTGCCGTCCAGTGGTAGATCGTTCGCTCGCGACAAATGTCGAGCCAGGGATATTCCCGGTCCTGCCAGGTCCAGCCTGCGGTGCTCACCGTGACCGTCGATTGCGTGCGCTCCAGGTCGAGCGAACACTCGGCCGTGGAAGCGCCGGCGCGCAGGGCCGAGAGCAGGGCGTTTTGAACGGGAAGGGTGATGAGTGGAATGGGCTGGTCGCAAGCGGAGGGCGTGGCGGCATAGTCAAAACCTACTATGTGCACAGTACAAGCCCGTGTTTATACTGAAAAATTAATTCAGGATTTGCGTCGTTAAACGACGCCAGACTGGGTGCAGCTTACTCTGCCGATCCCAGTCCCGGCGATCTTTATTTGCATTGTCTTGCTCAGGGTGATTGCCCTTTATCACAATCAAAGTTAGCTTAGTTGCCCAGCACGGTGTCATATCCCGGGAGTGGCATGAAACAGCCGTTGCGATTGCTGATTGTCGAGAACTCGAACGCCGACCTGGCGTCGCTTTTGCACGTGCTCGACAGCCAGGGCTACCGGGTTGCGTTGTCTGTTGTCTCCACACCGACAGTCATGCGTGCCGCGCTGGAATCGCAGGAGTGGGACCTGATCGTCTGCGGTCAGCCCATCCCCGATTTCTCTGCTGCTGCGGCGCTGGCGATGGCGAAGGAAGTTCGCCCGGAGGTGCCGTTCATCATCGTTTCGGGTGAAAACGACCTTAACCTCGCCGTGGCACTGATCAAGCTCGGTGCGCAGGACTACGTGCAAAAAAACGAACTGACGCGTCTCGGTACGGTAATCGATCGCGAATTGCGCAATACCGAATGGCAGCGCCGCCAGAAAGCGACCGAGAGCAAGTTGCACGAAACCGAGGGACTGTTCCGCGCCATCGTCGAGAACGTCGGTGACCTCGTCGCCGTGCTCGACACCGAGGGCCGTCGTGTCTACAACAGCCCTTCGTACCGGCCGCTGTTCCACGAGAGGGACATCCGCCAGGGATCCAATTCCTTCCTCGAGATCCATGCTGACGACCGCGAGCGGATCAAGGAATTGTTCCTGCGGACAGTCGCGACAGGTGTTGGCGAGTGCTCCGAATTCCGCTTTGTGCTGAAGGACGGCAGCATCCGTTTCATGGAGTCCGACGGGCGCGCCATCCGCGATGCCGGCGGCAAGGTGGTCAAAGTGGTGGTGGTTTCGCGCGACATCACCGAACAAAAACGCCTCGAAGCCGAACTGCGCGAAATGGCCGCCACCGACATGCTGACCGGCCTGCCGAACCGGCGGCACTTCCTCGCCCAGCTCGAACAGGAAAAAGCCCGCGTCAGCCGCTCCGAAGAAAAATCCGCCGCCGTGCTGATGATCGACATCGACAACTTCAAGATGGTCAACGACACTTTCGGCCATGCCACCGGCGACCATGTGCTGCGCCACCTCGCCACCCTGATGCGCGAAGATCTGCGCAAGATCGACACTCTGGGACGGCTCGGCGGCGAAGAGTTCGCCGTCATCCTCCCGGGCGCAGATGCCTCCGCGGCCGAGATCTTTGCCGAACGCCTGCGCAAGCAGGTGGCGGAAACACCGGTGGCGCACGAAGACCGGATCATTTCGCTGACCATCAGCATCGGCGTCACCGAAATCAAACCCCTCGATGTCAGTGCCGACGACGCGTTGACGCGTGCCGATCGGGCGCTTTACCGGGCCAAGGAATGCGGGCGGAACCGGGTTACGGTTGAGGTCTGAGTAACTAGCAGCGCGGGATTTCCTGTATCGCAGTCCTCTTGCTTTGAAGCCATAGCTGCGACAAATTTAAAAATAACAATAAAAACATGTAGTTATATGAGGCGCTCGCGGGATTGCAGCGGTGCTTACATTCCGGCTTGATGAACATACGAATATTCGTATAATCTTTCCATGAAGCTGATACGGTTCATCGGAACGTCCAGGGACGATCTTTCGGCATTCCCGTCATCTGTTCGAAACCGCGCCGGGCACGAGTTATTCGTGGTTCAGGTGGGCCGGCAACTCGCGGACTGGAAGCCGATACCGGCGGTGGGCGCAGGCGCGTGTGAGATAAGGGTGCGGGAAGAGTCTGGCGCGTATGGCGTGATCTACGTCGCCCGTTTTGAAGATGCGGTGTAAGTGCTGCACGCGTCCCAGAAAAAATCGCAGAAGACCGCGCGCACCGATCTCGATCTGGCGAAACAGCGTTACCGTGAGTACAGGTGTTTGAAAAAGGAGCTAAACATGGCCACAAAGATGGCTGAATCCAGCGGAAACATTTTCCGCGATCTCGGCTTTCCGCCGCATGAGGCGGAAGTGATGCTGTTACGCGCGAAGCTTGCGGAAGCCCTGCGCGTCTGGATGGAGCGCGAAGAATTGACCCAGGCGCAAACCGCAAAGCGTCTTGGCGTGACCCAGCCGCGCGTCTCGGAAATCGTCCGCGGCAAAGTCGAGTTGCTGTCGCTGGATTACCTCGTCGGACTGTGCGCAAAGGCGGGCATTTCAGTGGGTGTGCGTGTGGCGGCGTGATCAGCCGTTAATCAGGGCAGTGCAAGTTTTCCGTGGTATAGACCGGTTCGGCGGGAAAGAAAAGTTACACTGACCCTATTTACTTCTTGCGCTTGATGAAGCGGATTGCCCCGGCCTTGCTGGAAATGAATGAAGCAAAGCTTCGGGATGCACTGACAGCGGGCGAACTGATGGAGATCAACCATGGCAAATAAGCGATTGCGTGAAGAGATGTTTGAAACCGCGAGCGAGTTCTATGACCTCGGCGTGATGGGCGCGCAGACCCTGCGCGAGTTCGACGCTGCGCGCCTGCCCCCGCTGAAGCCCTATGCCGCGGTCGAGATCAAGCGCCTGCGCCTGAAAGCCAAAGCCAGTCAGGCCGTGTTCGCTGCATACCTCAATACCAGCGTATCAACCGTGCAGAAGTGGGAAGTCGGTGACAAAAAGCCGAGCGGACCGGTGCTGAAGCTGCTGAA
>JBBQAO010000014.1:0-60547 GCA_038316355.1 Burkholderiales bacterium
CGGATCGCAGCACCCGCAGCTACCAGCGTGCGCGTCGCATTCTGCACACCCGGGTTCAGGCCCTGGTAGTCACCGCCGACCAGCACCGTTCCGCCACCCTGAGTGCCCGAAGCGTCGGTGCGCGAGCGGCCCAGCAATCCGACCTGGTTCCCGGTCAGCGTAATCCTGCCGCCCTGCCCTTCTTCTCCCCGCGCAGTAATCGTGGCGTCCGAGAGCAAGGTGCCGCCGGCGGCGCGCACATTGACTGTGCCGCCGGACAGGCCATTCACCGACAGGCTGGTATCCATTTGCAGCGTGGCATTGCCGCCGGACGATACATCGATGGTGCCGGCAAGCGGACCATCTGCCTTGATCGATGATCCTGATTGCAGCGTCAGTTCATGCATCGCCTGCAGCGTGATGCTGCCGGCCTGCTGATTGGCTTCGGTGTCGTTACCGCGCAGCAGCACACGGCCGCCATCGATGACAGCCCTGCTGGCATCGATGCTGCCGCTGTTGTGGATCAGTCCGGCGTAAATGCCCACACGACCGGCTTCAGCCGTGATGGCGCCGAGGTTGCGCGCTTCGTCATCCGGCGCGACGATTTCGACGCGCAGGTTCGGCGAACCCGGATTGACCAGCTCCACGCTGTTGCCCGCTGCGAGGATCACTTCGCCATTGGGACTGGTGATCAGGCCATGGTTGGTCACGGCCTTGCCGATCAGATAAACGCTGCCGCCGGTAATGCTGCCCTGATTCACCACGCTGCCGGCGCCTGCACCGTCGGTGAACTTCATGCGGTTGTTGAGGAAGTCGTCATTGCTGAGATTCAGCGTCGAGGCCACCAGCCCCGCGACGTTGATCTGCGCGCCTGCGCCGAAGACGATGCCGTTGGGGTTGATCAGGAACACCCGGCCGTTGGACTGCAGTGCGCCGAGGATCGCCGACGGGTCCTGCCCGGTCACGCGGTTCAGAACCGCGGAGCTGCCCGACTGCTGGATGAAGCGCGTCAGCTCATTGACACCAATGGAGAACGAGCCCCAGTTGATGATCGCGTTGGGGCTGTTGGTGATGTTGAGGATGTTGCCGGCGGTGGCGAAGCTCGCCGTGCCGTTGATCACCGTCGGATTGACCGGGTTGGCCAGCACCTGGCCACTGAAACAGGCTGCGACGGCGATCACCGATAACTTTCGCACCAGCAACTGCGTGTCTTTTTGCATGCGCGGATTCTACCGACTCCAGACAGCGATGCAAGTGAAAAAAGTCATGCTTTACAATAACTTACATGTATTTTTGTTGCCCAAAAGTCGACGCATTGCCGACTCTGTAGACGTAATTTCGACAGTGCGCGGTGCCGGCACTCGCAAATACAGGGGTTTATGCTTGTTGCAGCAGTGTCGACAATTGCACAGCAGTGATATTTGTCACTACAGACAATACGCCTGTTGCCGGTAAAAATCGACACCATCCCGGACAAGCAGCCTGGAACCAAAAGCCTCCCAGGCAGTCACATCGCAGTTATCGTCTGAACAGAACTCCGCTACACTACTCGCATGTCCTCGCTACGCACGCTACTGACCGCAATATTGCTGATCGCCCTGCCGTTGCAGGGAGTGGCGGCCTATATGCCCATGATCGCCTGCGCCGATGGCCATGCCGCCCAAAGCGACGCTCATCAACACTCTTCTCAGGCGGATCCTGAGCACGATACCGCCGCACATGATCATCACCAGGGCAACACCGATTCCACGGAATCCGCCGGCGGCCATTCCTGCTGCCACCATGTTGTATCCGCAGCCGTACCCACGCTGATCGCCAGCATCCCCGCGGCACCGTCAATACTGGCTGCGCGCATTCCATTGCTGTACACCCTGTTCATCCCCGAACTGCCCCAGCGCCCGCCCCGGGCCTGATCCCCGCACTTCAAGTGGTGCGCCCGCGCGTCAAGCGCAGGCGCCGCGTTGGGCGAGCACACCGCCCGCACACCAATAGGGATCATCATGCAATCGAGATTTGCAGTCCTGTGCTGCACTTGCGCAGCCTTGTGGCTGATGCCAGCCGCAGCACAACAACCGAGCCGCGCCCATCCGGCGGATCCACGCGCTGTTGCGCCGTCCCCGGAATACGCCTCAGCCTTTGACGGTTACCAGCCATTCCGCGACGAAAAACTTGCGTCCTGGCGCGAAGTCAACGACGAGGCCGGACGCGTCGGCGGCCACCTCGGCATTTTTGGCGGCGCCAACGCTCACGCTGGTCACGGCGTTGCGCAATCCGTAAAAACACCGACAGCGTCCGCACCTGCAGCCGGCACATCGACGCCCGCAGCGCCGCCCATGAAGCACGGCAGCGGTCATCAAGGAATGAAAAAATGAGCCCTTCAAAACAATCAGTTACCAAAACGGCGCGGGCACTCACTGCTGCCGTGGCACTGGCCTTCCTCGGCGGCTGCGCGACTTTTTCCGCCGACGGCGGCTTCGGCGCTGTGGGCAGTGCCGCCAAAGACCGTGGCCTCCAGCAGGAGGTGAAGTGGGTCAAAACCGACAAAGACGCCGAGCATGTGCAAGCCACAGTGAAGCAATTGCTGGCGAAGCCGCTGACGGCCGATTCCGCTGTGCAAATCGCACTGCTCAACAACCGCGGACTGCAGGCCACGTATGCGGAACTCGGCATCGCCGAATCCGACCTGGTGCAGGCCGGTCGGCTCACCAATCCCGGCTTCAGCTTCGAGCGATTGCATCGCGGTGATGACGTGTCGATTGATCGCACCTTCCTGTTCAACATCCTCGGTCTGCTCACCATGCCAGTGCGCACCGATCTCGAAAAACGCCGCTTCGCACTCACGCAGAGCCGCGTCGCTGCCGAGACATTGCGGGTGGCAGCCGATACACGCCGCGCCTGGGCAAGTGCGGTAGCCGCGCAGGAAACCACCAAATACATGGGACAGGTCAAATCCGCCGCCGAAACCAGCGCAGAACTGGCGCGCCGCATGGCCGCCGTGGGCAACTTCAGCAAGCTCGACCAGGCACGCGAACAGCTGTTCTACGGTGAGTCGACCGCGCAACTCGCGCGTGCGCAGCAGACGGCCGTCGCCCAGCGCGAGCGGCTGACGCGGCTGATGGGCCTGTGGGGCAACGACATCCGATACACACTGCCCGACCGGCTGCCCGATCTGCCGAAAACCGCCCGCGAAATTGCCGACATCGAAACTCTGGCAATGCAGCAGCGCCTCGACGTACAGGGCGCGCTGAAGGAAGCCGAAAACATCGCGGCCTCGCTCGGCCTCACCAAAGCCACCGGCTTCATCAGCGTGCTCGAAGTGGGCTACCTGCGCAACAGCGAAACCGGACAGGCGCGCCAGACCGGCTACGAAATCGAGATCCGCCTGCCGATTTTTGACTGGGGCAGCGCGCGCAGCGCCCGCGCCGAACACACTTACATGCAGGCCGCGAACCGCGCCGCGGACACCGCGGTGCGCGCCCGCTCGGAAGTACGTGAAGCCTATGCCGCGTATCGCACCGCGCTCGATCTCGCCAAACACTACCGCGACGAGATTTTGCCGCTGCGAAAACGCATTTCCGAAGAAAACCTGCTGCGTTACAACGGCATGCTGATCAGCGTGTTCGAACTGCTGGTCGATGCCCGGCAGCAGGTTGCCGCAGTCAATGCCACCATCGAGGCGCAGCGCGACTACTGGCTCGCCGAATCCACGCTGCAGCTCACCCTCACCGGCACCTCGCCCGGCGTGATCGCCGCACCCGGCGGCGCCATGCAGGCCGCTGCCGGCGATGCCCCCGCACACTGACATCCGACACTTCATTGAGAAAGAACATCATGTCCACACGACGTAATTTTCTGCGTACCGCCGGGGGCGCACTGCTCGGTGCGGCGACCGTAAGCCGTGCCGCGCAGGGCGCAGTGCCTGAAGCGCCCATTCAAACCAAGCCTGACATGCAAGCGCCGCTGATCCCGCCCAACGGCCGCCCCTACAACCCGGTGGCGACCCTGAACGGCTGGACACTGCCCTGGCGCATGAAGAACGGCTGGAAGGAATTCCATCTGATCGCCGAACCGGTGCGCCGGCAGATGGCGCCGGGCATGACTGCAAACCTGTGGGGTTACAACGGGCAATCGCCGGGCCCCACCATTGAATGTGTCGAAGGCGACAAGGTACGCATTTTCGTCACCAACAAGCTGCCGGAGCACACCACCGTGCACTGGCACGGCATCCTGCTGCCCAACGGCATGGACGGCGTCGGCGGCCTGAACCAGCCGCAGATTCCGGTCGGCAAAACCTTTGTCTATGAATTCGCGATGAAAAAATCCGGCACCTTCATGTACCACCCGCATGCCGACGAAATGGTGCAGATGGCGATGGGCATGATGGGGTTTTTCGTCGTGCATCCGAAGAACCCCGGCTTCATGAAAGTGGATCGCGACTTCGTGTTTCTGATCAATGCCTACGACATCGCTCCCGGCGCCGCCACGCCGAAGATTGCCGAAATGCTCAACTTCAACCTGTGGTCATGGAACAGCCGGGTCTTCCCGGGCATTGATCCGTTCGTCGTGCGCAAGGGCGAGCGGGTACGCATCCGCTTCGGCAACCTGACGATGACCAACCACCCGATCCATATGCACGGTTACGATTTCGAAGTCACCTGCACCGACGGCGGCTGGGTGCCGAAAAATGCGCGCTGGCCGGAAGTGACGGTGGACGTCGCCGTTGGCCAGATGCGCGCCTTTGAATTCGTCGCCGACGCACCGGGCGACTGGGCCATCCACTGCCACAAGTCGCATCACACCATGAACGCGATGGGCCACAACCTGCCGACGATGATCGGCGTTGATCACCGCGGCATCGCGCAGAAGATCATCAATCTGGTGCCGGATTACATGGTCATGGGTGAGCGCGGCATGGCCGACATGGGTGAGATGGAAATGCCACTGCCCGACAACACGCTGCCGATGATGACGGGCACGGGGCCCTTCGGCCCGATCGAGATGGGCGGCATGTTCAGCGTCGTCAAGGTCCGCGAAGGCCTTGCGAAAAACGACTACAAGGATCCGGGCTGGTACCAGCATCCGCCGGGCACCGTCGCTTACGAATGGCAGGGCGACGCCCCGGTTACGGCGCGCGCCAAGCCCGATTCCCGGCCGGCCGCCCGGCCCGCATCCCCTGCACGTGAAGTGCAGGTGCGTAAACCATCCGGCGCTCATTCAGGTCATTAATCCAGATCATTAATTATCATTTAAAATCAAGGAGATAAAAATGAAACTGCTGTCAGCCATTGTTACTGCCACCCTGCTGTTCGCCGCTGCCCCCACAATCTGGGCGCACAGCGACGCCAAGAACGCCCCTACCACAAAAAAAACCATCTCCAAGGAAGAAAAGCCCTTTGGCCGCGAAGGCGATCCGGCGAAGAGCACACGCACCGTCAACGTCGACATGAGCGACCAGATGCGCTTTAACCCTGCGTCCCTCTCCGTCAAGCAGGGTGAAACCATCAAGTTCGTGATCAAAAATTCCGGAAAAATCATGCACGAGTTTGTGCTCGGCACCATGAGCGAGCTCAAGGAACACTCGGTGCTGATGCAGAAATTTCCGGGCATGGAACATTCCGAGCCGTACATGGCGCATGTCGCGCCCGGCAAGACAGAAACCATTGCCTGGCAGTTCACCAAGGCCGGAAATTTCAATTTCGGTTGCCTGATCCCCGGTCATTTTGAAGCCGGCATGGTCGGCAATGTCGCTGTCAAATGAGTTTTAGTCAGAGACAGACCGCAACCACCATCAACATCAACATCAACATCAACATCAAAAGGGTTTCACCATGAACCGCACCGTTCTCATTTTTGTTGCAATTATTTACTCCCTGACCGCCCTGCCGCTGAGCGCACAATCGGGCGCACAATCCACTGATCACAATGCGCATCACCCCGAAACAAAGTCGGTGGCAAAGACAACTGGCCCGATGACCGATGGCGAAATACGCAAGGTGGACATGGACGCCAAAAAAATCACCATCCGCCATGGCGCAATCGAGAACCTCGGCATGCCGCCGATGACCATGGTGTTCCAGGTCAAGGATCCAGCCTTGCTCGACAAGGCAAAAACCGGGGACAAGGTCAAGTTCACCGCCGAGAAAACCGGCGGCGCATACACCGTGACACAAATCGAACCGGCGAAATAGACGGTTGCCCACTCGTGACACAGCGCCAGCCCATCAGCAGCCAAGGCAGGAATCCGTGACCCGGATCATTTCCCGTTTGCGCAATTTCCATACCGGCGCCAGAAAGCGGTTTTACCCGCTGGCAGGCCTGCTGCTGGTAAGCCTGCTGCTGATGGGACTGCCCACTGCCAGGGACTATTTATCCGGTCCCGAAGCGGTGGAACGCCACGGTCAGCACCTCACCAGCCCCGTGATCATGTACGGCACCCGCTGGTGCCCGTATTGCAAAAAGGCCCGCGACTATTTCAAACGCCATCAGATCAGTTATATCGAATACGATATCGAAGCCTCGGCGGAAAATCTCGAGAAATTCCGCGCTCTAAATGGCCACGGCGTGCCACTGATTCTGGTGGGAGAGCGGCGCATGCAGGGCTTTAACCCGCGGGCGTTCGAAGCGTTGTTGAAGTAAACCAGTGACTGGCCGCGTCCCGCGCCAGCGAAAAGGAGTGATGACATGACCGACAGAAGGATGTTCATACTGGCGCTTGCCGCCGCAGCCGCAGCGCCGGTGTTCGCCGCAGACCCGCCCTTGGTCACGGTTTACCTCAACCCGACCTGAGGCTGCTGCGGCGCGTGGATGGAACATCTGCGCGCCAACGGCTTCCGTGTGAAGTCGGTGGCTGTCGAAGACACCAGCATCGAGCGCAAACGCCGCGGCATCCCCGATGCGCTGGGCGGTTGTCACACCGCCGTGGTGGAGGGTTATGCCATCGAAGGCCATGTGCCGGCACGTGAAATCAAACGCCTGCTCGCCGGGCGTCCTGCCGCGGCCGGACTTGCCGTGCCCGGCATGCCGCAGGGCTCACCGGGCATGGAATCGCCCACCCCTCAGGCTTACAACGTGCTGCTGGTCGACAAAAAAGGGCGGCATTCCGTTTACGCGCGTTACTGAAATGCACAACCCCGACATGCTGCCTTGATGAGCATGGTGTTTCAGCCCCGGGATCCGGCACTGCCGAACCGGGTCACGAATGGCAGCGCCTGTACCCCCCCGTTCAAGCAGAGGAGCAATCGCCTCTGCTTAGCGCCTAACCCCCTGTTTTAAGCTCTCGTGCATCCGGTAGGACGCTGTGGCGCGCAGCAATGTACGTTTCCGCACGGACTTTCAATTCAGCCGAGACGCAGTATAGGTCGGCGCTGGAGCAACGCCTTCACAACAACTCCCTGTTGTTCGTCGGCATTTGATCCATATCAATAGTCGGTGCGCGGCAGCATGGAAAATATCTGCATGGGTAAAAACGACATAAAGGGTTCCAGTATTGCGCGATGGGTCGCGATAGCAGCCCTTCTGTTGCTTGCTCCCTTGACAGCCTCGGTTGCAGATTCCGCTGCACACGCAGTGGCCCAACCGGAACATGGCAGCCTCGGTCATGACCGTGCCGATCATGTCCCAGACTTGGCAGGGCGCCACAGTTCCCCCTTGGAAGTGCCCCTGCATTGCCATCTCAAGTCCCCCCAACCGCAGGCCAGCGGGTTGAGTCAGGCGCTGGTTGCAGATGACCTGCCTCTGTTGACGCTGAAACTCACCTCCGCTCCCGCCCGGGAAACGGATACCTGCATGCCTGCCGTTTTGGCCAAGACTCCCATTACCGGGATTGCCCGTTTCATCCTCTTCGGCAACTTCCGCAGTTAGCCATCTGGCCGGCACCAACCGCTGGCAACAATTTTTTCTTGCAGCACCGCATCCCGGAATCTTTTTCGGAGCGAACGTTTGTCATCAACTCATGGAGAAATCATGAAAACCGTCATTACGACTTCGATGCTTGCACTTTTGATTGCCACCGCACCTGCCGCACTTGCTGCGGAAAACGCAAACACCAAACCTTCGACTGTTAAACCTGCCGCTATGGGCATGATGGACAACAAGCAATTTTCGCAAATGCAGGGCAACTTCAAGAGCATGCAGCAGCAGATGGACAAAATCCGCCAGACCAAGGATCCCAAGGAGCGGCAGAAGCTGTTACAGGATCACATGCAGGCAATGCAGAGCAACATGCAAATGATGCGCGGCATGGGCGGTCCGATGATGGGTGGACAGGGGGGGGCGGGTATGGGCCCAGGTGGAACCGGCGGCGGCATGGGCGGCCAGGGTAGTGCCATGGGTCCTGGGATGGGCGGAAGTCAAATTCCCGGCATGGATCCCAAGCAGCGTCAGGACGGGATGGATCAACGCATGGACATGATGCAGATGATGATGGAACAGATGATGCAGCATGACCAGATGAACCAATCCATGCCGATGAGATGACATTTCTGGTCCGCGTTGCAAGCGGCGCGGACCGAACCGATACCCTTAAGGAACATAAACATGATCCACAAGAAATTAATCACGAATGCCCTGGTTGCGATGCTGCTCGTCGCCACAACAGGGCTGGCCAGCGCCACCAAAACCGTTTACATCGCACTAGGTTCGGCGAACCAGGTTATTGCCGTGAATCCTGAAACCGGGCAGATCACCAAGACTTACACCGGCGTGGAGAACCCTCACGGCTTGGTGGCGACCCCGGATGGCGAGTACCTGATCGCCGGAAGTTTGAATGAAACACCGCTTCCACAAGGTGCTCCGACTGACCGCCCGAACAGCAAATTGTTCGTGATTCATCCGGTACACGGCCACGTGATGTCAACGGTTCCGGTTGCAGGCGCCACCCATCACCAGGCAATCACGCCCGACGGGCGCTACATAATCTCGACACACCTCGGTCGCGGATACATTACCGTGCTCGACATAACGACGGAAAAAATTATCCACACGATCAAGACCGGCCAAACGCCGAACTACACACTGATCACGCGCGATGGAAAACGTGCTTTCGTCAGCAACACCGGTGATGGCACGCTGACCGAGGTCAGTATTCCGGAATGGAAGGTTGTCCGCCGCCTGGATGCCGGCGCAACCCCGGAGCACATGGTGTTCTCTGGTGACCAGCAGCGAATTTTCGTTGCCAGCGCCCGAGCCGGAAAAGTGTCTGTTGTCAACGTAATCACTGGAAAAATTGAGCGCGAGTTCGCCGCAGGAAAAAATATTCACGGAATCGATCTAGGTGACGATGGTCGTACGCTTTTCGTAAGCGATCGCGCTGGAGACAAGCTGGTTGCTTTAGACACGGAAACAGGGGTCATGCGCACTCTGACACTTTCACCTGCACCCTATCACCTTGGAGTAGTTCCCGGCACAGGAAAAGTGTACGTATCCAGCAGCGCCAAACCTCAGATCTGGGTTGTCGACCAGAAACAATTCAAGTTGATCAACACCATTACCTTGTCCGCAGGCGAAGGACATCAGCTTGCATACTCACGCTAATCGGGGTCATCGGAACCAGCGATTCAATACGAATCTGATGCACGGAAAACGAAAAGGAGAAGAACCATGGATGCGGAAAGCCTGAAAAGCCTCGGCTGGTTTCTGATCTGGGGCGGGTTGTTCTTTGTGATGATGCGTTACGGCTGTGGCGCACACATGATGGGCGGTCACGGTCACTCAGCGCACAAAAGCGGTAGCCCAACTAACAGCGATACCAAAGACCCCGTCTGCGGCATGACTGTCGATCAACCAAAAGCGGCTGCAGCTTCTGTGTATGGCGGCAACACCTACTATTTCTGTTCAAGGTCCTGCCGTGACAAATTCGATCAGGCACCGGATCAATATCTCAATTCCCTACCCCAAGGAGGACATCATGGGTAAGCTCGATTGGCGCGTTGTCGGACTGACATCCGGATCGTTTCTGACCATTTCCTATGTGCTCTGTGTAGCCTATGACTTGGCTTTTGACCAGCGCATGTATGAAACCTGGCTAAAACTGTTGCCAGGCTTTACCTGGCTCACATGGCCAAGTTTTTTTCTCGGGCTGGTCGAAACTTTTCTCTACGGCATTTACATCGGACTAATATTTGCTCCGCTATACAACTTTTTCGTTGATCGCTTTTACCCACGCGCTAAAGCGAAATCCGGCTAATCCGGTCAAGGTGACCTGGCATCACGGTATGAATTACCCCAACAGCAGCTCGTTAATGCGAAAGGAATACAACATGTTCGGATATGATCATGGAGGATGGATGTTTGGTGGCGGGTTGGGAATGGTCCTGCTGTGGCTGATACCTATCGCCCTGGCGATCTGGTTCTTCAGTTCCCGGAGCTCCTCGCGTAATGGCCCTTCAGAAAAGACGCCCCTCGACACCCTCAAGGAACGCTATGCGAAGGGAGAAATCGGACAGGATGAGTACGAGCAAAAAAAGCGCGATATCAGTGCGTAGACCAAAGCGCCCTCTCATACCTGAATCTTCCGCACAAGCTTGAAACCAGGCAGGCATGAAAATCATTAACTGCACCCGACTCACGCTACTCGCTGTCGCATTAATAATTTCATTGGCGAGCACAGCAGCTGAAATGCGCCAACCAATTGTCAGGGGCAACGTTGAGATTTTTTACGGCTTTATACCGAGTTCCGTGCTGCTTGCACACCCTTCCGATCATCCCGAGCGGACTATGCATGGCGGCGTGCAAGTCGCGCCCAACGCATACCATCTGCTCGTTTCCATATTCGATGCACGGAAGAAAGAACGGATCACCGATGCCGAGGTAAGAGCCAGCGTCAGTCAGGCTGACTTGAAACCGCAAACAAAATCTCTCGACGCCATGCAGATGGCGGGTGTATTGACCTATGGCAATTTTTTTGTAATACGCAACCCCGGTCCGATCCGCATCACGCTGGACATCAAACAACCGCGCGGTGTCCCGCGGACTCATGTGTCATTTGAATATGCTCACCGCTAGACATTAGGGATACTCCTTCTGAACGGACAACAAGCATGAGTCACTTTACCCACAAACACCGCAATGAGCATCGGCACATCCATTCGCCGCAGACTGCTACAGCATTCACTTCAAATACACCGCACCAGACCTGGCCACCTCGAATGGGTCAGCTACATCTAAGCAGGAGACGATCATGACGATAGCGAATGTTTCACAAGGTAATACTCGCGGTTTGCCACCAGCGTTGAGAACTGCTCAGGAAGCGATCCATCTTCCAGAAGTCCGGGAGATGCTTCGCCGACTATCTGAATACAGACTCGGTATCTTCATGCCGCACATGCATGACGAGCAAACGGGTGAATTCCAACCGCTTCCCGATGAAGTCATGCAGGTGGAATCTGGTTTGGAAGTGTCCTTCCAGCCAACCCAGGAAATCGCAAACCAGACAGATCACTTTCTCCCTGTGGGATGGTTTTGGCGTGCCGGTGCGTCGACACCATTGGCAGTGTGCGAAATGATTGACGAAGAAGGGCCGGGAGATGCGGAGCGCTACGTCAAACATAAGATGCCTAAAGGAAACCAGGACGATGCTTCATTTTCCCGGCCGGTCTCGCTATGCCGACATCGATGATCGGCTGGTCCGGCCGGTCCCGAAAAGCGTATGCGCATACGACGACTCAAATCTTTCGAACGGCCCGCTCGCGATGTGGCCGCAGATGCAATACGGAGTTTTGAAAATGAAGAGGGTTAAGGAAGCGCGATGAAAACGAGCGTGATTGAAGTGCACGCCATGCTGTCGGTATTGAGCGTGGACGAAGTGGAAAAGCGGATTGGCGAAGTGCCGGGTATCGAAAGTGTTACCGTGAATTTCGCTGCGGGAAACGCCACGGTGCGCTACGACGAAACCCGACTCGAGGTCCACGATATCAAGTCGGCCGTGCGCCAACGCGGGTATGAGTCCGACGCCCGCGCTGCCGCTTCGGCGGGCGACGCTCACGAAGGCCACATAGCGCCGGCAGCACCGCCTGCAACCCCAGCACCCGTTTCGCCAAAAACTTCCCCCATCGCATCTGCCACCGCGGACGCCGCTTCGGCAGGCACCGCACAACACGACAAAGCGGCGCCGGCCACGGCGCCGTCATCACCAGCAGCTACCTCACCGAAACCGGCCGCCGATGCCACTGCCGCCACACCCGACGCCACGCCCGCGGCTCCCCCAGGCAAGGGCCACGAGGACCACGCAAAGCCGGGCGCACAGCCCGCCATGTCGGCGGACATGGCGCATGAGATGGGTCATGGCGGCAACATGGATCTACCGGCCATGGTTCGTGACATGCGCAACCGCTTCTGGATCTGCCTGATCTTCACCGTGCCTATCTTTTTTTACTCACCGATGGGTCTTTTTACTCCGCCTGCGCCACCGTTTGATCTCGACCTCAATGTATGGTTGCTTATCTTCGCAACTCTCGCCGTTGTCTATCCGAGCTGGCCGTTCTTCGTCTCCGCCTGGCGCGCGATCAGGAAGGGCACCTTGGGCATGGCGGCGCTGATCGTGTTGAGCGTGGGTACCGGGTATCTCTTCAGTGTAGTCACCACTTTCTTTTACAAAGAGGGCGGGCAGTTCTTCGAAGCCGTGGCCGTCCTGCTGGTTTTCATACTGCTCGGCCACTGGCTGGAAATGCGCGCCCGTGCCGGCGCTTCGTCAGCTATTCGGGCGCTGATGGACCTGACTCCGGCAAAGGCTTCGGTCATCCGCAACGGCGCTGAGGTTGAAGTTTCAACGGCGGAGGTGTTGGCGGGAGAGATTGTCGTGATCAGGCCCGGCAACAAGATTCCGGTCGATGGCACAGTAGAAACCGGAGAATCGCTGGTCGACGAGTCCATGTTGACCGGCGAGTCGATGCCGGTGCAGAAGGGCCCTGGCGCCACGGTGATCGGCGCAACGATCAATACGAGCGGCAGCTTTCGTTACAAGGCGACCAAGGTTGGCGCCGATAGTGCGCTGGCGCAAATCGTGAAACTGGTGCAGGAGGCGCAGAACTCAAAAGCACCCTCACAACTTCTGGCGGACAAGGCCGCGCAATGGCTGGTCATTGCCGCGATCGTCGTCGGTCTTGTGACCTTTGCGGTGTGGTTCTGGTGGATCGGCCAGCCGCTGTTGTTCGCAGTGACACTGACCATCACGGTTTTCGTGATCGCCTGCCCGGATGCGTTGGGACTCGCGACGCCGATGGCGATCATGGTGAGTACTGGCCTGGGCGCCGCAAACGGCATTCTGTTCAAAAATGCCTCGGCGCTGGAGGACGCGACGAAACTCAACGTCATCATTTTCGACAAGACCGGCACACTCACGGTTGGCAAACCGGAAGTCGTGGAAATGGTGGTGGCGGAAGGAATCACCGAAGACGTGGTGCTGCTCGCTGCCGCCGCCGTCGAACAGGGATCGGCTCACCCGCTCGCTCAGGCCATCCTGCGCCGGGCGGCGAAACTTGCCGTTGTCGCCCCGACAGGCTTCAAGAGTATCGATGGCATGGGCGCGCAGGCAGAAACAGCCGGCGGCACGGTATTCCTCGGCAACCGTCTGCTGATGGATACGCAAAAGCTCGCGCTAGGGGCGTTGGAGGCCGCAGCCGCGCGAATGCAAAGCGAGGGCCGAACCGTGGTTCATGTGTCCCAGAACGGCCGTGTGATCGGACTCATCGCTATTGCCGACGCCGCGCGACCAACCTCCAAGGCAGCGGTGGCGAAGCTGCGCGAGCGCGGTATCGAAGTGGTGATGCTGACTGGCGACAACGCCGGCACCGCCAAGCGTATCGCCGCGGACCTTGGCATCGACAGCGTGCTGGCCGATGTGCTGCCGGGCCAGAAGGCCGCGAAGGTCAAAGAGCTCCAGGCAACGGGCAAGAAGGTCGGGATGGTCGGCGATGGTGTCAACGACGCGCCCGCGCTGACCCAGGCGAACGTTGGCTTTGCCATCGGCGCCGGCACTGATGTGGCGATGGAAAGCGCCGATGTAGTGCTGATGAAGAGCGACCCCTACGACATCGTCGGTGCGATTGAGTTGTCGCGCGCCACTTTGCGCAAGATGCACCAGAATCTGTGGTGGGCGGTGGGCTACAACGTGATCGCGTTCCCGCTCGCTGCGGGCGTCTTGTATCCGTTCGTATTGAGTCCGGAGGTCGCAGCACTGTCGATGTCCGGCAGTACCCTCATTGTGGCGATCAATGCGTTGATGCTGAAGCGGACCAAGCTGGCAGGCATCCGCCAACCGGGCAAGAAAGTGTCGCCCGAGGCGTCCGGGGCGGCAAGTCCGAAACAAAGCGTTCCAGCCGCGATGGTTCCTTAAATGCGAGCGCCCTACCGTGCTCGCCTGATGTATTGGTAAACAATGAAACTCATTATCGCGGCGAAGAAGCACCATACGAAAAAAAGGTGGCTGCGTGGATAGCTTAGGCGGCCATGCCAACCTTGACCGCGCGG
This sequence comes from Burkholderiales bacterium, assembly GCA_038316355.1. Lineage (GTDB taxonomy): Bacteria > Pseudomonadota > Gammaproteobacteria > Burkholderiales > SG8-41. The sequence continues at coordinate 14,443 of JBBQAO010000014.1, forward strand.
CTCACTTGAATATTCGGGAGAAAATGGCCATCCCCCCAGACTTCGGTGAGACGAGGTTGGACGCGTTGCAGCGACATGCCTTCGACTATTTCCTGCATGAAACCAACCCCGAGAATGGTCTCGTGGTTGACACCTCGCACCCAGGCGCTCCCGCGAGCATCGCGGCCGTGGGCTTCGCGCTCGCGGCCTACCCCGTCGGCGTCGAGCGCGACTGGATGACTCGAACCGATGCGATCGGGCGCACGCTGGCGCTGATGCGGTTCTTCTGGACCAGCACGCAAAGTACAGCGCCCGACGCGACCGGGCACAAAGGCTTCTACTATCACTTTCTCGACATGACCACCGGACGGCGCGCCGGCCTGTGCGAATTATCGACGGTCGATACCAGCTTCCTGCTGGCCGGCATGCTTGCCGTCGCGGCGTATTTCGATCAGGACAGTGAAGACGAACAGGAGATACGGACGTTGGCTGACGCGCTCTACCGGCGAGCGGATTGGCCATGGGCGTGCGACGGCGGAGCGACGGTCACCCACGGGTGGAAGCCCGAGAGCGGATTTCTGCCCTATCGCTGGGAAGGCTATGACGAGGCTGTTCTCCTGTACCTGCTCGGACTGGGCTCGCCGACGCACCCCCTACCGACGGAGTGTTACGCGGCGTGGGCCTCGACTTACCAATGGAAAGAGATCTACGGCTACGAATTAATCTATGGCGGTCCGCTCTTCATCCACCAGTACTCGCACATCTGGGTGGATTTTCGCGGAATTCAGGATGCATTCGCGCGCGACAAGGGCATCGACTATTGCGAGAACAGTCGGCGCGCGACCTACGTTCAGCGCGAGTACGCGATCCGCAATCCTCTCGGATTCGCGGGCTACGGCGAGAATTTTTGGGGGCTCACCGCGAGCGACGGGCCGGGATGGACGACGCGCAAACTTCACGGCATCGATCGCTTGTTCTTCGACTATGCCGCACGCGGCGCACCTTACGGCCCCGACGACGGAACCATTGCGCATTGGGCAGTAGTCGCGTCGCTGCCATTCGCCCCCGAGATCGTATTGCCAACGGTCCGGCATTTTCAGGACGTGTATCCCCAGACCACAGGTAAATACTGTTTTAAGTGCAGCTTTAATCTGACCTTTCCGAACGAGGCCGATCCCGGCGCGGGCTGGACGTCGGCGCACCACTTCGGGATCAACTTGGGTCCGGTCGTGCTGATGTGCGAGAACTACCGGTCGGATTTTCTGTGGCGGCTGATGCGCGCCTGCCCCTACGTGGTCACGGGACTGCGGCGCGCGGGATTCACGGGGGGCTGGTTATGACTCACGACAGTTCGACCAATACCTTGATCCGTCGCTACCGGCACTTGCGTGAAACTCACAAACCGGGATCTGACACATGAGCCAGCGTATCAGTCCTCTCGCCGGCAAGCCCGCCCCGGCGTCGATCCTGGTTGACGTCCCGAAACTGCTGGCTGCCTACGCCGATCTGAAACCCGACCCCGGCGTGCCGGCGCAGTGCGTTGCGTTTGGCACCTCCGGCCATCGCGGTAGCTCGTTCGATCGCAGCTTCAACGAGTACCACATCCTGGCGATCAGTCAGGCGATCTGCGAATACCGCAAGGGCCAGGGTATCGACGGCCCGCTGTTCATGGGCATTGACACCCACGCATTGTCGCAGCCGGCGTTCGAGAACGCGCTGGAAGTACTGGCCGCGAATGGCGTCGAAACCATGATCGCGGCCGACGGCGGGTTCACCCCGACGCCGGCGGTCTCACACGCGATCCTGGTTTACAACAAGGTCCGCAAAACCGGACTCGCCGATGGCATAGTCATCACCCCCTCGCACAATCCGCCCGACAATGGCGGCTTTAAATACAACTCGCCCAACGGGGGACCGGCCGATAGCGACATCACCGGCTGGGTGCAGAACCGTGCCAATGCCTTGCTCGAAGGTGGTCTGAGGGACGTCAAGCGCATGCAGCTGGCGCTCGCGCGCAAGGCCGCAACCACGCACGAGCACAATTACCTTCACGCCTATGTTGCAGATCTCGGCAGCATCATCGACTTTGACGCGATCCGCAGCGCCGGCATCCGCATGGGTGTCGATCCGCTCGGTGGCGCCGGCGTGCATTACTGGGCGCCAATCGCAGAACGCTACCAGCTCGATCTGACCGTGGTCAGTGAAAAAGTCGATCCGCAATTCGCATTCATGACAGTGGACTGGGACGGCAGGATTCGCATGGACCCGTCGTCATCGTACGCGATGCAGCCGCTGATCGGGTTGAAGGACACCTATGACGTCGCGTTCGCCTGTGATACCGACCACGACCGTCACGGCATCGTCACCCGCGGCAGCGGATTGATGGCGCCGAATCATTACCTGTCGGTGCTGATCGATTATCTGTTCCAGCATCGGCCGGAGTGGAGCAGGAGTGCGGCAATCGGCAAGACCGTTGTCACCACGACGATGATCGACCGCGTGGCCAGGCGGCTCGGCCGCCAAGTGTACGAAGTACCGGTCGGCTTCAAATGGTTTTCGCCCGGTCTCTACGACGGAACACTCGGTTTTGGCGGCGAGGAAAGCGCGGGCGCATCGCTGCTGCGCCGCGACGGCTCGGTATGGACGACTGATAAGGATGGAATTGTCCCGGCACTGCTTTCGGCAGAAATCACCGCGAAAATGAGCCGCGATCCGGGCGAGATCTACCGCGAGCTTGGGCGCGAGTTTGGTGGGGCTGCCTTCGATCGGGTCGACGCGCCTGCCACTCCAGAGCAAAAAGCGATGCTATCGACGCTCTCATCTCAGCAGGTTCGGTCCACATACCTCGCTGGAGAAAAAATCCAAAGCATACTCAACCACGCACCGGGCAACGGCGCTCCGATAGGCGGTCTGAAGGTGATTGCAGAGAATGGATGGTTCGCTGCCCGTCCGTCAGGGACTGAGGACATCTACAAAATCTATGCGGAGAGTTTCCGCGGAGACGACCATTTGCGGCGCATCATGCAAGAGGCGCAAGTGATCGTCGACACCGTCATTTCAAAATAACATGATCGAATGGCTAAAAAATTCTGCTCGCCCGTGCGTCGCCACCTCATGCCGCCGGTTTGCGCCGCAAATTGCGTTTGTCCGGGCTCGCCTGTCCAGAAACAACCGCCTCGGGCTGCGGCTCACATTGAGTGCGCTGCTGTTTGTCGGCACAGCCTGGCTCGTCATGTGGCTGGTGGCGGTCGATGCCATGCGCAGCAGGCGCTATTTCCAGGAGCGAATGTGATCGAATCCATGAAGCCGGATCCTGCTGGTGAAACGCAAGTCGTGCCCGATCCACAACCCGAGGTGCGCGGCGTCGAATCGCTTAACAGAGACTGCTTCTGCATCAGTCTTGATGCTGATGCGCTGAAGCGCGAGTTCAAAATGGCCTCAGGCACGCGCAACGTGTATCCGTTGATTCTGGAGAAATGCCCTCACCTGTTCGCGGCACTGCCGGTGTTTGTTTCCCGGCGCCATCTGGACCAAATGGCCGAGATCGTGCGGGCGGTGCAGACAGTGATTGCGCTGCCGGCGTACCGCGAGACCGTTCTCGCATGGGCGCCGCCGGTGGCACATTTGGATGCCGCGGGCACTCGAGGGGCATTCCTCAGCTATGATTTCCATGTGGCCGGCGCCGGACCAATGCTGATCGAGATCAATACCAACGCCGGCGGCGCGCTGCTCAATGCCGTTCTGGCGCGCGCGCAAAAGGTTTGTTGCCCGGCAATTGCCGGCATGACAAGCGATCCGGTCGCGCTGTCAGCACTCGATCAAACCTTCGTCGACATGTTTTTCGCTGAATGGCGCCTGGCACGTGGCGCCCGCGATCTGCGCCGTATCGCCATCGTCGACGAAAACCCGCAAGACCAGTATCTGTATCCCGAGTTCGTGCTGTTCCAGCAGTTGTTCCGCCGGCATGGCGTGGACGCGGTCATCGCCGATCCGTCGGCGTTGCGGCTGCACGATGGCATGCTGTGGTATGGGAATGACCCGATTGATCTTGTCTACAACCGACTCACCGACTTCATGCTGGAAACGCCGGCACAAGCTGTGCTGCGTGAAGCCTACCTGAACAACGCCATGGTTCTGACACCAGATCCACGTGCGCATGCGCTCTACGCCAATAAGCGCAACCTCGCCGTGCTCAGCGATCCCGATCGCTTACGCTCGTTAGGCGTCTCTGAAGAAATTTCGCGAACACTACTGAACGGCATCCCGAGAACTGAAATTGTTCATGCCGCTGATGCCGAGCGTTTGTGGTCGCAGCGGCGCAAGCTTTTTTTCAAACCGGCTGCGGGTTTCGGCAGCAGGGCCGCATACCGGGGCGACAAGCTGACCAAGCGCGTGTGGGCGGAGATCCTTGCGGGCGACTACATAGCGCAGGCGCTGGTGACCCCGGGAGAGAGGCTGATCGCAGGCGATCAGGCGCCGCAGGCGCTCAAGTTCGACGTGCGCAACTACGTGTATGACGGCGCAGTGCAATTCATCACGGCGCGCCTCTATCAGGGCCAGACGACAAACTTTCGCACTCCCGGCGGAGGTTTCGCGCCGGTTTTCACAGACAATGCGGCTGATTCAACTGCGGCGCCCGGGTGTCCCGATACCCCCTCCAAGTCGCAGGGGCTGTGTCGAGCGACGAATCTATAGTGCATTTCATATTGATACCCATGGACCTCATCCTGCCTTGCCTCAAGTGTGCCCTGCTCTCGCCGCACAAGGGAAAGTGCGAATTCTCATTTACTTCGAGTACATCATGAATCCAACTCAACACGAACATCAGCACACCACGCCGGCAAAAGTAACCGATCCGGTCTGCGGCATGAAGGTCGATCCGCAATCCGCGGCGGGCTCGCTTGAGCATGAACATGTGAAATACTACTTTTGCAGCAAGAATTGTCTGGCTAAGTTCCAGGCTGATCCCGTGAAGTACATCAGTAAAACGCAGTCCGCAGCGCCCGCCGCCGAAGATGCGCTGAAAGCTGCGCGCTACACCTGCCCGATGCACCCGGAAATCCTCCGCGATAAGCCCGGCGACTGCCCGATCTGCGGCATGGCGCTGGTACCGATTGCGGGCACCGGCGAAGTCGATGATTCGGAATTGCGCAATCTCACACGGCGGTTATGGGTCGGCGTCGCACTGTCCGTTCCATTGGTCATCCTTGCTATGTCGCCAATGGTCGGCATCCAGGAACCCTTCGGCCTGATGCCGCGGGCGCGCGGCTGGATCGAGTTCGTGCTCGGCACTCCCGTGGTGTGGTGGGTCGGCTGGCCGATCCTGCGCAAATTCTGGCTGTCGCTGGCGCACCGCTCGCTCAACATGTATTCGCTGATCGGCCTGGGCGTGGGTCTGGCTTATCTGTTCAGCCTGGTTGCGATTTTCCTGCCCGATTTGTTCCCTGCCGAATTCCGTGAGCACGACGGCGCTGTGGGCACTTATTTCGAAGCAGCGGCAGTCATCGTGACACTGGTCATCCTCGGCGACGTGCTGCAGTTGCGTGCCATGGGCCAGACCAGCCAGGCGATCCGCGAATTGCTGCGCCTCGCCCCCAACCTTGCGTGGCGACTGCGCGAAGACGGCACCGAGGAACAGGTGGCGCTCGACGCCGTGGTGGTCGGCGACCGGCTGCGCGTGAAACCCGGCGAAAAAATACCGGTTGACGGCACTGTAATCGAAGGTGCAAGCCGGGTGGATGAATCGATGATCACCGGGGAGCCGGTGCCGGTGGCCAAGAACGCCGGCGATCGCGTCACCGGCGTGACGATGAACGGCAGCGGGTCGCTGGTGATGCGTGCCGAGCGTGTAGGCGCGGATACGCTGCTCGCCAAGATCGTGCACATGGTCGGGGAAGCACAGCGCACCCGGGCACCGATCCAGCGACTGGCCGATCTGATCGCGGCATACTTTGTGCAGGTCGTGGTGGCGATTGCCGTGGTGACCGCGCTGGTTTGGTGGTTCGTCGGGCCGGAACCGCGGCTCACCTATGCCCTGGTCAACGCCATCGCCGTGCTGATCATCGCCTGCCCCTGCGCAGTCGGGCTGGCCACGCCAATCTCGATGACGGTGGCGATGGGCGAAGGCGCCCGCGCGGGGATCCTGTTCCGCAATGCCGAAGCCATCGAGCGCATGCGCGACATCGACACCCTGGTCGTCGACAAGACCGGCACGCTGACCATGGGCAAACCGGCGCTCACTGATTTTTCCGTGACCGGCATGCCCGAGAACGATGCGCTGGCGCTGATGGCGGCCGTGGAACAACTGTCCGAGCATCCCATCGCGCATGCCATAGTCGAGGGCGCAAAAACACGCAGCCTCACACTGCGACCCGCCACAGCGTTTGACGCCGTCAACGGTCTGGGCGTGCAGGCGGTGATTGACGGGCGCACCATCCGCGTCGGCAGCGGTGATTTCCTGAAGCAGAACGGCATCGATACACAAGGCTGGGAAGCGCAGGCCGAGAAGCTGCGCGCCGAGGCCAAAACGGTGGTGTTCCTCGGCGTGGACGGGGCTGCCACGGCTATCGCCGCAGTCGCCGACCCGATCAAGGACAGTACGCCCGAAGCCATTGCAGCACTCAAACGCTCCGGTGTGCGCATCGTGATGCTGACCGGGGACTCGCGACGGACCGCCGAGGCAGTGGCGCACAAACTCGGCATCGACGAAGCGCTGGCGGAGGTGCTGCCCGAAGACAAGGCCGGGCATGTCAAGCGGCTGCAGGCCGAAGGCCGCAAGGTGGCCATGGCTGGTGACGGCATCAATGATGCGCCCGCTCTGGCCCAGGCCGACGTCGGCATTGCCATGGGTACCGGCACCGATGTCGCCATGGCCAGCGCGGGCATAACCCTGGTGAAAGGCGACCTGCGCGGCATCGCGCACGCTGCGCTGCTGTCGCGCGCCACCATGCGCAATATCCGCCAGAACCTGGCGTTCGCCTTCGGTTACAACGCGCTCGGCATTCCGATCGCTGCGGGTGCGCTCTATCCCGCGTTTGGGCTGCTGTTGTCGCCGATGATCGCCGGTGCGGCAATGGCACTGAGCTCGGTGTCGGTAATCACCAACGCGCTGCGACTGAAAAAAACCGGTTCACAGTAGGGTCCGTTAACAACCCTAAACGAAGATCATCCCGGGCCTTCCCGAAGCCCCCCCCCCCCGCAACCACCGGCAGGCGCTCATCGACACCGCCATCGCGGCCATCAATGAGGGCGAAATTCACAAGTTTTTTCGTATCTATTCAGTGCGTGCGGAAACTCAACGACCTTCCCTCACCACCGCCCTCTACCGTCAAGCGGCACCGGGGTCCCTGAGGGAGAGGGGGCAACCCCAGTGCTACGCGATTTCAAGTGTTTGCTTGCCCCGGCGATGGTTTTCTCCTTCTCCCTCCGGGACAAGGGAACGCTGGAAGCGGAGCAGAGGGCGGGGTGAGGGAAGCTTTTGACTTTCCGCGCGCACTGAATAGTTACGGATGTTGATGTAAATCAAGCAGCACCCGCGGGGCACGGCTTAGCGTATGTCTCATCAATCCCCCGCCGGGGGATTTGCAACTGACACCAGCCCCATGGGTTGCGGGCAAACCAAGGGAGACAAAAATGAACAAGTTATCGACCATTGCGGGCATGCTGCTGGCGCTGGCGCCAGCAGTCGCGGCACACGCACAATCCCCGGCACCGGACTGGGCCGCGATAGCGAAAAGTGAAATCACCCTGTTTTACCCGGGCCAGGCTTCGTTCCAGTGGATCATGGGCAAGGACCACGCCAAGGGCGCCAAGGCCATTGCGCAGGGCCGGAGCTGCGTCTACTGCCATGAAGGTGAGGAAGCCGACAAGGGCAAGCTGTTGGTCAGCGGAGAAAAACTGGAACCCAAGCCCACCGCCGGCAAAGTCGGCTCGATCAAGCTCACGATGCAGGCAGCCTACGACAAGGATTACCTGTACATGAAGGCCAGTTGGCCGACCAAGGATCCGGGCATGTACCACGAATACGCGGTCTACCGTAACGGCAAGTGGGAGAACTACGCCACCAACCGCTCAAATCCGGCGGTGGCTTCCGGCAAGATGAAAGCCTCTTACGAGGACCGGTTCTCGATCATGCTGGGCGACGGCAAGAGTGTTCCCTCCTTCAACAACCAGGGCTGCTGGATCACCTGCCATAACGACTTGCGCTACATGCCCAACGAGGCCAAAAAGGCAGATATCGATCCCCATCCGATCCTCGGCACCGCCGGCATGAAAAAAGCGGATATTCGCAAATACCTGCCCGAAAGCCGCAATGCGATGGGGCCGACCGGGGGCTGGGACCAGATCAAGTCGAAAGCGGAAGTCGACGTACTGAAGGCGAACGGCACTTTCCTCGATCTGTGGCAATGGCGCGGCTACCGCTCCAACCCGATCGGCGCCGCGGATGACGGCTACGTGCTCGAATACCGCAACGCCGACAGCGGCACCAATCCTTTTTTCAACAACTGGAACGGCGCGAAGAACGAACCGCAGTTCATGTATAACCCTGCCATCAACAACGGACGGGCCGGCCTGACGGAGTCCGAGTTCCGCAACCCGAAAGCACCGGTGCTCAACGAGAAAAACCGGGTGAAATACGACCCCAACCATGGCTGGAAAGACGGCGACCTGATGCCGAAATACGGCAATTCCGAAGTCAAAGGCAGCGCCGGCGATAACGCACCGGTTGTCGGCACCTGGGAAAAAGGCGTATGGACCGTGGTCTGGCGCCGCAAGCTCAGCACCGGCAACAACGACGATATCGCGCTGAAAACCGGCGAACGTTATCCGATCGGTTTCGCGATCCATGATGACAACGCCACCGCCCGCTTCCACCATGTCAGCTTCCCGCTGAGCATCAGTCTCGGCGGCAGGACCGGCGACATCAACGCAGCGCCGCTGAAATAAGTCGCAGCAAGCAATATGAATCCACCACGGCCAGGATGGCCGTGGTGGATTTGCTGTTTCGGGAAACATACGCCAATGGGCCAACGGCGAAACCAGCCTGAATTGCAACGTACTGCTGCGGTAAACCCGGCCAACAAAATTTTCATTCGAAAAAGCATCATGCGCATTTCAGCAATTTGCATGGCAACGCTGGGGGCGATGCTGCCGGCTGCAGCACTGGCCTTCCAGCCACTGATCACCGACGACACTGGCACGCAGGGGGGGGGGCAATCAACTCGAGGCCGCCTACACACGCGCTACCGACAAAAATGCCGGTGCGAAATCCGTGACCCAATTGTTCCAGCCTGTCTATACGCGCGGAATCACCGACACGCTCGACGTCTTCGCTGGCCTTAACGGGCTGAGCATCGAGAACGCCGCCCCCGGCTCCACCGAGCGCGGCCGGGGCAACCCGGTGCTCGGTGCCAAATGGCGTTTCTATGATGACGTGCCCGGCAAACTGAGCTTTGCTCTCAGGCCGGCCATCCTGCTCCCCGTCTCCGACACCCGTGAAGCGCAAGGGCTCGGCACCGCAAGCACGTCATACGGTCTCGGGCTGTTGATGACACAGGAAACGGGCTTTGGCGCATTTCTGGCCAACCTTGTCGTTGACCGGATCAACTACCGGGATGACACCCTCAACGCTGCGGACCGGCGCACGATCACCCGGCTGTCGATCGCACCGGTCTGGGATGTTGCAGAAGGCTGGAAGCTCGCACTCGACACCGGCGCCAACACCAATCCTGACCGTACAGCCAAGGACTGGATGGGTTACGTCGAGTTCGGTGCCATCTACTCGCCAAGCAAGGGTCTGGATTTCGCGCTGGGCGTGATTCGCAACAACCGGGACGGCGACACCAAAACAACGCTGCTCACCATGGGCGTCACCTGGAGATTCCGCTAACGCGGCAACGCAACTGCTGCAACTCTGCGCCGAACACGCAAGTCAACTCCGGATATCACCCGCACTTTCTGCTGCGCGCAGGATCGGCCATGCCATGGGGCCGCCAAATTTTTTGTGGTACTGTTAGCGGACAGGCCTTGCTTGCCTCACGGTTACCGCCGCACTCCCGAATACCCCTCATGCTTGAAGCCCACGAAATCGAGATTACCCGCGGCGACCGCAGCTTGTTCAGCAACCTCAGCGCCGCGCTGACCCCAGGCATGCTGTTGCTGGTTACGGGCTCCAATGGCAGCGGCAAGACCAGCCTGCTGCGCGCATTGTGCGGGTTACTGCTGCCGACCGCAGGCCAGGTGCGCTGGCACGGCGAGAACATCCGCAGCCTGCGCGAGGAATTCTGGCGCCACCTCGTCTATATCGGACATACCAACGCGCTGAAGGATGAACTGACGGCGGAGGAGAACCTGGGCATTCTCTGCGCATTGTCCGGTGTCCACACCAGCACCACGCAGCAACGCCAGGCGCTCGACCATTTCGGGCTCGCCGGCCGCGAGCGGCTGCCGGCCAAGGCGCTGTCGCAGGGCCAGCGCCGGCGCACGGCACTGGCACGCTTGTCCTTATGCAATTCGCTGCCGCTGTGGATCCTCGACGAGCCGTTCGCCGCGCTCGACAGCGCGGCCGTCAGCCATATGCAATCCGTCGTTGGCGGACACTTGGCCGCAGGCGGCATGGTGGTGATGACCACGCACCAGGACGCAGCGATCGCGGCGCCCGCGATGCGCGAGCTCAACCTCGACCAGGCCGGCCGCTGATGCTTGCCCTGCTCCGCGCGGTGATCCGCCGCGACCTGCTGCTCGCCTGGCGCCGCCGCGCCGACATCGCAACCGTGGTGCTGTTTTTTGTAATCGTGGTCAGCCTGTTCCCGCTGGGCGTCGGACCGGAGCCCAATCTGCTGCGCATCATTGCGCCGGGCATCATCTGGGTCGCGGCCCTGCTCGCCTGTACGTTGTCGCTGCAGCACATGTTCGCCTCCGACCATGCTGACGGCGCGCTCGACCAGATGCTGCTCGCCGCGGCGCCGCTGAGCCTGATCGTGATTGCCCGGGCCTTTGCGCACTGGCTGATGTCGGGTCTGCCGCTGGTCATCCTGTCGCCGCTGCTCGCGATACAATTCGACCTGGCGCCAGAACTTTCACCGGTGCTCACGCTCTCATTATTGCTCGGCACCCCGATATTGACCCTGATCGGTGCCATCGGTGCAGCGCTGACACTGGGTTTGCGCGGTGGCGGCATGCTGCTGGCGTTGCTGGTGCTGCCGCTGTATGTGCCGGTGCTGATCCTCGGCGCCGGTGCAGTGGATGCTGCATCGGCCGGTCTCGGAGCCGATGCGCACCTGCTGCTGCTGGCGGCGCAATTGGTGGTTACCGCCACGTTTGCGCCGTGGGCCATAGCTGCAGCACTGCGCATAGCGGCAGAATAGAATAAGTTATTGATTTTAAATATGTTTTTAATGCACACTCGGGAGCGGACGTGTTGAATCAGCCGGCACTGGTGGCGGGGGGCGTCAACGTATTCAAATACGCTGCAACCCAGACCTTCTACCCGCTCGCGGGCAGGATGATTCCATGGTTCAGCTGGATTGCCGCGGCGCTTTGCATTGCGGGACTGTATGTCGGATTCTTTGTTGCGCCGACCGACCACCAGCAGGGCGAGGCCTACCGCATCATTTTCATCCATGTCCCTGCAGCGTGGATGTCAATGTTCATTTACGTGGTGATGGCGTTCTGGGCCGGCGTCGGCCTGATCTTCAATACGCGGCTGTCGCACATGATGGTGTCGGCACTGGTGCCGACTGGCGCGATGTTCACCTTCGTTGCACTGTGGACCGGCGCGCTGTGGGGCAAACCGACCTGGGGCACCTGGTGGGCGTGGGATGCGCGTATGACTTCCGAGCTGATCCTGCTGTTCCTGTATTTCGGCTTCATGGCGCTGCAGGCCGGCATCGACGACCCGCGCCGTGCCGACCGCGCCGGCGCGGTACTCGCGCTGGTGGGCGTGGTGAACATTCCGATCATCTATTTCTCGGTGAAGTGGTGGAATACGCTGCACCAGGGCGCCTCCGTCAGCCTGACCAGCGCGCCGACGATGGCAACCACGATGCTCACCGGCATGATGCTGATGGCGCTGGCGGCCTGGATGTACACCATCGCAGCGGCCCTGCACCGGCTGCGCTCAATCATATTGGAGCGCGAACACGGCGCTGAATGGGTCAGGCATTACGTGAGGACACAAGCATGAACTGGGGCAGTTGGGACAATTTCTGGGCGATGGGCGGCTACGGGCTGTATGTCTGGGGCTCGTATGCAGTGACCCTCGCGTTGATCGTCGCGGAAATCGCGCTGCTGCGGATGCGCCGGCGCGCCGCACTGGATTCCCTGCGCCAGCATATCGGAGCACAGACCTGATGAAGCCGCGTCACAAACGATTGGTCATGGTCGCAGCAGGCCTTGGTGCGCTGGGCATCGCTGCGGCCCTGGTATTGTCGGCGTTTCAAAAAAACCTGGTGTTTTTCTACACGCCGTCGCAGGTCGCAGCCAAGGAGGCGCCACAGGGCCGCTCCTTCCGCATCGGCGGCCTGGTCGCGCCGGGCAGCGTGCAGCGCCAGCCTGACGGCATCACGGTGCACTTCGTGGTCACTGATACGGCACAGAACATGCCGGTCTCCTACCGCGGCCCGCTGCCTGACCTGTTCCGCGAAGGCAAAGGCGTCGTCGCACAGGGCAAACTCGGCGCGGATGGCCTGTTCAGCGCCAGCGAAGTCCTCGCCAAGCACGATGAAAACTACATGCCGCCCGAGGCTGCAGAGGCCCTCGCCAAAGCCCATGCGGGCAAACCCCCGGGTGCATCCACGCTCGTCGCGCCCGCACCGGCATCGGGGAGTCGCTGATGATTCCGGAACTCGGCCAGATCGCCCTGGTGCTCGCCCTGTGTCTCGCCCTGGCGCAGGGCATCCTGCCGCTCGCCGGCGCTGCCAACGGCAACACCACCTGGATCACGCTGGCACGCCCTCTGGCGCGCGGCCAGTTCCTGTGCGTGGCACTGGCTTTCGTCTTCCTCGCCTATTCGTTCATCGTCAATGATTTCTCGGTGCTCAACGTCGCCACCAATTCCAACTCCAGGCTGCCGCTGCATTACCGCGTCGCCGCGACCTGGGGCAGCCACGAGGGTTCGCTGCTGCTGTGGACGCTGATGCTCACCGGATGGGGCGTCGCGGTATCGATCCTCAGCCGCCGCCTGCCCGACGAAATGGTTGCTCGCGTGCTCGGCGTGATGGGGCTGCTCAGCGTCGGTTTCCTCGCCTTCATGCTGTTCACTTCCAATCCCTTCGACCGGCTGCTGCCAGCTGCAATGGACGGGCGCGATTTGAATCCACTGCTGCAGGACGCCGGCATGGTGATCCATCCGCCGATGCTCTATATGGGTTATGTCGGTTTTTCAGTGGTCTTTGCTTTTGCCGTCGCCGCACTGCTGTCCGGCCGGCTCGATGCCGCATGGGCACGCTGGTCGCGGCCATGGGCAACGGTGGCCTGGCTGTTTTTGACGCTGGGCATCGCGCTGGGCAGTTTCTGGGCCTATTACGAACTGGGCTGGGGCGGCTGGTGGTTCTGGGATCCAGTCGAGAACGCGTCGTTCATGCCCTGGCTGGTCGGCACCGCGTTGATCCACTCACTGGCCATCACCGAAAAACGCGGCGCCTTTCGCAGCTGGACCGTGCTGCTCGCCATCAGCACTTTTTCGCTGAGCCTGCTCGGCACTTTTCTGGTCCGCTCCGGCGTGCTCACTTCGGTCCATGCTTTTGCCACTGATCCCAAGCGCGGTGTATTCATCCTCGCTTTCCTGATACTGGTGATCGGCTCTTCGCTGGCCTTGTTCGCCTGGCGTGCACCGCGTGTCGGCATGGGCGGCAATTTCGACCTCGCCTCGCGCGAAACCGCGCTGCTCACCAACAACGTACTGATGGCGGCGACCTGCGCTGCGGTGATGCTCGGCACGCTCTATCCGCTGGGGCTGGATGCGCTGGGCCTGGGCAAAATATCAGTCGGCCCGCCCTATTTCGAAGCCGTATTCGTGCCGCTGATTGCACCGGCAATTTTCCTGATGGGCATCGGCCCGCTGCTGCGCTGGAAATCTTCCCCGCTGCCCGAACTCGCGATGCGCCTGCGCTGGGCCGCAGCCGCCAGCGTGCTCGCGGCGGTGATCGTGCCCTTCGCCATGGGCGGCTGGTCGTGGCCGGTCAGCTTTGGCCTGCTGCTCGCGGCATGGGTCATCGCCACGTCGGTCTTCGGCATCTGGCAGCGGCTGAAACCCGACGGCAGCGGCGCGGGACTGCTGCAACGGCTGCGCAAGCCCGCGCTGAGCTTCTACGGCATGCAAACAGCGCACCTGGGCATTGCGGTTTTTGTCATCGGCGTCACGCTGGTCAGCGGTTATGAGAGCGAAACGGACGTCAAAATGGCGCCCAACGATTACACCACGCTGGCCGGCCATGAATTCCGCTTCACCGGCTCGCGGGAAATCCAGGGGCCGAACTATGTGGCTGAGCGCGGCAGGATCGAAGTCAGCCGGGATGGCAAGCCGGTGGCCACGCTGTTTCCGGAGAAGCGCATCTACATGGCGCAGAACATGCCGATGACCGAAGCTGCGATCAACCGTGGCATCACCCGCGACCTGTATGTGGCAATGGGCGAAGAGCTTTCGCCGCCCGGCACCTGGATCGTGCGCATCTGGTACAAACCGTTCGTCAACTGGATCTGGATCGGCTGCGTGATCATGGCGCTCGGCGGCCTGCTTGCCGCCAGCGACCGCCGCTACCGCGTGGGGAAAGCGCAATGACCGTTGAAAACGCGACTGCCGAAATCGGGAAATCGAAATGGCGATTCCTGTTGCCGTTGGCGGCCTTCCTCGCGCTGGCCGTGCTGCTCGGTGTAGGCCTCGGACTCAATCCGCGCGAAGTACCCTCGCCGCTGGTAGGCAAGCCGGCGCCGCACTTCGAATTGCCGCAGTTGCACCGCGCCGACGCAAGGTTCAGCCAGACCGACATGCGCGGCAAGGTGTGGATGCTCAATGTGTGGGCTTCGTGGTGCGCCAGTTGCCGCGACGAACATCCGGTGCTGGTGCAACTGGCCAAGTCGGGAGTAATGCCCATTATCGGCCTCAATTACAAGGACAAGCGTGAAGACGGCATCGCCTGGCTGGCGCGTTTCGGCGACCCCTATGCGCTCTCCGCCTTTGACGAAAAAGGCAAGGTGGGCATCGACTACGGCGTCTACGGCGTCCCCGAAACCTATGTCATCGACAAGGCTGGCGTGATCCGCTACAAGCGCATCGGCATCGTGACGCCGCAGATCGTCAGCCAGACCATCCTGCCCCTGGTCAGCGAACTCAATCGTGAAAAGTAACCTCTTGATGGCGTTATTACTGCTGGTCGTGGCGCTGCCGGCACATGCCGGTGAGGCCGCATCAACGGCCGCCGACGTTGCACTGGAAAAGCGGGTGATGGCCATTTCTGAAGAACTGCGCTGCCTGGTCTGCCAGAACCAGACCATCGCCGATTCGCATGCTCCCCTCGCGATCGACCTCCGTAACGAGGTGCGCGAAAAACTGGCTGCAGGCATGGGCGAACGCGACATTCTCGATTTCATGGTCGCGCGTTACGGCGATTTTGTGCTCTACCGTCCGCCGGTCAAGATCACCACGCTGCTGCTGTGGTTCGGCCCGCCGCTGCTGTTGCTCGCCGGCCTGTGGCTGTTCGCGCGCACGGTATTGCGCCGCCGTGCCAGTGCGCCAGCCCCCCTCAGTGCTGTCGAGCAGGCGCGTGCCCGCGCGCTGCTCGACAGCGAAAACGGTGATCGTCCATGACCCTGTTCGTACTGCTGGCCATCGCGCTGACTGCAATCATGCTGCTGGTGGGATTGCTGCCCCTGCTGCGCCGTCCGGCTCCAGCAAAAGACAATTCTACGGACAAGGTCAACATCAACATCTACCGCGACCAGCTGCGCGAGCTCGACGAGGATCTCGCCGCCGGCACCATCGACCAGGCGCGGCATGCCGAGGCGCGCGCCGAACTGGAACGCCGGCTGCTTGAAGACACCGCCGCTGGCGACAGTCCTGTCGTAGCGACAGCACCGCGGGCCGGCAAACTGACTGCCGCAATCCTCGCCGTGCTGATCCCGATCGGCGTGACCGGCCTTTACTTCGCCGTCGGCACACCCGCGGGCCTGGCGCCTGAACAGGCCAGTGCCGATGCGCATGGCGTCACGCCGCAGCAGGTTGAAGAAATGGTCGAGAAACTGGCGGCGCGGATGAAAGAATCTCCCGACAACGGCGAAGGCTGGGTCATGCTCGGGCGCTCTTACGCGGCGCTGGATCGCTACGCCGAAGCGGCGTCGGCCTACGCGCAAGCCGTGGCGCAGATTCCCAGGGACGCCCAGTTGCTGGTCGATTACGCCGACGTGCTGGCGATGTCGCAGGGACGCAAGCTCGCCGGTGAACCGGAGCAGCTGGTATTGCGCGCCCTCGCCATCGACCCCGTCAACCCGAAGGCGCTGGCACTTGCCGGGACCGCCGCATTCGAACGCCAGGACTACGCCACGGCAGTGAAGCATTGGCGGAAACTGGCCGCGTCCCTGCCGGCGAATTCCGAAATCGCCGATGCCGTGCAGAACAGCATCGCCGAAGCACAGGCCCTCGCCGGCACCAGCGGTACCAAACCCAGCGTTGCCAAAAAGGAACCCGCAAGCAAAAGCGCAGCAGCACCGGCACAGGTCAGCGGCTCCATCGACATTCCTGCCGCAGTAAAGGCGCGCTTCGCGCCGGACGACACCGTGTTCATTTTTGCCCGCGCCGCAGACGGCCCCGCCGTACCGCTGGCGGTATTGCGCAAGCGCGTCGCCGACCTGCCGGTGAAATTCGTGCTCGATGACTCCATGGCCATGGCGCCCGGCATGAACCTCTCCAAGTTTGGCACCGTGATCGTCGGCGCCCGTATCTCAAAAAGCGGCAAACCCACCCGCCAGCCTGGTGACTTCGAGGGTTTCAGCAAGACCGTCAAGGTCGGAACAGGCAACGTCACCGTTTTAATCGCCACCGAAGTACGCTGACTGCGTCGCCCTGGGTGAAAGTGAGTGCCGGGCAAGCCGGCCATTCTGTTGGGCAATTGCGCGATTAAAGAGTCCGCCTTGATGTAGATCAATGAATCCAGCGGTTATCGGCTGTTATGCTGCAACCGCGAATAAACAGGATGCAAAAAAAATTCTTGCGCGCACCGCATTTACAAGCACGGTATGCGCGAAGCCACAGCGGGCTGCAGCGGTGCATCAGGAAACACGCTCAGGTGCGCAACTCCTCGCAACGCCCCATGTCGCTTATTGATTGACTTGAATACATCATCCATAGCACGGGGAATCATTATCATGGCCATCAAAAACCTCCTCCTCGTAACCGCCAGTCTTGTCGCCAGCATGGGCTACGCCCAAGCCGCCGATGTCGACTCCGGCGCAGCCGAAGCCCTGGCCAAAAAAAGCGGCTGCCTGAAATGCCACGCCGTCGACAAAAAACGCGACGGCCCGTCGTTCAAGGAAACCGCCGCGAAATACAAGGGCAAGGCTGGCGGCCCGGCCAAGGTTAAAACGCACATCACCACCAGCCCGAAAATCAAGGTTGATGGCGTCGAGGAAACCCACGATGCGCTTAAATCCAAGGATGCCAAGGAAATCGACAATGTCGTGAAGTGGATCCTCAGCCGCTGAGCCAGAAAAGACCCGGGAGATAAAAATGATAAGCAAGTGGTGGCAGAACCTGCAAAGCAGGTGCAAGACCTGCTCCTGGGTCACTTTGACGCTCGGCGTGATAGCAGTTGCCCTGGTCGGCGCCGGTCTGCTGATGACCGTCGGCGTCGTGGCGATGGCCCACACCAACACCCAGGAATTCTGCATCGGCTGTCATGAAATGAAGGACAATGTCTATGCCGAGTTCAAGGGCACGATCCACGATGTCAACCGCACTGGTGTCCACGTCATCTGCTCCGACTGCCATGTGCCGCGCGAACCCATACCGCTGGTGTTGCGCAAGATGCGCGCATCCCTTGAATTGTGGGGTCACTTCCGCGGTGTCATTGACACCAAGGAAAAATTCGAGGCCCACCGCACCGTTCTTGCCCACCGCGTCTGGGATCGCATGCTCAAGACGGATTCTCTGGAATGCCGCAATTGCCACAAGCGCGAATCCATGAGCAGCGAACTGCAGTCGGAAAAGGCCCGCAACCGCCATGCCAGGGCACAGAAGGAAGGCATGACCTGCATCGAGTGCCATTTCGGCATCGCCCACAAGGAACCCGAAGGTCCGACGCCCAGCGAGTTGAAGGCGGAAATGGCCAAAAAGTGACCTGAACCCAGGCTGAGTCCTGTCCGGCTCAACCCGGGACAAGGAAGGCACGGCCCGCTACGGCGGGCCATTTTTTTGCCTGATGCTGCCGATTGACAGCACCCCTGCCGCCCCCCAAGAATAGCGGCATCTATGGAACGCCGCGATTTCATCCGCATTTGCGCCACTTCCTGCGCCGCCACCACGCTGGCGCCCGGCATGGCTTTGGCCGCCGCCGATGCGCGGCCACGAACCTACGCCCGCACACAATTGACCGACAGTGCCGGGCAACTGCTGCGGGCGTCGCAACTGGCAGCGGGCGAAAACTACGTGTTCCATTATCCCTTCGAAGGCACACCCTGCTTTCTGATCAATCTCGGCAAAGCAACCACTCAAAACGTGAACCTGAAAACCGGGGACGGCGCCAGTTACCAGTGGCCGGGAGGCGTCGGTCCGCAGCGTGCTGTCGTCGCTTATTCGGCGATCTGTTCGCACCAGCTGACCTACCCGACGCGGCAGATCAGCTTCATCAGTTATCGGGACCGCTCAACAGCGTCGAAAATCAGCAAACCGAACATGATTCATTGCTGTTCGGAACACTAATTGGGCGCTAGTACCGCGATGCCCCCGCCAGCGTAAAACCCAGTAAGGTTCAGGTAATTTAGCTTAATTAAACTGCAAACCGTATGTAAGCAACATTGCAGCTCTTTGTCTTTAATAGCTATTTTTACTTCACAAAATACTCACAGTTTCAGTCGCAGGATGCCTGTCGCTCCAGCATCCGGAATATGAAATTGCACACTTTTCGTAGTCGCCCTGACACCTCTTCCGACCATCCGTTTTCAACCCTTTCAATCGCCAGCGACATGCCCAGATATCCTGCAGTCATACTCCTGACCTTGACCGCACTGTTCAGTGGTTGCGGCAAGGAAACAGCCACCCGCGCCGCACCGGAAAAATCCGATGTCCAGTCGAGCGCCGGTGGCAAATCAGTCCAGCTTCAGGCTGAACAGAAAAAATTCCTAACTGTTGAAACCATCAGCGCCACTGACGGCGCGGAAGTTGTCTCCCTGCCGGGGCACATCAGCTTTCGGCCTCAGGCACAGTCTGCCGTTGGCGCACCCGTCGCCGGCAGAATCACCGCGCAACTCGTCCGTGCAGGGGAAACCGTCAAGGCTGGGATGCCGCTGCTGGTGATTGAAAGTGCAGAAGCCGCTGCCACGCGTGCAGTGCTCGATCAGGCCAACACGCGACTGAACGTGGCCGAACAATCACAACGACGGCACGTTGAAATGGTCAGCAAGGGTGTCGGTCTGGAAATGGAACGCCAGGAAGCCGAAGCGCGCCTGAAGGACGCACAAGCAGAGCTCGGCCGCGCCAGACAAGCGGTTGCGCTGCTCGGTAATGGCACCGGCAGCCGCGTCACCGTGCATGCGCCGGCCAATGGTGTGGTGATTGCGATACGCACCGCCGTCGGCGCCACGGTTGCCCCGGGCGGAGAGGCGCTGGTCGAAATCGGCAATCCGGAGTTGCTGCAACTGGTTGCAGACGTCACGGAAAGCGACCTGCGGCGCATCGCTATCGGACAGGAAGCCGAATTTGAAATCCCATCCCTGAACGCAAAAGGTCAGGCGCGCGTGTCCGGCATCAGTCCGCTGGTGGATGCGGACTCGCGCCGTGCCCAGATCTTCCTGAATCTGGAACAACGCCTCGCCGGCATGCAGCCGGGCATGCTGGCCCAGCTGGCGTTGCGGGTAAGCAAGGAAACGGCACTCATTGTGCCTGTCACCGCCGTGGTTATCCGCAACGGCTCGCGCAGGCTCGTCTACATCGAAAAGGAGGACGGTAGCTTTGAAGCGCGCGAAGTCCAGGTCGGCAGCAACCGCAACGGACAGGTCGTCATCCTGAAAGGGATCAACTCCGGTGACCGGGTCGTCACCAAGGGCGCGTTGCTGCTCGACTCCCAAGCCGAACTGCTGCTCTGATCATGCTGCAACTGCTGATTGAAACCTGTGTACACAGGCGCATGGCGGCGATGTTTGCCACTTTAGTCGTGGCCATCTTCGGCTTGCGCGCCTACCTCGACACGCCGATCGAGGCCTATCCCGACGTCACCAACACCCAGGTCACCGTCATCACCCAGCTGCCGGGTAACGCGCCGGAGGAAATCGAACGCCGCATCACCGTGCCGCTGGAACGCGAACTCAATGGTCTTCCGGGCATGCAGCGCATACGTAGCGAAAGCCTTTTCGGCCTGTCGTTGATCACCCTGACTTTTAATGACAACATCAACACATTTGTCGCACGCTCACTGGTCACCCAGCGCGCTGCGGTCGCCGTGCTGCCGCCGGGCGCGACACCCGAACTGGCCCCGGAAGCCACTCCACTCGGTGAGGTGTTTCAATTCCGCATCACCAGCGACCGCCACGATCTCTACCAGTTGCGCTCCGAGATGGAGTGGACTGTCGTCAAGGCATTTCGCCAGGTCCAGGGCGTTGCCGATGTCGTGCCCTTTGGCGGCTACCTCAAGGAAGCGCATGTCCAGATCAACACCGCGAAGCTGGCTGCGATCAGTCTCAGCATCAGCGACGTCGAACAGGCGATCACCAAGTCAAACGTCAACATTGGCGGCGGCTTCCTGCGCCACGGCGATCAGGAGTTGACCGTCCGCGGCATCGGCTTCCTCAATTCCGCTGCCGATATCCGCAAGATTGTGCTCAAGAGCAAGGGCGGTACCCCGGTGACGATCGGCGACATCGCTGAAGTCATACAGTCATACACGCCACGCCGGGGCGCAGTCGGCGCCGGTGAAGAGAAGGAAGCCATCGAGAGTTTCATCTGGATGCGCCGTGGCGAAAACCCATCACGTGTCCTCGACGGCATCCACGCCAAGGTCCAGGAGCTCAACGACAAAATTCTGCCAAAGGGCATGAAGATTGAGACCTACTATGACCGCAGCGACCTGGTCGGACTGACGCTGTCGACGGTGCACGGCAACCTGCTGCACGGTTTCCTCCTCGTCGTCGGAGTAGTCTGGCTTTTCCTGCGCAGCGCGGTCGGCTCGGCCATAGTCGGGGTCATCATTCCACTATCCCTGCTGGTCGCCTTCCTCGGATTGCACGCGCTTGATCTGCCTGCAAACCTGATTTCGATGGGCGCCATCGATTTCGGCATCCTGGTCGACGGCGCAGTGGTGTTGACGGAAAACGTGATCCATGCGCTGCGCCATAATCACCCTACAAACCGGCGCGAAGTGCTGCATATCGTCATCCGCTCCGCAGTTGATATCGGCAGGCCGACGTTATACGCGATGCTGATCATCATTGCGGCCCTGGTGCCGGTGTTCACCCTGCAATCGGTGGAAGGTCGCATCTTCCGGCCGCTCGCGCTGACTTACTCTTTTGCGCTGGTTGGCGCCCTGGTGTTCTCGCTGACACTGGTACCCGCACTTTGCGGCGCCCTGTTCCGGCCCCATCACGCCAAACTCGAAGAGCCGGCGTGGATCGAAAAAATGCGTGAAACATATCGGCGTTCACTGGCCTGGCTGCTGGACCGCCGGCCCATCGCCCTGGCCGCTGCAATGGTCCTGCTGCTGAGTGGCGGCCTGACGATGACCCATCTCGGCACCGAATTCCTGCCTGAACTCGATGAAGGCGATATCCAGCTTTTTGTGGAAATGCCGCCGAGCGTTGCGCTGGCCAAGGGCCAGGACATCCTGCTCGAGGTACGCCAGCACCTGTTGAAGTTTCCGGAAGTGCTCCGTGTCATGAGCGAACAGGGGCGGCCCGAGGATGGCACCGACAACGAAGATGTCAATATGAGTGAAACGTTCGTCCGTCTTCAGCCCAAAGACAAATGGCGGCCGGAGTTCAAGGGCGAAAAGGATCACCTGATCGACAAGATGCGCGAGGCGCTCTCGGACATTCCCGGCGTACGCTACAACTTCTCCCAGCCGATGAAGGACAACGTAGAGGAAGCCGTCAGCGGCGTGCGCGGCAAGGTCGTGCTGAAAATATTCGGCACCGACCTCCAGCAAATGCGCGCCACGCTGGAAAAAGCCAAGGACACACTGAAAGCCGTGCCCGGAATCGTCGATCTCGATCTCTACCGCGACGCGCTGAAGCCGCAGTTGCAAATCACCTTCGACCGTGCAGCACTGTCACGCGCCGGCATCGCAATGGAAGACGCACAGAGCACTCTGGAAACCGCGCTGGCAGGCCGAATCGCCACGACCATGTGGGAAGGCGAGCGCCCGGTGCCGATCCGCGTTCTGCTGCCACCGGACATGCGCGACGACATGGACAAGATAGGGGCAGTCACCATCACCAGCGAGTCCGGCGCACGCGTGCCTTTGCGCGAACTGGCCACGATCCGCACCGAAACCGCCCTCGCCACGATCAACCGCGAGCAGAACAGTCGTTATCTCGCACTCAAGTTCAACATCGAAGGCCGCGACATGGGGTCAGTGGTCAAGGACGCGATCGCAATCATCGACAAGAGTGTCAAGGCGCCGGATGGCCACTATTTCGTCTGGGGCGGCGAATTCGAGAATCAGCAACGCGCCATTGGTCGCCTCAAGCTGGTGGTGCCACTGGCCTTGCTGGCCGTTCTCGGCTTGTTGTATGCCGCGATGAACTCCGGCCGCAGCGCAATCGCAATCCTGATGACAGTGCCGTTCGCGCTGACCGGCGGTGCTTTTGCGCTCCTGTTTGCCGGCGTGGCGCTGTCGGTCAGTGCCGCGGTCGGCTTTATCGCCCTGCTCGGTCAGGTTTCGTTGATGGGATTGCTGGTGCTTAGCGCAACCGACGCGCGGCGGCGCAACGGCGAAGCACTGCTGCCCGCGCTGATCAATGGCGCCAGTGAGCGTCTGCGAGCGGTGCTGATGGCGGCCTTGCTGGCGCTGGTCGGTCTGCTGCCGATGGCCTTGTCGACCGGCGTCGGCAGCGAAACCCAGCGTCCGTTCGCGCTGGTGGTGGTCGGCGGCATGCTGACCGCGCTGGTCGTGGCGCTGTTTCTGCTGCCCGCGGTGTACAGCTATGTCACAACCAAGCATTTGTCCACGCCAGAGGAAGACGACGAGCGCATCGGAGACAGCCTGTGAACGGACACATCAAACTGCTGACTGTGTTGATCGCATCCCTGCTGGCCACCACATCACTGGCCCAGGATGCAGCGGCACCGCCCAACGTTGTCAATCTCGCAATGGTGCTGCGCCTCGCGCAGGAAGCCAGTCCGCGGCTGGCAATTGAGCGCCAGGGACTGGTCAGCGCTGAAGCCAATCGTATTACGGCAGGCGCATTTCCGAATCCCAGCGTGAGCTACGGCCAGTTCCGCCCGCATTCCGGACAGGCGACACTGTTCGACGGCACCCGGCAGGAGCAGTTCGCGTTTGAGATTCCGCTGCTCATCGCCGGTCAGCGGGGCGCACGCATAGACAAAGCCGAGCGCGAAATTGAAGCGGCACGCGCACGCATCATTTCAGGTGGAAGCAGCCTGTCTGCTGAAGCCGGCAGCGCATTCGTCATGCTGCAGGCTGCGCAGGATAAAGTGTTACTGCTCGGTGCAACCAGGGATGAACTGACGCGATTGCGCAACATCGTTGCCGGACGCACCGAGAGTGGTATGGCCAGCCGCTACGACCTGACCCGCATGGAAGTTGAACTCAGCAGCGTTGAGTCCAAGGTCGAGGATGCACGGGCCGATGTTGCCGATCGTTCGGGACAATTGGCAGCCCTGCTCGGCCTGCCCGGCTGGCGCCCCCAGGCCTCCGGCGTGATGACCCCATTGCGAATACCGCCCACACTGCTCGCCCGACCACGCGACCAGGCTGGCACCAGCCCAGCACTGCAAACAGCCTTGTCAGAGGAAAAGGTCGCGCAAAGCGCCATCGATGTTGCCAGCCGGGAGCGGTGGCCGGTGCCCTCAGTCAGCGTTGGCCGGTCGTGGACCAGTGATCCGTACGGTTCCGCCAACTTCCTGGGATTCAGCGTCGAATTGCCACTCCTCGACAATCGACGCGGACCGCTGGCCAGGGCTAAAGGCGAAGCGTCCGCGGCAACACTGCGCCGCGAACTGGCCGAGGCCGAAGTTGCGGCAAACCTCGAACGCTATGCGGGTGTAATCGCAGCCCGTCAGAATGCGCTGCAGCGCCACGAACAGGATGCGTCGCGCCGCCTGCCGGCACTCAAGGAGATGGCCGAAGACGCCTACCGCCTGGGCCGCAGCACGGTGTTCGACCTGCTCGATGCGACCCGTTCTCGCCATGAAATCCAGCAGGCCCGTATTGATCTGTTGTCGACACTCATTGATGCGCAATTACGTCTGCTTGCGCTGGGTGGAGAAATTGAACGCATGGCGCAGACCACCGGCAAACCTACAGACCGCTGACGGCGCTGAAGATCCTGTTCTGGAACCGCAGACCGCGTCGCACTGCAACATCACGGCCAGCCTCGCGGGCCGTGATGTTGCCGGGGCCAATTGACAGCAACCATGCCGCACCCCAAGAATAGGCGGCATCCATGGAACGCCGTGATTTCATCCGCATTTGCGCGAGCTCCTGCGCCGCGTCCGCCGTCGGCTTAGGCGCGGAGGCGTTGGCAGCGCCCGATGCACGGCCGCGGTCGTATGCGCGCACGCAATTGACTGACAGCGCCGGTCGCCCCCTTCAGGCCGCACAACTGGCGGCAGGCGAGAACTACGTATTTCATTATCCGTTTGAGGGCACCCCCTGCTTTCTGCTCAACCTCGGCAGGCCGACAACGCAGAACGTGGCACTGAAAACCGGGGATGGCACCAATTACAAGTGGCCTGGAGGCGTCGGCCCGCAGCGCGCCATAGTCGCTTACTCGGCAATCTGCTCGCACCAACTGACCTATCCGACGCGGCAGATCAGTTTCATCAGTTATCGCGACCGCTCAACCGCCTCGAAAATCAGCAAACCGAACATGATTCATTGCTGTTCGGAACACAGCGAATACGATCCGGCGGCAGGCGCAAAAGTCATGGGGGGCCCGGCACCACAACCGCTGTGCGCAATCCTGCTGGATTACGATCGCGCCAGCGATACGCTGTTCGCCACCGGCACGCTGGGCGGAGAAATGTTCAATACCTTCTTCAGCAAATATGAAATGCGGCTCGCACTCGAACACGGATCGCCGGCGCGGGCACAGCAGCGCGTCACCGGAACAAGCACGGTGACCGCACTGACCCGGTTCTGCAAGCAGCAGGTTCGTTGTTAAAAATAATAATGTAATCAAATACTTAAAATTAAAACGGGCTCAAAACCGTACCCTGCACCACCCACCCAAAGGAGAGTTTGATGAAGCGCATCATCGCAACAGCAGTAGTGGCCGGCATTACCGCCGGCTGCGCGGGACCGGCGGCACAACAGGAAGCCGTCGCCACCGCCAAACTCGAGCCGCGCAGCGGCAGCCAGGTCAGCGGCACGGTGACGTTCACCCAGGCCGGCCCCGACATTGTCCGCGTCAGCGGCCAGATCAGCGGACACAGCAAAGGGCCCAAGGGTTTTCACATTCATGAAAAAGGCGACTGCAGTGACGCCAAAGCCATGAGCACCGGCGGCCATTTCAACCCGGGCAATCACAAACACGGCGGCCCGTACGAACCGGAGCGCCACGCCGGCGACCTCAGCAACCTGACCTTCAACGATAAAGGGGTTGCGACGGTGAATTTTGTCGTCGGCGGCATTTCGGTCAGCAAAAACAGGCCCGACGGCATCATCGGCCGCGCGGTGATCGTGCATATGGACGTTGATGATTACAAGACCGACCCCACCGGCAATGCCGGCGGGCGTGTCGCCTGCGGCGTCATCCGTTAACCCGGCAGGCCGGCGGCGCGGCTGTCGTGCCGCCGCCGGTTCAGCGCAGCAGTTCGGCGAGCCCGGGCAAATAACGGCACAAGGCGCTGTCGGGCTGCAGTGCTGAAGGCTGCAGCACATGCAGCATGCCGTAAATACCGATTGCCGCGATCACGGCACTCACCGCATAACGCAGCCCGCGCACCTGCAGCCAGCCCCGCGCATGGCCTACCGCCGCACCGATGAGCAGTAAATTGGGCAGTGTGCCCAGACCGAATGCCGCGAGGATCAACGCGCCCTCCGCGGGATTTCCTGCAGCGAGCGCAACCAGCAATACCGCATACACCATGCCGCAAGGCAGCCATCCCCATAATGCGCCGAGTCCCAGCGCCTGCCACGGCGAGGTCACCGGCAGCACATGGCGGGAAACCGGCTGCAGCCGTCGCCACAGGACACCGCCGACCGTTTCCATGCCGCGCATGACCGGACGCACACCCGCGACATTGAGCGCCACCACGATCAGCGCCGCGCCCATCAGGAACATCAACAGGTGCTGCGCCAGCATGCCGCCGCGCAGTAACATGCCCGTCTGACCCAGCAGCCCTGCCAGCGCGCCTGCGACCGCATAACTCGCGATGCGCCCGGCGTTGTAGGCCAGCGGAAACCAGGGACGATGCGCAGTGCCGGTACCCGGCGCACGGGTGAGGCTGACAATACCGCCGCACATGGCGGCGCAATGCACCCCGCCCAGCAGCCCTGTCATAAACGCGGTCAGCAGCATTACCTGCAACCAGCCGTTCATTTCAGATCACCCTTGAATAACGCATGGTTTCACGTTCGTGCTGCAGGTGCTTGTCGAACACCATGCAGACATTGCGGATCAGCATGCGGCCACGCGGCGTCACCGTGATCCATTCATCGTCAAGTTCGACCAAGCCATCCACCGCGAGATCGCGCAGCCCGGCCAGCTCTTCGGCGAAATAACGCTCGAAATCGATCAGATAGGAAATTGCTATGGAATTTTTCGACAGTTTGAACTGGCAGGCCAGCGCCTGAATGACGGCACGGCGCAGCAGATCATCAGCAGACAACTCCATGCCGCGCGCCACCGGCAGCACACCGCGATCAAGGCTGTCGTAGTAGCTGTCAAGGTCGCGGTGATTCTGGCTGTAGGTGGGGCCGATGGCACCGATGGCGGAAACACCCAGTCCCAGCAGATCGCATTCGGCGTGTGTCGAGTAGCCCTGGAAATTGCGATGCAGGTGCCCGTTGCGCTGGGCCACCGCGAGCGCATCATTCGGTTTCGCAAAATGGTCCATGCCGATGTAGACGTATCCGGCCTCGCCCAGCCGCTGCGCCGCCAGCCCGAGCAGCTTGAGCTTGGTGTCGGGCGACGGCAGGTCTGCGTCAACAATACGGCGCTGCGGTTTGAAGCGCGTCGGCAAATGAGCATAGTTGTAAATGGCGATGCGGTCCGGATCTGCCGCAATGACCCGACTCAGCGTACGGTTGAAACTGAGCAGGGTCTGTTTGGGCAGCCCGTAGATCAGATCAACGTTGATCGAGGCGAAGCCCGCGGCGCGCGCCGCCGCCATCACTTCCAGGGTCTGTGCCTCATTCTGGATGCGGTTGACCGCGCGCTGCACATCAGGATCGAAATCCTGCACGCCGAGGCTGACGCGGCTGAAACCCATGGCCCGCAGGGCGTGCATGTCGGCGGCATCGACACTGCGCGGATCGATTTCGATCGAGTATTCCCCGTCAGGCGCCATCAGGAAATGACGCTTCAGGTATGCCCACAGCGACTCCAGCAGATCCATCCGGAAGAAGGTCGGCGTCCCGCCACCCCAATGCATCTGTTCAACGAGACGATCATCCGTGAACAGCGGACCCTGCAGGTCGATTTCGCGAAAAAGGTACTGCAGATACTTCTCGCCCTTGCTGCGATCACGCGTGACGACTTTGTTGCAGGCGCAGTAGAAGCAGATCGTGCTGCAGAACGGCAGGTGCACATAAATCGACAGTGCCCGCCGGATGCCGCCGATATTGCGTCGCCCCACCCAGGACTGATAGGTTTCAGGACCAAAGGCTTCAACGAAACGGTCTGCCGTCGGATAAGAGGTATAACGCGGCCCGTTGCGGTCCATGCGCCGGATCAGCTCTAGATCAACCTCCAGCGGCAGACAGCCGACAGGCGTCGGATCGGGGTTCACGGCAGCGCGCGTTCTCTATGTATTCATGAAAGGGGTGGGCGATTTCATTGCTCATGGGATTTAAATGAATACGATCCCAATTGTTGCACTAGTCGCGCCTCACGAGGCCTTGCGCCCGCCAATGACCTGGAGCAAGAGAACGACGATGGCGATCACCAGCAGGACGTGAATAAGACCGCCCATGGTGTAGGAACTGACCAGTCCCAGAAGCCATAACACAAGGAGGACAACTGCAATGGTGTAGAACATGATTGCTTTCCTTTGAAAAAACCGAGTTAAAAACTATGCCAACTTAACGTGACAATAATTTCCAGCGGACAATGCTCCGGTCATATCGCGCCGACGCACGCGGCGCCCGTCAACGACCGGGCCTATTTCTTGTCTTTGCCGATCTCGTGGCCGACAACGCCGCCAACCGCAGCGCCGCCATCGGCGCCGACCCCGGCGCCGATGGCAGTGTCCTTGTCCTGGTCGATATTCCGCTGCAGCCACTCAGCCCGAGCAACATCGCCGCGGCTACCATACTGAACGTATATCCTTCGATCGCTTTCATCTGATTACCACTGTGGATAACGCCGGATTGAATTTCCATACCGGCCGGGTCGATCTCACTTGGATACCGACAACCCGTCTGTACCGGCAAATCTCCCGCGCAACCGCACGGCCAGACTTTACTTGACCCGCATGTCGTTCTTGACCGACTTCACGCCATTGACCGTGCGCGCGACTTCGACAGCCTTGTTGATGTTGGCCTGCGAACTGACGAAGCCGCTCAACTGCACCACGCCCTTGAAGGTCTCGACGTTGATTTCAGCGGATTTCAGCGTCGGCTCTTTGAAAACTGCCGCCTTGACTTTCGTGGTTATCACGCTGTCATCGACATATTCTCCAGTACCCTCCTGCTTGGCAGTCGATGCGCATCCCATTGCGGAAACCAGCAAACCGATCAGAAAAAGAGTGGAAAACCGTTTTAAGCATTTCATGATCAAACTCTCCATATTTGTAAAGAAACCAAACAACCGCCGTGCCCGAAACATCTCGGGCTCCTGTTGAACCCATGATCGCGTTGTCAACCTCCGGGATTTGGCGCCAACGATTTGCAGGCTATATCCGGCCCGTCAGCAACAATATGAGCAGGATAAGCACCACCAACCCGAGACCGCCGCTGGGGCCGTAACCCCATTCCCTGCTGTGCGGCCATGTGGGTATCACGCCGATCAACATCAGAACAAGAACTATCAACACTATTGTGCCCGCTGACATTTCACTTCTCCTTAATGAAAGCCCGCGAACGCATTGCCAGCTATCTGATCCAACGGCTTCGTGAATTCTTGGCGGCGCTGCAGCACGGGGGTGATTGCAGCTTGCGATTTGACCGGATTCAGCCGGTCGTATTCCAGCTTGACCACCGCATAACACTCGCAGGCGGATGCCTCGAGCGCGGCGCGGTCGATTACTGCAATGTGGCCACGGCGGTACTGGATGGTGCCGCGCGCCTTCAACTTGCCCGCCGCCTCGGTCACGCCCTCGCGGCGCACGCCCAGCATCTGCCCGATCAATTCCTGCGTCAGCACGAGCCGGTTGGACGGTAGCCGGTCGAGATTGAGCAGGAGCAGGCGGCACAATTGCTGATCGAGCGCATGGAAGCGATTGCACACGCCGGTCTGCATCATCTGCGTCATCAGGGCCTGCGCGTAGCGCAGAAGCAGATACTGTAGTTTGCCGCCGCGTTCGAATGCCTGCTTCAGCGCGGTGCAACTGATACGGTATGCGTGACCAGCGCCCAGCACGACCGCGCAATAGCTGGCGCTCTCACTGCCCATGAAAGGCGAGATCCCGACCACGCCCTCGTTGCCCGCGACTGCGAGTGCAGTCGACGCCCCGTTCCGCAGCGTATTGACGAGCACAACGACGCTGCTGGTCGGGAAGTACGCATAATGGCGGGGGCCGCCCGCTTCGTGCAGCACGCGCCCCAGCGGCAACGCGACGGGTTCCAGGATCGGCAGCAATTGCCCATAGTCCGCGGCGGTGAGGGCGGCAAGCAGAAGGTTGCCCGCCGGATCCTGCCGGTCAACGCGCGGCACAGTGGTCGAGAAAACCGCGGACTTACCGGCGCGCTCAGGGCGCTGGCCCGGCAAGCGTCTGACATCATCGCACGCAGTCGCTGCATTCATTTTCCGACCCTCCTTGTTCCCGCTGCCGGCTTGAACGTTGTGCCATCCTCGCCCCCTCACCAGCGGGCGGCCCGTATTCGCGTCTGCCCGTGGATGGCGTTGCGAATCAAACATGTAGTGAGCATATGCTCGATAACGCACACAAGTTTGCGATGGATCAAGTTAGTGCATCGCCACGACATGACCTTCATTCTGGCGAATAACGGCCGTGGCAATTTGACGCAGATCAAAACAGGGGTAAGATGGAGCGAAAACCAAGGCATTTCAGCCAAATCACGCCACATGGCAACCCCGCTGCGTATCGTCGAAATCGAAAAACTCAAAACGGCCTGCTCCAGCTGCAGCCTGCACGAGTTATGCCTGCCTGCCGGTCTGACCACGCTCGAACTGAAGGCGATGGATCGGCTGATCGACAGCCGTCGTCCGGTCAAACGTGGCGACTACCTGTACCGGTCCGGTGCCCCGTTGAGGGCGCTGTATGCGCTGCGCACGGGTTTCATGAAAAGCTGCGTGTTGCATGAGGATGGCCGCGAACAGGTTGCCGGCTTTCACATGATGGGCGACCTGATGGGCATGGATGCCATCGGCACCAGCCTGCACCTGTGCGACGCCGTGGCGCTCGAAGACAGCGATATCTGCGAAATACCGCTCAACGACCTGGAAACCCTGTCGCGCGAAATCCCCACGTTGCAACAGCATTTCCACCGCGTCATGAGCCGTGAAATTGCCCGCGACTACGGTGTCATGCTGCTGCTCGGCAGCATGCGCGCCGAGGAACGGCTTGCCGCATTCCTGCTCAACCTGTCACAGCGTTTCGCCGCGCGCGGTTATTCATCGACCGAGTTTCATCTGCGCATGACCCGCGAGGAAATCGGCAGCTATCTCGGCCTCAAGCTGGAAACCGTCAGCCGCGCGCTGTCGCACTTCCAGGCGCAGGGACTGCTTGCCGTGCAGAACAAGCATCTGCGCATCCTCAAAATCGACAGCCTCCGTGAACTGATCGGCCAGCACAGCTGCAGGGCCTGAGCGGATCAGAAAGTCCGCCCTGGTCTGCGGCTAGCGGGGCGAACCGTAGCGGGTAATGGCCAGATAATCTACAACGTCCGCAATGTCCTGCGCTGACCAGCGCAGTTTCTCTTCGCTTTGCCAGAGGTCGACAATATCCCGCAACTGACTTCGGTTGATCGCCAGACGATTGGCCCTGCTATGCACCTTGGCGGTATGGCAGACCTGACAGTGATTCTCGTACAGCAAACGGCCGCGCTCGGCATCAGCCGGCACCTGCGCAAAAGCAGAGCCGCACAGCAGTAAAAATGCAACCGCCATGCCGCGCACCGGCCATGCCTTCGATACCCGTTTTGGATTACGCATCAATCGCCCCGGTTGACGTCTGCGGCAGAACGCTGCAGAAAGCAGGTAAACGCGCTGGATGCCGCCGCGACCATCCAGAACATGAAAAAACCGCTGGAATAAACCGCAGTCGGCGACCAGTGCACCGGTTCACCGAGCAAGTAAAGCTCCTGCGGATCGATCAGCGTAAAAAACACCGCTTCCGCCACGCCGCCGACGATAAACGACGGCCACAGTATCCACATCAGGCGCTTGCCCATGACTGCCTCCCCCGGGCTCAGCCCCGGGACTCCCCGGTTTCATCCTCTTCCGCCATTTTCCTGCGAAAGAAAAAATACAGATAAACAGCAATCGCAATGACGGCCAGAATAGTGAGCAGGCTCATCAATCCGACATCCGAACCAAACAAGAGTTTCCAGGCCATCGTTTCCTCCTATTGCGGGTTTTCCGGGATCAGTGTGATGACGGTTGGCGCGGGCATCGAGACCGCCCCACCAAGCCGCCAGCCGGATTGCATATCTTCCAGAATGAAAGTCCAGCGTCCGGCGGTCAGCACCGGTACCGCGCCCTCGTACAGGCCCGGGCTGCGCTGACGCAGCAGCACCAGACCATCACGTCCGGCACGTGTCGGATGGGTAATGTGCAACTGCAGCGTTTCCGGCAAACCGCCTGCATCAGTACTCTTCAGCCGCAGGCTGATGCTGCGGTCGTCACCGGACAGCACTGCTTCAGCACGGTAACCCCGCGCGGCCGCCAATGCACTGCGCGCCAGCGTCTGGTTGATCGCCAGCCCCTGCTTGTAATAGTCGTCAACCACCAGGCCGTCGCTGCTGACCACCGCAATCCAGATGGTCGCGATGCCGGCAAAAATCACCGCGACCGGCCCCGCCATCAACAGCCAGGGCCAGGGTTCGCGATACCAGGGCAAAGCAGTGTTTCGGCTAATTTCCATCACGGCATCCTCAACGGACAAAAAAACGGGATTTTTCATGCGCCTGCACTTCAGGCCGGTCCATGTCACTGATATGAAATACGATCACATGTGCGCCGGCGCCCAGCCCGGCGGGATCTACACGCACCGATACGGGGAAAGCCTGGGTGGTTGCCGGTGCTACCTTAATCGGCTGCGGTGTCATGACCTGCAAGCCGGGCAATCCATCAACCGTCACCACATACCGGCGGGCCACTTCATCGGTGTTGATGAACTGCAGGCGATAGACATTTTCGATCTGGCCACCGGCGGCATCGCGCATCATGGCGCCGCGGTCACGCAGCACATCGACTTTCAGCGGACTGCGCAACAGCAAGCCGCCGAAAAATGCGGCAACGATGACACCCAGCAACGCGCTGTAGGCCAGCACCCGCGGCCGCAGCACATGGCGGCGGATTTCAGCATCGCTGTATTTGCCCGACACCGCATTTTCCGTGGAATAACGGATCAGTCCGCGCGAATACCCG
Organism: Burkholderiales bacterium; assembly: GCA_038316355.1. GTDB lineage: Bacteria > Pseudomonadota > Gammaproteobacteria > Burkholderiales > SG8-41. The sequence goes on from JBBQAO010000014.1 coordinate 47,740, forward strand.
ATCTTGTCCATGACCTGGTTGCAGCCGTCGATGCAGGCGGCACAGCCGATGCACTCGTACTGCAGCCCCTTGCGGATATCGATGCCGGTCGGACAGACCTGCACGCAGATATTGCAATCCACACAATCGCCCAGACCCAGCGCCCGCGGGTCAGCCGCCCTGCTGCGGGAACCGCGCGGGTCACCGCGCTGCGCATCATAGGTGATGACGAGGGTATCCGGGTCGAACATCACGCTCTGGAAGCGCGCGTACGGACACATGTATTTGCATACCTGTTCGCGCATCCAGCCGGCATTGCCGTAGGTGGCAAAGCCGTAGAACAGTATCCAGAATGTTTCCCACGGCCCGAGGGTTGAGGTCACCACTTCGCCGGCCAGTTCCTTGATCGGCGTGAAATACCCGACAAAGGTAAAGCCCGTCCATAACGCCACCGCGATCCAGCTGCCGTGTTTGAGGGTTTTGAGTCCGAACTTGCGCGCATTGAGCGGCGACTGGTCGAGACGCATGCGCTGGAGGCGATCGCCCTCGATACGGCGTTCGATCCACATGAACATTTCGGTGTACACCGTCTGCGGACAGGCGTAGCCGCACCACAAGCGACCGGCAATTGTCGTGAACAGGAACAGCGAATAGGCGGAAATGATCAGCAGCGCCGTCAGGAAAATGAAATCCTGTGGCCACAGTATCAGACCGAAAATGTAGAACTTCCGGGAAACAAGATCGAACAACACGGCCTGACGGTCATTCCAGGCCAGCCATGGCACACCGTAAAACACCAGTTGCGTGGCGACCACCAGCGCCACCCGCCATTGCGCGAACCAGCCGCTGACCGCGCGCGGGTAAATCTTCCGGCGAACCTCGTAGAGCGAGGCCTCGATTTCATCTGCAACCGGCCGCACTGTGGCTAAGTTGTCCGGCATGGACACTAGGGTTTACCCTGCCCCGAGATCCCGAGCACATAGGCGGTCAGCAGGTGAATCTTGCCTTCATCCAGAAAGTCCTTGTGTGCCGGCATCTGGTTCATGCGCCCCTTGACGATGGTTTCAGCAATCGCCGCTTCGGTGCCACCGTGAAGCCAGATGTCATCCGTCAGGTTGGCGGCGCCGATCTGCTGGTTGCCCTTGCCGTCGGCACCATGGCAGGCCGCGCAGGTCGCAGCAAATTTGACTTTGCCGCGCTGCGCGCGCAGGCCGTCATGGGTGCGACCGGCCAGTGCCAGCACATGGTGCACGACATCACGCACGTCTTCGCTGCCGCCGAGGGCCGCGCCCAGCGGCGGCATCACGCCATTGCGACCGCCGTTGATGGTGGTGCGGATAGCCTCGGTCGAGCCGCCATAGAGCCAGTCGGCGTCACGCAGGCTGGGATAACCGCGCGAACCGCCGGCGTCGGAACCGTGGCATTGCGCGCAGTAATTCAGGAACAGGCGCTGGCCGATTTCACGGGCTTCTGGATTAGCGGCGACGACAACCGCATCCTGCTTCAGAAAGCGATCAATGACCGGACCAAACACCGCAGCCGCCTGCCGCTGCTCGTCCTTGTATTGCCCCTGCGAACTCCAGCCGAAGTAACCGGCATAGGAACCCAGGCCGGGGTACAGGATCAGGTAGCCCAGGGAAAACACGATGGTGATATAGAACAGCCACATCCACCACCGCGGCAGCGGATTGTTCAATTCCTCGAGCCCGTCCCAACTATGGCCGGTCGTTCCCGGCTGCTCTCCCTCAGCCAGCCTCTGTGTCGAGAACGCTTTCAGGAATACGCCGCAGGCGATCAGGCTCACCACGGTAATGATGGCGACGTAGAAACTCCAGCCGTCGTGTACGAAATCGCTCATTGTTGACCTCTCACGTTGCGGGTCAGTTTCTGTTCAGCCGGATCGTCATCCAGCGGCAGCCGCGCCGCCGCCTCGAAATCAGCGCGGCGCCCCTTGCTCCATGCCCACAGCACGATGCCGATGAACACGACAAACAGCACGGCGGTTATTACGGATCGCAGCAGATTGATATCCATGACTTACCTCACATTACGCAATACGGTGCCGAGGTTCTGCAGGTAGGCGATCAGCGCATCCATTTCAGTCTTGCCCTTGACGCCTTCTGCGGCCTTCGCGATGTCCTCGTCGGTGTACGGCACGCCGACGATGCGCAGCGCGCGCATCTTCGCCGGCAGCACCGCCGCATCGACCGGCGCCTCGACCAGCCAGCGGTAGGCCGGCATGTTGGATTCCGGCACCAGGTCGCGCGGATTGGTCAGGTGCACGCGATGCCAGTCGTCGGAATAACGGCCGCCGACGCGCGCGAGGTCAGGGCCGGTGCGCTTGCTGCCCCACAGGAATGGATGGTCGTAGACGAATTCACCCGCCACCGAGTAGTGCCCGTAACGCTCGGTCTCGGCGCGAAATGGCCGGATCATCTGCGAATGGCAATTGTTGCAGCCCTCGCGGATGTAGATGTCGCGCCCTGACAACTGCAGCGCGGTGTAGGGTTGCAGCCCGTTGACCGGCTGCGTGGTCGATTTCTGGAAGAACAGCGGCACGATCTCCACCAGTCCGCCAATGCTGATGGCGACAATCACCAGCACCATCAACAGGCCGATGTTCTTTTCGATAATCGCATGGCCAGAATTGTCCATGTACACTCCAGATATTAAAATATGTTTATAATCAATTACTTATATTGTCAGGCGTGGGCGACGGCAGTGACGGGCATATCCACCGCCTGCTGCCCGGACACGGTCTTGAACACGTTCCAGGCCATGATCAGCATCCCGGAGAAATAGAGCAGGCCGCCGAGCAGGCGCACCGCGTAATACGGATAGGTGGCCTTCACCGATTCCACAAACGCGTAGGTCAGCGTGCCGTCGGCATTCACCGCGCGCCACATCAGGCCCTGCATCACGCCGGCAATCCACATCGCCGCGATGTAGAGCACGATGCCGATGGTCGCCACCCAGAAATGCAGCGTGACCAGTTTCACGCTGTGCATTTCAATGCGGCCATACAGTCGCGGGATCATGTAATAGAGGCTGCCGAACGTGACCATGCCGACCCAGCCCAACGCGCCGCTGTGCACATGACCAATGGTCCAGTCGGTGTAATGCGACAGCGCGTTGACGGTCTTGATCGCCATCATCGGGCCTTCGAAGGTCGACATGCCGTAGAACGACAGCGATACGACGAGGAATTTGAGGATGGGATCGGTGCGCAGTTTGTGCCAGGCACCCGACAGCGTCATGATGCCGTTGATCATCCCGCCCCAGGACGGCGCCAGCAGCACCAGTGAAAACAGCATGCCGATCGACTGCGCCCAGTCCGGCAGCGCGGTGTAGTGCAGGTGATGGGGTCCTGCCCACATGTAGGTGAAAATCAGCGCCCAGAAATGCACTACTGACAGCCGGTACGAATAGACCGGGCGTCCGGCCTGCTTCGGGATGAAGTAATACATCATGCCAAGGAAACCCGCGGTCAGGAAAAACCCGACCGCGTTGTGGCCGTACCACCACTGCACCATGGCGTCCTGCACGCCGGCATACGCGGAATACGACTTGGTCAGCGACACCGGAATAGCCGCACTATTGACCAGGTGCAACACCGCAACGGTCAGGATGAACGCGCCAAAAAACCAGTTGGCGACATAGATGTGCGGGGTCTTTCGCTTGACGATGGTCCCGAAGAACACCACGGCATAGGAAACCCACACTACAGTGATCAGGATGTCTATCGGCCACTCGAGTTCGGCGTATTCCTTGGAACTGGTGTACCCCATCGGCAGCGTCACTGCGGCGAGCACGATGACCGCCTGCCAGCCCCAGAAGGTGAACGCAGCAAGACGATCGCAGAACAGACGGGCATGGCAGGTACGCTGCACCACGTAATACGAAGTCGCAAACAGCGCGGAGCCGCCAAAGGCAAAAACCACCGCATTGGTGTGCAGCGGACGCAGCCGACCGTACGACAGCCACGACGCCAGGTTCAGTTCCGGCCAGATCAGCTGTGAGGCAATGACCAGCCCCACCAGCATGCCGACAATGCCCCACACGACGGTCATGATCGCGAACTGCCGGACCACGTTGTAGTTATAATTGGATTGCGCCTGCATGGATGCTCCCTGCCCGATTGGTGATGCCGTGCAGCATATCCAGCACCCGCAGCCCGCGATTTGATCTATATCAACCCGCCTGAAGCCATGCGGAGTTAATTTGTGTTTGTGCCATCAACCCAAGGAGAGCAACCATGTTCCGCAACATTCTGGTTCCAACCGACGGCTCCGCGCTGTCGCGCAAGGCAGTGAAGAAAGCCGTGACCCTGGCCAAAAAAACCGGGGCACGCGTCACGGGCTTCCACGTCGCGCCCTCGTACAAGTTCAACATCTATGCCGATTACATCCCACCCGATTTCATCCTGCCCAAGGAATACGCGGTGCAGCAGAAAAAAGTGGCGGCACGCCATCTGGAAGCGATCAAAAAAGAATGCGCTGCCAGCGGTGTTGCGTGTGCCACCTATTTTGTGTGCAGTGATTTTGCCGCCGATGCGATCGTCAAGGCTGCGAAGAAATACAAGTGCGACCTGATCGCCATGGCCTCGCACGGCCGTAGCGGGTTTACCAAACTGCTGCTCGGCAGCGAAACCCAGAAAGTGCTGGCCGGGACCAATATCGCGGTGCTGGTACTGCGCTAGAAACCAATGGTTTGGGGATGCTTAGCCCCGTCCCCCAACCGTGGAACAGCAGCACAATCCGCCAAGACCGTCAGGGCCTGCCCCCCCCTTGCCCTGCATGACGCATCGCGCCAAATCCAGTCGTCGCCGAAACCGGACTCATCCATTGACATGGATCAACGCCGCCGCACGGCGCTCAGTCCACCGTGCAGTGCTACATCCGCCAACACTGACAGGAAAATTCCGTGGCCACGATAACCGACCGCATCGACAACGTCACCCGCATTCCGCCGGATTACCTGCACGCGAAACCGCCCGCGCCCCGCAGCGTAAAAATAGAAATATCCCCCCGCTGCAACTATCGCTGCGGATTTTGCGCATTACGAACTCGGGAAGTGCAGCCGAAGTGGGACATGGATTTCGGGTTGTTCAAGCGCATCACCCGGGAAATGCGCGAAGCCGGCGTCGAGGAGGTTGGCATGTTTTACCTCGGCGAATCGTTCATGAATCCGCGCCTGCTGGTGGACTGCATCGCCTATACCAAGCGGGAACTCGGGTTTCCCTATGTGTTCCTGACCTCCAATGCGTCGATGGCTTTCCCGGAAGCGCTGGAAGCCTGCATGAAAGCCGGCCTTGATTCGCTGAAGTGGTCGGTCAATGCGGCCGACGAGGAGCAGTTCGAGAAAGTCATGGGCGTGTCCGGCCGCCTGTTCCATCGCGCGCTCGCCAACATCAAAAGCGCATGGGAAATACGCGCGAACGGCGGTTATAAGACCGGCATTTTCGCCTCTTCGATCCGCTACGACGGTGAACAGCAGAAAAAAATGGAAGCGCTGCTGCAGGAAAAGGTGCTGCCCCATGTCGACCAGCATTACTGGCTGCCGCTGTATTCGATGGGCGCCTTTGCGACCCAGCGCGAGGAACAACTCGGCTACCGTCCCACTGCCGGCAACCAGGGGCGCCTCGGTGCATTGCGCGAGCCCCTGCCCTGCTGGTCGGCGTTCACCGAAGGCCATGTCACCGCGGAAGGCAGGCTGTCAGCCTGTTGCTTCGACGCCACCGCCAACTGGACCATGGGCGACCTGAACCAGGTCTCGTTCATGGATGCCTGGAATTCGGAAGCTTTTACCAGCCTCCGCGCCGCCCACCTGAAGCGCGATGTGCGCGGCACCGTCTGCGAGAATTGCATCGCCTACGGCTGAGGCCATGACGGTGGACGATTCATCCCGACACCGGAATTTATTCCCTGTCGCAAGTCAACGAAAAAAAGGCCCGCGCAAAACGCGGGCCCCGGCAAGCCAATTTCCTGATCCGGGCGATTGGCCCGCAAGCGGATCAATCAGTATTTGGCTTTGACCTTGCCAATCTGTTCCATGGTGATGCCCGGCACGTCGCCGCGCTTTGCCCACCGGTTCAGATTCCACGCGCCATCACCAAGCCAGGCCTTGATGGTCGCCAGATTCTTGCCACGCTCGGCATCGGTTTCGCCCAGATAGCGGTGCATGTTGCCAGGCTTCGCACCCGGCGAAGCTTTGCCGTCATCAAGGCGCCGCATGAAAGCGCCAGTCGCCGGCCACACCACGAAGCCCATCAGGCTGTCGTAAGTGCTCATCTTCGGCGCCAGTTTCTTGTTTTTTGCACGTTGCACGTCCCATTCTGAAAACTCCGGCTCCCCGGCACCATGACACTCGCCGCACTGCGCCTTGATCATCGGTTCGATATCCTTGCGCCAGGTGAGCTCCTGAGCGCCAGCAGCGGTCGACAGCCCGATACAAACCCCCAATACTGTGGTGATCAATAATTTCATGGTCAGCCCCTTTTTGTAAATTAGTGAATTAGTGAATTAAATCAACGGTCTGTGCAACCCCTCGTGATGAGGGTACTCCATCAGAAATCAGCCGCCTTGATCCAGCGCAAATATCTGGCATCTGGCAAAACCCCATGCCAGCCGTCTGCATGCGACAGACCGCCGACCATGATGCCCCCGCCGTACGGGGATATTCAAATCGCCTGCACCGCCCCGAATCCTCAGGACCAAAACATTGACCGGAATCAAATCACAGCCGGCCATTACCCGTTCAAATAGCGCATGAGCATTTTTCAAAAGGCTGCGGCGATGTCAAATAATCCCGCCCCCCTGCATCCGGCCGGGCTGAAAACCACGCACAGCAAAGACCTGCGGCCCCATCTGTTCAACACCACGGAGTTTCTCGAAAATCATCCCTTGTTTCACGGACTGGCGCCGGAACCGCTGGCCCGGATTGCGAAATCAGCACAGATCTTCGAAGCACCGCAGGACAGCGTGCTGTTCAAGGCCGGCGACTCATGCTGCGGGTTTCACATCATTGTTTACGGCCAGATCAAGCTGTCGGTACAAAACGCCAAGGGCGGAGAAAAGGTGATCGAGTTGCTGGGCCCCGGCCAGAGTTTCGGGGAAGCCGTAATGTTCCTGGAAACACCATACCGGGTCGTCGCGGAAGCGATCGCAGACAGCAAGCTGCTGCACATCGACAGGGCCGCTGTGTTCGCGGAACTCGACCGCGATCCGCTTCTCGCACGCCGCATCATCTCCAGCCTCAGCATGCGCCTGCACCATCTGGGCAGCGAGCTGAAGTCACAGGCTTTGCAATCCGGAACCCAGCGCGTGGTGGGTTATCTGCTGAGCCTGGTCGATGACGCCGACAACGCTGGCGTGCAAGTCGTGCTGCCGGCGCGCAAAAACATCATTGCCTCACGGCTGAACCTGACCCAGGAACATTTTTCGCGGATACTGCATGGCCTCGCTGGTGTCGGCGTCATCGGCATCCAGGGCCAGAAAATAACCATCCCCGACCTGGCGGCGCTGCACAAACATACTGGCTGAGCGCATCGGCACTGAGCTGATCCAAATCAAGGTGCCGCGCAATAAAGGTAACTACAATCGCTGACTTGACATTAATCCAGCCTGAATGAACGCATCGCTACCCGCATGGAAGTTGCGCGGCCGCCAGTTGCTGCCGGTGGTGCAGGGTGGCATGGGCGTGGGCATCTCCGCGCACCGCCTGGCGGGCAACGTCGCCGCACTTGGCGCCCTCGGCACCCTGTCCAGCGTTGACCTGCGCCACCATCATCCCGACCTGCTGGCCTTATCCCGCGGATGCCATGACCGCGATGAACTCGATCGCATCAACCTGGTCGCCCTCGATCGCGAAATCCGCCAGGCGCTGGCCATCGCCGATGGCCGCGGCGCAGTCGCAGTCAACGTGATGAAAGCCGTTGCCGCACACGCCGCCTATATCCGCCAGTCCTGCGAGAGCGGCGCCCACGCCATTGTCATGGGCGCCGGGCTGCCGATCGACCTGCCGGAAATGACCCGGGATTTCCCCGATGTCGCGCTGATTCCCATCCTGTCGGATGCGCGCGGCGTCAACATCGTGGTGAAAAAATGGTTGCGCAAGCAGCGCCTGCCGGACGCCATCGTCATCGAACACCCGCGCTACGCCGGTGGCCACCTCGGCGCGACCCGCATCGAGGACATCAGCGACCCGCGCTTCGACTTCGAACGCGCACTCACCGAAATCCTCGAACTGTTGCGCGGCCTCGGCCTGGAAAGCGAAAACATCCCGCTGATTCCCGGCGGCGGCATTCATACTCACGAGCAACTGCGCGCCCTGCTGGACATGGGCGCGGCGGCGGTACAGGTTGGCACCGCCTTTGCGGTCACCGCAGAAGGCGACGCCGACATTGCGTTCAAGCGCGTGCTGGCCGAAGCCAGGCCCGAGGACATCGTCACCTTCATGAGTGTCGCCGGTCTGCCGGCACGTGCCGTGCTGACGCCGTGGCTGAAAAATTACCTGGGTCGGGAAAAAGCCCTGCAGTCACACGCCAAGGCCGACCAGAGGCGCTGCGTGCAGGGACTCAACTGCCTGACGATGTGCGGCCTGCGCGACGGCATCGCCACTGCTGGCCAGTTCTGCATCGATACCCGGTTGGCCTACGCGCTGAAGGGTGACGTCAAAAAAGGCCTGTTTTTCCGCGGCTCCGAACCCCTGCCGTTCGGCGCGTCCATCCGGCCCGTAGCAGACCTGTTGCAATACCTGCTGACCGGCGCAGCACCGCAGGCCGCCTGAGTCGCCGGCCCCTCCGGCCGCGCGACTCGCCATTGCGCCGGCCTTGCGGCATGCTTGTCATGCACCCGATCATCCCGGCGCCGACAACCATGCCTGATCCCCAAAGCCAAGACAGCGGCAATCCGCTGATTGCCAGCCTGCGCCGCCCCGGCTGCTACCCGCATGCCGCCGCAGAGGTGCAACTGCTGGAAACCCACATATCGTGGGTGCTGCTGGCCGGCATTTACGCTTATAAAATCAAGAAACCGGTCAATCTGGGTTTTCTCGATTTCTCCACACTCGAACTGCGGCGACGCTGCTGCCTTGAAGAACTGCGCCTGAACCGGCGATTTGCTCCGCAGTTGTACCTCGACATGGTTCGCATCACCGCTGGCCCGCAAGGCCCGTGCATCAACGGCAACGGGCCAGCAATAGAGTATGCGGTGCGCATGAAACAGTTTCCCCAGGATGCGCTGGCCAGCGCAATGCTCTCTGCAGGACGACTGACTCCACAACTGCTGGAGGATTTCGCAAGCATGCTGGCCGACTTCCATCTCTCGGCTCCTGTTGCAGATGCCGGCAGCCCATTGGGCAGCGCGACAGCGATTATCGATTCTGCGCTACAGAGCCTTGACCAGATCGAAACCCGGCCAACCAGCGATACCGACGGTGTGGCATTGACAGAAATTCGTGCCTGGACCCTGCGCGAACATGACCGGCTGCATGAAACAATGGAACAGCGGCGCATTGCCGGCCATGTGCGCGAATGCCATGGCGACCTGCACCTCGGCAACATCGTGCTGATCGATGACAGGCTGGTGCCGTTTGACTGCATTGAGTTCAATGTCGCACTGCGCTGGAATGACGTCATCAGCGAGGTCGCGTTCCTGGTCATGGACCTGCATGATCGCGGCAGCCCGCAACACGCCTGGCTGTTCCTGAACGCATGGCTTGAACATAGCGGCGATTATGCCGGCATCGTGCTGCTGCCTTTTTATCTGGTGTACCGCGCCATGGTGCGCGCCAAAGTGCATGCGCTGCGCGCTGCGCAATCCGGCGTCAGCCATGCTGAACACGCCAGGTTGATGGGCGAAAGCCGCAGGTACATCGCTCTCGCGCGACATTTTTCGCACGGCAAGCCCCCCGCCTTGATCATTACTCACGGACTCTCTGGATCGGGGAAGAGCCGCATTGCCGGCGAAGTCATGCAGCAGCTGGGCGCGATACGCATCCGCTCCGATGTTGAACGCAAGCGCCTGCACGGTCTGGCGCCACTGGACAGCAGCGCCAGCGCAGTCGGGAGTGGCCTCTATAGTGCTGAGGCCACGCAGCGCCTGTATGCGCACCTCACCTCACTGGCGGAGCAACTGATCGTCGCCGGCCAGACGGTGATTGCGGACGCAACCTTCCTGCAGCGCTGGCAGCGCGACCGGCTGTGCGCCGTGGCCCGAGAAAATCAAATGCCGCTCTTCATCATGAATGTCACCGCCCCCGAAGACGTGCTCCGCGCGCGCATCCGGCAGCGCCGCACCACGACCAACGATCCGTCGGATGCCGACAACGCCGTGCTGGATCATCAACTGGCGACGCAGGAGCCGCTTGCAAGCGACGAAGAGTCCGTTGTAGTCGAATTACCCAGTGCGCAATTGACACCCGGGATGTGCTGCGAACACGTGATCAACGCGATGTCCACCTCACGCCACACAAAATAAATTTAACTATTTGTTTTTATTGGCATTTTATCCGGGGCTCAGCCATGGCAGCGGATTGCGCGTCAGTGCAACAGCAACGATATAGAAAAACACACACTGTGCAGCCAGCCACGCCAGCAGGCGCCCGGCACGGGTACGGCCGAATCGAAGCGCGATCATGCCCAGACCGATATAACAAAGCAGCGCCAGCAACTTTGCCGTCAGCCAGCCAACGGCCAATGGATACTGGCGGAGCATCACCGCCAGCGCAATCGCACTGCCCAGAAGCACGGTATCGATAACGTGCGGAGCGACTCTGATCCAGGGTGCGCGCAACAACGGCGAATCGCGCAGCATCGAGACGCCGCGCACAAAAAACAGCGTATAGCTGGCGACGACGCAGGTGACGTGGATCAGCTTGAGCGTGGCGTATTCGATTGACACACTCCGGCGGTGAATGCCGCTCCGCTCAAGGCAGCAGGTTTACGCCGTCGAGCGGATCATTCGCCCGCGCCGCCTGTATGTCAGCGTCGAACGCTTCAAAGCGCCCGCTCTCAACATCGAGCACCAGTACCCTGCCCTCCTCGATGAGATAGTGCCAGCCGCGCAGATATATTTCACCGGCTTCAACGCGCCGCTGCACCATCGGATAACCCATCAGGCGCTCGAGCTGCAACGCCACCGAGCGCTGCTCGGTGCGGCGCAGCGCCTCTTCCGACAATGTAACCGGCAACACGGCATCACGGCCCAGCTCCAGCCATTGCGCCATATGCCGCGCTTCGGCCGGCAGTTCGGTGTAAAGCGCGCGGATCGCGCCGCAGTGACTGTGGCCGCAGACGATGATCTCGCGCACATGCAGGTTGAGCACTGCGAATTCGATCGCTGCCGCCGTTCCATGGTAACCATGGGACGCATCAAAGGGCGGCACGAAACTGCCGACGTTGCGCACCACGAACAGCTCACCGGGACCGCTCTCCATCAACAGATGCGGGACCACGCGGGAATCACAACAACCGATGAACAGCACGGTCGGATGCTGTCCATGATCAACAAGGCCCTTGAACTGTTTCCGCAGACGCGGGAAATAGCGCGTATGAAAGCGCCGCAGGCGGTTGACGATTTCGTCAGGCATGACATTAAACCTCGAAGGCTCTGGTATGACTTCAGCCGGGATTGCCGTCGAGCCTGGGTTGCGTCAGCACCGGCCAGTAACGCACGGCGAAGAGCCCGAATGCTGCGGCCCATAACACTCCAGAGATCTGCACGCTGGCCAGATACCATGCCGGAGTAATCATTCCACCAAAAACGCGCACCATGGCGGCTGCCTGTATCAGCAGGAAGCAGGCGAGTTCAAACCCGTCCGCCCGCAACGGCCTTGCGGTATGGCCGCGCGCAGTACGTGTCATCATGCCCATAGTCAGTCCGCCTATGGCACCCACGGTGAAAGCGTGTATCGCGTACGATGCGCCGATCAAGCCTGCTGCCGACAGTGCGCGCATGGCCAGGTACGTGACGATCCAGGCGTAGGCCGCATGCAGAATCCAAACCAGCGGTACGGCCAGGGTGCGCCAGGGCCGCCACAGCCAGAGGCGAACGCCATGGGCCAGTGCAGCACCCAATGCGACCACCGCAACCAGCCCGGACGGCAACTGCAGCAGATCGGCAGCCAACAGCAGCAGCACCGAAGCCAAAGCCAGTTTCTCGATCAGCGCCCGGCGCTCGGCACCGGCGCCGGGCACGCCGTTGTTGGTGAACATCGGGATCACCCGTCCGCTCATGACCGCCATGATGAACAACATCACATCGAGGCCCAGCACCAGCCCCAGGCGCGGTGGCAGTTCAAAGACGCCGAGCAGCGCTGCATGCAGCGTTCCGACCAATGTCGCCATCAGCAGCAGCAAACCGACAAAAAAATAGTTGCGGACATTGCGCGCCCGCCACAGCGGCACGGCAATCGCCAGCGCCAGCGCCACAGGGAATGCCGCATTCACCACGGCAGACCACACGCCCAGCGGCGTCAGCACCAGCACCCGGCCCGCCACCCACAATGCGGCCAACGCCATCAACGGCGCACCCGTGATCGTCTCCTGCCCGGTCCAGGCGCGCACCGCCGTCAGCAAAAAGCCCGCCACAACCGCCATCGTGTAGCCGAACAGCATTTCGTGACCGTGCCACAGCGCGCCCTGCAGGTAAGCGTTCGGCAACAGGCCCGAAAACTGCGCTGCCCACACCAGCACGCTGATAGCGCTGAATACGCTGGCCAGCAGATAGAACGGGCGAAAACCGAGACTCCACAACGCGTAACCTGGCACTGTGCTGCCTCAGTCGATCAGCATCGGATTGCCCTGCCGGTCGAACGGCATATAGGCACC
>JBBQAO010000062.1:0-21114 GCA_038316355.1 Burkholderiales bacterium
CCCGCCCTTGCTCGGTCAGGCTCATGCGGCGGGTGGTCCGCATCAGCAACTGGGCACCCAGGTGATTTTCGAGTGAATTCAAATGCTTGCTGACGGAGGCCTTGGACATGCCCAGTTGCTCGGCGGCCGACGAAAAGCTGCGCAACTCCACCACTTTGCGAAACACGGTCATGGCAATCAGGCGATCCATATCACTTTTTCCTGTATGGAAAAACTGAATTTATTAAATCCCTCTTTATTTAGCAACAGGAAAATGTGATTGTGCATGATTCCCTGCCCGGTCCCGGACATTTCACTGGACGGGTGTGGTCATCATTCGCCGATATTCTGGAGACCGCAATGAAGCGCAAGTTGATCAAGAACGCCACCGTGGTCAGCATCGATCCCGCAATCGGAGATATCCATGGCGGAGACATCCTGATCGAAGGCAAGCAGATCCTGGAAGTCGCGCGTGGCATCAGCGCGGACGACGCCGAAGTGATTGATGCCAGCGACATGATCGTCATACCGGGGCTGGTCAATGCGCATATCCATACTTGGGAATATCCGCTACGCGGCCTCGGCGCAAACTGGGTCAGCAAGCGTGATTATCACGGCAACATGCACCGCAACATGGCCATGCATTACAAGGCTGAGGATGTGCGGATCGCCAACCTGCTCGGCGCGCTGAACCAGATGAATCACGGTGCGACCACCATTTTTGACTGGTGCCACATCGTGCGCGACAGCGAAATGACTGATGCCGCGGTCGAAGGCCTCGAGGAGTCCGGCATCCGCGCGGTGTTTGCGCGGGGCACCGTGAAACCTCCGGTGCGGGAAGGCCAGACTCCCTATTACGAAATCCCGTTTCCGCGCGAGGAAATCCACCGCCTGCGCACCGGCAAATTTGCTTCCGAGGATCAGTTGTTGACGCTGGCAATGGCCACTCTTGGGCCCGATTACGCGGTTTACGATGTCTGCGTACAGGACATCCGGCTGGCGCGGGAATACGGATTGATCAACAGCGCGCATACCTGGGCGCGCAAGGGACAGCGCAAGCTGGAGGATGGCATGTGGCGCCTGGCAAAAGACGGATTGCTCGGACCCGATCACAACATCGCGCACGGCAACTGCCTGGAAGATGACGAACTGAAGATGGTGCTCGACGCCGGCTGCACGGTTTCAGCCACCAACCTGACCGAAATGTTCAACAGCGAGCGCGTCGCGATGCTTGGGCGCCTGCTGAAACTGGGACACATGCCTTCGCTGGGCTCGGACTGCGATCCCTACTTCAACGGCTCGATGATGTGGGTGATGCGCCATGCCTTCCAGCACCAGCGCGAAATAGACAACCGCAACCTGCATGCGCTGGGCCGCTGGCCGGCCGTGGACAGCGAGCACGCGACGCATACGCGCGATGCCCTGCAATGGGCCACCATGGGCGGCGCCCGGATGCTCAGGATGGATCACAAGATTGGCTCGATCACGCCGGGCAAGCAGGCCGATCTGGTGATGATCAACGCCCGCAGCATGAATTTGTTTCCGGTGCTGCCCGGTGGCGACCCCGTCCATGCGGTGGTGATGTACGCCGAATCGGCGGACATCGATACGGTAATGATCGCCGGCAAGCCGGTAAAGCGCCACGGCAAACTGCTCTACCCTGAAACAAGTCTCGCGCAGCACCAGCAGGCGCTGCTCGCTTCGCGCCAGCACATCATGAACGACGGCAAGTATGTATACCAGCCAGCAACACCGGGCCCGCGCGCGTAACTGCGCTGCTGTTACGGATCGGATAGTAAGAATGTTCAACGCATCGTGACCGAGGTCACCGCATGAAAACCAGAATTCTGCTGGTCCTGGCGCTGCTGCCCGCAGCCGTGTTGCCCGCTGTCGCACAGGCGCAGGCCTGGCCGACCAAGCCGGTGCGCATGGTGCATGGATTTATTTCGGGGGGATCGGTCGACATCACGGCACGGTTGCTGGCTGCCCCGATGTCGGAAACGCTGGGGCAGCAGGTAATCGTCGACGGTCGCCCGGGTGCGGGTGGCACCGTCGGCGCATCGATAGTCGCGCGCGGCGAGCCCGACGGTTACACGCTGTTCCTGATGGCGTCCGGGCACGCCACCTCGGTGGGGCTGTACAAGAAGCTGCCTTACGATGCGGTCAGTGATTTCACGATGATTTCAATGGTGGCCGCGACGCCGTTTGTGGTGGCGACCACCCCGGGATTCCAGGCCCAGTCCGTTCCCGATCTGGTGCGCATGGCCAAGGAGAGTCCGGGGAAAATAAACTACGGCACTGGCGGGGTTGGCACAGGCATGCATCTGGCCTCGGTACTGTTCCAGTCGCGCGCCGGCATCAGGATGAACCATATCTCTTACAAGGGCGGAAATTCGGCCCCAATGGCATTGCTCTCCGGAGAAGTGCCCGTCATATTCAATACGCCGGCCGGCGTCGAGGCGCATATCAGCAGTGGAAAAATGCGCGTGCTGGCAATTACCACCAGCAAGCGTTTCAGCCTGTGGCCCAAGGTGCCGACCATCGCTGAAACCATCCCCGACTTTGACGTGCGTGGCTGGTACGCGCTCGCCGCCCCGCGGAATCTGCCGGCCCGGCTGGTCCAGCGCCTGAACGAAGTTGCTACAACCGCGCTCAGACGCCCCGACATCACCGCAAAGCTGACGCAATTGGGCGCGGACGTCACGCCGACAACACCTGAAGCCGCGCACAAATTCCTGGTGGCAGAGGTTGCACGCTGGACCAAGGTCATCCGCGATGAAAATATTCCTCCGCAATAAAGCAATGATCGATTAAGTGCCGCCGCACCTGCGCGCGGCAATACGCCAGTAACAGCAAGCAACACTGTCACCAATTAATATTCAGAAAAAAGTAAATGTATGATTGTAAGACCTGTGCTGAACCCATTGGGTGACCCCATTGGTCATTCACGCTACTAAAGCGAACGAGATACTTCACGCGCCTTTCAAAATCTGCTTCACCCGCCTCTGCAAAGCCGGGACCACCTCTTCACCAAACCACGGATTGCGCTTCAACCAAATGTTGTTGCGCGGACTTGGGTGCGGCAGCGGCATGATTGCCGGGCCATAGTCGCGCCAAGCCTTGACCGTATCGGTGATGTTGAG
Organism: Burkholderiales bacterium; assembly: GCA_038316355.1. GTDB lineage: Bacteria > Pseudomonadota > Gammaproteobacteria > Burkholderiales > SG8-41. The sequence continues at coordinate 3,123 of JBBQAO010000062.1, forward strand.
CGTCGCGCTTTGCGGCAAATGCCAGGCCTTGGCGTATTGCCCCACCACCAGTGTCAGCTTGATGTGTGTGAGGCCAGCCATCAGCCGTTCGCGCCACGCCGGGGCACACTCGGATCGCGGCGACCGCGAGATGGGGACGGAGCCTAAATACTTTTAAATGGAATTGGCCACATTCCCACGACATCCCGCTGAGGATGGTTGTAAAAAAAGAAGTGGGCTCCGTCCCCATATCATCGTCCCCATATCATCACTGTCCCCATATCATCACTCTGAACTAATTATTCTAATTATTCTTTTGGTCTGTTGCTGGGCACACTTATTGCATAATCAACCGCTCCCGAACCGGAAGGAGCAGCCATGACCAGACTCACAGCTTTGATGATTGCATGCGGCGTTGCCGCCTTTAGTTGCAGTGCCGCCGCACAAACCTATCCCTCGCGGGCCGTGCGCGTCGTGGTGGCCTACCCCGCAGGCGGCAGCATCGACACCGTCGCGCGACTGACCTCGCAGCGCTTCACCCAGGCGCTGGGCCAGCAGTTCCCGGTTGAGAACCGCTCCGGTGCGGCAGGCCTCATCGGCACCGAGAACATCGTGCGTGCCGCGCCTGATGGCTATTCGCTGCTGATGGCCAGCGCTGCCGCCGTGTCATCTGCGCCCAGCATGTACGCCAAACTGCCCTACGATCCGCTGCGCGACCTCGCGCCGATCGTGTTGGTGGCCAACCAGCCGAACGTGCTGTTGCTACATCCCTCGGTGCCCTCGCGTAACCTCAAGGAGTTCATCGCGCTGGTCAAGGCCAACCCCGGCAAATTCAACTACGGATCGTCAGGCATCGGCGCGACCCAGCACATGACCTCGGAACTGTTCGCGATGATGACCGGCACCAAGATCGTGCATGTGCCGTATCGCGGCGGCGCACCGGCCATGACCGATCTGATGACCGGGCAGATTGACTTCATGTTTACGCCGGCACCGAACTCGATCGCGCAAATCAAATCGGGGCGGGTGCGCGGCATCGCGGTGACGAGCCTCACGCGTTCCGGCGTGCTGCCTGAACTGCCGACTGTCGATGAATCCGGCCTCAAGGGTTTTGAGCTGCTGGGCTGGATCGGTCTGATGGCTCCGGCCGGAACGCCGTCGGCGGTGATCGGCCGCCTCAACGGCGAAGTGCAGAAAATGTTCGGTGGCGACCTCAAGACCAAACTCTTGGATTTGGGCCTCGACGTTGCCGGCGGCAGCCCGGAACAGTTCAGTGAATTCATCAAAAAGGACATCGCGAAATACGCGAAAATCGTCCAGGCCGCTAAAATTCCGCTGCAGTAACCGCCATCACGGAGAACCCGCATGACCTTTGCCATTGCCGCGCGCTGCGCGGAAACCGGGCGCCTCGGCGTCGCTATATCCACCCGCGCGGTGGCGGTCAGCTCGCGCTGCCCGTTTATCGCGCCGGGCCTGGGGCTGGTGGTATCAATGCAGCGCACCGATCCGCGACTGGGCCCGCTGGGGATCAAGCTGTTGCAGCTGGGTTATTCGGCGCAGAAGGTGCTCGATGAGATCGCCGCCAGCGACCCCGGCATCGAACACCGCCAGGTCTGCGTGATTGACCGCGACGGCAACGCCGCCGCGCGCACCGGCAAGAACCATCGCGTGTGGTCCGGCGCCTTTGTCGAAAAGGGCATGGTCGCGATGGGCAACAACCTGACCAGCGAAAAAACTGCTGCCGACATGCGCGACGCCTGGCACGCAGCCAAGGGCCAGCCGCTGGAAGTGCGCCTGCTCACCGCCCTGGAAGCGGGGCGCGATGCCGGCGGCCAGAACGGCGGCCAGCATTCGGCGGGGCTACATTCCTATGACCGCGAGGTCTATGCGTACGTCGATCTGCGTGTCGATGAACACAGCGAACCCGTTGCCGAACTGCGCCGCATCTACGAAGTGCACAAACCGCTGATCCCGTATTACTACGGGCGACCCGGGCAGCCGGACGCTTTCGGCCGCGAAGAGGAATGGCTGGCACGGCAGGCGAACAAGACGCGAGATGGGAGCGGAGCCTGAACACTTTTAAATGGAATTGGCCACATTCCCATGCCATCCCGCTGAGGATAGTTGTAAAAAAAGAAGAGGGCTTCGTCCACATATCATCCCGAATCATCGCCTAACAGAAGAAGAGGCACGCTTTGCGCACCGTACTGCAACCGGTTGTCTTCTGGGTTCTTCGACATTTTTTGCTATTTCTCGTTATTGTCGGAATTCTCCTGATTGGGGACTATTTTCGAAAAGAAATTACCGCATTGGTTTCCCAAACCGCGGAGCTCTCCAGGCTCGAAGCCGAGCAACGTAATGTGGAAAATTGGCAGCAAAAAGCAAAGGCTGATGTATCCAGTCGCGTCGCACAGCTCAAAAATGCTCCAGCGAACGCCATCAGCGCGAGGGTTGCATCCATTGCAAAGAATATTGAAGGTAAAGAGCTGGAAAAACAGAAGCCCGGTGGATTGCCCTCCCTTCTGATGGGGGGCGCCATCGGAAGTGGCATTGCCACCCGCCTGCAACTTGATCTGGAGGTCGAGCTGCTAAAGCAGGAACGTGATTACCTCGCGGCCCTGCTCTCGGCGATAAGCGAGCCGGAAAATCTTGAAAAATTGCGGCGAAACCACATCGGTGCATACGCACAGCTCATGCAAAACGAAGGGGAGCAAGCCCGCCTCAAGGCAACCCATCCCGTCCGGGTTTTTGTCCCGGCAACCACCTCATTCAATCAGTTCAGGCAACTGAAGGAAACTCATAAACAACTCGAACAGAAAAACCTGATTGCCTACGAGAACTACAAGCTTCAGGAAAATCGTGTCCAAAGCATCAAGGCTACACCGCGGATTTTCAAAATCCGGGAAGATCAAATCGATGAAATTGTCAGGCCACTCAAGTCGGCGATTGATAAGAGCAAGAAATCAGTCCAGGACAACTGGCTTTCAAAATTATCGCAGCCCATCAGCAACGTATTGCATATTGCGCTGCTTGTTCTGCTGTCGGTCATTCTGGCTCCACTGGCCATCAAGACCTTGTTCTACTTTGTCTTCGCCCCCCTGGCTTCGCGGCGGCCGCCGGTTTGCATCCTTCCAGGCGCGTCAGGTGTCGTAATACCGCAATCTGAAGATATGGACAATTCGCCGGATCAGGCCCGGTTTACCGCGGTTTCCCAAAAGCTGACTTTAGCCAAAGACGAGGTGCTGCTGATCCATCCGGAATACCTGCAGAGCTCCCCCGTGGAGTCAAAGATCGATACCAAGTGGCTGCTCGACTGGTCCTTGCCGCTGAGCAGCCTGGTCTCAGGCATGGTCGCTTTGAGTCGCATTCGCTGCGAGGAGCCCGCCACGATTGTCATTTCACCGACACGGGATGCGCTGAGCGAGGTGGGTGTTCTTGATCTGCCGGAGGGTAGTGCCATCGTATTTCAGCCGCGCAATCTGGTGGGGGTGGTTTATCGCAATGATGCCCCCTTCCGCATCACGAGGCACTGGCGCCTGACCAGCTTGCATGCCTGGTTAACACTGCAACTGCGATATGTGGTTTTTCACGGCCCATCCAGACTGATCGTGAAGGGATGCCGTGGTGCCCGGATTGAAGCTGCCAATACCGGTCGGAGGATCAATCAGGCCGGCACGATGGGTTTCAGTGCCAATCTTCTGTATTCCACGACCCGCTGCGAGACCTTCGCGCCTTACCTGATGGGGGAACAAGAGCTGTTGAATGACAGCTTTGCCGGAGCGCCGGGCTTTTACGTCTACGAGGAGACGCCGAATTTTGGCCGGAAAACAGGATTGACCGGTCGAGGCCTGGAGGGCGTATTCGACTCTCTGCTGAAAGTATTCGGGCTCTAGTCCCCAGCCAGGAAAATGAGGTCAGGGAAAATGGTATTACCATTTATTACCACGTAGATCCGAGGCGCAACAAATGAAGTGGAAGATACCGGATAACTCGATATTCGCAATCCTGCTGCGCCAGAGCTGGTGGGTGAGTGCGCTGGCGGCGCTCGCCACGTTCGCGGTGGTGCAGAACTTCATCGCCTGGGGCTATGCGCTATTCGCCACCATGCCCTTCACCGTACTCACACTGATCGTCGCCTGGAAGCAGATCCGCACGCCCAGCAGCGCGCGAGTCGCGAAAGCGCTGGAGAAGATCCGCAGCATGTCCTGGGAGGATTTTGCACAGGCGCTGGAGAGAGGGTACAGGGCCGAGGGTTACGCGGTGCAGCGTGTCGACGGCGCGGTGGATTTCGAGCTTGAGAAACTGGGATACGTGACGCTGGTGTGTGCGCGGCGCTGGAAGGCTGCGCGTACGGGCATCGAGCCGCTAAGAGAGCTGGCTGCAGCCGGGGAGAAGCGTGGCGCGAGGGGCTGCCAGTATGCGGTGGCGGGGGAATTGACGGCGCAGGCGCGGACGTTCGCGCAGCAGAAGGGTGTGAAGTTGGTGGAGGGCGCGGAATTGGCGAGACTTGTTCGCGCATAGACCCGGGAAAACAACCAAGTAACTGACCGAATCAGCAGACCCTGGGGCAAACAGGGCCAGTGCAACTTTTTAAATTTACACTCACCCCATTCATTGTTTCGAGCCTGGGCATTTTAATTGGGGGCGAAACGAAACCGACCCCGGTAGCAATTAATCCCGCGATTCTGGCCGCGCGGCATGCGCTGTACCTCCAGGCCCGCGAACTCAACCCGGCGCGCTGGTCGGGCAATACCCGAAACTGGTCGCCCATCGGCGCCGTCACGCTCAACCCCGAACGTGACTGCATCATCAAGGCGCATTTGACTGGTAACCATACTCAGCCGTTGGCTGCATGACACAGGCGACAACTACCTTGACGCGCGCCGGGTTCCAGAAACGCGAGATGGGGACGGAGCCTAAAGACTTTTAAATGGAATTGACCGCATTCCCACGCCATCCTACTGAGGATGGTCGTAAAAAAAGAAGCGGGCTCAGTCCCCATCGCATCCCATCGCATCGCCCAATCTGCAGATTAAAGCCCTCGTAGAGATACGGCAGCCTGTCGCCGTAACGGGAGCGGACGCTGCGGAATTCGACGCCGCCGCGTGCTTTGGATTCCCGGACTGGGGTCAGCGCGTGCGGTTCCTGGGCTCTTTGGGCTTGCTGAAGCGGGATATTCGCCTTGGGCCGGATGCTGCATTGTGGACTTTAGTGCACTGAAATGCCTGCCAGATACCTTTCTATTCCCGCGACCAACGCTGGCTAAAGTCACCATAATTTCTGTCAATCAGGCGCTGAGATGCCTGGCATTCCTGACAGGAATCATGATGCGACAACTGGCAACAAAACCCACATTGAGCCTTGCGCACGATGCCGACTTTGTGGCCGGCGCGGTAGACGAGGCGCAGGAAATGCGTGCGATCAAAGTAGCGATTGCGCAAGCCGAGGCAGAAATTCAGGCGTCGAACGCTGCCGCAACGCAGGAAGCGTGGGAGACGCACGTCAAGACGGGAGTTTTTACCCGTGAGCAGACCGAACATGAGGCACTTCAGGCGCTCGAACAACGTGCCCGTGCAGATGAAGAAGCCACTCAGGCCGCGAGTGCTCGCGTAGCCGCCGAAAGCCAATTACAGGAACAAGCGCGGGCTCGCCGCAATGCGGAAAGTGCAGCGTTGCGCGAAGCCCATGGCCGGCTCGAGGCCGAGCGCGCGGCGACGCGCGCGGCAGAGGCGCGCGCTGCGGCAGAGCGAGACTTGCAGCAACTTGCCGAACGCAAGACGGCCACCGAACGCGCGGCAGACGAAAGAGCGCAGGCCGCGACGCGAGAGCTTGCGCAACTTATGGAAGATCTGCGCAGCGCCGAAAAGAGCCATCACGAAGAGGCTGCTCGAGCTGAGGCCTTTCACCGTGCACGGGTGGGTGCTGAAAAAAGTGCGCTGGAGCAGGCACAGGCGCGTGCGCAGGCCGAAAGCGCAGCGGCCAGGGCAGCTGGGCAGCGCGCAGCCTTGGATGCGACGCTGTGCGATGAAGCTCTGATACACGCTGAAGCGGAAGGGCGTCTGCGCGTACTCGCGCAAGCCCGCGTTGTCGCTGAAGCCACGGTTGCAGCGGAGGCGGAGGCGCGTGTCAAGTCCGAACAGGATGCGGTGGCAGCCGCACTGGGACGGTCTGCGCTGGAAGCGCAGGCACGAGAATCTGCGAAACGGCAGGCGCGGATCGAACTGGAACTAATACGCAAAGCGGAGACTATTGCTGAGCAGGCGGCGCGTACATGCGCCGAGGCCAAGAATCGCAGTCGTGTTCAGGCCTGCGAACTGGCAGAAACTGAAGCCAGGCTTGTGGCTGAAGTTGCCGCGCGTGAAGCGGCTGAAGCGCGTTTACAGGCAACCCACGACTTGCGCCAGATCGCTGACGAACATGCGCAAGCCGAACAGATGGTGCTCGAAGAAACCGAGGCACGCGTGCGTGCGGAGTCGCGCGCCCTTGCGGAAGTTCGTGCGCGGCACGTGGCCGAAGCGAAAGGGCGTGCGGAGGCCGAGGCACTCGCCATTGCTGAGCGTGACGCCGCCGCATTGGCGCACGCGCGCGCGGAACTTGACAGGCTGACGGCCCAAACTACGCGTGCGCGAATCGCTGCCGAGGCCGAGGCGAAACGGCAGTCGCAAGAGCGCTTCGCCGCGGAGGAGCAGGCGAGCGCTGAAACCAAGGCCCGCGCCGCCGCACAAACCGAACTCGATCTCGTTATTGAGAATCGTATCGCAGCGGAACGTTTGGCTGGAGACGCAGCACGGCTGCGCAGCCAGGCCGAAGCGCACAATCTGGAGCAAATTAAGGCGGCGCTTGAGTCCGAACGCATTGCTATCGTTGCGGCGGAACAAAGCGCGCAGGCACATGCTGAATTATCCGCTCAAGAGCAGATGCGGGCAGCAGCGGAGTGCATCGCGACTGAAGCGGCGGAGACACGCCTCGCCGCTGAATCCGGGGCTCTGGCAGCGGCCACGGCACGCGCAGAGACCGAGCAGAAGCTCTTGGCTGGCGCTCGCGAGCGTGAACGTGCGGAAGTTGCGGCGCAGAACGCTGCCGAGGCACGCATCAAGCAGGAGGAGGCAGCGGGCATCGTCGCCGGCGCGAACGAGGATGCACAGCGCGTGGCTGAAAACCTGGCACGAGAGCGGGCAGCGAGCGAACAAGCGCTGGCGGTTCAAGCGCATCAGAGGGCGGCCGTGGAAAAATCTGCCCTGCGTGAAAGCGAAAGCCGCCGCATTGTCGAGGCAACCGCCGAGCAGGACGCAGTACAGAAACTCGGGTTGGAATCGCTGGCACGCGCAGTAGCTGAAGAGCGTGCCGGCATTGAGGCGTTGTTCAAAGAGGAAGCGGCGACGCGTTTGGCGGACGAAAGGGCGGCACACGAAGCAACGCTTGTGCGGCAGAAATTCGAACGCCGCGCACGCGCAGCCTCTGTTGCGCGCGTTTGGGCAGAGCGTAATCTGGCCGATTCCGCTGCAGCACGTGCTGCCGCTGAACTTGAATTTGGAGCCGAAGCGCAAAAGCGCACAGACAGCGAGCGCGATATCCTCGTGGCGGTGCAGGAGCGCCTGATTGCCGAGCAACGCGCGCGTGAGTCGGTCGAGGAACTGATTGTTATGGAACGGGAAGTGGCCGCAGCCGCGCGCGCCGCTGATTTTGCAGAGACAACACGCATTCATGCGGAAAAGGCCGTATTGGTGGCGAGAAATGCGCGCGTTGAAGCCGAGTCACGGCAGGCCGAGGCGGCGCTTAGGCTGGTCGATACACAACGCGCAGCAACTGAGGCGGCACGCCAGCGCGAAATCGAATGTGAGCAACTCGCACGTGCTGAACAAAACAGGGCCAAAGTTGAGGCTGAAGCACTGGCGGCAACAGCGGCTGCCTGTCGTGAACATGAGCAAGCCGAATTGCTCGCGCGTGAACGCATATCCGCTGAAGCTGAATTAAGCCGACGTTTTGCTGCTAGCCAGAGAGCCGAATCTGCAGCCATCGAGCAGGCACGTGCAGCGCAATTGCTGGCAGAGGAAGCGGAGCGTGCGGCGAGTGTGCGTTATGCGGCCGAATCTGCGGAAGTGCGCGTGCGGGAGATTCAGATCAAACGTGACCGCGAACGTGCGGTTGCCGCGGATTTCCAGCGCAGGGCATTGCAGTCGGGCGCGAACCCGTTACGGGCCTGGCTTTATTTGATGCGGCCCCATTCTCTGATCGGTGTGATCGCTGCTGGTATGGCGCTCATAACTGCGCTCTGGGTTGGTGCTGGAATCACGATGTATCTGGTTCCCCAAACGACTGAAATTGCGACAGTCAGTCCTGTACTCCAGGCGCACAACAAAGTTGTGCCGGTGGAAGAAGGCGGCGACACTGGGGGATTTCGCATTAAACTGGATACCGTTCTGGCGAGTGAGGTTGCGCAATAAGTCCGGCTACTGGCGCGAGGCTCGTCTTTGACGAGTGCGCGGAATTTTTTACGTATGCCGAGCAGTTCCGCGGATTGCCTGGCTGCTTCTGTTGCAATGCGGTTAACACCGGTCACAAAATAGCGAATCCACGCGTCCCAGTCACCGTGGGTACGAACACGTTGCAGCAAATCGTAATAGTCCTGCTGGTGTTCTTCGATGTAGGCCGAGAGGTACAGCAGCGGCTGGTTCAGACGTTTGCTTTCGATCAGGAACAGCGTAATCAGCAGTCGGCCAACGCGGCCATTTCCATCCAGGAACGGATAGATGGCTTCGAACTACTGATGCATGATCGCGCATTGCACCAGATCGGGCATGGCATCGCGGACGTGAACGAATTTTTCCCAGTCGTACAGGCATTCATTCATTGCATTCACCGGTGGCGGCACATAGGCCGCTGGCGCCGGCGAACTGCCTTGCGGACCGATCCAGTTTTGTGAGCGGCGGAATTCACCCGGGGTGGCCTTGTCGCTGCGCACGCCTTTCAACAGCCGCACATGGAGTTCACGCACCAGACGCAGCGATAAGGGCGGGTCATCCAGGCGTTCGATGCCGTACTCCAGTGCTGACACATAGTTGCGCACTTCGCGCACATCGTCATGCGGCTTCGGTGCCGAATGTTGACCGCTGATCTCGTCAATCAGCAGGTCGGAAAGGCTTGCTCGCGTACCTTTGATGCTGGATGACAACACCGCTTCGCGCCGGATCCATGGTGCGATCAGCAGATGCGGGTTGAGCAGTATCTGGCCGATGCCGGACAACTCCGAGAGCGCGGCATCGGCTTTAAAGAGGAGTAGTACCAGATCGGGGTCGTATTGCAGCTTTGGCGGCAGCGGGGCTGGAACAAAGGCGACATAGCCTTGAGCAGCTGAACAACGCGCCTGGCCTCAGGAGATAAAATCATTAATATTCAAATGGTTAGCATTTTCAGGGGCTTTCAAAGCCATTTACGCTTTGAAAGAAATTTGATCTTTTCTTTCAAAGACCGGATGGCACTGCAACACCTGTTGCAAAGTCCTGTGATGCAGGCTGATCCCGGCTTCCCTGGAAGTTGAAAATATATTGACGCTGGCCCTGAGGTTTCGTGGGGCGTCGGAGCTTGGGAAACGCGCTCGTTTTTGTTCTTGCGTGTAAAAAGAAGCGGGCTCCGTCCCAATATCACTGGTGGAAGTCGTGGAAGAAGCTGACAAGAATGGCGTGCCGGCAAAACTGTCGTTTGAACCGTTCAAATAAATAGCCCGCGCTGGCAAAGACCACACTATGTGCTCTGCAGCCAACAGTATTCGGCTGCAAGGCATAATTTCAGAAAGACGGTCCGCATCCACCAAGGCCGCGCCATAACAATCTGCTGCACGACCGGACCAGCGCTTCAGCCCCGGCCTGCAGCAATTTACTGAAGCCGGGGGGATTATGAAAATTCGCTTGTTCGGATGTGTAACACCTGCCATCGCAGCGCTGATGCTTGTCACTGTTGCGCCAGCACTGGCCCAGAAAAACGCCGCATCCACCGACGGCTATCCGTCACGCCCTATCCGCCTGGTGGTGCCCTTTGCACCGGGCGGCAGTTCAGACACGATCACGCGCGTGATCGGTCCACATCTCGCCGAACAGATGGGGCAGCAGGTCGTGCTCGACAATCGCAGCGGCGGCAACGGCGCGCTCGGCACCCAGATCATTGCCCGTGCCACGCCAGACGGTTACACCATCGGCCTTGCCTATATCGCCACGCTGGCCACCAACCCGGCGATATCCGGTGATGTCGGCTACGACCCGCTGAAGGATTTTTCCGCAATCTCGCAGCTGACTTCATCAGCCAATGTACTGGCGGTGCATCCATCAGTGGCCGCGGCTTCCGTCAGGGAACTGGTTGCGCTGGCCAAGGCAAAACCGGGGCAGCTGAATTATTCCTCCGGGGGGGTCGGCACCATCGGGCATCTCAGCGCCGAACTGTTGCAGCAGGCGGCGGGCATCAAGTTGAATCACATTGCCTACAAAGGCAGCGGACAAGCCGTTGTTGACCTCGTCGGCGGACATGTCGGCGTCATGTTCGGCGGCATGTCCGCAGTCGCCGGCCATGCCAAGGCAGGCAAGCTGAAGCTGCTCGGCGTAACTGGCAAACAACGCATGCCGATTGCGCCGGAGATTCCGACCATCGCCGAATCCGGATATCCGGATTTTGAGGCTGTCGGCTGGTTCGGATTAATTGCCCCCGCCAAAACACCGAAAGCCATCATCAACAGGCTGAACGCCGAAACCATCAAGGCGGCCAATGTGCCGGACGTGCACAAGCGGCTCACCGGGATCGGGTTTGATGTCGTCACCAGCACGCCCGAGGCCTTTGCGCTCTACATCCGCAACGAAGCCCTTAAGTGGCGGCAACTCGCCCAGAAACTGGGGTTGAAAGCACAGTAACCCTCTCGTCGACTTCAGCCGATTCATCAACATCGGGAATATTGCATTGGGAATTACTCAGGACATTTGCGAAATCATCCACGCAACGACTTACGAATCGCTGGGCGAGGAATGCACCTTTCGCGTCAAGCAGGCAATCAAGGACGGAGTCGCCGTAGCACTCGCCGGCAGCAGGGAGGAACCCGTCAGGATACTGACCGAGCACCTGCTGTCCCTCGGCGGTCTTCCGCAGGCATCGATCTGGGGCAGCGGTCAAAAGGTATCAGTCGTGCAGGCGGCCTACGTCAATTCGGTCGCCACGCATGTGCAGGATTTCGAGCCGATGTGGAGCCCGCCGACGCATGCGGTTTCACCAACCGTGCCGGTGGCCTTCGCGCTCGCCGAAATGCATGATCTGAATGGTAAACAGCTCATCACCGCCGTCGCCAAGGGCCTCGAAATCCAGGGACGCCTGCAATACGCCGGCGATCAGTACGTGCCGGAGGAACTGAAGTTCCACCCGCCGGGCTACGCCGGCGTCATCGGCAGCGCCGTTGTCGCATCCGAACTGCTGCAGCTCGGCGTGCCGGCGATGCGCAACGCCATCGGGCTCGCGGCATCACGCGCCGGCTCGTTGCTCGCGAACGTCGGATCCATGACCAAGGCCACGCATTGCGGCAACGCTGCGGCTTCGGGCCTGGACGCGGCGCTGCTTGCCAAGCGTGGATTCACTGCAAACCCGGATGTATTCGAAGCGCACAAGGGTTTCGTAAAAACGTTTTATCCGGAACACTTTGATGAAGAACGCCTGCTTGCCTGGGGCAAACCTTATCGTGTGGTCGATCCCGGCCTCGCCATCAAGCTGTTCCCATCGCAGTACGGCACGCATTACGGCATCACCGCCGGCATCGAACTGCACCACAAGCTGGGCGGCCGCAAGAATATCCGCCGCGTGCGCATGGTGTCGCCGGTAATGAAATACGTAGACCGCCAGCAGCCAGCGACCGGACTTGATGGCAAGTTCAGCCTTCAGTACACCACCGCTGCGGCACTGCTCGACGGTACCGTGAAAATCGCCAGCTTCAGCGAAGAACGCCGCTTCCGCGCCGACATGGTCGATCTGCTGAACAAGTTTGAATTGCGGCAGGATGAATCCATCAAAGGCGACTTTCACTCGATGTATGTGAAAGTGGAAGTCGAGCTGGAGGATGGCACAACGCACAGCACCGTGTGCCGCGGCCCCCGTGGGTCGTGGAATTCACCGATGGAAGAATCCGACCACACAGAGAAACTGCGCGACTGTCTTAATTACGGATTACCGGGTGCCGCAGGGGAACAGCTGCTACAGCAACTGGGTCAGCTCGAAGCGCTGGATGCACGGGCCATTAAATCAGTCATCGCGTTGATGTCGGCAGATTAAATAAATCTGGGAATGGTGGCCGGGGACGGAATTGGCCCCTTTGTGATTTCGCCATGTGCAGCGCGGCAAAATCTGGTGATATAGGGACGGAGCCCAAATACTTTATCGGGCAACTGACCAGAACCTTATTCGATTCATTGCTGTTGTTTTTAAAATGAATTGGGGCTCCGTCCCCATATCACCCCAGCTTCAGCCCCAGCGCCTTGCACACTTTCATGATCGTCGAAAAACTCGGATTGCCTTCCGGGGACCGCCTTGTACAGTCCCTCTCGGGTCAGGCCGGTGTCGCGCGCGAGTTGCATCATGCCGCGGGCGCGGGCAATGTCGCCGAGCGCTGCGACCACCAGCACCGGATCGCCGTCCGATTCGTCGATCGCGGCCTGCAGGTACAGCGCGCATTCCTGTTCGGTCTTCAGGTAAGCGGCAGCGTCGTAAGGGCGTGTGGTCAGCTTCTTGGCCATGATGAACTCCTAAAGCACGCGCGCCAGTTTTAGCGCGGTCTTGATGTCTTTGTCTTGCTTCGCTTTGGCGCCACCGGCCAGAAGAATGACCAGCTGCGCGCCGCGCTTGACGAAATAAATCCGATAACCGAGGCCGTAATCGATGCGCATTTCCGAAACACCCTCGCCCACCGGCTTTACATCCCCGGGGTTGCCGTAGCGCAGCCGGAGAATCCGCGCCTTGGGTCCCAGAAAAGTAAATGCATGATTGCAAGACCTCATTGATTACCGAAGATCGTCCGAAAGTCACTCGACAGCTCCTTGCGAAATCAAATACTTTGAATGAGTGACTTGAAAGGCTTCTCAGAATGGGCGAGTCTTCGCGTTATCGGTTGCCCCTCGGACGCTGGTGTGCTTGAATATCATTATGGGAGGATAAATGAATATACTGAAGACGCTTGCGCTGGTTCCGGCGGCGGCAATAGCCATCGTGGCCTGTCTACCCGCGCAGGGCGCCGCCGTCCAGAATTATCCGCAGAAGGCGGTACGGTTTATCGTGCCGTTTCCTCCGGGCGGCAGCGCCGACACCTTCGCCCGTCCGCTCGGGCAACGACTCTCGGACGTGTGGAAACAGCAGGTCATAATCGACAACCGGCCAGGCGCGAGCGGGATGATCGGCACCGGGATCGCTGCGAAGGCGCCGGCCGACGGTTACACGCTGTTGATGGCATCGGGCGGCCCGCTCACCATCAATCCAGGTCTCTACAGCAAGTTGCCCTACGACCCAGTCAAGGATTTTTCTCCGATAACCATCGTTGCAGCGGTACCCAATGTCCTGGCGGTCCATCCTTCCCTTCCGGTCAGAACGGTGAAGGAACTCATCGCTCTCGCCAAGGCCCGACCCGGCGCGATCGATTTCACCTCGACCGGCAATGCGTCTCCCGGACATCTGGGGGGCGAGCTGTTCAAGGCGATGACCGGGACCGATATGCGGCACATTCCCTACAAGGGCAGTGCGGCATCAGTCACGGCGATCCTGTCCGGCGAAGTATCGGTGGTATTCACGACCACGCCGGCGGTATTGCCTCTCGCAAGGGCGAACCGCGTTCGTATACTCGCAGTGACCACACGCGACCGCTTGCCCGAACTGCCGGACGTCCCGACAGTCGAGGAGGCAGGCCTGAAGGGCTATGAGGCGGTGTCCTGGTTCGGTGTAGTCGCGCCAGCGGGCACCGCCGCCGACATCATTGAAAAAAACAGTCAGGACATGGTGCGAATCCTCAAGACGCAGGAGATGCGGGCCCTGATCGCCGGTCATGGTGCGGTAACGATTGCGAACTCACCGGCTGAGTTCGCGAAGCAGATCCGCGCTGACACTGAAAAATGGGCCAGGCTGATCAAGGCGTTGAACGTGAAGGCCGATTGACCCGCCGCGGGAGTCTGGCGTCGTCGCCCGGCCGCGAGATCGTGAACCGTTTCCGGTGACCAACCCATTGGCGCGCGCCGCTGACACGCCACTTGCCGCACAGCTCGCGCAGTTTGCGCAGGCGCTGCGCTACGAGGACCTGCCGCCAGGCGTCGTCGATCGCGCCAAGCTGCTCATCCTCGACGCGCTCGGCTGTGCGCTCGGCGCCGTCGGGTGTGAGCCCGTGAACATCGTCGCGCGCGCAATGGCTGGCGGGACGAGCGCCGTGGTGGCCACTGTCATCGGCGGTGCGCGTAAGGCGCCGCTCGAAGAGGCGGTGTTGATCAACGGCACGTTGACCCGCTACCTGGATTATCTCGATGTGTACTGGCGCGAGGACGTAAGCCATCCAGGCGAGAACATCCCGCTGGCGCTCGCCTGCGTGGAGTCCGTCGGCGGCAACGGCAGGTCATTGATCGAATCGGTGGTCGTCGGTCATGAAGTGCAGATCAGGTTGTGCAACGCGTTTTCTTTTCAGGCGCGGGGATTCCACAATGCAAGTTCCGGGGGGTTCGTCGCACCTCTGGTGATCGGCAAGGCATGGCGGCTGCCAGCGACCACGCTCGCGCACGCGCTCGCGCTGCATGGCGCACGCCATCTGACGCTGTTCGCGTTGGCTAAGGGGCAGCTCAGCATGGCGAAGGCGATGGGCTATCCGTTGTCGGCGATGGAGGCCCTGCTGGCGGTTCGTCTTGCAGACAACGGACTGACCGGGCCGCTCGAAGCGATGGAATGGCTGTTCGGTCGGTTGCCTGGAAGCGCGGCAGTTCCCGTGTCTGACCTGGACCTCGACCCGAATCGCTTCAGGCTCGACGAGGTCAGCCTGAAGTCCTACCCGGTACAGTTCGAGATCCAGGCCGCCGTCGAGTGCGCCGTCGCCTTGCACGGACGCGTTGGCAACGTCATCGCGCAGGTGAGCGAGATCGTGATCAAGGTGAATGCCGTGACCCGCGAGCGGACCGCAGACCCGGAGAAGTTCGCACCCGGCAATCGCGAGACCGCCGACCACAGTTTGCCGTGTTGCGTCGCGTTCGCTCTCGCCGATGGCGGTGTGACGCCGTCGCAATTCGACGCGCAGCGCTGGCTCGACATGGACATCAGGGCGCTGATCGCCAAGACCCGTGTCGAACACGATGCCGAACTCGAAGCCGAGTTTCCCGGTGGACGTCCCGCCAGCGTGCAACTGCGGCTGTGCGATGGCCGAGAGCTCGATGCCAAGACCGGTGTGCCGCGAGGTGATGCGAAGCGACCGATGAGCCGCGCCGAGGTCGAAGCAAAGTTTATCTCCCTCGCGCAGACCGTTCTGGGTGATGCCAGCGCGCAGCGCGTGATCGCGCTCGTGAACGGGATCGACACGGCCGACACACTTGATGCGCTGATGGATGCGATCTCGTATCGGCGCGGGTAGCACGATGTTGCCCGAGCGCCGCGCAACCGGTAGTTCGACGCCGGTTCAGCGGTTTGATCAACCCGGTTACACTGCGGCACAGTCCATGGCGAACAGCCGCGCGATGCCGGGTTCACCCGTGCGCAATGGGGTCAGGTACCGTCTTGCAATCCAACATTCCCCCGCTGACGCGCGCACTGAATAGTTACGAAAAACTAATATTCAGAAAAAGCAAATGTATGATTGCAAGACCCCGCTGGTGTTCTTTACTCTTGGCCAAGTAATATCAGTCTCGGGCGCAGAATCGTAGCAAGAGATGACGGTTACCTGGATTTTGTGAAAGGATATTCTGATGGCTCGGCTGGAAGATGTGCCGCTCGGAGAGCGCAAGATGATGGAGACCCTCGACTGTTCGGGTTTCGAGGGGAGACGTCCGTGGGTGACGGGCCCGCCGCTGCATAAACGCCGCGTTGCCCTTGTTTCCACCGCCGCGCTGAATCTGCGCAGCGACGCCGTTTATGAACGCGACGAGACGGCTTTTCGTGTCATTCCCGGCAACGTCAATGCCGGTGATGTGGTGATGAGCCATTCATCGGTGAATTTCGACCGCACCGGTTTCCAGCAGGATCTGAATATCTGTTTCCCGCTGCAGCGTTTGCATGAGCTGGCGGATGAAGGCGTGATCGGTTCTGTCGCCAATTTTCATTTCACGGTGTCAGGAGGGCGACCGCCGCTTGATCTTGAAGACTCCGCCCGCGCGATGGCGAGCACGATGCGCGCGGAAGGTGTGGATACCGTTTTGCTGGTGCCCATATGACCAAAGTGCACGCGCGCCGTGGGCGGGCTGGCCATTTTTTTCGAGGAACAAGGGCTTGCGACAACGCAGATCAGCCTGATCCGCATTCATTCCGAGCGTACCAGCCCGCCGCGCGCATTGTGGGTGCCTTTCGAACTGGGACGGCCGCTCGGCGTGCCCAATGATCCCGGATTCCAGAAGCGTGTGATACGTGCGGCGCTGGAGTTGCTCAATGCTGAACGCGGTCCGCTTATCGTTGATTACACCGAAGAAGTTCCGCTAACTGCTGCGCCCGGCGCAGAGGCTATGAACGGCATGGTGTGCCCCGTTGATTTTCCGCCGCTGCCTGACGAAACTGCGCCGACCAGTGAGATTGGCATTGCATTGATGAAGGAAATCTCCGCGCTCGCACCTTGGTATGACATCGCTGTTTCCAGCCGGGGACGTACGACCGTGGGACCCAGCGGCTTGTCGATCGTGCAGGCGGGCAAGTATCTGGCGGCGTTTCTGGAAGATCAGACTGCCCCCTGTCCGCGCGATGACATGACGATGGATCGCGTACTCAAACTGGCGTATGAGGATTTGAAAGCGTATTACACCGAAGCTGTCACCATGCAGCCGGGATATGCCACGAGCAGCCAGGTGGAGGACTGGCTGTTCCGTGAAACCGTGCTCGGCGCGGCATTGTGGCGCCTGCGTACCCTGTGCCGGGCGAATGAAAACGAGTCCTACGGCTACCTCGGTCGCAACTCGATCATTCCCGACCGGCAGATCAACCCGGTGAACCGGGCGGCCAATTAAAAAGCGAACCGGGTGGTAAACGGAGATTAGTGCGCGCGCAGCCAAACTCGAACTGCATGGCATCGATGCCGTCAGCCTGCTGACAGCCGTGCAGACAGGGGCAGGTCTTGCAATCCCACGGGAATGGGGTCTTGCAAGCCAACATTCCCCCGTAAATTCCTGCGTGCCCAATATAGCCTGTCGTGCAGTGCAGCGATGCGGAATGACAAAAATAACAATAAAAACAATTGGTTACGATGTGGCGGCGGCTGGCATCATTGTTGAATATTGATTCCGCTTACGCTTTCAGGCGAAACCAGGGCGCAATCATTTTGCTCGCTACATAAAGGAAACGACCATCCATGCCGACCAAACCGCTGGAGCGATTGATTTTTGCGCAGGGCGGACTTTGCTTTTTCTGCCGCGAACCCTTGCCCAAGGGCGAAGAGAGTGTCGAGCATCTGGTCGCCAGTGCCAACGGCGGTAACAGCAACCTGGAGAATTGTGTTGTCTGCTGTAAAACAGTGAACAGGTGGCTGGGCAGCATGTCGCTGAAGGAAAAATTCCAGGTCGTGATTAATCAACGCGGCGAGTTCAAGTGCCCTGCAGGTTCGGCTAAAACAGGGCCCGCGCTGAAAACTTCGACAAAACCGCCAACGGCTGCGCAGACGAAAGATCAAAGGCTCGAGATTATTGTCGCCAACCTGCAACAGCGTGGCAGTGCAAGGCCGCGAACGCTGAAGACCTTGCGCAGCACCGTGGCAGCGCTGTTCGGCAAAAAGCTTGGCGATAAGGAACTGGACGCGCTGCTCGACAGCTTGCAATCCGCCGGCACCATTGCCAGTGATGGC
>JBBQAO010000110.1:0-10267 GCA_038316355.1 Burkholderiales bacterium
AGTGGGCCAAGGTCATCAAGACCGCAAACATCACGGGCGAATAAACCCAATACGGACGACCTTCCAAATGCCCGGAGCATCAGACCTGATTCCACCGCAAGCCGGACACCTCTTGCTCTCTGCCGCAGAGGCCAGCAGCGCGATTCACGCCGGCACACTGACGTCAGAAGCCCTGGTGTCCGCCTGCCTCGAGCGCATAGCGCTGCGCGAAGGCGCGGTCCAGGCCTGGGCGTTCGTTGATCCCGAATTGGCGCTGGCACAGGCGCGGGCCCTCGACCGCGAGCCGCCGCGCTCATGGCTCCACGGCATACCGATCGGCATCAAGGATGTCATCGACACCTGCGACCTGCCGACCGCTTACGGCTCACCGATCTATCAGGGCCACCGTCCCGTAGCCGACGCCGCCTGCGTCGCGCAGATCCGCGAACTGGGCGGCGTGATCCTCGGCAAGACCGTATCGACCGAATTCGCGACGCGTCACCCCAACAAGACGCGCAATCCGCATCGCCTCACGCAAACGCCCGGGGGCTCGTCGAGCGGCTCCGCCGCCGCGGTGGCGGATTTCATGGTGCCGCTGGCGCTGGGCACGCAGACTTCATCCTCGGTCATCCGGCCTGCTGCGTACTGCGGCGTCGTCGGCTACAAGCCGGGCTTTGGTCTGATCAATCGCGCGGGCATGAAGTTTCTCGCGGAATCCCTTGACACCATCGGCATCCTGTCGCGCAGCGTCACCGATGCCGGCATGCTCGCCGCGCTGCTGTCCGGCTTGCCCGTCGGCCGGGCCTCTTTAAAAAGCGGCAAGGGGCCGCGCATCGGCCTGTGCAAGACACCCTGGTGGAGCGAGGCCTCGCCGTCAGTGCAACAGTCCCTGCTGCAATGTGCCGAGCGGTTGCGCAAGGCTGGCGCAACGGTGAGCGAAATCGACCTGCCCCCGGAGTTCGCCGAACTGAACGAGGTGCAGATACGCCTGAGCTCGTATGAGTTTTTCCGTGCGCTCACCCACGAACGCGTGCGTCACCCAGAAAAAATCTCTGCCAGCCTGACCAGTCGCATCGCCGCCGGCGGGCGGGTGACGCGTCAGGACTACGAGGCTGCCGTTGCGCTGATGAAACGCTGCCAGCACTGGATGGAAGACGCCATGTCCGGATATGAACTGCTGATGGCGCCGAGCGCGCCCAGCGAAGCGCCAGACATTGCCGGCACCGGCGAGCCGACCTTCGGCCTGATGTGGACCCTGCTGCAGATGCCGTGCATGACGCTGCCCTGCAGCCTCGGGCAGACCGGTCTGCCGGTCGGCGTGCAACTGATCGCCGCCTGCGGCAACGACATTGGCCTCTGCCGCGACGCGGCTTGGGCCGAGGCCGTGCTGTCCGGCCGCTGAGAGAACCGCCGTACCTTAATCGAAGCGGAACACCAGCGACGGCTGCTCCATGCGGTCGCGCGGCTTGCGCATGCGGGCGGCCATCGCCAGCGCATGCGGCGCCGTTTCCATCAGGATCATCAT
Source organism: Burkholderiales bacterium (assembly GCA_038316355.1). Taxonomy (GTDB): domain Bacteria; phylum Pseudomonadota; class Gammaproteobacteria; order Burkholderiales; family SG8-41. The sequence continues at coordinate 1,505 of JBBQAO010000110.1, forward strand.
CTGCCGCTCATCGAGCCTGAGGCCCGCCTGCAGTGCCATCTGTTCGACATGGGATTGCATGGCCGCGCTCAGCGCTGACGGCCTCGGCTCGTTCGCCTGCAGGTCGGGCGCGGGCAGCGCCTCGCCAGCGGCCAGCGGCGCACGGCGCAGATGCCAGTCGGTGGCCTGCTGGTAAGCGTGACCTGCCTGCAGTACGCGCGCGTCATCACCTGGCTGGCCGATCAACTGCATGCCCAGCGGCAATCCGTCACTGCTCTGACCGCAGGGCAGCGCCAGCGCCGGCGTGCGGCCGGTATTTGACGGCGTGCAGACATTGCTCTTCAGCCAGAAATTTTCCGTGCGGTAATCCTCGAGGCGCGGCGCTGGACCGAAGCCGCTCGCCAGCAACACATCGAACTGCGCGAACACCGGGCGCAGCTCCGCGAGATAGCGGCGGTGCTCGCGCAGCGCCTGCACATAATCAACAGACTGGAACACACAGGCCGGCAGCGCGCGGCCGAGGAAATCACGGCCGAATTTTTCCGGGCAGCGGATCAGGTTCTGCTGGTGGATTGAAAAGATCTCGCTCTCCGCGATCACCACCTTGATGTCGAAACCCTCCTGCACCGGACGGACGCGGCAGGTGGCGATGCTGGCGCCGAGTGCCTCGAATACCTTGACTGCTTCTTCGAGCGCGCGGGCATGCTCCGGATGCGCGGGGATATCTTCTTCCCAGTAATGACGCAGCACACCGACGCGCAGCCCTTTCACCGCCTCGCCGAGGCGGCTGCGGTAATCCGGAATCTCGTGGCCGATGCTGCCCGGGTCCGCAGCGTCGTAGCCGGCAATGGCCTGCAGCAGGATCGCGCAGTCCTCGGCGCTGCGCGCCATCGGGCCGCAATGATCGAAGGTGAAGGAATTGGGGATCACACCGGCACGGCTGACCAGGCCATAAGTCGGCATCAGGCCGGTGATCCCGCAAAACGACGCAGGCCCGCGGATCGACCCGCCGGTATCCGAACCCAGCGCCGCCGGCATGAAGCCCGCAGCCAGCGCCGCACCGGAACCGCTCGACGAACCGCCGGTGAAACGCGACAGATCCCAGGGATTGCGCGCGGGTGGCCAGGGCAGATCAAAGGAAGGGCCGCCATGCGCGAACTCATGCGTCTGCAACTTGCCCAACAGTACGCCGCCGGCCTCCAGCAGTTTGCGGGTGACGGTCGCATCCTGCGCCGGCACGTTGTCCGCGCAGACCGCCGAACCGCCCGAGGTGAGGATGCCAGCGGTGTCATAAATATCCTTCAGACCGAAGGGGACGCCGTGCAAGGGGCCGCGATACGCTCCGCGCCGGATTTCCTGCTCGGCCTGGCGCGCGGCGGCGAGCGCGCGCTCCGGCAACAGCGTGATGAAAGCCTGCACGCGGTTATCCAGCCGGCTGATGCGGTCGAGCAGCGCCTGCGTCAGTTCAACCGGCGATAGTTTTCCGCAATGAATCAGCCGCGCGGCGTCAGCAATCGAGAGGTAGTGCAAATCCTGGTTGCTCATGAATCACCTGTAAAAAAGGGCAGGGTTTGGCACAGCGCCTGTGCCGGTTGCACCCAGGGCTTAGGCCGGCGCTACTGCCTGAAGTGTAGCCGGAAGCACAGCGGGACTTCGCGGTTCAGGGCCGCATCTGCGGCAGCGTGCCGTCCGGCATGCCCAACGCGCACCGACCTGTCGAAATTTCCGGTTTTTTTCGACACATTCCAACGATATGTCGAAGCGGTCGACAGACCCGAGCGGCAGCGAAAAATTTTTCAATAAAAACAGATACTTATTTTTCCGCCCCCCGAAAACTTTCAGGGGGATGCTTGGGGAGAGGGGACCAGTGCGCAGTGCGTAGGGCGTAGTGCGAAGTGCGAAGTGCGTAGGGCGGGAGCATCCCGCCTTCCGCGCCAATCACCCAATCACTATCCCGTCGAGGCTTTTATCCCCTCTCCCCACCGCTTGGTGGGGAGACAAGGGCACACTTGAAGCGGAGCAGGGTTAGGTTGAGGGAAACACTTGGGGCGAAGCAGTGCGTAGGGCGGGAGAATCCCGCCTTCCGCGCCCATCACCTAATCACTAATCACTCCGGCTGATACCCCGCCAACTTGATCATCTCCGCAAAGCGCTTCAACTCAGCCTCCATGAACGCCGCGAACTCCTTCGGCGTATCACCCGCCGGCGTCAATCGCAGGCCTTCGATGCGTTCCACCACCTGCGGCACTTTCAGCGCGGCGGCGAATTCCGTGTTCAATTTGGCGGTGATCTTCGCCGGCAGTTTCGCCGGGCCGAAAACGCCATACCAGCTCATGTTGTCCATGGTGGCGCCCGGCACACCGGCTTCAGCGATGGTCGGAATATCCGGCATGAAGGACGCGCGTTTGGCACCGGCAAGGCCATGAACGAACCCAAGCTGGTGACCGAACAACTGCGGCTCTAGCGCAATTACGTCGAGCTGCTGTTTAGCGCGCCGGCGTGACTGGAACACGCCTGAAAAACCTGACAAGCGCTGGCGTTTTGGAGATGGGTTCTAACGCAACCCGTACCACACGCCGCGGCCTTTGCCGTGCTGGTTCAATTGGCCGCGTTCGACCAGTGCACGAAAATGCTGCTTGAGTGTATTGCGGCTGGCACCTGTCAGCCTGATGGTTTCGCCAATGGTGATTCGCCCGTGCTCCCGGGCAAACTCGACGATGGCCAGCGACAATTCCGGCAACACTGCCAGCACCAGCTTTTCGCGCTCAATTTTTTTCTCCAGCCGCGCAACCTGCTCATCCAGTGCGCGCAGGAAAAACGCAAGCCATGGCTGCCAGTCAGAGGCCTCGTCGCGGATTGTTCCCTGCGTCTGCCGCAGTGCGAGGTAGTAGGCCTCTTTGTTTTGCTCGACCACGCTCTCCAGCGAACTGTAAGCCACATAGCCGTAACCCGCCTGTAACAGCAGCAATGTCGTGAGTACCCGCGACAAGCGGCCGTTACCATCCTGGAACGGGTGGATGGCCAGAAACACCACGATACACAACGCGATCACCAGCAGCGGATGCAATCGTGCCAGGCTGCGCTCCTTCTGCACCCAATCGACCAGTTCGGTCATCAGGCGCGGCGTATCGAACGGCGTAGCCGTCTGGAACACAACGCCAAGCTGCGCGCCGTTTTCATCAAAGGCGACTACATGGTTGGCAGCGGTCTTGTAGTGGCCGCGATGCCGCGTGTCCTTGTCGCTGTGGCGGAGCAGATGCTGATGCAGTTGCTTGATATGGTTTTCGTTGAAGGGGATGTCCTGCCAGGATTCAAATACCAGATCCATAACTTCAGCGTAGCCGGCCACCTCCTGTTCATCGCGGGTGGTGAATGATTGCAGCCGCAGGTTCGACAGCAGGCGTTCGACTTCGCGGTCAGACAGCTTGCTGCCTTCGATCCGGGTGGATGAGCCGACGCTCTCGATGGTCGCCACGCGGCGCAGGGCCGACAGCCGTTCAGGCGCAAGCACTCCCAAGGCGCGCCATGCGCCTTTGAACTCGTCGATCCTGGCAATCACTTGCAGGATCTCCGGGGTGATCTTGATAGTGTCGGAGCGAATCATCCAACCAATGATACACCCAATTGCACCCAATACATAATTTCATTATTTAAAACAAATAGTTATATGTTATTTTTGCGGGCAGACATGGCCAAGATAACTTGATATGTCGAAAAACAGCGGAAATTTCGCCATGTTTTCATGAACTGCCGAAGGGCTCGACAGATCGCAGCGTAACGTTCAAGAAAGTTCTGCGCCGATCACCAATTTTTAACGTAGGTCGGATAAGCCCGCAGGGCGTCATCCGACACTCAATCACCGAATCACCAACCCGTAGGGCGGGAGGAGCAACGCGGATCCCGCCTTCTGTGATCACTCCCCATACGGCGGGATACGCCCCGGAGGAAGTCACCTTGGGTGGCGCCCCGGAGGAAGTCACCTTGGGTGGCGCCCCGGAGGAAGTCACCTTGGGTGGCGCCCCGGAGGAAGTCACCTTGGGTGGCGTTTCACTCCTCCCGCCCTACAAAAATCCCGGGGTTTGACGTTCTCTCATCACTCATCACTCGGGCTTATACCCCGTCGCCTTCACAATTTCCGCAAACCGCTTCAACTCGCCCGCAAAAAATGCGGTGAATTCCTGCGGCGTATCACCCACCGGCGTCAGGCGCAGCCCCTGCACGCGTTCGGCGACCTGCGGGGTTTTGACCGCGGCCGCGATCTCCGACTGGATTTTGGCGGTGATCTTCGCCGGCAGCTTCGCCGGGCCGAACACGCCGTACCAGCTCATGTTGTCGAGGGTGACACCCGGGGCGCCGGCCTCGGCAATCGTCGGCACCTCGGGTTTGAAGGACGCGCGTTTGGCACCGGTGTAGGCCAGCGCGCGCAGGCGGCCGGCCTCTATGTGCGGCAGGCCCAGCGGCGTGGTGACGAACATCACCTGGATCTCGCCGCCGACCACCGCGGCGATCGCCGGGCCCGCGCCCTTGTACGGCACATGCACCATGCGCGTGCCGGTGCGCGCGTTGAAGAGCTCGCCCGCCAGATGCAGCGTGTTGCCGAGGCCAGCCGAACCGAAGGACAACTTGCTCGCGGGATTTTTGCCCAGTGCGATCAGCTCCTTGACCGAATTCACCGGCACCTTCGGATGCACCACGAGGAAATAACCGCCGCCCGCGGCGACATTAGTGATCGGCGTGAAATCACGGCGCACGTCGAAGGGGAGTTTTGTCTGGGTAAAGGGATTCGTCGCAAACGAAGCCGAGGTCAGCAGGATGGTGTGGCCGTCGGGCGCGGCCTGGCGCACCAGATCGGCGGCGATGATGCCGTTGGCGCCGGGGCGGTTGTCGACGATGAACTGCTGCCCGACTTGGGCCGAGACCTGCGTCATCACCAGCCGCGACACCGTATCCGGCGCACCGGGACCGAAGCCGATGATCACGCGCACAGGGCGGGTGGGGTAATCAGCGGCAGACGCGGCGGCAGTGCTGCTGATGAGGGTTATGCCGAGCACGAGCGAGCGGATGAGCATGTGTTCCTCCTGATGATCTTGTGAATTTTTTGTATTAATTGATGCCAGCATTCCGGCGCTGTCGCGACACTGCAGATGCCGCAGGCACGTTGCGGTGCGCCATGTTACCAAAGCCATCACCACGTCTCTCCGCCCGGAAAGTGAATGATCCGCAGCGCAGGCCACGCGAATCACTCGAAACCCGAGCGCGGGAGGGCTATGCTCAAGGAGTAACTTCCGCAGATCACCGCACCCGGAGTCCTGATGCCCACCAAACCCAAAAAGCCCGAATCCTTCAGCAAAAGCGTCGACCACATGGCCGACCGCGCCTTTGCCGCGCTCGACCTTGACCCGGGCGTGGCCAGCGCCATCAAGGCCTGCCACGCGATCATCAAAGTGAATTTCCCGGTCAAGATCAAAGGCAAGATCGAAATCTTCACCGGCTGGCGCGCGACGCACAGCACGCATCGCCTGCCGTCCAAGGGCGGGCTCCGGTTTGCGCCCATCGTCAATCAGGACGAAATCGAGGCGCTCGCCGCATTGATGACCTACAAATGCGCGATCGTCGATGTGCCCTTTGGCGGATCGAAGGGCGGGCTGCTGATCGACCCCACGAAATACGACTGCGACGACATGGAGTGCATCACCCGGCGCTATGCGCGCGAACTGATCCGCCACGGCTTCCTCAGTCCCGCGGTGAACGTGCCCGCGCCCGACATGGGCACCGGCGAGCGCGAGATGGCGTGGATTGCCGACACCTACAAGCAGCTCCACCCCGATGACATCAACCACGCCGCCTGCGTCACCGGCAAACCCGTGCACCACGGCGGCATCGCGGGCCGCACCGAAGCCACCGGGCGCGGCGTGGTGTATGCGCTGCGCGAATTTTTCCGCCATGGCGACGACGTCAAGGCCACCGGGCTCAGCGATGGCCTCGGCGGCAAACGCATCGTGCTGCAGGGTTTTGGTAACGTGGGCTATCACACCGCCCGGCTGCTGCAGGAAGAAGACGACGCCAGGATCATCGCCATCATCAAGAGTGAAGGCGCGCTGATCAACACCGACGGCCTGCCGGTGGAGCGGGTGCAGGAATACATCCTCGCCAACAAAACCATGAAGGGTTTTCCCGGGGCCGACTTCACCGCCAACGGCGCGGCCGTGCTCGAAATGGCCTGCGACATCCTCATCCCCGCCGCGCTGGAAGCACAGATCACCGCGGAGAACGCCGCGCGCATCAACACCCGGCTGATTGTCGAGGCGGCCAACGGCCCGGTCACATTCGATGCCGACGAAATCCTCAGGGAGCGCGGCATCACCATCCTGCCCGATGCCTACGTCAACGCAGGCGGGGTGACGGTGTCGTATTTCGAATGGATCAGGAACCTCACGCACATGCGCTTTGGCCGCATGGAGCGCCGCTACGACGAAATGCGCGGCCAGCACCTCATTGCTGCGATGGAGCACCTCAGCGGCAAACAGGTGCCCGACTGGATGCGCGGCGAGATCGTCAAAGGTGCAGCCGAACTCGACCTGGTGCGCTCGGGGCTCGACGACACCATGCGCGAGGCCTGGCAGGCGATTTCAACCGCGCGCCACGACAATCCCAAGGTCACCGACTTCCGCACCGCCGCCTATGTGGTGGCGATCAGCAAGATCGCGCGCTCGTATGTGGATCTGGGGGTTTATTAAGCGGCTGCGCTAACTCGACTTTCCGGTCGCCGATCACCACAAACGTCGGGTAACGCCCTGACGGGCTCACCCGACCTACGGATCGGTGTCTCGTTATGCATGTATCCGGAATTTATTGATGCGATCAGGGTTGAATTTTGTCGGTTGGTCATCGTGGCAAAGACGCCAATAGGTTTTCCTCTGAGTTCGTAGGTCGGGTGAGCGCAGCGTTACCCGACGTTCCGGCCGTCGATCACAACAATCGTCGGGTAACGCCCTGACGGGCTCGCCCGACCTACGGACTGCGTTTCATCCGAGCTGCGTCACTACTTAAATATTCGGGTTGTTTGCAGTTCGTAGCAGCGTTGTAGGGCGGGAGTCATCCCGCCGTTCGGACTGCGCCTGCAACGCTAACGCTTGGTACGGGTGGTGCCCGATTTCCCGGGTTTGGGTGACAGACGACCCAATGCCGAGTCGCGGAACGGTGCACGGATGCCTTCGATGGCAGACGAGTTGGCAACTGACTTGAACACTGCTCGTTCGCGCTGTACAGGATCGCGCAGGTAGGAATTGGTGTTGACCAGCAGCTTTCGACTCATGGCTGGATTATATCGAGCGGAATTCCCCCCATACGCGGCTTTAAAGCGCGCAGCCGGGAGAGAAAATCAGTTGTATCATCATCGCATTCCATGTCTGCCAGGGAGTGCCTCCATGTCAACCGAAGACCTGCTTGAAAAAGCAAAATCGTTGCCGGCTACGCAGCAACTGGAGCTGGTCGAGGGCCTGCTCGATGCGCTCGATCATCCTGATACGGCTATTGATGCTGCCTGGGCGAAAGAGGCGAAGGACCGCTTGGCGGCATATCGCAGTGGACAGGTGCGGGCGATTCCGCTGGAGGACGTGCTGGCCAAGTACTGCGTGCGATGAGGGCTCGCCTGCTCGATCCTGCTGCGCAGGAGCTCGATCAAGTCATCACCTACTACAACGCTCAGACCTGCGCACCGCCGCGGCCCCGGCAACCTGAATCCACCCGCCAAGGAAAAAAATGAAAGCCGTCTACTTCACAAAAAACGGAGGCCCCGAAGTCCTGCAGTACGGCGAGCAGCCCGATCCCGTCGCAGCTGAAGGCCAAGTCGTGGTGGACATCCATGCCGCCAGCGTCAACGGCGCCGACTGGAAAACGCGCTCGGGCTACAACGCACCGACGCAACATTTTCCGCACATCCCGGGGCGGGATTTTTCCGGCATCGTGAGTGCGGTCGGGCGTGGCGTGACGGAATTCAAAGTGGGTGATGCCGTGTTTGGCGTGGCGCTACATTCCGACGAAGGCTGCTATGCCGAGAAGGTGGCGATCAACGCCGCCATCGTCACCCAAAAGCCCGCGCAATGGAGCCACATCGAGGCGGCTGCAGTGGGGTTGATCGGGCTCACCGCCATTGTCTCGATTGAAAACGCGCTCCAGGTCAAGGCCGGCCAAACCGTGCTGGTGCAGGGCGGGGCGGGTGGTGTGGCGAGTTTTGGGTTGCAACTGGCCAAGCACCTGGGCGCGCGGGTCATCACCACCTGCAGTGCGGCCAACGCTGGCTATGTGCAGAGCCTGGGTGCGGACCAGGTGATTGATTACAACAAAGAGGATTTCACCACCGTGGTGAAGGACTGCGATGCCGTGTTCGACACGGTGGGCGGTGAAGTCGCGCAAAACGCCTTCAAGGTATTGCGCCGTGGCGGCCGCGCGGCCTTCATCAACGGCCCGGCACCCACACCGCCGAGTGCTGACTTTGCATCGCTCAAGCCGGACGCGAGCCGCAAGCGCGCCCACCTCGAGCGCATTGTTTCACTGGTGACATCCGGGGCGGTGAAGCTGCCGCAGATCAACCCCTAGGCGCTGGCGGATGCCGCGGCTGCGCATGGGGTGAGTGAGGGGCGGCACTTACGGGGGAAGCTGGTATTCAAGGTTCGGTAGCGCCGCGTCCTGCGCAGGGCTGCTAGAAACCCGCAAAGTGAAGGTTAGTGCTCACGCCGGTTTATCGATCGTGCGCAATAAAAAAACAGAATAAAATCAATTACT
>JBBQAO010000016.1:0-57256 GCA_038316355.1 Burkholderiales bacterium
CAGCACGCTGATAGCGCTGAATACGCTGGCCAGCAGATAGAACGGGCGAAAACCGAGACTCCACAACGCGTAACCTGGCACTGTGCTGCCTCAGTCGATCAGCATCGGATTGCCCTGCCGGTCGAACGGCATATAGGCACCGAAAGCACCGGTCTTGACAGCCTCGATCATCTGTTGCAATGATTTTTCGGATTCATCGCGAGTTGGCGCGTGACCGCCGCGCCCGGAGAGTCCGGCCACAAACACCATGGCCCATTCAGGAGCAAATTGATGCGACTCCGCAGCCAGCGCTGCGAAGGTGTCGAGCTCTTCCGGCGCCTTGTCAACCGACATCAATGGCATCAGCGTTCCGCCCTCACCGGCCTCAAAACGCCTGCGTTGTTCGGGCGTGGCATCGTCCGGCAGTGCCGCGCCGGCAAAAACGAACAGCAGACGCTGTGGTTCAGGCTGACTTCGCGCGGCGCACAACAGGTCATCAAAATTTGCAATGTTCATGATTTTGCTTTCAGAAAAGCCCGGTTGTTCTGCGATGGCACAGGTTTATTGCACCAGCGGTGTTTCGGCCGCGTCAAGATCCACACCCTCCACCGCTGCCTGCCCCGCCAGCAATTGCAAATACTGACGCACCGCAGCGATGTAGGTTTGCTGGCGCAACGTGTTCGCTACCGCACCCTGCACCGACTCGAATGGCTGTGACAAACCCGGCTCGCGCTTCAGCACCTCGACCACATGCAGGCCGAAACGGCTGTGCACCAGCCGCGGCAACACGCCGACCTCGACATGGCCGAACAGTTCGCGGGCAAACTCGGGGGCGCAATCCGTGGCGCTGAGCCAGCCGAGATCGCCGCCTTCAGCCGCACTGGGGCAGTTGGACAACTCCCGGGCGGCGCTGGCAAAAACCCCGGTCGCATTCCCGTCATGGCAGCGCACATCGAGCAAGGCGATCTCCGCGCGCTTGCGCAGGGCTGTCACGTCCGTGCCCGGCGTCACCGCAAACAAGATATGCCGGACATGCACGCGCTCACCCGTGCGGTAGCTGCCCTGATGCGCGGCGTAATGGCGGCGGCAATCCTCCAGCGAAGGTTCGGCAACAGGAAGCTTGCGTTCAAGCAGCGTTTCGATCGCGCCCGAAGCGGCCTCGCTGATCACGCCATCATCCGCGACGCGGTCCTCTGCCCCAAGCAGGCCGGTGGCCTGCGCTGCCTGCCGCAGCAGCTCAGTACAGGCGCGCTGGCGCAACTCTGCGGCGGGCAGGGTTTCATCGCGGCGGTTCAGTGCCACACCGTTGATGCTGGCAACAGTATGGTCGCTGACAGACTGTGTATTCATCATCGCTGACTCCATGGTGGTTCAGGCGCCGCTGCCGGGCTGCTGCGGCTGATCGTGGCCGGCCGGCACATTGAGCCGGCGGCTGCGCACCACCTGCTGCGGACGGAACAGGTAAGCCACTGTCGCAAAACCGCTCCAGACATGCACCAGCCGGCTGAAGGGGAACAACAGGAAGATGGTCATGCCGAACACCACGTGCACCTGGTAGGGCCATGGCAGGACTGCCAGCGCGCTGGCGTCCACCGGACGCAAGGTCATGATGCGTTGCGCCCAGTCGGCCAGCAGCACCATCACGCTGCCGTCGGCGTGGGACAGCGAGTACGGCAGGGTAATCAGGCCCAGCGTCAATTGCACCCACAGGATGATCAGTATGGCGAGATCAGTACGGTGGCTGGTCAGGCGGATGCGCGGGTCGAAGATGCGCCGGTAGAGCAGCAGCGACAACCCGATGAAGCACACCAGGCCCGCGATCCCGCCCGCCACCACGGCAAGCAACTGCTTGGTTGCGGCGCTGATGAAAATCCCGTACACGCTGTGCGGCGTGAACAGGCCGACGAGATGACCGATAAAAAGGAACAGGATGCCGAAGTGAAACAGGTTGCTGCCCCAGCGCAATGTCCCGGCCCGCAACAACTGCGACGAATCGCTCTTCCAGCTGTACTGGTTCTGGTCGAAACGGATGAGGCTGCCCACTACAAAAACCGCCAGGCAGATGTAGGGATAGACCTGGAAAAGAAAACCATGCAGTCCGTTCATGAAGACACTCCTTGTCTGCCGTTGATGCCGCGGATGATGTGTATGGGTTGCGGCTGGCCGGGCCTGGACTGCCCCTTGGCGGAACAACCGTCAAATACCAGCGGTTCGCTCCAGCTTTCATCCAGCGGCGGTTCGGCAGCGAGCTTTACCGGATGCGCCTGCTCGCCGGCGAGTTCCAGCAGCGCACCGAGAATGCTCGCATACGCGCTGCCCCTGGACTGCAGTGCACTGAACAGGGCATTGAAGATGTGCGCCATTTCGACGAGAAAGGCGCGCGCCTCACGCGGCGGCTGGGTCGATACAAACTCAAGCACGGCCGGCAGGTAATCGGGCAATTCACCCGGCGCCAGATACAGGCCTGCTTTCTCGTAGGTCTGCGCGAGGTCGATCATCGCCGGGCCGCGTTCCCGCGAATCGCCATGCACATGCTCGAACAGATGCAGAGAGGTGGCACGGCCGCGGTCGAACAGTTCGACATATGCAGCCTCGCTGCCCAGCGGATCGGCGCTGATCAGTCCGTCGATCAGCGCTTCAAGTTCCTGCTGTCGGCCCGCAGACAGCACCGCTTCAGCGCAGAGGATTTCGCGCATCTCGGGAAGATCTGCGCGCATCCCGGCATCCGGGTAGTTGAGCAGACCGCCAAGCACGCGCAGTGTGCCGGGGGCTGCTGCGGGTTTTGCCAGTCCAAACATGATCAGACCTCCAGCTTTATGGGAATGGTGCGCTTCTTTTCACTGCCGAACAGGCTGGTTTCGCCAGAACCCTCCGAACAACCGTTACCGAAGGAAAAACCACAGCCCCCGCGCAGATTGAAGGTGTTTTCGGCGTATTCGCGATGCGAGCTTGGAATCACAAACCGGTCCTCGTAGTTGGCAATGGCCATCACCTGGTACATCGCTTCGACATCCGCCTGACTGAGGCCCACCTGCTGCAGCACGGCAGTATTGATGCGCTTTTCCACATGTTTCTCGCGCTGATAGGCGCGCATCGCCAGCATGCGTTCCAGCGCACGGACCACAGGCGCCGTATCACCGGCGGTGAGCAGGTTGGCAAGGTACTTGACCGGTATGCGCAGTTGATTGACATCCGGGATCTCACCGTTGGCACCGACATGACCGGCATTGGCCGCGGCACTGATCGGCGACAGCGGCGGCACATACCAGACCATGGGCAGCGTGCGGTATTCCGGATGCAGCGGCAGCGCCACCTTCCACTCCACCGCCATCTTGTACACCGGGCTGTTGCGCGCAGCTTTCATCCATTGGTCCGGAATGCCGTCGATTTGAGCCTGGGCGATGACCTGAGGATCGTTGGGGTCGAGGAATATCCCCAACTGCGCCTGGTAGAGGTCACGGTCGTGTTCGACGCTGGCCGCCTGCTGGATGCGGTCGGCGTCGTAGAGCAGCACACCCAGATAACGAATGCGGCCGACACAGGTTTCGGAGCACACCGTAGGCTCTCCAGCCTCGATACGCGGATAGCAAAAAATGCACTTCTCGGCCTTGCCGCTTTTCCAGTTGTAATAAATCTTCTTGTACGGACAGCCGCTGACGCACATCCGCCAGCCACGGCATTTGTCCTGGTCGATCAGCACAATGCCGTCTTCCTCGCGCTTGTAGATCGAGCCCGACGGGCAACTCGCCACACATGCCGGATTCAGGCAGTGTTCACACAGCCGCGGCAGATACATCATGAAGGTATTCTCGAACTGACCGTAGATGTCCTTCTGGATGTCGTCGAAATTCCGGTCTTTCGAGCGTTTGCTGAACTCGCCGCCGAGAATCTCCTCCCAGTTCGGCCCCCACACGATCTTGTCCATCTGCTTGCCGGTGATCAGGCTGCGCGGCCGCGCGGTTGGCGTGGCCCTCATCTCGGGCGCGCTCTGCAGATGGCCGTAATCAAAAGTGAACGGCTCGTAGTAGTCATCGATCTGCGGCAGGTTGGGATTGGCGAATATTTTCATCAGCAGTTGCCACTTCGCGCCCTGACGCGGCTGCAGGGACCCGTCGCCCTTGCGAACCCAGCCGCCATTCCACTTGTCCTGGTTCTCCCATTCCTTGGGATAGCCGATACCGGGTTTGGTTTCGACATTATTGAACCAGGCGTATTCCACGCCTGGCCGGCTGGTCCAGACATTCTTGCAGGTCACTGAACAAGTGTGGCAACCGATGCACTTATCCAGATTCAGCACCATGCCGATTTGCGCGCGTATTTTCATAGAGCCTCCTGACCGGCCGCCCCGAATGTGAAAAATGAGGAGGCGTACGACCCCTCGGGGGGCAGCGAACGAGTGTGCGCGTGGGGGTTCATGCGACTTCTCCGTGAGCTTGGACGGGACGGATCAGTTCATCCGCCACAGGCGTATCCAGCCAGTCAATCTTCACCATCTTGCGCACCACCACAAACTCATCGCGATTGGTGCCGATGGTGCCGTAATAGTTGAAACCGTAACTTTGCTGGGCGTATCCGCCAATCATGTGCGTGGGCTTCATTACGATGCGGGTCACCGAGTTGTGGATGCCGCCCCGCGCCCCCGTGATCTCCGAACCCGGGGTGTTCACGATCTTCTCCTGCGCGTGGTACATCATCACCATGCCGGGATTGACGCGCTGGCTGACCACCGCACGTGCAGCGATCGCGCCGTTAATGTTGAACAGCTCGACCCAGTCGTTGTCGACGATGCCGGCCCGCTGCGCATCATCTTCCGACAGCCAGATGCAGGGTCCGCCGCGGCTCAGGGTGAGCATCAGCAGGTTGTCGGTATAGGTGGAATGGATACCCCACTTCTGGTGCGGCGTGATGAAATTGAGCAGGATTTCCGGGTTGCCGTTGCTCTTTACGCCATGGATGCCTGCTGTGGTCTTCAGGTCCACCGGCGGACGGTAGCTGGCGAGACCTTCGCCGAACGCCCGCATCCACGGATGGTCGAGATAAAACTGCTGGCGTCCGGTCAGTGTGCGCCACGGGATCAGCTCATGGACATTGGTATAGCCGGCATTGTAGGAAACCGTCTCGCTTTCGATGCCGCTCCAGGTTGGCGAGGAGATGATCTTGCGCGGTTGTGCCTGGATGTCGCGGAAACGGATTTTCTCGTCTTCACGGTGGATCGCCAGGTGCGTGTGGTCTCGCCCGGTCTGCTTGCCCAGCGCCTGCCAGGCTTTGACGGCGACATGGCCGTTGGTCTCGGGGGCGAACTGCAACACAACTTCACAGGCATCGATGTCGGTCTCGATCTTCGGCATGCCCTGGGTTACGCCGTCAGCAGTAGTCAGGCCGTTCAACTGGCCCAGTTGCGTGACTTCGGTCTGCGTATTCCAGCCTATGCCCTTGCCGGCGTTGCCCAGCTTGTTCATCAATGGACCAAGGGCGGTGAACCGTTTATAGACATTAGGGTAGTCGCGCTCGACCACCGTCATCTGCGGCGCCGTCTTGCCCGGAATCAGCTCGACCTCGCCGCGCTTCCAGTCCTTGACGTCCATCGCCTGCGCGAGTTCGCCCGGCGTGTCGTGCATCAGCGGCGTCAGCACCAGCTCCTTTTCCACGCCGAGGTGGCCTACACACACTTCGCTGAACTTCTGGGCAAAACCCTTGTAGATGTCCCAGTCGCTGCGCGACTGCCAGGCCGGATCCACCGCGGTGGACAGCGGATGGATGAAAGGATGCATGTCGCTGGTATTGAGATCATTCTTCTCGTACCAGGTTGCGGTGGGCAGCACGATGTCCGAATAGAGGCAGGTCGTGCTCATGCGAAAATCGAGGGTAACCAGCAGGTCGAGTTTGCCTTCCGGTGCATGCTCATGCCACACCACCTCTTCCGGTTTGACATCGCCGACGCCGAGATCCTTGCCCTGCACGCCGTGACTGGTGCCCAGCAGATGCTTGAGAAAATACTCATGCCCCTTGCCGCTGGAGCCGAGCAGGTTGGAGCGCCACACGAAAAGGTTGCGCGGCCAGTTGTCCGGATGATCCGGATCCTCGCAGCTCATCTTCAGCGTACCGTCCTTCAGTGCCTTCACCGCATAGTCCTTCGGATCAACGCCCGCCGCCCCCGCATCGCGCACCACCTGCAGCGGATTGGTTTTCAGCTGAGGTGCTGATGGCAACCAGCCCATGCGCTCGGCGCGAACGTTGTAGTCGATCATGCTGCCGCCGAACACTTTCTTGTCAGCCAGCGGCGACAGCACCTCGTCCATGGTCAGCTTTTCATAACGCCACTGATCGGTGTGCGCATAAAAGAAACTGGTGCTGTTCTGCTGGCGTGGCGGACGTATCCAGTCGAGCGCAAAAGCCAGCGGCGTCCAGCCGGTCTGCGGCCGCAGCTTTTCCTGGCCGACGTAATGCGCCCAGCCGCCGCCGCTCTTGCCGATGCAGCCGCACATCATCAGCATGTTGATAATGCCGCGGTAGTTCATGTCGCAGTGATACCAGTGGTTCATCGCCGCGCCGATGATCACCATCGAACGGCCCTCGGTCTTCTCGGCATTCTCGGCAAACTGGCGGGCAACGGCGATCACCTGCTCGCGCGGCGTGCCGGTGATGCGCTCCTGCCAGGCCGGCGTATACGGCGTGTCGTCGTCGTAGCTGTCGGCGGCCAGTTCACCCGGCAATCCACGCGCGACGCCGTAGTTGGCCGCCTGAAGATCAAATACCGTTGCCACCAACACTTCGCCGGACTTGCCGAGTGCGAGGCGCTGCACCGGCACGGTGCGTACCAGCACATCCGCGTTTTCCCCGTTCAATGCATTGTTCGGGAAATGCTCGCTGACTATGCCGCCGAAATAGGGAAAGCCCACCCTCGCGGTATCGGTGCCGGGATGATTCCCTTCGAGCAGCGACAGTTTGAGCTTGACCTCGCCGCCATGCTGCGCGTCCTTGGCCTCAAGGTTCCATTGCCCCTGGTCGGCACGGCCATCAGCCCCCCAGCGGAAACCTATGGCACCGTTGGGCAGCACGACCTTGCCGCCCTCATCCAGCGCCACCGTCTTCCATTCCGGATTGTTGGTCTGACCGAGCTGTCCTTCGAAATCCGCAGCCCGCACATAACGATCCGGCACCATCACCTTGTCGCCGTTGGGGAGGATGTGCTCCTTCAGCATGACCAGCATCGGCAGATCGGTGTAGCGGCGAACATAATCATCGAAATATGCGCTGCGCCGGTTGAAATAGAACTCCTTCAGGATGACATGCCCCATGGCCATGGCCACGGCGGCGTCGGTGCCCTGCTTGGGGTGCATCCAGATGTCGGCGAGCTTGGCCACCTCCGAATAGTCCGGGGTCACCGCCACGGTCTTGGTGCCCTTGTAACGCACTTCGGTGAAGAAATGCGCGTCCGGGGTGCGGGTCTGCGGCACGTTGGAGCCCCAGGCGATGATGAACCCCGAGTTGTACCAGTCGGCCGATTCCGGCACGTCGGTCTGCTCACCCCAGACCTGCGGGCTCGCCGGCGGCAGGTCGCAGTACCAGTCGTAAAAGCTCATGCACACACCACCGATCAGGCTGAGATAGCGACTGCCAGCGGCATAACTGACCATCGACATCGCCGGGATCGGCGAGAAGCCGATGACCCGGTCGGGACCGTATTTCTTGATGGTGTAGACGTTTGCGGCAGCGATGATCTCGTTGACCTCGTCCCAGTTCGAGCGCACGAATCCGCCCATGCCGCGGATACTCTGGTAGTTGCGCCGGGTTGCATCGGATTCGACGATCGACGCCCAGGCATCCACCGGGGCCTTGTCGAGCCGCGCCTTGCGCCAGCTCTTCAGCAGCCGGCCGCGTACCAGCGGATGCTTGACCCGATTCGCACTGTAGAGATACCAGCTGTAACTGGCGCCGCGCGAGCAGCCGCGCGGCTCGTGGTTGGGCATATCCCAGCGGGTGCGCGGATAGTCGGTCTGCTGTGTTTCCCAAGTGACGATGCCGCCTTTCACATAAATTTTCCACGAGCACGACCCGGTACAGTTCACGCCATGGGTAGAGCGCACGATCTTGTCGTGTGCCCAGCGGTTGCGGTAAGCATCCTCCCAGGTACGGTCTTCGCCGTTGGTCACGCCGAAGCCATCAGAGAAAGATTCCCTGGGCTGGGAGAAATAGGTCAGGCGATCAAGAAAATGGCTCATATAACCCTCGTAAAACGTGAAAAGTAAAAATCCGGATGGCTGCGACAGCAATGCGCGCCAAAAACACTTCCCATCTGATGCGCTCCGTTCCGCGATGCCTTCAACATGGCATTTCGGCATTCTTCCTCGAGTAGTACCACCAGGTCATCACAATGCAGGTGAAATAGAAGAAGATGAACAGATAGAGTGCCGCCTCGGGCCCGCCGGTCATCGCAATCGACGATCCATAACTCTTGGGAATGAAAAATCCGCCGTAGGCACCGATGGCGGAGGTGAACCCGAGTACCGCCGCAGCCTCCTTGTTGGCATCCTTCACCGCTTGTTCCTTGTCCGCAGCGCCCTTGCCTTCTGCGGCTTTCATGCGTTCAGTCATGAAAATCACCGGAATCATGCGAAAGGTTGAACCGTTGCCGATGCCGGTCGTCAGGAACAGCAGCATGAACATGGCGAGAAAGCCGTAGAAGTTACCGGCGGCCGGTCCCCACGGCAAAGCCAGCGCACCACCCGCACCTTTGGGCAGGAAATAAAGTACGCCCACCACCGCCAGCGCCATCGCCATGAAATTCCAGAACGTGACCGGCGCGCCGCCCATTTTGTCGGACAACCAGCCGCCAAACGGACGGATCGCAGCACCGACCAGCGGCCCCAGGAACGCGTACGTCAACGCGTTCACTTCCGGAAACTGTGATTTGATCAGCAGCGGAAAACCGGCCGAATACCCGATGAAGGATCCGAACGTGCCGAGATACAGCCAGCACATCAGCCAGTTGTGCTTGCGCCTGAAAATCACCGCCTGCTCTGAAAATGACGCTCTTGCGCTGGCAATATCGTTCATGCCGAACCATGCCGCAATGGTCGCAATCAGTATGAACGGCACCCAGATGAAGCCGGCATTCTGCAGCCACATTTGCCGGGTTTCGTTGCCTTTGGCCCAGACCTGCGGCTCGCCGCCCAGCATCCCGAAGACCCCCGCTGTGATTACCAGCGGCACCACGAATTGCACCGTCGAGACGCCAAGATTACCCAGCCCGGCGTTCAAGCCCAGCGCCGAGCCCTTGCGCTCCTTCGGAAAAAAGAAACTGATGTTGGCCATACTGGAGGCAAAGTTGCCGCCGCCGAAACCGCACAACAGCGCAAGGATGACGAATGTCGGATAGCTGGTCGTCGGATCCTGCACCGCGAAACCGATACCCAGCGCCGGCAGCAGCAACGACGCGGTAGACACTGCGGTCCATTTACGGCCGCCGAATATCGGCACCATGAACGAGTAAAAAATTCGCAGCGTCGCGCCGCACAGTGCCGGCAGCGCAGCCAGCCAGAACAACTGATTGGTTGAGAATTTAAACCCGATGTTGGGCAGATTGACCACCACCACGCTCCAGACCATCCAGATTGCGAAGGCCAGCAGCAACGCGGGAATCGATATCCACAGATTGAGATTGGCAATGGCTTTGCCTTCACGCACCCAGAACGCCTTGTCTTCAGGCGTCCAGATCTGCAACACGCTGCCCATCCTGGGTTTGGGTGAGCCTATGGGAACATTCATCGGAATTCCTCGTAGTTGGGGTTTTGCGCAGCTCAGGTGAAATGCGCGGGCTCGGGATGCTGCTGGCTCAGCGCCGCGCCCATCGGACGCACCTCGGTGAAATACATCCACATCAGCGATACCCAGACAATGCCGAACATCAGCATGAAGGCCGACGAACGCACGCCCGTCAGATCCACCAGCGCGCCAAACATGATCGGCAGAATGAAGCCGCCCATGCCTCCGGCAAGACCCACCACGCCGGAGATGACGCCGATGTTTTTCGGATAATCATCGGAGATGTACTTGAACACCGACGCCTTGCCGATCGCAAACGCGATGCCCATGGCGAACATCAGCGCTGTAAAGACTGTTGAATTGAGCCCGACATGAAAGGTCTTGGGACCGGTGACGGTCTGTATGGTCACGTCAGTCGGCGGATACGACAGGAAAAACAGGCAGACCAGGGAAATCCACAGCACCCACCAGGTCACCGTATGCGCGCCGTATTTGTCGGAAAACCAGCCGCCGACCGCACGCAGCACGCCGCCGGGGACGCTGAACGCGGCGGCGAGCAGTGCCGCCAGTTGCAGGTCAAATCCGTATTCAGTGATGTAATACTTGGTCATCCACAGCGACAGCGCGACATAGCCGCCGAATACGATGGAGTAATACTGGCTGTATCTCCAGACCTTGGGATCTTTCAGCGCCTGCAGTTGCTCACGGACGGTGACGTTTGAGCCGCTTGTCGCATGTTCCTTATCGGTGTAGGTGAACATCCAGAAAATGATCACGGTCACCGCCATCAGCACCGCATACACTTTAGGCACCATGGTCCAGCCGTAGGCGACCACAATGGTCGGCGCGACAAGTTTGGTGATCGCCGCGCCGGTATTGCCGGCACCGAAGATGCCCATGGCGAGGCCCTGACGCTCCTTGGGAAACCAGCGCGCGCAATAGGCGATGCCGACGGTGAACGACGCGCCGGCTATTCCGACAAAAAGTCCGGTCACCAGGTAATGCCAGTATTCTGTACCAGCGGAGATCATCCAGATCGGAATGATGGTGGACACCATCAGGAAGAAAAACACCACGCGCCCGCCGTAGCGGTCGGTCCACATCCCGACCGGCAACCGGAACAGCGAGCCGGTCAGCACCGGCAACGCTACCAGTATGCCGAACTGGGTTTCGTTGAGGTCGAGGGTTTTCTTGATCGGAATGCCGATCACGGCAAACATCATCCACACCATGAAGCACACGGTGAAGGCGAATGTACTCGCGGTGAGCACCGACCATGCTTTATAGGATTGCGTAGGCATCATCACTCCCTTGGATTCTCCAGGGTGACGATAGCGGGAGTGCGTCCGTCGCAACATTCGCCGGAAGGATTCTGGCGGCCTGCAGAATGACTAGGCTGGACGCCGCGACTAACCCTTTCGGACTAGTCCCTCCGGCGGCGGGGTGAAACGGGATTCGTGGCGCTGATCGGGTCGCGGATAACCGCAACCCGGGAACATCAATAACTAATTGTTTTTATTGTTATTTTTAGAAATTCCGTGTTCGACGGCATAAACCGCAGCCTGCACCCGGCTGTTCAGTTTGAGCTTGCGCAGGATGTTCTGCACGTGGATCTTCACCGTGCTTTCGGCAAGATCGAACTCGCGTGCGAGTTCCTTGTTGCTGGCGCCGCTTGCAAGCGCGGCAAGGATTTCACGTTCACGCGGACTCAGCGCATCCTTCTCGACCACCGTCGATGCCATCGCTCCGCCACGCTTCAGACCCGCCACCAGCTTGCCGGTCATTTCCGGCGACACCACGGAGTCACCGGCGGCGGCGCGCCGTATGGCATCAACAAAATATTCGGCATCAATGTTTTTCAGCAAATAGCCGGCGGCACCGGCATGCAGCGTATCGAGCAGATCCTCGGCGTCCTCCGACACTGTCAGCATCAGCACCTTTGTCGCAGGCAGATCCTCGGACAGGGTCCTGACCGCCTCACGACCGCTGACACCAGGCATATGCAGATCGAGCAGGACGATGTCCGGCCGCAGCTGCCGGGCCTGCTGCACGCCATCCAGGCCGTCGGCCGCCTCGCCGACAACCTCGATATCGGTCTGACGCGCCAGCAGACCCCTGACACCGCTGCGAAACAGCTGATGATCATCAACCAGCAGCACCCTCAATTTGTCAGTCATATCCTTGCCTCCTGCATCTTCACACTTCCGTCCTCGGTAGCCTGGACCACCGGCAGCGTCAACACCACGCTGGTGCCGCCACCCTGCCCTGACTGCACATCGATCCGGGCGCCGATGCGCAGCGCGCGCTCTCGCATGATGCGCAAACCGATGTGCGCCTCGGCAAGGCCGGGCGCTGCTTCAGCGTCAAATCCGCACCCGTCATCGCTGACCGCAAACCGGTAGACACCATCGCGATGCAGTTTCAGCGTGACGCGGGCGGCATCCGCATGTTTGCGCACGTTCGACAGGGCCTCCTGCAGGATGTGCATCACCTGCAACTGGGTCTCGGCATGCAGCGGCACCCCGGTGCCACTGTCGGAGAAGTCCGTGGCCAGGCCGGATTGCGCACCGAAACGCGTCAGCATATTGCACAATGCCACGCCGATGTCCTCCTCCTGCTTCACCCGGGTGCGAAAATGCGTCAGCAGTTCACGCACATCATCATAACTTTCCTGCACCCCTGCGCGGATGTGCCCCATCACCTCTGCCACCTCTTCCCGGGCATCCCGCTTCAGGGAGTCCTCCAGCATCTGCACCTGGATATTGAGAAACGCCAGCGACTGAGCGATCGAATCATGCAGTTCCCGTGCCATCAGGCTGCGCTCCTCGTACACCGCAAGTTCGCGGTCGCGCGAGGCCAGACGCTGATTTTCGATGGCAACCCCGAGGTTCTGACCCAGAGTTTCCAGCAATTGCCGCTCATCACGATTGACCGCATGTGGCGCAGTAAAGTAGAGATTGAAAATGCCCAGCAGCTCGCGTTTCAGCCGAATCGGGAATATGCCCACCGTCCGGTAGCCGGCGATGCGGCAATCAACCGCCACATCGGGCGCAATATCGTCAAGAACATCCACCGCGCTGCGGTTTGCCTGTGCCGCCACGCCGCAAAGGCACGTGCCCATGTCTACGCATCGCTCTTCCCGGGCAAATTCGGCAGACAGCCCCTCGTGAGCATAAAGCTGCAGGTTGCGCGTGTCGGAGTCAAGCAGTCGCACCGCACCGCCCACGGCACCGTGCAGCACCATCAGCCGGCGCAGAAAACTGCGGCATAGCTCCTCGGGAGTTGCCGGCTCGTTGAGCAGGCGCGCCACTTCGTACAGCGCCGCCAGTTCACGGTTTCGCACTCCCAGGTCGCGCGTCTGTTCGGCCACGCGCTCCTCCAAAGTCGAATACAGGTCCTGCAGCCGGCTCGCCATGCGGTTGAAACCTTCCGCCAGCTCACCAAGCTCATCGTGGGTTTCCACCGGAAGGCGCGCGCCGAATTCGCCTGCGGTCATGCGCTGCATGCCATCGGCAAGCGTCGCTACCGGACGCACCACCAGAAGAAACATAAGATAGACAAGCGCCACAGTTCCGGTCAGTGCAAGCGCAATCAGTCCGAACTGCATGTAACGAAGGATGGCAATGTTGCGCGCGTTATTTGCCTCCACCAATTGCACCACCTTGTCGATGCTGGCGACAAACGCATCGATCTCGGTGCGCAGTTCCCCGACCTGTTGCGCACGCGCTGTTGCGCTGCCCTGCATCGCGCGCTCAATCCGCGGTCTGATAACCTCAAGCCAGGTCCGCTCCACCGAATCCAGTTCACCACGAATGTCGTCGTCGCGCGGCAATACCAGCGGCCGCACCGGATCACCCGACTTCAGGCCGGCGAGCACGACTTCGAAACGGTGTATCTCGGCCACGATATGCTTGCGCGTGGCAGCATCCGGACTGCGCAGATTGTCCGCCAGCAGATATGCCATGCGGTAGGAGCGCATGCGCTCGCTGCCCATGTCATTGATCACCGCGGCGCCACCTTCAAGCTTCCACGACTCATACAGAGTCAGGCCGATCGCAGTGAGCGCAACGATGAGAAAGGTGATTGCGATCCACAGCAGCTTGCCGCTCAGGCGCGCCTGTGACAAGCGGCCCGCAAGGTTCTGGTTCATCGCCCCGCCTTCGCAAATACCGCGCGGACCATGTTATTGCCCGCGCTCATCATCATCCATCAGGATGCGGTGTGCCGGACCCTCCAGGTCCTCGAACTGGCCGCTGCGCAACGCCCACCAGAATATGGCGCCGATGACAAACACCAGCACCAGCGACAGAGGAATCAGCAGGTAGAGAATTTCCATGAGACGGCTATCTTAAGCGCTGCGTCCCCACCGCACCAGCAATGCTGGCGGGTTGTCAGCTCCGGGCGCTACCGCGGCCGGTGGCCGGATGCACCAATCGCAGTGCGTTCAGCACCACCACCAGCGAACTTGCCGACATGCCGACCGCCGCAGCCAGCGGCGTCACCATGCCGGCAATGGCCAGCGGCAACGCGATCGCATTGTAGGCGACGGCCCAGACCAGATTCTGGCGGATCACCCGCAGCGCCCGGCGCGAGGCACGCACCGTCTGCGTCAGCGCGTCCAGCCGGTCACCCATCAGAATGATGTCGGCACTGATCTGCGCCAGCGGCGTGCCGCCCCCCGGCGCGATCGACACCTGGGCCTGCGCCAGCACCGGCGCATCGTTTACCCCGTCACCGACCATCGCCACGACCGCGCCGCGCGCCTGCAAGGCCTTCACGTAAGCCAGTTTATCCTCCGGGGTCGCGCCGCCGCGACATTCATCGATGCCAAGCTCGGCAGCCGTATGCCGTGCACGCCGCTCCCGGTCCCCGGACAACAATGCAAGCTGCACACCATCTTCGGCGAGCGCACGGATCAGCGCCGGAGCATCATGACGCAGCACATCATCGAGCATGAACAGCGCGATCCAGCCCTGTGCATCACCCATCGCGATCACGCTCACCGCATCCGGCGCGTAATCAATTTCATGCGGCAACGGCAGTCCGTGCAGCGCAGCGACGAACTGTGGCCTGCCGATGCGCAGCAGACGCCCGCCAATTACGCCTTCGACGCCGTCGCCGGCAAAAGTGCGCACCTCCGTCGCCATCGGATGGACACCATGCGCCGCATCGGCGAGCGCGCGTCCTGCGGGATGCTCCGACCATGCCTCCAGCGCCGCCGCGTGAGCAAGGCACTCCTCGCGCGTTTCATTCGCCAGCAACGTGACCCCGGCCAGGGACATCCGGCCGGTGGTCAGCGTGCCGGTCTTGTCAAACACGAAATGGGTTGCCTGAGCCAGCGTTTCCAGTGCGGAGCCGCGGGTAATGAGTACGCCGGCGCGGTAGGCAGCGCCGGTAGCCGCGGTCAGCGCAGCCGGGGTGGCCAGCGACAGCGCGCACGGACAGGTCACCACCAGCATCGCCACCGCAATCCATAACGCGCGCGACGAGTCGATCTGCCACCACACCGCGAACACCACCACCGTCAGCACGAGCAGACCGGCCACAAACCACTGCGCGACACGATCAGCGAC
Source organism: Burkholderiales bacterium (assembly GCA_038316355.1). Lineage (GTDB taxonomy): Bacteria > Pseudomonadota > Gammaproteobacteria > Burkholderiales > SG8-41. The sequence continues at coordinate 15,318 of JBBQAO010000016.1, forward strand.
CTGCGCGATGCGCGGCTTCTCTGACTGCGCCCGGTCAATCAATCGCAAGATGCCGGCGACTACCGTTTCTTCACCGACCCGCAGCACCCGCATCGTCAGCACACCCTCAAGGTTCACCGAGCCCCCGGTCAGCCCGTCCCCGGGACGCTTGGCCACCGGATGCGATTCGCCGTTCAGCAGGGACTCGTCAGCGGCCGAGATTCCCTCGACCACCACGCCGTCAGCGGGCACGGCGTCGCCCGGACGCACCAGCACCCGGTCTCCGGCACGCAGCACGGCCACCGCCACCCGCTCGGTTCCGCCTGCGTCACCCGTCAGGCGTTCGGCAGTGGGTGGCGTGACGCGCGCCAGTTGCTCCTGCATCTGCACGGCCCGGGCGCGGACCTCCATCTCCAGAAAACGTGCGCCGAGCAGCAGGAACACGAACATCGACACCGAGTCATAAAAAACCTCGCCAGTCGCAGTCCATGTTGCCCACAGGCTTGCGGCAAACGCGATGATGATGCCCAGCGAAACCGGCACATCCATGCCGGCACGCCCGCTGCGCAAGTCGCGCCAGGCTCCGGAGTAGAACGGCATTGCCGACCACAACGCCACTGGCAGCGTCAGCACCAGACTTGCGATGCGCATCAACTGCTCGATGTCGGGCGTCATCGCCCCTTCAGCGATGTACACCGGCACCGCGTACATCATCACCTGCATCATGCCGAAGCCCGCGATGAACAGGCGCCACAACAACGCGCTGCGCTCGAGGCGAAGCCGTTCTTCGGCACGCGCAAGGTCGTAAGGCCGCGCCTCGTAACCGAGTTCGGCAACCGCGCCGAGAATCCGGCTGAGCGTGAGCTCGCGCGTATTCCACAGCACCCTTGCGCGGCGGGTCGCGTAATTCAGCAACACCCTGCGCACCCCCGGCAGCCGGGACAGACGCTGCTCGATCAGCCACACGCAGGCGGCACAGGTCACCCCGTCGATCAGTAATGCCGCCTCGCGCAGATCATCGTCCGCCGCGTCATGGCGCACGAAGCCACGCTGCACCTCCGGCAGATCGTAGACTGCAAGCTCGGCGGGAACTGAAGAATCGATGCCGCGAACTGACGGCGGAGGTGCGGTGCGATTGCGGTAGTAGGCACCAAGGCCGTTGTCCGCAATGGTTTGCGCCACTGCCTGGCAGCCGCGGCAGCAGGTGTCGCGCCCGACACCGTCCAGCACGACTGGATAAACCGTCGCATCCAGCGGCAGGCCGCAATGGAAACACCCCGCAACGGAATCCGCAGCGGGGTGGCTGTCAGGAAGCGGCGTTGCCGCCGTCATGGCAGAACCATCAGAACTTCATCCCGAGGCCGACACCGAGGATCAGCGGATTGATCTTCAGGTTCGCCGCTGTGACACCCGTTGCCACCACTTTCACGTCGGTGTCCATCCAGATTTTCTGCACATCCAGATTGAGGAAAAAAGTCTTGTTGATCGGAATATCGATACCCGCCTGCAACGCCCCACCCCAGCTGCCATCCACTGTCAACGTTCCGCCGCCAAGATTGACATCGTAAAACCGGGTGTAATTGATGCCGGCGCCGACGTAAGGCCGGAATGCGCCTTCAGGCGAAAAGTGATACTGCAGCAGCAAAGTCGGCGGCAGATGCTTGACAGTGCCGACCGCTACGCCACCCGCGGTCACCTCATGCTTTTTGGTCGCCAGTATCAGTTCCAGCGCGAGGTTGCTGGTCAGGAAATAACTGAAGTCCAGCTCCAGCGTCGTCTGCGTATCGACGTCAAGGTTCAGCGCCGAGGAGCTTGCATCCGGATTGATGTTGATAACCCGCGCACGCCCCAGCCAGTCACCCTGCGCGGCATGCGCCGCGCCACCCGCCAGACCGATGACCAGCAGCGTCGTTACCCATGACCACCGTTTCATACACTTCTCTTTGTGATTGAATATGCGGACCCATGTTAGGCGTGGAGTTGGCGCCCGGTGTTGACCCATATCAAACACCCCGCACACTGCGCGGTAAGATGGCGGCATGATTCCCTGGCTGGAAAGCAGTGACCCCTTCCCCCCGCTCGAACGGGCGCTGTCAGAACCCGACGGCCTGCTTGCCGCGGGTGCGGACCTGTCGCCGGCGCGGCTGCTGACCGCCTACCGCAGCGGAATTTTTCCCTGGTACAACGCAGGACAACCGGTGCTGTGGTGGAGCCCCGACCCGCGCATGGTGCTGTTCCCCGCCGAATTCCGCACGCCGCGCTCACTTGTGAAACGCCTGCGCCGGCATGATTACGAAATCCGCATCGACAGCGCATTCGAAGCGGTAATCCGCTCCTGCGCCGCACCGCGCAGCGATGCCGCAGGCACCTGGATCACGCCTGACATGATCGCGGCCTACTGCGAACTGCACCGCCTCGGCCATGCCCACTCAGTGGAAACCTGGATCAATGGCGAGCTGGCGGGCGGCCTCTACGGCATCGCGCTGGGCCGCATGTTCTATGGCGAATCGATGTTTACCCGTGTACCCGATGCCGCGAAAATCGCGCTGGCCCACCTGGCACGGCGACTCGAACAAAAGCAGTTCGGCATGATCGACTGCCAGATGAACACCGCACACCTCGCGCGTTTCGGCGCGCGTGAAATACCCCGCAGGGAGTTTTCCCGGCATCTGGAGGAATTGTTAAACTACCCCCAGACTGACGATGTCTGGCATTCTGACGGCGAAGCGGTGACCTGGTAACAGGGCGATCTGCCAAACAGGATTCGATGAACAAGAGCACGCAGCAGTGACCTACCTCACAGAATTCCCGCTCTCGGTACTGCAGTTCTACGCGACTGCACCGTATCCCTGCAGTTATCTGCCGGAGCGCATGGCGCGCTCGCAGGTTGCGACGCCCAGCCATCTGATCGACGGCCCGGTTTACAGCGAACTGGTGCGGGCCGGCTTCCGCCGCAGCGGCGCCTTCACCTACCGGCCGCACTGTGACCACTGCCGCGCCTGCGTTCCGGTGCGCCTGGTCACTGAAGATTTCCAGGCCAAGCGCAGCCAGCGCCGCACAGGGAAACGCCATGCCGCGCTTGAATCACGCACGCTGGAACTCAAATATCACCCTGAACACTATGCGCTGTATCTGCGTTACCAGGCCGAGCGCCACGCCGGCGGCGGCATGGATCAGGACAGCCGCGAGCAATACCGGCACTTCCTGCTGCAGAGCAATGTCGATTCCCGGCTGGTCGAATTCCGTGAGGATGGCGCGCTGCGCATGGTCAGCATCGTCGACCAGTTGCAGGATGGCCTGTCGTCGGTCTACACCTTTTTCGATCCGGAAATCCCCGGCGCCAGTTTCGGCACCTACAACATCCTGTGGCAGGTCGATCTCTGCCGCCAGCTCGACCTGCCTTATCTCTACCTCGGCTACTGGATCGCGCAGAGCCGGAAAATGGCCTACAAAATCCATTTTCAGCCGATGGAGGGCCTGATCGATGGCAAATGGCAGCCACTGGCAGACCAGCAGGACTGACAGGCCCTGACACCGCTCACGATGCGCATCCTGATCATCGAAGACGACGCGACCATCGCGGCGAATCTCTACGATTTCCTCGCGGCACGCGGGCATGATGTCGATGCTGCCGCCGACGGCATCACCGGGCTGCACCTCGCGGTGACGCAGGACTTCGATGTGATCGTGCTCGACCTCGGCCTGCCCGGAATGAACGGCCTGACCCTGACGCAAAAACTGCGGGATGACGCCCACCGCGCAACACCGATCCTGATGCTGACCGCGCGCGACACGCTGGACGACAAGCTGGATGGCTTCGCCCGCGGTGCCGATGACTATCTGGTCAAACCGTTTTCACTGAAGGAAGTCGAAGCCCGGCTGAACGCCCTGCACAAACGCAGCAGCGGCCGCGTCACCACGCAGTTGCTGGAAGTCGGCGCGCTGACGCTGGATCCCAAAACCATGGGCGTGTGTTTCGCCGGCAACGACGTCAGACTGCCGCCCAAATGCCTGCGCATCCTGGAACTGCTGATGCGAGACCCCGGCCGGGTGATCAGCCGCGATGAAATCGAACGCCTGGTCTGGGGAGAACCCCAGGAAACCAGCGACACGCTGCGCAGCCACCTGAGCACTCTGCGCCGGGCGCTGACCGCGGCCGGGGGGCACGACCCCATAGAAACGCTGCACGGCATCGGTTACCGCATACCGGATAAAACCCGGTGAAAACCTTCGATCTGCGCACCCGGGTGGCTGCCGCCGTGGCCATCACCTGTATTGCCGTAGTAGCCGCGTTCGCGATCACGCTCTACCAGGCCTCGGAGGATCTGGAGGAGGGTCTGATCGATCAGATTGTTACCGAAGAAATTGATTTTCTGCTGCAGCATCACCGCGATCTTCCTTCATTTACCCGGGACCATGGCCCCAATCTGCAGTATTACGTCGTGCGTGACCCCGGGGATCTGCAGAAAGTGCCGGAAAAATTGCGCGGACTGGCGGCCGGCATGCACGAAATCGGCAATGGCATCAAAGAACAACATGTCGCCGTGCGCATTGTCGACGGCATACGATTCATCGTCGCCTACGATGCCGGACCGCATGAAGTGCGCGAGCAGCAGTTCAAACAACTGGTGCTGTTCGCGCTGGCCACCATCACCGTAGTAGCGGCGGCGCTCGGTTACTGGATTGCCGGGTTTCTGACCCATCAGATCACGGATCTCTCCGCCCGCGTTGCATCGCTCGATCCCGGATTGCGTCGCGCCCCTCTGGCACAGCAGGGACAGGATGCGGAAGTCTCGGCGCTGGCGCGCGCCTTTGACCAGTACGAAACCCGCATCCGCGAACTGCTCACCAAAGAACAGGAATTTACCGGCAATGCCAGCCACGAACTACGCACGCCGTTGACGGTGATCCGCACCAGTTGCGAGCTGCTGGCGACTGACACCGGGCTACCGGAGAAGGCGCGTGCCCGCATCGCCGCCATCACAGCAGCTGCTGAACGCATGACCGGACAGATCGAATTATTGCTGTTCCTCGCGCGCGCCGAACCGATGGCGGCGCACGAAACCGTCGATCTCGCCGAATGCGTTGACACCGCGGTTGAACCGTGGCGGACGGAGATTGACCGCAAGGCTTTGCGCTTCGACAACGACATCAGACCCGGCACGATGATCGCGGTCAACCGGCAGGCGCTCAATCTGGTGCTCGCCAACCTGCTGCGTAATGCCGTGCAATACACCATGTCTGGCGGCATCCAGGTGCAGTGGACGGTGCCGACCCTGACGGTCGCCGATACCGGTCCCGGCGTCTCGCCGGAACAACGCGCCCAGTTGTTTGAACGGCATTACCGCGGGAATGCCGGCAGCGACGGCTTCGGCCTGGGCCTTGCCATCGTCAAACGCGCCTGCGATCACTGTCACTGGCGCATCGAAGTCACTGCCTCCCCTGGGGGCGGCACTGCGTTCCTGCTCACGCTCGCCTGATTGATTAGCCTCGGTGATTCGCCTGAGCGATCGTCTGGTCGTACGCCTGCAATAAGCAGGCATCGCTGCAGAGATTCACAAGCGCTTCACACCATTGCCACACCGCCTTCACAGCGCGATCACTATAGTGCCTGTGATGTAGCTATCACAATAATATTGGCGGCAACTGAATTAAATAATGAACAATGGCTTATAAACCATCTTCGTACAAATCCGCTGATGCCAGTGTTGTTGCAGAAACCATTCCCTGGCTTTGGCTGCTGATCCCGCTCGCACTGCTGGCGGCGCTGCTTGCCATGGAAAACACCAGCATCGACCAGATGATCAGCAACTGGTTTTATGACCGCTCAGCGCATGTCTTCCCGCTGCGTTATGTATTTTTCTTCGATACCGTACTGCATCACTGGGCAAAATATCTGGTCATTCTTGCGACCTGCATGATGGCCGCAGTCTTGCTGCTGAGCTGGGTCATCCCGGCATTGGCGCGATGGCGCGCAACCCTGCTGTTCCTCGCACTCGCCATGACGCTGGCCCCGCTGACGGTGAGTCTGCTCAAACTGGTCACGGATCGCCCCTGTCCCTGGGATTTCGTCGAGTTCGGCGGATTGGAGCCGTATACGCATCTGTTCCAGTTTCGCGGCACAGCACACGCCCGCGGCCAATGTTTCCCCGCCGGACACGCAGCCACCGGATTTGCGCTGATGGCTTTTTCCTTTGTGTTTCATCGCGAACATCGCGATGCGCTCGCACGCGCAGCATTGCTCGCCGGCATATCGGCGGGTGTACTGCTGGGGCTTGGCCGCATCGCGCAAGGCGCGCATTTCATGTCGCATGTGCTGTGGTCTGGACTGCTGTGCTGGCTGGTGATGGTCGGCCTTTATGCCGCGCTGTTCAGACCGCGATCCGGCGGTCGCCCTCATCCTGAGATTAAAATATAAGTTATTGTTTTTAAACGATAATATTATCCGGTCTGGCGGCGCGTGGCAGACCGGTACAATAGGGTCATGTACACTCTGCTCCGCCCCCTGCTGTTCACGCTGGACGCCGAGTCCGCGCACCACCTGACCCTCGAATCACTGCAACTCGCCGCGCGCGCCGGACTTGCCGGCACCTGTGCGCCGCGCACGGCAGCAAGCCCGCACACGGTGATGGGCATTTCTTTCCCCAATCCGGTGGGACTCGCCGCCGGGCTCGACAAAAACGGTGAATACATCGATGCGCTGGCCGCGCTCGGTTTCGGCTTCCTCGAAATCGGCACTGTCACACCGCGTCCGCAACCGGGGAATCCGCGACCGCGCATGTTCCGCCTGCCGGCAGCACGCGCGGTCATCAACCGCATGGGTTTCAACAACCACGGCGTGGATGCACTGATCAGCAATGTGCTGCGCGCAAAGTTCCGCGGTGTGCTCGGCATCAACATCGGCAAGAATTTCGATACGCCGATCGAGCGCGCCGCTGACGATTACCTGATCTGCCTGCGCAAGGTGTATGCCCATGCCAGCTATGTCACGGTCAACATTTCCTCGCCGAACACCAAAAATCTGCGGCAACTGCAGCAGACGGACGAACTCGGTCAATTACTGGCGGCGCTGCAGCATGAGCGCGAACTTCTCGCTGGCAAACATGGCCGGCGGGTGCCGCTGGCGCTGAAAATCGCCCCCGACCTCGATGCGTCGCAGATCTCCGCGATTGCCGGACTGCTGGTCACGCATCAGATCGATGCCGTGATCGCCACCAACACCACCACTGCCCGCGACGCGGTTGCGGAATTGCCGCACGGTGCGGAAACCGGCGGACTCAGCGGCGCGCCGCTGACTGAGCAGGCACGGGCCGTAACGACACAACTCGCCGCCGCGCTCGGCGGCGCAGTGCCGGTGATCGGCGTCGGCGGCATCATGAACGGGGATGACGCTGCAGCGCGCATCACGGCCGGCGCCAGCCTGGTTCAGCTCTACACCGGTCTGGTTTATGCCGGACCGGCACTGGTCGGCGCCTGCATCAAGGCCTGCGCCAAACCGGCGCCCTGATCACCGATGAACGCTGCCGCACTCGCCGACGCCATCGATGCGCTGCTGCCGCAGACGCAATGCGGCCAGTGCGAATACGCAGGATGCCGGCCCTACGCCGAAGCCATTGCTGCCGGAGCGACGCCCATCAATCAATGTCCGCCGGGCGGTACCGAACTAATCGCCGAACTCGCGGTATTGATGAATGTGGCACCCATGCCATTGAGTGCGGCACACGGCGCCGCTGCTGCGCCGGCCGCTGCAATCATTGATGAAACCGTGTGCATCGGCTGCGCTTTGTGCCTGCCCGCCTGCCCTGTGGATGCCATCGTCGGCGCGCGTAAATTGATGCACACGGTGATTACAGCGGAATGTACCGGTTGCGGCTTATGCCTGCCGCCCTGTCCGGTGGACTGCATCAGCATAGTGTCCACTGGTGCATCACGCGACCGCGCGGCACAACGCGCCGTATCCGGGCGGTTGCGGCAACGCCATCTGACGCACCAGCAGCGGCTGGCAGCGCACTCCGATCAACGCCGCGCCGGTAAAATTTCACCCGTCACGGACGCTGCCTCGCGCAAGCGCGCAACCCTGGACCGTGCAATGGCCAGGGCGCGAGCGCGACTGGGGAAAACTGCCGGTTAAAACGGCAGGGTCAATGCAGAGTCAGCGGCCGAACAGGCCGCGCAGCAACTGCGCCGGATCGACGCCCTTGGGTTGCTCCGGGCGTGCACCGGGCTGCGCATTTGACTGTGAATTCAGACCGCGCGCGCCTTCCGCCGGCAGCGGTTGCGACGCCCGCACCGGACCGGCACTGGCGGAAATGCGCCGGATATCGAGTTCACGCCCGGTCGGCAATTGCGCCACGCGCGGCGTCAGCACCACACCCAATTGTTCCAGCCGGTCGCCCGGCGCCGGGTGAGTCTTGAACAGCAGCGCCAGCGAACCGTCTTCGGCGCCACGCGCCGCCAGCTTGTGCAGCACATCGATGAGGCCAAACGGGTTGTAACCGGCGCGGGCCGCCAGCACCACGCCCATCGCATCCGCCTCATGTTCTGCACTCTTGTCGAGACCGCGCGCAAATATTTCCGCCCCACTGCCGATCATGTTGTTGAGCAGCACTGAACGGTTGTCGCGCTGCGCGAGCTGCGCACCCGCCGACAGCGCGGCACTTTTCTGCATCACCGTCACATGGTGGCGGCGCACGATATGGGCGACTTCATGTGCCAGCACGCCGGCGAGCTGGGCTTCATTGTCGAGAATCTCATACAAGCCGCGCGTCACCAGCACATAACCGCCGGGTGCTGCAAACGCATTGATCGAAGCGGTATCAATCACCGCAAAACGCCAGGGCAGATCGGGACGCTCGCTTTGCGCCGCCACCCAGCGTCCGACGCGATTGACGTAACTCTGCAGCGCGGCATCATTGACCAGCGGCGCAGCACCGAGCATGCGGCCAGCGACTTCGCGGCCGATTTTCAGTTCTTCCGGCTCACTGACACCGGACACTGCAGTCACGGCATCGCGGCCGATGCTGAACAGGCGGTTGAGATCGATGTTCTGTGCCTGCGCCGTAGCGCAGAGACCCCCCGTTATGCAGACCAGTGCCTGCGCCCCTATTACTTTCATGCGCTTCATCATGGGTTACTCCCGCTGGCGGCGCTTGCCGATTCCCCGAGGTAATCGATTTTGACCGCGCTCAAGCCGGATATTCCAGCCTGGGCTGCCGCCTGCTCGCGACTTGCGGCATAACCATCGAGCTGCCGCATCTGGGTTTCGTCGAAATGTGCCTGCTTCAGATCTTCTTCATCCAGGCCACGAATGCCAATGGTGGCAGTGACATTGACCTGCTGCCGCGGGCCGAAGACCCGACCCAAAGCCGAACCACCGCTGGCGCCACTGCTGCTGCCGGCACCCACCGCACCGAAGCGGACATTGAAGGAATACAGCCAGCCGGTCACCGTGCCGGACTTGACCTGCACCCAGGCACCCTGCCGCGCCACCGCGTCACCGGTCGCACCCTTGGCAAGATTGCCGGCAACGCCGGCATCGGTGCGCGGCTCGGCACGCAGCACGCTGTCACGCTCCACCGTCACCGGCTCGGCGGAGGCCGCAGCGGCGACCGTCGCGAACAGGATGGCCGCCAGACAACGGTTGAACGGATTTGCTGCTGGGCGTCGCATCTGGAACTCCGTGGGATCAATGTGCCCATTATAATCACCCGGCCATTTCCGCAACATGTCCGGCAAAACCCGTGAACCCCGCAAAACGACTGGCCATTTTCGAGCGTTTCCGCAACGCCAATCCCGAACCTCGCGGGGAACTGGCATACGCCTCGCCATTCGAGCTGCTGGTCGCCGTCATCCTGTCCGCCCAGGCCACCGACAAAAGCGTGAATCGGGCCACCGGGCCGCTGTACCGCAAGGCGAACACGCCGCAGGCATTGCTGAAACTGGGCGTGTCCGGGCTGGAGCAATACATCAAAAGCATCGGCCTCTACCGCACCAAGGCGAAAAACATCATCGCCACCTGCGGCATGCTGCTCGAAAAACACGGCGGCAACGTGCCACGCGACCGTGCCGCGCTGGAAGAATTGCCGGGCGTCGGCCGCAAGACGGCGAATGTCGTGCTGAACATCGCGTTCGGCGAAGCGACCATCGCCGTCGATACGCATATTTTCCGCATCAGCAACCGTACCGGGCTCGCCCCGGGCAAGGATCCGCTGGCGGTGGAGCAAAAATTGCTGAAGGTGACGCCGGAGGCCTTCAGGCTGCATGCCCACCACTGGTTGATCCTGCACGGACGGTATGTATGTCTTGCGCGCAAGCCGCGCTGCGGCGAGTGCCCGATCAGGGATCTCTGCGAATTCCGCGGGAAAACGGGAAAAAGCACGGCATAAAAAAACGCGCCTTCGGGCGCGTTTTTTTCGGACCGCGGAAAATCAATATTTGACCGTCAGCCCCGACTGGCGTGAGTAAAAAGCGGCCAGATCTTCGATGTCACGCTGCGACAGGGCAGCCGCCGCAGGCGCCATGATCGCGTTCTTGCGTTCGCCCGACTTGTAGTCCGCCAGAGCCTTGACCAGGTAATCAAAATTCTGGCCGGCCAGTCGTGGAAAATCCGGAGCGGCACTGTTGCCATCCGGACCATGGCAGGCGGCGCAGGTCTTGGATTTTTCCTTGCCCGCGGCAGGATTGGCAGCCAGCGTAGGGCCACTGGCGATCAGCGCCGCACAAGCGGCGATCCACAGCAGTTTTGTCATCACGATCCCCTGAATCCCGTTATTTCGACACCGACCGGACAGCGGTCGTCGCGTAGTAAGCGGCAACATCCGCCATGTCCTGGTCCGTCAGCCCGGCCGCGATCGCACGCATTGATGGGTGCGTACGCTCGCCGCTCTTGTAACCTTGCAGCGCCTTGATGATGTAGGCGGCATGCTGGCCACCCAGTTTCGGCACGCTGTAAGTCACGGGGAATGCGGTCTTGTAGCCAGGAATACCGTGGCAGCCGGCACACATCGCGGACTTGCCCTTGCCTGCCGCCGGATTGCCTTCGGCTGCCTGGGAAAAACCCGGGGCCAGTGCCACCCCGAGACCGAGGCAAATTGCAGTTAACCGTATCATGAAGGCGCTCTTTCCTTTTTTGAACGATGCAGGGCGCCGATTATAGCCCAAAAATTTCGCTGATTGCCGGGCAAATTCGGCTGATTGGCCATAGCCGTGGCGATGTCCCATAATGAAAATCATTGCCACGGGAAAGCCCTTGAAGTTTTTATTCCGCTCCCGGCCCGAACTCCTGCTGTTCGCAGGCCGGCTATTTCCGTTTCTGCACTGGTGGCCGATGGTCAACCGCCAGACGCTGCGCGCCGACGCGCTGGCAGGGCTGACCGGCGCGGTCGTTGTGCTGCCGCAGGGCGTCGCCTTCGCGACGATTGCAGGCCTGCCGCCGGAATACGGCCTCTATGCAGCCATGATCCCGGCCATCATCGCCGCCCTGTTCGGCTCCAGCTGGCATCTGGTCTCGGGACCAACCACCGCGATTTCCATTGTGATCTACGCCACGATGAGCGGTGTCGCAGAACCCGGCACGCCGGAATACATCCGGCTGGTGCTGATGATGACTTTCCTCACCGGCGTATTCCAGCTCGCGATGGGCCTGGCGCGCATGGGTGCGCTGGTCAATTTCATTTCGCACACCGTTGTCCTCGGCTTCACCGCCGGCGCCGGTCTGCTGATCATCAGCACGCAGCTGACAAACTTCCTCGGCATCCCGATGCCGCGCGGCATCTCCTTTGCCGAGACCCTGCGCCAGACGCTGTATGGCCTGGACGATATCAACTGGTATGTCGTATCGGTCGGCATGATCACGCTGCTGGTCGGCATTTTCGTCAAGCGCCGTTACCGCCGCCTGCCGTACATGATCGTGGCGATGATCGCGGGCACGCTGTACACCCTCGCGCTGGGCCTGATCCCGCAACTGGACGCCCACAACCAGATCGCGACCGTCAAGGCGCTGTCCGGAATATTTCCCCACTTCGAGGCACCGGATTTTTCGCTGGAAGCGCTGCGCAAAACTGCATCCATTGCCGTGGCCGTGACCATGCTTGGACTCACCGAGGCGGTATCGATCGCGAGGGCGATCGCGGTACGCTCCGAACAACGCATCGACGGCAACCAGGAGTTCATCGGCCAGGGTCTGTCGAACATCGCAGGCAGTTTTTTCTCGGCTTATGCGTCGAGCGGCTCCTTCAACCGCAGCGGCGTCAACTACGAATCGGGCGCGCGCACCCCCATCGCCGCGGTGCTGTCAGCCGTGTTCCTGCTGATCATCGTACTGCTGGTGGCGCCCCTGGTGCAATTCCTGCCGGTGCCGACCATGGCGGGCATCCTGTTCATGGTGGCCTGGGGGCTGATCGACATTCCGCAGATGCGCAACATCATCCGCACCAGCCTGTCGGAGAGCGTGGTGCTCGCGGTCACGCTGCTCGCCACGCTGTTCGTGCAACTGGAATTTGCGATTTACACCGGGGTCCTGCTGTCGCTGATGCTGTATCTGAAACGCACCTCGCACCCGGTAATCCTCGACGTCAAGCCGGATCCCGGGGAAGGCAGTTACCACTACTCCGCCGACACCGGCCTCGCGGACTGTCCGCAGGTGAAATGCCTGCGCGTCAACGGTTCGATTTTCTTCGGTGCTGTCGATCACATGCAGCAGATGCTGCACCGGATCAGCGAGCAGAGCACGCAGAAACATGTACTGATCATCGCCAGCGGTATCAACTTCGTCGATGTCGCCGGCGCGGAATTTCTCGCGCATGAAGCCAAGCGCCGGCGGCGGCTCGGCGGCGGACTGTACTTCTACCGGCTGAAGGATGAGGTCGTCGGCCTGCTGCGCCGGGGTGGATACATGAATGACATCGGTGAAGAAAACATGTTCCCGGTAAAATCCAGTGCCATCACCGCCATTTACCCGAAACTCGATGCGGCAATCTGCAACGACTGCAAACTGCGTATTTTCCGCGATTGCCGTGAACGGCTGCCTGACGGCAGTCAGCGCCGCGAATCCTGAAAAAAATTCAGACCGGGTAACCCCCCGACACACAACTCATTATCGATGCCTGTGATAAAACTGCGCGAACGACTTTTACCTTTCCTGCGCTGGTTGCCATTGCAGCGATCCGCCGTGCGGGCCGACATCATCGCGGGCGCCACGGTTGCCATGATACTGATCCCGCAATCCATGGCCTACGCGCAACTCGCCGGACTGCCGGCGTATTACGGGCTGTACGCGGCATTCCTGCCGGTGATCATCGGCGCCATGTGGGGGTCTTCACACCAGCTCGCCACAGGCCCGGTGGCCATGGTGTCGCTGCTGACCGGCACTGCGCTGACGCAGTTCGCGGTGCCAGGCAGTGAACAGTTCATCGCACTGGCCATCCTGCTGGCGCTGATGGTCGGCATCATGGAACTGGCGATGGGCCTGTTCCGGCTGGGCGCCATCGTCAATTTTCTGTCGCATCCGGTGATCGTCGGCTTCACCAATGCGGCGGCCATCATCATTGCGCTGTCCCAGTTCAACAAATTGTTCGGAGTGCATAGCGCGCGCTCCGATCGTTTTCTCAGCGACATCTGGGATGTGCTGCTGCGCATCGAGGACACGCACCTGCCGACACTGGCCATGGGCCTGCTGACGCTGGCGGTGATCCTCCTGATCCGCCGTTATCGCCCGGGCTGGCCCGGCGTGTTGATCGCCGTGGCGCTGACCACCACACTCAGCTGGGCCATTGATTTTGAACGCAACACGACTGCCAGCCCGCTGGATTTCCGCGACCCCCATGTACGCAATGTCGTTGACTCGCTGGTCGCGCTGGCTGATCGTACCCGTGTGTTGCGCGAGGCTACCACCGGAAAAGCCGGGGAAATCACCGATCTTGCTGCCAGCAACGGTACTGACCATCCACGCCTGATCATGCTCAACGCCGACCTGGAATTCCTCAAACTGGAACTGCGGGCGGTCGAGGCCGAGCACCGCGTCCGTTTCGCCGAGCTGCGCCGCCTTCGTTTTACCGGCGTCCGCGGAGCGGAGGGCGGCACCGCGTACAGTCTGGTCAGCACCGTAGAGCCGGGCACCACCACCGACGGCAGGCGATGGATCGTCGCGCGCATCGATGGCACCCGGGTCCGGCTGGCCGGCGGCGGCGAAGTGGTCGGTACGATCCCGGCGGGGATTCCGCTACCGGCAATGCCCAAGCTTGATTGGGAGACCCTGGTCAAGCTGCTGCCGACCGCGCTGATCATCGCGCTGATCGGATTCATGGAGGCCATCTCCATTGCGAAATCCATGGCCACCCACACCAAACAACGCATCAGCCCGGACCAGGAACTCATAGGCCAGGGACTCGCCAACATCGTCGGCAGCGCATTCCAGTCGTTTCCGGTCAGCGGTTCGTTTTCAAGATCGGCGGTCAACCTCGCCACCGGCGCCGTCAGCGGACTATCCTCGGTGGTTGCCGGCGTGATCGTGCTTGTCACGCTGCTGCTGTTCACCCCCCTGCTCTACCACCTGCCCCAGGCCGCACTGGCGGCCATCATCATGCTGGCGGTCGCAAACCTGGTGAATTTCAAGGCAATGGTGCACGCCTGGCAGGCACATCGCCATGACGGCATTGCCGCGACGGTAACTTTCCTCGCCACCCTGAGTTTCGCCCCTCACCTTGACACCGGGATACTGGTCGGCGCCGGGCTGGCGATCATCCTCTACCTCTATCGGACAATGCGCCCGCGGGTCGCCGTACTCGGTCGCCATCCCGACGGCACATTGCGTGACGCGCACATTTTCAAACTGCCGACCAGCGAACGCCTGATCGCGATCCGCTTCGACGGTTCACTTTTTTTTGCCAACGTTCCGTATTTCGAGGACGTCATCCTTGAACAGGCGGCGAAGCATCCGCAGGCCCGCTATATCCTGGTGGTTGGCGACGCCATCAACGAACTTGACGCGTCCGGCGAGGAAATGATCCGTCATCTGGCGCGGCGACTGCAGCAAAATGACGTCACCATGGTGTTCAGCGGCCTTAAACTCCAGGTGCTCAGCGTGATGGAAAAAACCGGCTTGTACGCGGCAATCGGCGCAGAGCATTTTTTCCGTACCGAAGAAGCGGCACTGGAAGCCATCTCCCAATGGCTGCACGACCCCGCTTTCGACGAGAAATTTTTCCCGCTGGTCGTGACCGCAGATCTCCCGACGGCGGCGGCGGCCGACTCCGCACCGGCACCGCCGTCAAAATGAAGTGAAACAACTCGCAGCCTTAGGGGGTATTCCCTGAAAAATACCGTAAGTTATTGTTTTTATTTATATTTATCGAACAACAATGACCGGCCTGGTACAGCGTGTCAACACTTCCATGGTTTCACTGCCGAGCAATACCGCGGTCAGCCCCTTGCGCCCGCGTGAGGGCATCACGATGGCGTCGCAATTACGCGCCCGCGCGGTGGCAATGATCTCCTTGTAGGGCCGGTCGGCGCTGGCCATACGCGTCGCGCAGGCCACATTGGATTTTCCCGCCAGCACCTCGGCCCGCAACAGATAGGTCTTGGCATTGTCGCGCGAAGTGCTTTCGTAATTGTCCATCCAGTCCGGCTCTGGCACATAACCCTCGGCGAAAATCATCGGATCCAGCCGCGGCAGCACATAGAGAAAAATGACCTTGCCGGCCGACATTTTCGCAAGCTTGATGCCGGTTACCAGCGCCTTGCGCGAGAGTTTGGAGCCATCGGTGTAAATCAGGATGTTCTTGAACATGCGGGGCCTCCTCCTGCCTGTCGATTGAATCCTGTGCCGGTTATTTTATGGACTGCGCCGGTCACGCCATTAATTTGAGATTACCACGCTGCACTGCGCCCTGCATCGCAGCGCCTATAATGCATCACCTCCACATCCTCTAGATCATGGCAAACCGTCTTTCCAAAATCGTGACCCGCACCGGCGACGACGGCAGTACCGGTCTCGCTTCCGGCGACCGCATCGGCAAGGATCAGTTGCGCGTAGCCGCCCTCGGCGACGTCGATGAACTGAACAGTGCCATCGGCGTGTTGCTTGCCGAAACATTGCCCGCGGAGATCCGCGACGCATTGCTCGGCGTGCAGCATGACCTGTTCGATCTCGGCGGCGAGTTGAGCCTGCCCGGACATGCGCTGATCAGCATGGCACACCTGGCACGCATCGAAGAACTGGTCACACAATTCAATGCCGGACTGCCGCCGCTGAAGGAATTCGTGCTCCCCGGCGGCACCCGCGCTGCGGCGCTCGCGCATGTGGCACGCACCATCTGCCGCCGTGCCGAACGCACGCTGGTCGCTCTGGTGAATCAGGGAAATGCCAAAGAACGGTCACCACTGCAGGTGCAGTACCTGAACCGGCTGTCCGACCTGCTGTTTGTGCTCGCCCGCGCGCTCAACCAATCCGGGGGCAGCGGCGACGTGTTGTGGCAACAGGGCCGCAACCGCGGCTGAATTCCGTCCAGCCGGTCAGCGCCGCGCCGCCCGCACCGTATCGAGGTGCCTGCAGACCAGGCGCGCGCCCTCCAGCAGCCGTGGCGTCGGGCGCTGGATCAGGTCCGGCGCAATGTGGTGCGCGGGTAATTTCCCCAGGGGGGGCGGCAGTGCGGTCCAGCGCGCAGCAAATCCCGCGGCGGTCTCCGCCGAACTGCCGCCCAGCGCGACTTCCGGTCGTGCCGCCAGCAAGGCCTCACGCGACACCTCCGGCGTCAGCGGCCGCAGGCCGCCGAATATGTTCTCACCACCGCACAGCGCAATCACATCGCTGATGACATGCGCGGCGTTGACGGTCATCAGCGGCCGCGGCCAGATTTCATAGAACACGCGCACCGGCGCGCCATCGTGACGAAGCGCACGCAATGCCTGCAGACCGGCGCTGAAAGCGGCGCGTGCACGCTCGCCCTCCGCCAGAGTGCCGGCCAGTGTCGCGATGGCCGTCAAGCTGCGCGCGATGTCCTCCAGCTTCGCGGCTCCCGACACGAATACCGGAAGGCCGGCGTTTTCCAGCCGTGCCACAACAGCGTCAGGCGTGCCGTTTTTCCAGGCGAGTATCAGGTCGGGCCGCAGTGCCAGCAGGGACTCGGTGTCAAACTGGCCGGCGTCGCTGACTGCCGGCAGCCGTTGCGCCGCTTCGGGATAATTGCTGAACCGCGCCACGCCGGCGAGGTGCCCGCCGGCGCCGGCGGCAAAAACCAGTTCGGTGAGATGCGGTGTCAGCGTGATGATGCGCCGTGCGGGCTGCGCCAGGCGTATGGTCTCGCCGCGGTCGTCAGTGATCTGCACCGGCTGCGCGAGTGCAGCGCCGGCGCTGATCAAAAACAGCAGACCACGGCCGATCGCAAGACAGAATGCGCGCATGCCGGCTTTTTGCAATAAGCTCATCGAGGAAATCATCAGGAGCAGCCGGCGGGTGTGACACGCGGACGCGGCGGAGGTGAAAAAACTACCGGACCTCTTCCATCGTCCGCAGCAGGCGCGCGCTGGTCTGGCGCAGCCGCAGCGACAGCATGGTGACCATTTTCACCAGGATCTTCGAACCGAGGTCCGGATGATCAAGGATTATCTTGGCCATGTTATCGCGGCTCAGCACGGCAAAGGTGGTTGGGTGCGACGCCATGCAGGTGGCGAAGCGCGGTTCGCCGTCGATCATCGACATCTCGCCCAGTGTCATGCCGGGACCGGCACTGGTCATGTGCTGCTGCTCGGCGCGCTGGTTTTTTTTCAGGATGTCGATTTCACCATCGACGATCAGTATCATGAAATCGCCGGCATCGCCTTCGCGGATAATCAACTCGCCGGGCTGCGCGCGGTAGACCTCCATATAGCCGGCGAGAATGGAGATGTCTTCCTGCGAAAACTCGGTGAAAAACTGCGACTTGCCGACCAGTCCAAAAATTTCCCCGGCAATGGCAGTGCCTGCCCCGACGCGCTCAAGCTTGGCGAGGTTGTTCTGGTCGGTTACCGCGCTGAGGCTGTCTTGGGCCATGGGTTCAGGGTTGATGCAGCCGCCAGTGTAGCCGCATCCCGCACCCCTGCGCTAATTGGCGGCGACGGCTTTGAGCCGGCGCTTGCGCACACCGTCCGCCAGCGTCTCGAGCAGCGTCCGGCTTTCTTCCCAGCCGATGCAGCCGTCGGTGATGCTGACACCATAGGTCAGGGGTTTGCCCGGCAGCAGATCCTGCCGCCCGGCCTTCAGATGACTTTCCACCATCACGCCGAAAATGCGCTCGTCGCCATTGGCCACCTGGTGAGCCACGTCCTGTCCGACATCAACCTGTTTTTCCGGTTTCTTGCTGCTGTTGCTGTGGCTGAAGTCGATCATGATCCGCGCCGGGATGCCGGCTTCCGCCAGGCCACGGCCCGCGGCATCAACGCTGGGCGCATCGTAATTCGGTTCCTTGCCGCCACGCAGGATCAGATGGCAGTCCTCGTTGCCGGTGGTCGACACGATGGCTGAATGCCCGGCCTTGGTCACCGAGAGGAAATGATGCGGCGCCTGTGCCGCGCGGATGGCATCGATGGCAATCCTGATGTTGCCGTCGGTGCCGTTCTTGAAACCCACCGGGCAGGACAATCCGGAAGCGAGTTCGCGATGGATCTGTGACTCGGTGGTGCGCGCGCCGATGGCGCCCCAGGACACCAGATCGGCGATGTATTGCGGCGTGATCATGTCGAGAAATTCGCAGCCCACCGGCATGCCGCTCTCGCTCAGCTCCAGCAGCAGTTCGCGCGCGATGCGCAGGCCTTCATTGATGCGGAAGCTGCCGTCGAGATTGGGATCGTTGATCAGCCCCTTCCAGCCCACGGTGGTGCGCGGTTTTTCGAAATAGACGCGCATCACGATCAGCAGGTCGGCGGCGAGTTTTTTCCTCGCCTCCAGCAGCTTGCCGGCATATTCCTTGGCGGCCTTGACGTCGTGCACCGAACACGGCCCCATGATCACCAGCAGGCGGTCATCGGCATCGTGCAGGATGCGATGGATGTCCTGGCGCGCCTCATAGGTCGTGTTGGCTGCTTTTTCGCTGAGTGCGAGTTCGCGCAGCAGATGCGCGGGGGGTGACAGTTCCTTGATTTCCTTGATCCGCAGATCGTCAGTACGGTGCAGCATTTTGCGCGAAGCCTTCCTTAACTTTCCATATAATCAATGGATTATAAACGATTCCCGAACCGCACTACACCGTGCCACCAACTGTCAGCCCGTCGATGCGCAAGGTCGGCTGGCCGACACCCACCGCCACGCTCTGGCCTTCCTTGCCGCAAGTACCGACGCCGGAATCAAGCTTCATGTCGTTGCCGATCATCGACACCCGGGTCAGCGCATCCGGTCCGTTGCCGATCAATGTCGCGCCCTTCACCTGGTAGGTCAGCTTGCCGTTTTCGATCATGTACGCCTCGGACGCCGAGAACACGAACTTGCCGCTGGTGATGTCAACCTGGCCGCCGCCGAAGTTCACCGCATACAGCCCGCGGTCGACCGAGGCGATGATTTCCGCCGGATCGCGGTCGCCATTGAGCATGTAGGTATTGGTCATGCGCGGCATCGGCACATGGGCGTACGACTCGCGCCGCCCGTTGCCGGTGGGCGCAACACCCATCAACCGCGCGTTCAGTGCGTCCTGCAGGTAACCGCGCAACACGCCGTCTTCGATCAGCACATTGCGCTGCGTGGCATTGCCCTCGTCGTCGACGTTCAGCGAACCACGCCGCTGCGCGATGGTGCCGTCATCGACCACGGTGACGCCCGGCGCCGCGACACGTTCGCCGATGCGCCCGCTGAACGCCGAAGTACCCTTGCGGTTGAAGTCCCCCTCCAGGCCGTGACCAATTGCTTCATGCAAAAGGATGCCCGGCCAGCCGGAACCCAGCACCACGGTCATGGTGCCCGCCGGCGCCGGCCGCGCCTCGAGATTGAGCAAGGCCTGCTGCACCGCCTTCTGCGCATAATCGTTGAGCACGGCATCAGTGAAATAAGCGTAATCAAAACGCCCGCCGCCGCCGGCCCCGCCCTGCTCGCGCCGGCCATCGGCCTCGACAATCACCTGCAGCGACAAACGCACCAGCGGCCGCACGTCGGCGGCCTGTACGCCGTCGCTGCGCGCAACCATCACCACTTCGTATTCACCGGCCAGCGAAGCCATGACCTGTGTCACCCGCGGATCGAGACTGCGCGCAATGCGCTCCAGCCGTTCGAGCAGCGCCACTTTCTCCGGCGCGCCGAGGCTGGCCAGCGGATCCTGCGGCGCATACAGCGCGCGCAATGTGCCGCGGCGCGCAATCGCCGTGCTGCCGGCCCCGCCCTGGCGACCGATCGCGCGCGTTGCCTGCGCCGCGGCCTGCAAGGCGTTAAAAGTGATGTCATCGGAATAGGCAAAGGCGGTTTTTTCACCGCTGATGGCGCGCACACCGACGCCTTGGTCGATGTTGAAGCTGCCCGATTTGACGATGCCTTCTTCCAGGCTCCACGACTCGCTGCGCGAATACTGGAAATAGAGGTCGGCGTAGTCGACGTGGTGCGCCATGATCTGGCCGAACACCGACTGCAGGCGCCCCTCGTCCAGCGCATGGGGGGCCAGCAGCATCGCGCTGGCGGTCTCAAAAATATTCGCGACTTGCATGTGAAATACCCGATGAAATAAAAATATTGTTTAAAAACAACAGGTTATATAAAAATTAACGTCCCAGCGTGCGGTGCTGCAATGCCGGAAGGCTCTGCCGCAGACGTTGTATATGGGTGCGGTTCATGCCGGCCACAACCACACCGGAACCGCGCGGCAGGCGGTCGAGAACCACACCCCAGGGATCGACGATCATCGAGTCGCCGTGGGTCTCGCGACCGTTGACATGATACCCGCCCTGCGCCGGCGCCAGCACATAAGCCAGGTTTTCGATGGCACGGGCGCGGATCAGCGTTTCCCAGTGCGCCTTGCCGGTGGTTTCGGTGAATGCCGAGGGCACCAGGATCAGATCGACTTCACCCATCGCCCGGTAGAGTTCAGGAAACCGCAGGTCGTAGCAAATCGACAGGCCGATGCGCGCAAACGGTGTATCAACCGTCACCACCGCCTTGCCGTGCTCGATGGTGCGTTCTTCGGAATAACGCTCGCCGCCCATCTCGAAACCGAAGAGGTGAATCTTGTCGTAACGCGCGACACATTTGCCCTTGTCGTCGTAGACCAGGCTGGTGTTGAGCACCTTGTCTTTCACCGAGGCCACCAGCGGCACCGAACCGCCGACGATCCAGATGCCGTGCTTGCGCGCCGTTGCCGACAGGAATTCCTGGATCGGGCCGTCGCCGTAGGCCTCGCGCACCGCCACCTTGTCGGTGTCCTTCAAACCCATGATGCCGAAATATTCGGGCAAGCCCACCAATCGCGCACCTTGCTCGACAGCGATCTCGATCAGCCGCGCCGCCTCCTTCAGGTTGGCCTCGACGCGCGGCCCCGATGCCATCTGCACCGCCGCGATGCGCGTGGCACCTGCGTCGGCTTTTCCCGAATCCTTTTTCTGTGCCCGCGTCGATCGCAGTCTGGTGCTCATGTCATCACACTCATTCCGTCATGTTTATTCAGTCACCTCAAGCCGCAATGCCGCAGCCAACGGATCGGCGCGCAACTGCAGCCGCGCACTGTCCACCGCCAGCGCCACCAGCCATGCCCGCAGTTCTTCGGCCTGCAACTGCGCCTCCTGCCGCGGGCCGTGGACGATGATGATGCGCGCAGCGCTGCTGGCCTGGTACGCCGCCACGGCCCGTTGCACCGCCGGCTGCGCCATCACCGCCTGTGCCGAGCGCGGACGATCCCATAACTGCGGCGCAAGATCGGCCGCCGCCACCGGAAACGGCCACAGTATCGCCGCTGAAAACACCAGCATTCGCGGTGTCACGGCACACTCTCCGAATTCGCCTGCGGGCGCTCAATCTTCGCCACCACCGGATCGGCCCAGGTACCGGTCACGTCGTATTCATAACCGGCAATCTGGTCCAGCGGATCCTTCAGCAGCTTTTGCGCAACAAATGCTGCGATACCGGCTATCGGACCGCCGATCAGCGCGCCGGCGACCGAGAACGTGTCGGACAACTGCGGATTCACCCGGACCCGCAGGACCTGGGTTTCCCTGACGAGATCAACCTGCCCGCCCATGCTGATGCGCGCAGCCGGCCCGACGATGCGCAGATTGTCGGTGCTCGCCACCCCCTTCGCCACCTTGATCGCACCGACGATTTCGTCGAACGCCAGGCCATCGCTGAAAATATCGCGAAAGTCGAGTGTAATCCGCCGCGGCAGCGACTGCAGGCTGAGGATGCCCAGCAATTTGCCGATGCCCGGCTCCAGTTTCACGAACTGGCCCTTGGCCGCATCCAGCACGAAATTGCCGGTCAGTGTCGGATAATCCAGGCGCTGCGGACTGCCTGACCAGGCCAGGCCGCCCTCGATTTTTGCCGTGCCGCGCCGCACGCCCTCGGGATAACCCAGCCGCGTCAGCAGGCGGCCGACATCATTGACCAGCAACTGCACATTGACCTGAACCCGCGGCTGCGTCAGCCAGTTCTGCCAGGAGCCGTCCACACTGAGCTGGCTCTCGGGGGTAACGAGCTGCAGGCGCTCGATGCGCCAGTCGCGCTGCTGCGGCGTGGCCTGCAATTCCATGCGCCCCAGCGAGCGATCAGCCAGCAGCAATTCGTCAACCACGACGTCGATTGCCGGCAACTCCGGCGGACGCGCATCGGCGACCTGCGCCACCGGCGCCGCCGGTGCCGCCGCCGACGGTTCCGCGGCGGGCAGATTCAAGCGGCGCAACCGGGCCGTCAGCCGCCCCTTGCCCTGTGCCCGCCAGCCCAGCGTGCCATCAATGTCCCGGCCGCGGACCGTGGCCTGCAGTGCGCCTCCCGGCGCGGTCGCCCTGATTGCGAGATCGGCAAAGCGGCGCTCGAACACCCGCATCTCGGCAATACGCAAATCGACTGCCGCGAGGTTAATGGTGCCAGCGCCGCCGGACTCCCCGGTCAGCGCCAGCCATTCGTTGAAATCCAGCGTCTTGATGGCCCCTGACACAGTGATGCCCGCGCGATCGGGTTCCGCCGCTGCGCCCTCGCCGAAGCGCACCGTGCCACGCTCTATCCTTGCATCCTCTCCACGCCGGAGCAGAACCGCGCTGACCAGTCCCTCCGCGGTGATGGCGATACGCTCCTGCTGCGGTCCGGTATGACGTCGCTCCACCCGCAACGGCAGCGCCTCTGCCGCAGTCTTGGTGAACGGCGCGGGCAGATTGACGGCCAGTCCCTGCAGCGTGGAATCCACCGTCAGGTCAACGCGCTTGTTGCGCACGGTGAGTGAACCGCGCCAGTCGGTTGACCCCCGCATGTAGCGCAGCCACTCGACACCGCCGGCACGCCGTGCGGCGTCGGCGTTGACGTGCCCGCGAAACTGGATGCTGATCGCGGCATCGCGCTGGCTGCCAGCAGTAACACTCAGCGGCCCGCCGAGAAAAGTGGCCGTCGCAGTGGGCACCCGCACGCTGGATTCGGTGAACTCCAGCCGTCCGTTGACCTGTTCCAGCGGCGGCAGGTCCGGAACGGGTACCAGCTGATTGTTGACAAAAAAGTAGGTGCCGGCCACTTTGCTTTTGTCCATGGCCTGGAGCGGCAAGGTCAGCTTCAGCGCCAGACGACCCTGCCCCTGCGCCTGCATGCCTTCGGTAAAGCCGCTGATCATCGCGTTCACCGGACTGCGCGCAATGAATTCGAGGAAATCCGTGGTCGCGCCTTCGGCTTCACCGTTGATCTGCAGTACCGTATCGGAATGCACCAGGTCAGGAATCTGCGCCCGCACCTTGCTGAGCCGCGCATTGCTGATCGCAGCCTGGCGCGTATTCATTTCCAGGCGCTTGCCGCGGAAGATGAAATCACCTTCGATGCCGTTGATCTCTGGCCAGCCATCACCGTAATGCAGTGTGCCGCCGTTGAGTTTGGCCGCCACCTCAAAAACGCCGCCACGATCATCGGCAAACGGGAATTCCCGCAAATCGCCTTTGAGCCGGAAGCGCACGTCATTGGAAGTGCCCGCTGTAAACGCCTTGTCCAGCCAGCCGCGCGAAGTCTTCGCCACCGTCAGCGGCAGGTAGGCCGTCACACGCGACGCCAGTCCCCGGCTCAGGTGGCCGGTGATGTCGGCAACCCCCGGACCGTCGTTGAGCGTGCGGTAACTGCCAAACAGCGTGCCCGCAAGGTCGGCGTTGGCATAGGCGAAATTGCTGAAGCGCAATTCGGTGCTGCCGGCCGGCCGCGACCAGGCCATCTGGCCGGTCAGCGTATCGAACAGCAGGCGCTCGCGAAACAGATTCGGCAGATCCAGCGCCGCCTTTTGCGTGGCGACATGCAGCGTGCCGCCTTTTTCCGTGCCGTCAACATTGCCGCTGAATCCCGAAAACCCGGGCACCGTGCCGTGTTGCTGCAGCGACAACTCGTGGAAACGCCCGCGCACCGAATACGTCTTCAGTTGCGGCCAGATGCCGTTCCAGCCGAGCGCCAGATCATAAACACCGCCGGTCGGCGCCAATGCCAACAGTGATTTGCGCAGCTCAGCGGCCAGCGGCAGCCAGTCAGCCAGTTGCACCAGCGGCGCCAGATCCAGCGCATTGGCCTGGAATTCCCCGCGCGTATAACCTTCGGCGCCCGCCCCGCCCAGCCGCAGCAACAAATCGACCGGCGGCAGCGTCAAGCGGTCACCGGTGGTGAACGTGAGTTTGCGCGTCGCAACCTCAAAACCATCGGTCACCCTCTTCCATGAAAAACGCCCGCCGAGTTCGCGCATGTCCAGCTCTGGCAGGCTGGCACCCAACTGCGTTTTTACGTTCTGCAACTGCGTATCGGCAATGACGCCGGTCAGCTCATTGCGGCTGAAGGTAAGCCAGGCGCGCAAAGCGCCGGTGCCATGGGGGAAATGCACCGGAAAATCAATCCACTGCCGCCACGCCGCGATATCGACATGGTCAAGCTGCACAAACAACTGTCCGGTCAGTGCTTCCGCCAGGGACTGAAAATCCTCGCCGGTCAGATCGCCGCGCACGTCGAGTGGTGACGCCAGCGCCGCAGGCGGCACCGCGCGCAGGCCCACACGGTGGCGATCACCGTTGTTGATGATGCGCAACTGCAGTTGCTCCAGTTCGAGCACCGGCGCCGCGCGCATCTCGTCACTCCATAGCAGCCGCGCCTCATGAATTTCGATGTCGCGCTGGCTGAGCAGCCAGCGCGAGAATCCACCCGTGCCCTGCTCGTCAAGGTGCAGCGCGATGCCGGCCACAGAAATGCCGCCGCGCGTATCGCGGCGCACCGTCAACACCGGCCGGTAAATGTCGAGTGCATGAAAATTGACCTGCAGCCGCAACGCGGAACGCCATGACAGGATGGCGTCAACCCGTGGCAACTCCAGAGCCGGACGGCCTTCGGTGTCGTGCACGACGACCTGCGACAACGCGAGTTGCGGGCGCAAGCCGTCCCAGTTCGCACTGATGCCGCCGATGCTGACGCGCTGCTGCACCATCTGGCTCAGCGTCTGGGCGATATTTTCGCGGTAGGCCGCGATATCCGGCAGTATCCAGTAGCGCAGCACCAATATCGTTGCGGCAAACAGGAAACCGCAGATCAGGATGCCCCAGGTCAGTACGCGATAGCCCCACAACGAACAGCTCTGAAACCAGTTGCGCGTTGTCGCTAAGGGCATGTTTTGCCTGAAGAATGTAGAATAAAACAGTAAAATGCAGAAGTGAAACAAAGGCTTAGCTATTCTAACGCGACTGACGCGAACCGGCCATGCCATCAAATAACGCAACGCAGGCCATGAGCGCCGACCGCGCCATCTCCAGCGCCGCACGGTACAGCCGTTATCTGCAGCGTTTGCTGTCGGCGCGGCCGCAGGTGTTGACGACGGCAGAAGTGGCGCAACCGTTCACCGCCGCCGACATGCAGGCAGAACTGGTCGCTGCCACCATCACCGATGACATCAGCCTCGGCCGCGCGCTGCGGCGCCTGCGGCAGAGGGTCATGGCGCGGCTGATTACGCGCGACCTGGGCGGACTTGCTGACCTCGACGAGGTCGTCGGCACCGTGACCCGGCTTGCCGAAATCGCCATCCGCACGGCGGTCGCCCGGCTTCACGGCGAACTGGCCGCCGTGCACGGAGAACCGCGCGGCGCAAGCAACAGCGCGGCGCAGCAATTACATGTGGTGGGCATGGGCAAACTCGGCGGCGCCGAACTCAACGCCTCTTCCGACATCGACCTGGTGCTGGTGTATCCCGAGGAAGGGAACACCGACGGCGCGCGCGCCCTCAGCAACCATGAATTTTTCACCCGGCTGACGCGGCGGCTGATTGGCGCACTCAATGAATGGACCGAGGACGGGTTCGTCTTCCGCGTCGACACCCGGCTGCGGCCGTACGGCGACAGCGGCCCGCTGGTGGTCAGCTTCGACATGCTCGAAAACTACCTGATCACCCAGGGCCGCGCCTGGGAACGTTATGCCTGGATCAAGGGCCGCGTGCTGACCGGCGACCAGCAGGACGCGCTGCTGGCGCTGGTGCGCCCTTTCGTATTCCGCCGCCACCTTGATTACGGCGCTTTTGCCGCGATGCGCAGCCTGCACAGCCAGGTGCGGCATGAAGTCAACCGCCGCGACCGGCTTGATGACATCAAGCTCGGCCCCGGTGGCATCCGCGAAATCGAATTCATCGCCCAGGTTTTCCAGCTGATCCGCGGCGGGCACGAACGTGCGCTGCAGCAGCAATCGACGCTGCCCGTGCTGCAGGCGCTGGGCGAACGCCAGTTCATCGCACCGCCCGCAGTCGCCGACCTGCGCGCGGCCTACATCTTTCTGCGCAACCTGGAGCACCGGCTGCAATACCGCGATGACCAGCAGACACAGGCGCTGCCGACAGATCCGGAGGCGCGCGCGTTGCTCGCGGAATGCATGGGATTCACGGATGAGACCGCATTCCTCGCCGCCCTCGCCGGGCACCGCGCGGCGGTGTCACTGCATTTCGACGCCATTTTTGGCGAAACCGACGACACCGGGCATCCGCTCTCTGTGCTGTGGCAGGAGCAGTCCGGGGAAAATAACGAAGACCGTAACGGCGACAGTGCTGCGCTGGAACAACTGGTCAGGCTGGGCTTTACACAGGCACCGGAACTGTGCCGGCGCCTGGCCCTGTTCCGCAACGGCAGCCGTTACCGGCAAATGCCGGCAGCCAGCCAGCACCGGCTCGACCGCCTGGTGCCAGCGGCCATCGCCACTGCGGCGTCGCGGCGCAACCCCGATGCCACTGCGGAACGTCTGCTCGCGCTGTTCGAGAGCATCAGCCGACGCGAAGCCTATCTGGCGCTGCTGCACGAATACCCGCATGCGCTGGAGCGCGTCGCCGACCTGATGAGCGCCAGTCCCTGGGTGGCCCAATACATCACCCAACACCCGATCCTGCTCGACGGACTGCTCGACGCCCGCACCCTGCTGGCGGCCCCCGACTGGAATGCGCTGCGCGCGGAATTGCGGACAGCCCTCGCCGCGGCCGAAGGGGACATCGAGCGGCAGATGGATCTGCTGCGGCATTTCAAGAACACGCAGACGCTGCATTGCATTGCCCAGGACCTCGCCGGCACGCTGCCGCTGGAAACGCTGAGCGACCAGTTGTCCGATCTGGCCTGCGTGATCCTCGAAGAGGTGCTGGGACTTTGCTGGCAGGGGCTGCGCCAGCGCCATCGCGAAGTGCCGCTGTTCGCCATCGTCGGTTACGGCAAGCTCGGCGGCAAGGAACTGGGTTACGCCTCGGACCTCGACATCGTCTTCGTGTACGACGATGCTGCACCGGAGGCCGCCGAAAACTATGCGCGGCTCGCCCAGCGCATCAACCACTGGCTGACCAGCATCACCGCCGCCGGCGTGCTCTACGAAACCGATCTCCGGCTGCGCCCGGACGGCGCCAGCGGTCTGCTGGTGACACCGCTGGACAGCATGCGCCAGTATCAACTCGAACAAGCCTGGTTATGGGAACACCAGGCGCTGACGCGGGCACGCAGTGTCGCCGGTGATGCCACCATCAGCAGCGCCTTCGAGGAACTGCGCATCACGGTGCTGCGCAAACCGCGCCCGCTCACCGCACTGTGCAGGGAAATCGCCGGCATGCGCAGGAAAATGCTCGCTGCGCACCCCAACAGCAGTAAATTGTTTGACATCAAACATGACCCGGGCGGCATCATCGACGTCGAGTTCATTGTGCAGTACCTGGTGCTGGGCCAGGCGCAAAACCACACCGCGCTGACCGCCAATGCCGGCAATCTCGCGCTGCTCAAAACCGCAGCCAGCCTGGGACTGATCAGCGAAGCCGACGCGACGGCGGTGCGTGCCGCCTACCGCCAGTTCCGCGAACTGCAGCACCAGTTGCGCCTCGCCGGTGAACGATATGCGCGCGTCGAACCGCTCAAGGTGGCGGTTTCGGTGAATGCAGTCAGCGCCTTGTGGAAAACGCTGTTCGGAGACATCGCGGTTGACGCGGAGCCCGCGGCCGGCGGGAGCGGCTAAACCGGAACGTCGCGCAGGTGGGGCGCCAGATTGATCAGGCTGTAAACCTCGATGTTGCCCTTGCCCTTGCCGACGATGTTGATCGGGCCCTCGAATTCGAACTGGGTTTTCGAACGTCTGTAGGTCATTGCGTCGACGAGAATAATGCCGGAACGCGCCTCGTCGGTGATGCGACTGGCGGTGTTGACGGTGTCGCCCCACAGGTCATAGATGAACTTGCGGGTGCCGATGACACCTGCGACCACCGGTCCCGTGCAGACGCCGACGTGAATCGACAGGTCCATACCGCGTTCCTTGGCCAGGCGATCGGTGTATTTTCGCATGTCCAGTCCAAGGCGCAGCATCGCGGCCGTGTAATCGCGCGCATCGACTGCAAAATTGACGCCGTCGTGCTCCAGCAGCCCGCCCGCGACAAGGTAGGCGTCGCCGACGGTCTTGATCTTTTCCAGGCCGTGCTGTTCGGCCAGCGCATCGAAGCGCGAAAACAGCTCGTTCAGCAGCTCAACCAAGGCCTTCGGCGGCAACTCCTCGGAAAGGCGTGTGAAATTGACGATGTCGCCGAACATCACCGTAACATCGGCAAAACCGTCAGCGATGATGCCCTGCTGATCCTTCAGCCGCCGCGCGATCGGCGCCGGCAGGATATTGAGCAGCAGAGACTCTGATTTTTCCTGTTCGATGCGCAGCAGGCTGTTCTGCTCGCTGACGTCGGCCGCCAGTTTGTCGCGCTGGCGCACGAAAAAGCTGATCAGCAGATACATGATCGTCGACATCGCCGCAAAGTTCAGCGTGAAAAACACCGCGATGCTCTGCATCGTGACGCCGGACTCGACGCCGAAGGTCAGCCAGTAATCGAAAAAACCGGAGATCACGGTCATCAAGATATAGGCGGCAAACCACGGCAGCGACTGCCGGGCACCCTGGAAAATCATCACCCCCACCGGCGCCAGCAACGCCCACAGCGCGACGCCGGAGGAACTGACGAAACTGCCGATGCTCCACTGCATGATGAACGGCATGAACAAAAACAGGCTGACCTGCAGTGTGCGGAACACCGCAAAATTCAGCGTGTAGATGTAATACGCGAGGGATACCGCCGAAACGGTCATGTAGCTCAGGGGCACGGTCGACGAAAACTTGATGCCCATGGCCCAGTACAAGGCCAGCCACAGCACCGACCCGAAACCCATCAGGCCGCAGGAAAAAATCAGCAGCGTCTTGTTGAGCTTTTCCTGCTCGCTGTCCTGCTCGGTGATAATGCGCTCGCTCAGTCCATTGAGCCAAGCGCGCAGGTTTGCCAACATTCAGTCTCCCCATCGGAACCGCCGAATGCCGGCTGGAACCGCCCCTTTTTGTCAAGGGGCTATTGTATCCGGTAACCGGATTTACTTGGCTATTCTTGGGGATACCAGCAATCCGGGGGGCGCATTTTCGATGCCGGCATCGGCAGCGCCGGACAAATCGGCTAAAATATTTGGCGCAGTGCGGGGAAACCCCCGGCACGGCGGCAGTATGCGGTTGCCGGATCTGTGGATCCTGCATTTTCACGTCCTGCTTAATTCACGTCCTGCTTAAACAACGCTTTTACAATCTGTTCCGCGGCATTGAACACAAACTGGAGAACTTCGGCATGTCCATGGCTGATCGCGACGGGCAAATCTGGTACGACGGGAAACTGGTGCCCTGGCGCGACGCAACCACCCACGTCCTGACTCACTCCCTGCACTACGGGCTTGCCGTTTTTGAAGGGGTCAGGGCCTACAACACCGACATCGGCACCGCCATTTTCCGGCTCAAGGAACACACCGAGCGACTGTTCAACTCGGCGCACATCTACATGATGAAAATCCCGTATACCCGGGAAGTGCTGATGGCGGCGCAGAAGGAGGTTGTGCGCGTCAACAAACTGGAATCCTGCTACATCCGGCCGATCGCCTTCTACGGCTCGGAAAAAATGGGCGTGTCACCGAAGGGCACCAGCGTGCACGTCGCCATCGCTGCCTGGCCCTGGGGCGCCTACCTCGGTGATGAAGCGCTGGAAAAGGGCATCCGCGTCAAAACCTCGTCCCACGCCCGCCACCACGTCAACGTGTCGATGTGCCGCGCAAAATATTCCGGCACCTACGCCAACTCGATCCTCGCCAACCTCGAAGCCACCGAACACGGCTACGACGAGGGCCTGCTGCTCGACGTCGACGGTTTTGTCGCCGAAGGTTCGGGCGAGAACCTGTTCATGGTCAAAAACGGCAAGCTCTACGAACCGGAACTGACCAGCTCACTGATCGGCATCACCCGCGACTCGATCATCACGCTGGCCCAGGAAATGGGTTACGAAGTCTCGGCGCGACGCATCACCCGCGACGACCTCTACATCGCCGACGAGGCCTTTTTCACCGGCACCGCCGCCGAAGTCACCCCGATCCGCGAACTCGACGGCCGGATGATCGGCGACGGCAAACGCGGCCCGATCACGGCGCGCCTGCAGAAAAAATTCTTCGACTGCGTCAACGGCAAGGCCGCCGAGCACCACGCCTGGCTGTCGCCGGTGGCCGCCTGATGTCGCCATGATGAGCTTGCCATGACAAAACCCGCCGACAAGCTCGTTGCAAACAAATCGCGGCTGATCGAAGTCACCGCCGCCGACCTGCCACTGCATTGCCCAACGCCGGCGATGCTGCTGTGGAACGCCCACCCGCGGGTGTTCCTGCCGATCGAAAGCACCGGCGAGGCACTGTGCCCGTACTGTGGCACCCGCTAC
The DNA here is from genome assembly GCA_038316355.1 of Burkholderiales bacterium. Lineage (GTDB taxonomy): Bacteria > Pseudomonadota > Gammaproteobacteria > Burkholderiales > SG8-41. The sequence continues at coordinate 46,664 of JBBQAO010000016.1, forward strand.
ACGCTGAAAGGCGGCGCGGGCGCCGGCCACCACTGAGCGATGAACGCGGGGCAGCAATTGCCGTTCCGCGCGCATCGCCACCGATGAACATTCTTGTAGTCGGCCCGTCCTGGGTCGGCGATACCGTGATTTCACAGTCGCTGCTGATGTTGCTGAAACAGCGGCATCCGTCCGCACAAATCGACTACCTCGCGCCGCCGTGGACCCTGCCGCTGCTTGCGCGCATGCCCGAGGTGCGGCGCGGCATCAGCAATCCCTTCGGCCATGGCGCGCTCCGCCTCGGTGCCCGCCATGCACTCGGCAAGTCATTGCGGGACATGGCTTTCGATCAGGCGCTGGTGCTGCCGAATTCATGGAAATCGGCGCTGATCCCGTGGTCAGCCGGCATTGCGCTGCGCAGCGGGTTTCGCGGCGAGGCGCGCTGGGGCCTGCTCAATGATGTGCGACGACTCGATGCTGCAGCACTGCCGCAGATGGTGCAGCGCTTTGCCGCGCTGGCACTGCCTGACGGCACAACATTGCCATTCAGCCTGCCGCGGCCGGCGCTGCAATCCACCCCGGTTCAACAACAAACCCTGCTGGCACGACTCGGGCTCACCACCGACAAGCCGGTCATTGCATTCTGTCCGGGTGCCGAATACGGGCCGGCCAAACGCTGGCCTGAAGCACACTTCGCTGCACTTGCGCGCCTGCTGTCGGCACGCGGCTGTGGGGTGTGGCTGGTCGGCTCGCCGAAGGATCACGCCGTCGCTGAAACCATTGCACAGGGTGCCGCCGGCGCCTGCATCAACCTCTGCGGCAAAACCGACATCGCCGAAGCCGCCGATCTGCTCGCTGCCTCGCGGCTGGTGGTCACCAACGACTCGGGCCTGATGCATGTCGCAGCAGCGGTCGGCCGGCCGGTGATCGCGCTCTATGGCTCAAGCTCGCCGCAGTTCACTCCGCCGCTCAGCACCGACGCAAGCATCCTCACGCTGAGCCTCGAATGCAGCCCCTGTTTCCAGCGCGAGTGCCCGCTCGGCCATTTCAAATGTCTCAAGGATCTGTCACCGCGACGCGTTTTCGCCGCTATCGATTTTGCTAGAATCGGCGCCTGATCGGCGCAGGCTGTTCAACGGGGAGCTGCCGTGAAAAAAACACTGTTCGCGACGCCGCAGGACGCTGAAGCGGCTTTTTATGAAGCCTTCGTCAAACGCGACCTCGAAGCGATGATGGAAGTATGGTCGGACGAAGACGACAGTTACTGCGTGCATCCCGGCGGCGCGCGCATCTCCGGCATCGACCACATCCGTGAATCGTGGCGGCAGATTTTCGCCAGCGGGCAGGATCTGCGCTTCAGCCTGCGCGAGCAGCAACTGATCCACACCATGATGCTCGCCGTGCACAGCGTCTACGAACATGTCTTCATCGCCGGCCAGTCGCGCGCGCGGCAACCGATGATCGCCACCAATGTCTATCAGCGCACCGAACGCGGCTGGCGCATGGTGGCGCACCACGCCGCCGCGGCGCCGGCCTCGCTCAGGTCCGAGCCGGACAGCGAGCACGCGACAAAAACCCTGCACTGAATACCCACGGCGGCACACAGCACAACTGCGACCTCGCCTGCGCCCGCAATCTTTGTCCGTATAGCGGATTTCATAATTTCATGACGGGATGCATCCGCTATACTTTGACAGTCCGTTTAGTGGACGCCTGACAATACGCCGTTGATCGCCGTATCTGATTGTCGTATCTGATTGCCGCAACCATCTGTTCAACACCAAAACAAAACCATGACTGACACCAGACCCGCCGCTGAACTTTCATTGCCCGCGCGCAGCCCCAAGCCACGTCGCCGCGGCATCACCTCGATGATCGACTTCGGCCCCGACACCTTCGGCTGGTCCGGCGGCGAACGCGGCATCGCCGATCTGCTCGACGTTGCGGCGAACTACATCGACTACGCCAAGATCTACGCGATGAACGCGCTGCTGATCCCCGGCGAAGTGGTCAAACGCACGACAAAACTTTATCTCGATGCCGGCGTAATGCCTTTTGCCGGCGGCATCCTGTTCGAGTACGCCTGGCACCGCAACGAAATCGACGGGCTGATCGCGCTGCTCAAACGTCTGGCCATCCCCGGCCTCGAAATTTCCGAGAACTATGTAACGCTGAGCGAAGACGAGCGCACGCGCATGATCGACCGCTTCCAGAAAGCCGGCGTGCAGGTGGTCTACGAATTCGGCCGCAAAAATCCCGAAGACGCACTGAGCCTGGATTACCTTGAGGGCATCGTGCGCGCGGTGGCTGCACAAGGCATCCACCACGTCACGGTCGAGCAATGCGAGATGGACCTGCTCGCCAAAGATTCACCCGAGAGCCTGAAGGCGCTGTCGGCGCAGGACTGGTTCGAGCATGTGGTGATCGAAGCCGACCCCTACCGTTTCCCGCAGCAGCACGTGCAGATGCTGCGTGACTTCGGCCGCGATGTGAATCTCGCCAACATCGCGCCCGGCCAGGTGCTGCGGCTCGAAGGTTTCCGCCAGGGCGTGGGCCGCGCGGTCAACTATTCGCTGTTGTCCGGCGACGATTCACGACCCGCCGGCATCGACCGTTGATTTCATAATTAATTGTTTTTATTGATATTTCAGAGAATCTTCATGATGAACAAAGACCTGTTTGGCAATCCTGATGTGGTGGTGGTCGGTGCGGGCAATGCAGCGGCCTGCGCAGCACTGGCTGCGCGCGAAAGCGGCGGCAAGGTGATCATGCTGGAAGCCGCGCCGATCGAAGAATGCGGCGGCAACAGCCGTTACACCGCGGGCGCGATGCGCGTACTGTTCAACGGCCCCGACGATCTCAAACAGATTGTGCCGGATCTGACCGATGACGAAATCAAAAACACCGACTTCGGCACCTACACCGCTGACCAGTTCTACGACGACATGGGCCGCATCACCCAGTACCGTACCGATCCCGACCTCTGCGAAATCCTCGTTTCACGAAGCCTCGAAACACTGACCTGGATGCGCAAAAAAGGTGTCAAGTTCCAGGCGAGTTTCGGCCGCCAGGCAATGAAAATCGACGGCAAATTCAAATTCTTCGGCGGTCTCGCCGCAGAGACCTGGGGCGGGGGTCCCGGCCTGGTCGAGAACGAACACAAGGCCTGCGAACGTGAGGGCATCAGGATTTTTTACGAAACCCCGGCCACCGGACTGATCACCGATGACCACGGCAAGGTGGTCGGTATCAAAGCGCGGCATCAAGGAAAAAATGTCGAGATCACTTGCAAGGCCGTGGTACTGGCCTGCGGCGGTTTCGAATCCAACGCCGAGATGCGCACCCGTTACCTTGGTGCCGGCTGGGATCTGGCCAAGGTGCGCGGCACCCGTTTCAACACCGGTGCCGGCATCCGCATGGCGCTGGAAGCCGGCGCGCTGCCCTACGGTCACTGGTCCGGTTGTCATGCGGTGGGCTGGGACATGAACGCACCGGCCTTCGGTGACCTTGCTGTTGGCGACAACTTCCAGAAACACAGTTATCCGATCGGCATCATGATCAACGCCAACGGCGAACGTTTTGTCGATGAAGGCGCTGACATCCGCAACTACACCTACGCCAAATACGGCGCGGTGGTGCTGAACCAGCCGGGCATGTTCGCGTGGCAGATCTTTGATGCGCAGTCGATCCCGCTGCTGCGCGACGAGTACCGCATCAAGCAGGTGACCAAGGTGCGCGCCGACACGCTGGAGGAACTGGTGAAAAAGCTCGAGGGCGTGAATGCCGATGCCTGCCTGCGCGAGATCAGGGCCTACAACCAGGCGGTGCGCAGCGAGGTGCCGTTCAACCTGACGGTCAAGGACGGCCGCCGCACCGAAGGCCTGAAAATCAACAAGTCGAACTGGGCGTTGACCATTGACCAGCCGCCGTTCGAAGCCTACGCGGTGACCTGCGGTGTGACCTTCACCTTTGGCGGCGTCAAGATCAACAATGAAGGCAATGTGGAAGACACCGCCGGCAAGCCGATCGCCGGACTGTACGCCGCAGGTGAGATGGTCGGCGGGCTGTTTTATCACAACTACCCGGGCGGCACCGGCCTGACTTCGGGCGCAGTATTCGGCAAACTCGCCGGCGGCAGCGCCGGCGTGTATGCAGGACAATGAGGCACGAAAATAAGGAACGACTAAGAGGCCGGTAATCAGGCCAAAGCCTGAAAACACGACTGTTAAAAGCCGCGTATTCCAGACTGTGAGACACCACCCTTGCGCCCGGCAGGTCCGGGCGTAGAATCCAGCGCACGATCCCCAAAAGGAGTCCGTCATGAATGCACCCGCAATCAAGGTCAATAAACCCGTCCGCGAACAGGTCAGCAAGGAAGAATGGGAAGCCCGCGTCAATCTCGCCGCCTGCTACCGCCTGATGGCGGAATTCGGCATGGTGGAAATGGTCGCCAACCATATTTCCGTGCGCGTACCCGGAAGCCACAATGAATTCCTGATCAATCCCTACGGCATGCTCTACGAGGAAATGACCGCCTCGTCGATGCTGAAAATCGACCTTGAAGGCAACGTGCTGTTCAACGCCACCGAATACGGCGTCAACGAGGCCGGCTTCGTCATCCACAGCGCCGTGCATGCCGCGCGCCACGACGTGGATTGCATCATTCACACCCATACCCTCGCCGGCATGGCGGTTTCCGCGATGAAATGCGGCATCATGCCGATCGCGCAATCCTCGATGCGTTTCCTCGACATCGCTTACCACGACTACGAAGGCGTTGCACTGCGCCTCGAAGAACGCGAGCGTCTGGTCGAAAACCTCGGCAACCGTGAAGCGATGGTGCTGCGCAACCATGGCCTGCTGACCACTGGCGCCACCATCGCCGAATGTTTCAACAATATGTACCGTCTGGAACGCGCCTGCCAGCTGCAGGTAATGGCACTGTCCTGCAACACCGAACTGCAGATGCCGCCGCAGGAAGTGACCCAGTACACCAACAACCTGATGCTGCCCGGCGTGCGCCGCCGTTTCGGTCTGCTCGAATGGCCGGCCATGCTGCGCAAGCTTGATCGCAGCGATCCTTCGTACCGCGACTGAGCCGGAGCCGGCAACAAAAAAGGGCCCCTCGGGACCCTTTTTTTACGACTGAATTTTCCGCCTGCGCCTACTTCAACAGCCGGATCGCGAACGGATATTTGTAATGCTCGCCCTTGGAAACTGCAACCGCTGCAAGTATGCAGAACACCAGGTTGCCTAACAGCACCAGCGGCATCAGCAGCATCCCGATCAGCACGAACATCAGTATCCAGCTGCCGACAAAGGCAATCATTACGGTAATCTGGAAATTCAGTGCCTCCTTGCCCTGCTCGTCGACAAAAGCCGACTGGTCCTTCTTGATCAGCCAGATGATCAGTGCGCCGACGAAGCCGGACACGATGCCCAGCAGGTGGGCCAGCATCGCCAGGTTGCGCTCGTCGGTGCTCGGGCTCTGCGCTACGGGATCGTTCATTGTTTGGTCTCCCTGCTCTGGTTTTGATCCGGTTTCGGAGGACGGCGTGCTGCGGGATTGTGGCACGGGCGAACCTCTGACGTAAACCGTTCATGTAAACCGCTTACTATTCGCCCATGGCAACACCGCAATCCGCATACCGGGCGCCGCTCTGGCTGCCCGGCGGCAACCTGCAGACGCTGTATCCGGCGCTGCTGGCGCACCGCCCGACCGTCAATTACCGCCGCCAGCGCTGGGATACACCGGACGGTGATTTCATCGATCTCGACTGGACTGAAAACCAGGATTCAGGATTGAGGATTGATGCCGCGCGGCCGCTGCTGGTGCTGTTCCACGGACTCGAAGGCAGTTCCAACAGTCATTACGCCCGCGCGCTGATGCACGCCGCCGTACAACGCGGCTGGCAGGGTGTGGTGGTGCATTTCCGCGGCTGCAGCGGCGAACTGAATCGCCTGCCGCGTGCCTACCATTCCGGTGACAGCACTGAAATCGACTGGATTCTGCGCCGCTTGCGCGCGCTCCATGCCCGGGGGCCACTGCTTGCAGCCGGAGTCTCGCTCGGCGGCAATGCACTGCTGAAATGGCTGGGTGAACAGCAAGAGGATGCGCGCAGCATCGTGCACCGCGCTGCCGCGGTTTCCGCGCCGGTTGATCTGCATGCGGCGGGCCATGCGCTGGAACAGGGTTTCAACATGGTCTACAGCCGCAACTTTCTGGCCACGATGAAACACAAATCGCTGGCCAAACTGCGCATCCATCCGGGACTGTTTGACAAAACTCGCCTGCGCGCCACGCGCACATTGCGGGAATTCGACGATCTGGTCACCTCGCGGCTGCATGGCTACAAAGACGTCGATGACTACTACACCCGTGCCAGCAGCAAACCGCATCTCGCGCGCATTGCCGTGCCCACGCTGCTGCTCAACGCACGCAATGATCCCTTCCTGCCGGCAGCGGCTTTACCGCAACTGCAGTCATTGCCGGCAGCGGTGACAGCAGTGTTTCCGGATGAGGGCGGCCACGTCGGCTTTCCCGATGCCGGGGGCACGCTCACCTGGCTGCCACAGACCACGCTCGAATTCCTCGACGCGCAATGATATAATTTATAACTTATTGTTTTTATTGACATTTTTATGACAGCACTCAACACACCTCCAGCATCCATCTTCAAGGCCTACGACATTCGCGGCATCGTCGGGAAAACACTCACTGTTGAAGGCACCGAAGCCATTGGTCGCGCCATTGGTGCCGAAGCGCTGGCGCGCGGTCGCAAGACCGTGGTCATCGGCCGCGACGGTCGCCTCTCGGGTCCTGAACTCGCGGCGGCACTGGCGCGCGGACTGCAGGCCAGTGGCGTCGATGTTGTCGATGTCGGCCAGGTCGCTACACCAATGCTGTATTTCGCCGCACACGAACTCGACACCCTGTCCGGCGTGATGGTCACCGGCTCGCACAATCCCCCGCAATACAACGGCCTGAAAATGATGCTGGCCGGCGACACCCTCGCCGGCGATGCGATACAGGCCCTGCGCCAGCGGTTGCTCGACAACAATCTGAGCAACGGCAGCGGCAGCTATCGCACTCACGGGATTCGTTCTGCCTACCTTGAGCGCATCACCAGCTCGATCAAACTCGCCCGTCCCATGCATATCGCCATTGATTGCGGCAACGGCGTTGCCGGTGCCACCGCGCCGGAACTCTATCGCCGGCTGGGTTGCACGGTGGAAGAGCTCTACTGCAAAGTCGACGGCACTTTCCCCAACCACCATCCCGATCCTTCGCAGCCGAAAAACCTGCAGGACCTGATCGCGGCTTTACGTGCCGGCGCGGCTGAAATCGGGCTGGCCTTCGACGGCGACGGTGACCGGCTGGGCGTGGTCACCAAGTCGGGAAAAATCATCTACCCCGACCGCCAGCTGATGCTGTTCGCCGCTGACGTGTTGTCACGCGAACCCGGTGCCGAAATCATTTTCGACGTCAAATGCACCCGCCACCTGTTTGGCTGGATCCGCAAACACGGCGGCAAACCCCTGCTGTGGAAAACCGGGCACTCCTTCATCAAGAAAAAACTCAAGGAAACCGGCGCACCGCTGGCCGGTGAAATGAGCGGGCACATTTTTTTCAAGGAGCGCTGGTACGGTTTTGACGACGGCATGTATGCCGGCGCGCGACTGCTGGAAATCCTCAGCCGCAGCGCTGACCCGAGCGCTGTGCTCGAAGCACTGCCGGATGCCATCAATACGCCGGAGCTGCAATGGCAGCTCAACGAAGGCGAGAACTACACGTTGATGGATGAGCTGCAGAAAACCGCGCAATTCACCGACGCACAGGAAGTCATCACCATCGACGGCCTGCGCGTGGAGTATGCCGACGGTTTCGGCCTGGCACGACCGTCAAACACGACACCGATCATCGTGCTGCGCTTCGAAGCCGACAACGAAGCGGCGCTGCGCCGCATCCAGGAAGATTTCCGCCGGGTGTTGCTCGCCGTCAAACCGGACGCGGCGCTGCCGTTCTGACGACAGCCAGGGCCGCTCAACGCTTGCCGGGATTCAGCGTGCCGCGGTTGTAATCCCTGTCACCGGGCATGATGCAGCGACCAATACCGAACATGCAGCCCTGGGCGGCCTGCGGACGCAGCTGATTCTCCGGATACTGATCAGCCACGGTCTTTGCCGCCGCAGCTTTCTGCACATCGACGTACTCCCAGCGCCCGTTCGGGTGCAGGCGCACTTTTTCGCCGGATGCGGTCGTCGCCTCAATCAATTCCTGCGCTGAGGCAACGGGCAGCAGTGCCAGGGCTGACAAAATCACGGCAATAAAACACATTCCGGCATTAGGGTTGCGCATCATTGCAGGATTCCCCGATTTACAAACGCTGTTCGACCCAGGCGCGCACGGACTGCAGCGCCTCAGGCAGCTTGGAAGGATCGGTGCCGCCGGCCTGCGCCATGTCGGCCCGGCCGCCACCTTTGCCGCCGACCTGTTGCGCGACATGGTTGACCAGTTCCCCGGCTTTCACCTTGCCGGTCAGATCGGCAGTAACGCCGGCGATCAGCGTCACTTTGCCGCCCTCCACTGCCCCCAGCACGATGGCCGCGCTTTTCAGCTTGTCCTTCAGTTTGTCCATCGACTCGCGCAGTGCTTTTGAATCGGCGCCGTCCATCGCCGCAGCCAGGACCCGAATCACAGCCCCATCCTTTCCCTTAACGTCGACGGCCTGCGTCGCCAGATCATCGCCCTGGCTGGACGCCAGCTTGGACTTGAGCCGCGCCAGTTCCTTTTCGAGGTTGCGCACGTTGTCGATGATCTGGGTGATTTTCTGCCCGACTTCCTGCGGCGAGGTGCGCAGTGCAGCCGCGGCACCGGCGAGTTTCTGCTCCTGTGCCTGCACATAAACCAGGGCGCGGTCACCGGTGGTGGCTTCGATGCGGCGGACGCCGGCAGCGACACCGCCTTCGGACACCACCTTGAAAAACCCGATATCACCGGTGCGTTTGACATGGGTGCCGCCGCACAATTCGCGCGAGGTCCCGATGTCGAGCACACGTACTTCGTCGCCGTATTTCTCACCGAACAGCGCCATCGCACCGTGTTTCACCGCGTCGTCAAATTTCATGGTGCGTGCAGCAGTCGATGCATTGGCGAGAATCTCGGCATTGACCATGCTCTCGACCTGGCGCAGCTGGACTTCGGTCATCGGCTCGTTATGCGAAAAATCGAAACGCGTCTTGTCGGCATCGACCAGCGAACCCTTCTGCTGCACATGCGGTCCGAGCACTTCACGTAATGCCTTGTGCATCAGGTGGGTGGCCGAATGATTGCGCATGGTGCGCGCGCGGCGCAGCGCATCCACCCGTGCCGCCAACCGGTCGCCGACGCTCAGCGCGCCGGTTTCGAGTTTGCCGTGATGACCGAATACGTCCGATTGGATTTTCAGCGTGTCAGCCACCGCAAAGGTGCCGCCGTCAGCGACCAGTTCGCCGGCGTCACCGGCCTGACCGCCGGACTCTGCGTAAAACGGCGTGCGGTCGAGCACCACCACCGCGGCCTCACCCGCGGCAATCGACGGCACTGCACTGCCATCGCGGTAAATCGCAATCACTTCGGCATCATCCAGCGCCAGCGTGTCGTAACCGTGAAATTCGGTCTTGGCCCCCTGATAATCAACCGACGCCCCCATCTGAAACTTGGAGGCCGCACGCGCGCGTTCGCGCTGCTGATCCATCGCCGCCTCGAAACCGGCGTAATCCATGCGCACATTGCGTTCGCGTGCGATGTCGGCAGTCAGATCGACCGGAAAACCATAAGTGTCATAAAGCTGGAACACGGTTTCGCCGTCGAGCATCTTGTCTTCGCGGGTCAATGCGCCTTCGAGCACTTTCATGCCATTTTCCAGAGTCTCGGCAAAACGCTCTTCCTCCTGCTTCAGCACCTGCGTGACCCGGTCCTGCACCTTCACCAGCTCGGGATAAGCAGCACCCATCACCTTGGCCAGATCAGCCACGACCTTGTGGAAAAACGGTTGGGTCTGGCCCAGCTTGTAACCGTGGCGGATCGCGCGGCGGATGATCCGGCGCAGCACATAACCGCGGCCTTCGTTGCCGGGAATCACACCGTCAACAATCAGGAAGGCACAGGCGCGGATATGGTCGGCAATCACCTTCAGCGAATTGCTGGTGAGGTCATTGGTGCCGGTATCACGCGCAGCCGCCTTGATCAGCACCTGAAACAGGTCAATCTCATAATTCGAGTGCACACCCTGCAGCACAGCGGCGATGCGCTCGAGACCCATACCGGTATCGACCGAGGGTTTGGGCAGCGGGTTCAGCACATAATGGTCGCCGCTTTTCTGGCGGTCGAACTGCATGAACACCAGATTCCAGATTTCGATGTAGCGGTCGCCGTCAGCATCCTTGGAGCCGGGCGGACCACCTTTGACATCGTCACCGTGGTCGAAAAAGATTTCACTGCAGGGCCCGCAGGGACCCGTATCGGCCATCTGCCAGAAATTGTCGGAACCGCCGCCCGGCTTGTCACCGATGCGCACGATGCGCGCAGCCGGCACACCAATATCTGGCAGATGGCCGATACGGGTCCCTGCG
>JBBQAO010000149.1:0-4844 GCA_038316355.1 Burkholderiales bacterium
TAACCGCCAGCAGGCCCCGCGCAATGTGGATTCCATCTTCCCCCTCTTTTGTCCCCATCGTAAACTCATCCTTCCGAAGCAATAAAAGCACGACGAGGAGTTTTCATGTGCACCATTTCATTTTTTAGTCTTTCTGTTGCGGTTGTCGTAGCGTTCACCATGCCCGCTGCGCATGCTCAGAGTTATCCCAACAAACCGGTGCGCATCATTGTCCCAACCGCCCCGGGCGGTGGCACGGACCTCATTGGACGTCTGCTTGCACAAAACTTAAGCCCGCAGCTAGGTCAGCAGTTTTTTGTGGAAAACCGGGGTGGGGCCGGCACCACCATTGGCACGGCTGCGGTTGCCAAAGCGCCCCCTGACGGCTACACGCTGTTGGTAACCCACTTCAGCCTTGCATTTAACGCGACGTATTATTCGAAGTTGCCATACGACACGCTGAAAGACTTTGCGCCAATCAGCCTGGTCGCAGAGCAACCATTTGTGTTTGTGGTGCATCCGTCACTTCCAGTGAAGTCGATAAGCCAGCTTGTGGCATTGGCCAAGAAAAACCCTGGTCAGATTGCGTACAGTTCTGGCGGGGCGGGAAGCGGGCCCTTCATGGGGGCCGAATTGTTCAAACAGAAAGCTCAGGTTGATATTCTGCATGTGCCCTACAAAGGGGCTGGCCCGGCTTTTATTGATCTCATTGGCGGGCAAGTGCAGATGATGATCGCCACACTGTCTTTGGGCATGCCGCACGCAGCATCAGGGCGGGTGCGCGTTCTTGGCGTTACCAGTGCCAAACGTTTGGCGACGGCTCCTCAATTGCCTACTGTGGCGGAGAGTGGCCTTCCGGGATTTGAATTCGCTGTCTGGTATGGTGCACTGGCTCCGCAAGGGACGCCAAACCCGGTTATTACCAGCCTGCATCAGGCGATCACCAAGGTTATGGCTGCCCCGGAAACTAAAGATAAGCTGGAGGACGGTTTGACGACCTTGAGCAGTACGCCCGAGGAGTTTTCAAACTATCTCAAGAAGGAAATTGCCAAGTGGGGGAATGTCGTCAAGGCTGCGGGGATAAAAGCAAATTGACGCAGCTTACTTAATTTAGAACAACTGGAGACATCTCCATGCACAGTATTTCCGCCCGATGCCTGAAGCTGACCATGGTGTGTGCCATGGTGCTGATCGTGCCTGCTGCACAAGCCCAGAATTATCCAGTCAAACCCATCCGCATCATCTCCCCCTACACCGCAGGCGGTCTCGGCGATCTGGTGCCACGCGCGATTGGCGCAGGCCTGACCGAAGCACTGGGCCAGCAGGTCCTTGTCGAAAACCGCCCCGGCGCATCGCAGGCGATCGGCATGCAACTCGTCGCCAAATCACCCGCCGACGGTTACACGCTGGTCTATGGCAGCGTGACCAGCCTCGCGATCAATCCGGCAGTGACCAAGGATCTGCCCTACGACCCGATCAAGGATTTCGCGCCGCTGTCGCTGTGCGTGACCACGCCCTTGTTCCTGGTGGTGCATCCCTCGGTGCCGGCAAAGAATGTGAAAGAACTGGTCGCACTGGCGAAACGTCAGCCGGGGAAGCTGACCTTTGCATCGGGCGGCAACGGCTCATCGAATCATCTTGCCGGGGAACTGCTGAAACTGCTGGCAGGTGTGGACCTGCTGCATGTGCCGTACAAGGGCGCGGGGCCGGCGATGATTGATGTGATGGCCGGGCATGTGGACATGATGCTGGGTGCTGCGGGCCTCGCCGAAGCACGCGCGGGTCGCGTCAAGGTGCTGGGTGTAACCAGTGCCAAACGCGCTGCTGCTGCGCCGGATCTGCCGACGCTGGCGGAATCGGGTGTGCCCGGTTATGAATCGACGATCTGGTTTGGCCTGCTGGCGCCGGCTGGTACGCCGCGACCCATTGTTGACCGCTTGTCGCAGGAGATCGGCAAGGTGCTGGGGCAAAAAGCGATCCGCGAGCGCTTCAGCACGGTCGAGATGACGCCGACTACGCCCGAAGGATTCGCTGCGCATATCCAGCGCGAGATTCCGAAGTGGCGCAAGGTGGTTACTGAGGCGAAGATCACTGCGCTTTGATACAGGTGTTGTGGAAAGCTTGCTGTTGCCCCTCTGCTTCGCTTCAAGTGTCCCCTTGTCCCCAACACTGCTCCCGTAAAACGGGGGGATGACTCCATTATAAGTAATTGATTTTATTATATATTTTATGAAACCGCTCTCTATCGCCATCATCGGTGCCGGCATCGGCGGCCTGGCGGCTGCCGCGCTGGTGCGCCGTGCCGGCCATACCGTGAATGTTTATGAGCAGGCGACGCAGTTTGCCCGCGTTGGTGCCGGCATCCAGATGGCGCCCAATGCGATGAAGGTGTTGCGTCTGCTGGGTGTTGAAGAGCGACTGGTGAATGGCGCGTTCCAGGCGGATTTTGCCTTGAGTCGTGAATGGGATAGCGGCAAACCCAGCAGTGAATTGCCGTTGGGTGCATCGGTGATGCAGCAGTTCAGCGCGCCTTACCTGTTCCTGCATCGCGGCGATCTGCATGCCGCCATCGCCGATGTGGTGCCGAAAGATAGTGTGCATCTCGGCATGAAGCTGAAATTTTTTGAGGAGAAGCCCGGCGGCGTTGATCTGCATTTCAGCAACGGCGTGATGGTCAAGGCCGATGCAGTGATCGGCGCCGATGGTGTGCATTCACTGATTCGCGAGCAGATGCTCGGGCCGGAGAAACCGCATTTCACCGGCAGGGTGGCCTATCGCACGACGTTTCCCGCGTCGCGCATCCAGGGCGTGACGCTGGCGCCGGTGCGCACCAAGTGGTGGGGGCCGGACCGGCACATGGTGGTGTACTTCGTCTCGCGCAACCGTGACGAGCTGTATTTTGTGACCTCGGTGCCGGAGAAGGCCGATTGGATCACCCCGGAGTCGTGGTCGGCGAAGGGTGATCTGGAAGAATTGCGCGCGATGTATGCCGGCTTTCATCCGGAAGTACAGGCGATTCTGCAGGCCTGCCCTGAAGTTTATAAATGGGGCTTGTTTGAACGCGATCCGCTGTCGCGCTGGTCGGAAGGGCGAGTCGCGCTGCTTGGTGATGCCTGTCATCCGATGACGCCGTACATGGCGCAGGGCGCGGCTTCGGCGCTCGAGGATGCTGCCATCCTTTCGCGTGTGCTGACGGGGGTGGAGGATGACGGCTTGTCGGCCGCGTTCAAATTGTACGAAGCGATCCGCAAGCCGCGCGCGTCGGCGATCCAGGCCGGCTCCAGTGCCAACACCTGGCTGAAGGACAAGACCGATCCATCCTGGGTATACGGCTACGATTCGACGACGGTGCAGCTGACGGAGCCGGTGGCAGCCTGATGTGAATCAGCCGATGCGAAATCGTTTCAGTATTTCAGCATCTGGTTCATAACCGAGTCCTGGCCTGTCACTGAGCTGTACGCGGCCGTTGCTGACCTTGAAATCCTGCGGCAACAGCAATTCACGTAACGGGTTCGGGTTGGCATCCACCTCACCCCAGCCTTGGGCATCGGCCGCTGACAGCAGCTGCAGCGAGGCCAGCAGTCCGATGCCGCCGCCCAGCCAGTGTGGGCAAAACCGTACACCGGTGCTGGCTGCGACACGGGCCACTTTCAAACAACCGGAAAATCCGCCCCACTTGCCGAGATCGGGTTGAATCACGGCCAACGCGCCGGAAGTGATGGCGGAAGTAAATGATTCAATCCCGCGCAGATTTTCGCCCGCGGAAAGCGGCGTGGCGAGTTCACGCGCCAGCGTCTGCCAGTGTTTTACCGGTTCATCCGCGGCAATGGGTTCTTCCAGCCACTCCATTGCAAACGTGTCGAAGGCTTTGCCCGCGAGTGCTGCCTGCGCGGGTGACCAGCGCTGGTTTGCATCCGCCATCAGTGCGTTGTCCCTGCCCAGCAGTTCGCGCAGGGCATGCAGGTTGCGATCGTCAATCGCTGCATCGAATCCGACTTTCACCTTGACTGCGCGGTAGCCCTCTTCCAGTTTCTGTGCGGCAAGTTTTTCAGGTTGTTCAGGCCCGAGACCGCTGGCGTAGACGCGCACTGAACCTGTGCCACCGAACTGACGCCAAAGCGGAACGCCGGCGCGGCGCGCAGCAAGATCCCATAACGCGATGTCGATGCCGGCGACCACTTGTGCGAACGGTCCCGGCTCACCGCACTGAATGGCCGGCACGCGTGTCGACTGGTCCAGATAATCGAAGGCCTGCGCCGGATCGGAAAAACTGCGTCCGATGATCAATGGTGCGATGACTTTTTCCAGCAACTGCGCACGATGTGCGGCACCCCCCGGAGGATAGTTGCACCAGACCTCGCCCCAGCCGAAAGCGCCGTCGTGGTCCGTCACGCGCAACAGTAGCGCGGGGTGTGCAGTCAGTGTCCGGAAGGAGTTGCGTACCGGGATGGCGACGGGTGCTTCAAGCAGGAACGTTTCAATACGTTCAGGTTGCAGGGCCATGACCGGCAATTTTAACGCAGCAACACTTCCAGTCCCACTCGAGCCAGCGCCTCATCCAGATGCCCGCCGTTATAACCGCCGACGCCGATGCCGCCGAGAATGGCGTCGTCACGCGCGATCGCCACGCCACCCTGCATGCCCGTCAACTGGAGATCGCCCATTTCGCTGATGCTGCGGCCCTGTTCCTTCAATTTCTGGCCGTTGGCTCCGGTATCCGTGGCCATGACTGCCGCGGTGTAGGCCTTGCGGATGGCATGGCGACGGCTGAACAGACGCAGGGCCCCGGTCTGGGCGTAGGCGAGCAGGTTGCCGGTACTGTCGACAATGGCAATGGCGACCACGTCGTCCGGGGTTTGCATGGC
>JBBQAO010000168.1:0-2285 GCA_038316355.1 Burkholderiales bacterium
CCGGGCTGATCTTGTAAAACTGGGTCAGCGCCTGCACCGCGCGGCCACTGACATTCATGAAGGTCGTTGGCTTCAGCAGCCAGCACTCCCGGCCGGCATCGACCAGTTTGCCCGCATGGCCGTGGAACCGGGATTCCGCGCGCAAATGCACGCCGGTGCGCGTGGCGAGTCTGTCGACCCACCAGAATCCCGCGTTGTGGCGTGTGGCCTCATATTCCCGGCCCGGATTACCCAATCCTACGACGAGCTTCATGGCGATGGCGCGACATCATGCAAATGCAGGGTTGAAAACGAACCGGCCTGCCGGCCAGGCGATGCTGACGGCAGGCCGTAGAGCGAACTGCGAGATATTACTTCTTGCCGCCGTCCTTCTTCTCCGGCTCCTTCTTGGCCTCTGCACCAGCTGCGGGAGTCCCCGCGGCCGCGGCACCTGCGGCCGGCGCCGCGCCTTCGACGGCGGCGCCCTCTGCGGCAGCAGCGACAGGCTCCGCTTCGACCATGGCACGCGGGATTTGCACCGTGGCCACCACGGCATTGTCGTCGCGCGTCAGTTGCACCGATTCCACCCCTTGCGGAATTTTCAGATCGGCCAAATGCACGGCCTCGCCGATCTCGAGGCTCTGCAGATCGACTTCGATGAATTCCGGCAGATCGTCGGGCAGGCAGGTGATGTCCATTTCGTTCATCACATGGCTGACGATGCCGCCGCCGGTTTTCACGCCCGGCGCAATATCGGCATTGATAAAGTGAAGCGGCACTTTCATATGAATTTTCTTGTTGGCTGAGACACGCTGGAAGTCCACATGCAGGACCAGTTGCTTCCACGGATGCATCTGCACATCGCGCAACAGCACGCGCTCTTTCTTGCCGTCGACGATCATGCTCAGAATGGAAGCATGAAAGGCTTCCTGCTTGAGTTGATGAAACAGACCGTTATGATCGAATTCCACGTTCTTGGCGAGTTGTTCTCCGCCGTAGATGATTCCCGGCACTTTGCCCGTTACGCGCAGGCGGCGGCTCGCACCCGTTCCCTGCAGCGAGCGGGACATCGCAGTGACTTCTATCGTTGCCATGTTGACTCTCCTAAAATTAAGGCGGTTACCGCGACCAGTAACCACCTGTTCAAAAGGGACAGCATCGCTGCCGCCCGCCTAAAATCTGTACTACCCCGCCCTATTCCATGAACAGGGACGAAACCGAATCCTCGTTGCTGATGCGAAGCATGGTTTCGGCCAGCAACGCGGCAATGCTGAGCTGGCGAATGCGGCCACAGGCCTTCGCATCTTCGCGCAGCGGAATCGTATTGGTCACCACCAGCTCATCGAGCACCGAGTTATTGATGCGCTCGATCGCGTTGCCCGACAACACCGGGTGCGTGCAATAAGCTAGTACTTTCTCCGCGCCCTTCTCCTTCAGCGCCAGCGCCGCCTCGCACAACGTATTCGCCGTATCGACCATGTCGTCCATGATGACGCAGGTTCGCCCCGCGACATCACCAATGATGTTCATCACCGTGGCCACATTGGGCCGCGGTCGCCGCTTGTCGATGATCGCCAGATCGGATTCGAGGCGCTTGGCCAGCGCCCGCGCTCGCACCACGCCACCGACGTCGGGCGAAACCACGACCAGGTTCTGGTGACCCGATTTCCAGATATCACCGAGCAGGATCGGCGCCGAGTAAACGTTATCCACCGGGATGTCGAAAAAACCCTGGATCTGATCGGCATGCAGGTCCATCGTCAACAGCCGGTCCACACCGGCCACTACCATCATGTTGGCCACAACCTTGGCGCTGATCGCCACGCGCGCCGAACGGGGCCTGCGGTCCTGCCGCGCGTAGCCCAGGTAAGGCACTGCGGCGGTAATGCGCCCGGCGGACGAACGCTTGAGCGCATCCGCCATCAGCAGCACTTCCATCAGATTGTCATTGGTCGGCATGCAGGTCGACTGCAGGACAAAGACATCCTTGCCGCGCACGTTTTCGAGTAGTTCGACCATGACCTCGCCGTCGCTGAAACGACCTACACTCGCCCGTCCCAGCGGGATGTTGAGGTGTCTGACCACGTCCTCGGCAAGCTTGGGATGCGCATTGCCGGTAAACACCATCAAGCTGTCATAAGCCATATCTAGCCACTCTGCTACCCGAGACTGGAGTCTGGAGAAAACCCGATTACTACTG
Organism: Burkholderiales bacterium; assembly: GCA_038316355.1. GTDB lineage: Bacteria > Pseudomonadota > Gammaproteobacteria > Burkholderiales > SG8-41. Next base: position 2,180 of record JBBQAO010000168.1, read on the forward strand.
GTCCAAGAACAAAACTAGCCACAAGCACTGCTCGCGGCTGACAAAAAACCAGACTCCAGCCTGCGCCGACTCCACGTAAGACTGGCTGGGGAGGTAGGGATCGAAC
>JBBQAO010000143.1:0-6153 GCA_038316355.1 Burkholderiales bacterium
TGACGGCGCGGCGCGCGAGGCGGTGCATGTCGCGCGCGTGCTGGCGGCCGCACTCGCCTGATGCACCCATGGCAAACGCGGCAGTAGCGCCCGCCACCATGCCGGCGGCTGAGAATCCGTGGCTGCTGGCGGTTGAAAACCTGCAGGTGCAGTTCACCACGCCGCGTGGCACGGTGCGCGCGGTGCAGGGTGTGTCCTGGCAGGTCAAACCCGGTGAAGTTCTGGCACTGGTTGGCGAGTCTGGCTGCGGCAAATCGGTGTCGGCACTGGCGGTGATGCGCCTGCTGGCGCAGACCGCGCAGGTCAGTGGCCGCATCCTGTTCGATGGCCGCGATCTGCTGGCCTTGCCTGATGCAGACATGCGCAAGATTCGCGGCCGCGACATCGCGATGGTTTTTCAGGATCCGATGAGCTCACTGAATCCGGTGCTGAATATCGGCTACCAGATGGGCGAGCCTCTGCGCATCCATCTCGGCATGACGGCAGAAGCCGCGCGTGTTCGCTCGATTGAGTTACTGCAGCGGGTGGGCATTCCCGATGCGGCGCGGCGCCTCGACCAGTATCCGCACCAGTTCTCCGGCGGGATGCGCCAGCGCGTGATGATTGCCATTGCGCTGGCCTGCAATCCGCGGCTGATCATTGCCGATGAGCCAACCACTGCGCTGGACGTGACCATCCAGGCACAGATTCTCGGCCTGATGCAGGAATTGTCGCGCGAGTTCGGCATCGCACTGCTGGTGATCACCCATAATCTCGGCGTCGTCGCGCGTTATGCCGACCGCGTCAACGTGATGTATGCAGCACGCATGGCGGAGCAGGCTGCAGCGACGGATCTGTTCGCGCAGCCCTTGCATCCGTACACCGCGGGCCTGCTGCGTTCGGTACCGCGGCTGGACCGGCCACGAGCTGCGCGACTGGAAACCATAGACGGTGCGCCGCCGGATTTGCTCGATCCGCCGCCCGGCTGTCGTTTCGCAGCACGCTGTGCATGGCGCATCGAGGCCTGCGTTGAGACGCTGCCGGAACTGCTCGAAGTGGTGCCACAGCGCTGGTCGGCCTGCCTGCGTGCGGCGGAGTTGGTGAAACAGCCGGCGGTGGATTTGTCATCAGGCAATATCACCGGCGTTAGCAAAACACTGGATCGTGCTTCGCCACTGTTGCAGGTGCGCGGGCTCAAGACGTATTTTGAAACCAGCGCCGGTTTGCCAGCGCTCCGCGCGGTCGATGACCTGTCTTTCGACATTTTCCGCGGAGAAACCCTGGGCCTGGTTGGCGAATCCGGCTGCGGCAAAACCACGGTCGGCCGCAGCTTGCTGCGACTGGAGCAGGCCACTGCCGGGCAGATCCTGTTCGATGGCAGCGAGGTGACGCAGGCGACAGGCGAGGCAATGCAGCGCTACCGGCGTCAGGTGCAGGTGATCTTCCAGGACCCGTACAGTTCACTGAATCCGCGCATGACCATCGGCCAGATCATCGCCGAGCCGCTGCTGGTCTACAAACTGCAACCGGACGCCGCTGCGGCACAGGCGAGAGTCCGTGAGTTGCTGAATCAGGTCGGTTTGTTTGATTACATGGCCGAGCGTTATCCGCACCAGTTGTCGGGCGGACAACGCCAGCGGGTGGGTATTGCGCGGGCCCTGGCGCTGGAGCCGTCATTCATCATCTGTGACGAGCCGGTGTCGGCGCTGGATGTGTCGATCCAGGCGCAGATCATCAATCTGCTGGAAGACCTGCAGCAGAAACTGGGTCTGACTTACCTGTTTATCGCCCACGACCTTGCAGTAGTGCGCCACATCGCCGACCGCGTGATGGTGATGTACCTGGGCAAGATCATGGAAATCGCCGATCGCGATGCGCTGTATGCGGAGCCGCTGCATCCGTATACGCAGGTCTTGCTTGCTGCAGTGCCGATTCCGGATCCAGTTCTGGAGGCGCAGCGGGTGCGGGCTGTGCCTGCCGGTGAAGTTCCCGGCAAGCTGGTAACGGCGCCAGGCTGCGTATTTCAGGCACGTTGCCCGCTGGCGACGGCAGAGTGCGGGGAAAGCGTGCCGGCGTTGCGTGAAATCAGGCCCGGGCATTACGCGGCTTGTCTGAAGTTGTGAGGTCCAACGGACTTTTAATCCGTTGGTCGCGAGTTCGAATCGCGCACCGCCAGCCAATACAGATCAAGGGTTAGCTTAACGGCTGGCCCTTGTTTTTTTCCACGTTGGCATTCCTCAATGTCGACGATTCTGATGAAGGCGATGTTGTTGTGACTGCTGATTTCCAGTCGCATGCTTTGTGTAACGATTGGCCATTATGTGGCCGCAAGAGTCGAATGCGATGGTCGGCATTCCAAGTAGAAGCGGTATGCGAGAATGGCGCATGCGATAATTATGCGCATCCATATTATGAACTAATGTGGCCTGCGTCTGGCTGGCTCCTGACAAAAAGAATATTCGTTCATGACATTCATCCGGAAATACGGGATCCATCACGCCTGGATCATTCTCGCGGCAGCGTGCGTACTCGGGGTCGTCAGTCGCGCCGATTCAGCGTCGTTCGCGGTACTCGTCGATCCGCTGGTCGAAAAATTCGACTGGAAACGCGGCGACATCGGTCTGGCCTATTCGCTCGCATTCCTTTGCAGCATGCCCGCGATGCTGATATTCGGCTGGCTCGGCGACCGCTACAGCGCGCGTACACTGATGCTCGGTGCGTCGCTGATGATTTCCGCGGGCACGGTTCTGCTCGGGATGATTCAGGAACTGTGGCATCTTTATGTGATTTACGGCGTGTTTGTCGGTGCTCTTGGCAACGCGGCTTTTGTGGTGCTGCTGCCGGTCATCGTGACCCGCTGGTTCCATCAGAAAATGGGGCTCGCGCTGGGCATCTACTGGGCCGGGCTGGGACTCGGCCCGGTGGTTTTTGCGCTGTTGTTCCGCTGGTTGATCGAGAACCGCGGCTGGGAGTCGGCATTCCTGGTGTTCGGTCTCGCCTTCGGCGTGATACTTCTGTTCTTTTCCTGGTTCATCAGGACGAGTCCGGCCGAGATGGGGCTGACCGCCTATGGTGCCGAGGACGCGGCGCAGGAAAAGCAGGCGTCCGGCGTAGCGGTCAGCATGCGCTCGATACTCGCCAACAAGCCGGTGTGGCTGCTGATGGGTTGCCACCATCTCGGCTGTGCCGGGCATGCGGTGATCCTTGCGCATGGTGTTTCGATGGCCACACACCACGGGATTCCGGGCCTGCAGGCGGCTGGGGTGCTGAGCACGATTGCCGGCGTATCAATCTTCAGTCGTTTCAGCTTTTCGCTGCTCACCGAACGTTTCGGCGGGCGAACCATCCTTTCGGGGGCGATCTTCGGCCAGAGCCTGTCTATTCTCCTGCTGCTTTTTGCCCATGAAGTCTGGCATTTTTATGCCTTTGCCGTGATTTTCGGCATCTGTTACGGTGGAGAGATGGTCGGATTCCCGATCATCAACCGGCAGATGTTCGGTCCGAAGGCACCCCTCAGTTCAATTTTTTCGTTCGAGATGATTGGTGGCAGCACCGGCATGGCGCTTGGCGGCTGGCTTGGCGGCGCCTTGTTCGACCACTCGGGCAACTACACATCGGCGATTCTCGTCGCCTCCGCGATCGGTTTTCTCGCGATCCCGCTGGCGCTCTGGCTGCCGCGTCACAAGCGGCCGGTCGCCGTCAGCGCTCCCGTCACCGGCGCGGCCTGAGAACCCGGGAAGCGATGCCCTGATTCAGACTTCCCGCGTGTAACGCCGCACCTTCGCTTCATCAACGCGTATGCCCAGCCCCGGTCCGGTCGGCACATTGACGAATCCGCCGGTCAACGCGATGGGTTCGGCGACCAGGTCATCGGACAGGTAAGGGCTCGACAGGCTGACGCCCCAGTCCAGTGACGGAATCGCCGCCGCCAGATGCAACAGGCCGGCGCTGGCGATGCCGGCTTCGGCGATTTTGCAGGCGAGGTTGACCTTCAGACCGAGTTCTTCGCACAGCATCGCGGCATCGTGCACGATCTGCATGCCGCCGAGTTTGATGGTTTTCAGGCTGCAGCCGTGTGCGGCGCGCATCGCGTGATGCCGGCGCAGGTCATCGAGGCTGTGCAGGCCTTCATCGACGCCGATCTTGACGCGGCTGGCGGCGGCGACGCGAGCCATGCCGGCAACATCATGCCCGGCGACGGGTTGCTCGAAAAATTCAATGCGGGTATCGGCGATGCCGTGCACAAAGCGAATCGCCTCATCCGGTGTCCACGCCTGGTTGGCATCGGCGCAGATCAATATGTCGTCCTTGGTGACCGAAGCAGCGACGGCTCGCGCGCGTTCGGCATCGGCTTCTGGTGTGCTGACACCAACCTTGATCTTGATTGCGACATAGCCTTCGTCCAATCTCTTTTTGGTTTCCGCGATGTCGCCTTCGGTGCTGCCGGTACCGATCAGGCGCAGGGCGGGGATGCGCATGCGTCGAGCACCGCCCAGCAATTCATATACCGGCTTGCCTTTGGCCTGACCCAGCGCATCGAACAAGGCCATTTCAATCGCGGCCTTGGCGCCGTTGTTGCCGTAGAGATATTGCCCGGCGCGATGCATGACCGCGGCGATGTCGTCGGCGGCCATGCCTTCGAGCTTGTCGGCGAGATAACCCACGGCAGCGACCATGCTGCCCGGGGTTTCGCCAGTCATCGTCGGTGCCGAAGCAGCTTCGCCCCAGCCGATGATGCCGTCGCTGGTTTCAATGCGTGCCAATATGTTTTCGGCATGGAGTATTTGTTCGAACGACATTTTGACCGGTTTGATCATCGGCAGGCTGACGGCGATGGCCTGGATATGTTTGATGCGCATGAGTAATTTCGAAAAAACGTCGAAAAAATCCAGAAAAGCGGCGCCGCAGCGCCGCATTAAAATACTAATAAAATCAAATGCTTAGATGTGTACGTGGACGTTCAGATCTTGCCGATTTTCTGCACGGCGACCGCCATGCGTTTGTAGTCGGCATCGAAGAACGTCTTGAATTCTGGCGTATCGCGATAGTCGGGCACCACCTGTACTTTGGTCAGTGCGTCTTTAAAGGCGGGATCCGCGGCTGCTTTGCGTACCACGTCGCGCAACTGGGTCAGCGTGGCGTCGGGGATGCCGGCGGCCGTGAATACACCCACCCACAGATACGCTTCGACATCGAAACCCTGTTCCTTGAACGTCGGCACGTCGGGCAGCGAAGGATGGCGTTTTAAGCCCCAGCTGGCGATCGGTTTCATCTTGTTGGAGATCACGTACGGATGCACTGCAGCCGGACCGCCACCGGTGGCATCGACGTGGCCGCCGAGCAGCTGGGTGACCGCCGGGCCGCCGCCCGTGGTCGGTACATGGCGCATCTTGATGCCGGCAGCGTCAAGGAACATTTCCATCGGCACATGGGTGATGCCGTAGGGGCCTGACGACGAGTAGGTCATGCTGCCCTTGGCGGTCTTGGCGAGCCTGGCAAAATCCTTGGCCGTTGTGGCGGGCACCGAGGGGTGCACCACCATGATCAGCGGATCGGCGCTCATCAGCGCGACAGGCTGGATCTGCGCCAGCGTGTAGGGTGACTTGATGCCGTAGAGTTTGTCTTTCTCAATCACCAGGTACAGATTCGGCGTGGTGATCAGCAGCGTGTGGCCGTCAGCAGGCTGGTTGGCGACGAAGGCCGTGCCCACGGCTGCAGTGCCGCCGGAACGGTTGACCACCGGCGCCGGCTGTTTGGTCAGGCGTTCGATCACTGCCGACAGTGGCTGGGCGTGAATCTGGTTCATTCCTCCCGGCGGATTCGGCACGACGATGGTAATGGCCTTGCTCGGGAAACCCTGTGCCTGGGCGGCAAACGGTGCAACAACGCAGGCAGCAGCGATCAGTAATCGTTTCATCAAGGACTCCTCCAGAATTAACTGCGGGAAACACCGGACGTGTTCCCATTGCGCAGTTCATTTTTATTGCAGAAAACGTTAACCCCATATCCACATGGTGTCAACCGGATGCGGCGCGCTTGATTTCAGCCGTTCGCGGCGGTTGGCAATGCGGTGCAACTTGGTTAGCCTACACTGGCAATACACGCGTCATCCGGCGCTGTGTGCACGACAAACTTCTGAACTGGCTGGCAATGAGCAAAAAAATCAATTCGATC
>JBBQAO010000004.1:0-99336 GCA_038316355.1 Burkholderiales bacterium
AGGGCGGGAAACATTAGCCCGCGTAGGGCGCAATGACCGCAGGGCCCCCCAAGGGGGCTTCTGCGGGCGCATTGCGCCGCATGTTCAATCCTGTGGTGCCCGGTAGCCGCCTATTTGTCGACGTTGCCCGCTTGTTCGGCACTCTGTTGTATGGCCTGAGTGGCCTGATCGATTTTCTGCTGCGCTCTTTCCTTGGTTTGTTGCGCGGCTTCCATTTCCTGCTTTTTAATCGTTGCGCTGGTGGCAGCAGTGGTGGCGACTTCGGCACCGCAGGCCGCCAGTGAGGCTGCGACAACGGTAATGAGTAATGCTTTCATATTGTTTCCCTGAGTATGCGCAAGATTTGCGCTGGATGATTTTTCGAAATGCCTACAGTCGTTTGCGGGATTCAGCGATCAGCCAGGCGATGAACGCTTCGACTTCCGGTCGCAGGGTTTTCTTTTGCGGGTACAGCGCGTAATACGCCAGTTCCGAAGGGATGCTGTGTTCAGAGACGCGGACCAGTCGTCCGACTGCGATGTCTTCTTCCGCCAGTACATCCCTCGCCAGCGCCACGCCCTGGCCGCCGATGGCTGCGCTCAGCAGCAGTCCGGCGTCGCTGAATTCCGTGCCTGAGGGTATCGGGGGATTTTTTAAGGCGGCGCTTTTGAACCAACGGTCCCAGGGATCTCTGGGGGAGCGCAGCAGCGTGGCCTTGGCCAGATCGCGTGGGGTTTTGAGTTTGTGCCTGGTTTTGTAGGCGGGGTTGCAGACGGGGAATATCCTCACTGGCAGCAACCGGGTTTTTTTGAAGCCCTGCCAGTCCTTGCCTTTAGCATAACGAATCGCCAGATCGACTTCGCCGGATCGCAGGTCGGCCAGTTGGTTCAGGGCAGAGTGGTGTACTGCACGGATTTCGAGCCGGGCATCGGCATGCTTTGCGTAGTAACCGTCGAGCCGGTGCGCCAGCCACTTGTTGGCCAGTGCCGTCGATACGTTGATGCGGATCGTGGTGGAAGCATCCTGGCGTAGCCTGGATGAAGCGGAACGCAGGATCAGCAGCGCATCAAGTACCGCCCCCAGAAAAACCGTGCCTTCATGCGTCAGGTCGAGGCTTTGTTTGTTGCGGATGAAAAACTGGGTGCCGTAGTGTTGTTCCAGCAGCTTGATGCGATGGCTGACCGCGCTCGCGGTGATGTGTAGCTCATGCGCCGCCTTGGCAAAACTCTGCAGCCTGGCCGCCGCTTCGAAGGCGACCAGGGTGTTTAAAGGCGGGAGGCCGAAGGACATCCGCAGGGCAACATGAAAAAAGATTGGGGTGGCACAAACATATTTCGCTTTACGGGGAGCGGCTGATGCTTATTATATTCGCGCCTGCAATGGCCGGTCATGGCCGATATCGTTGGTAGCCGATACTCACTCAGCAAACAGCACATATTCGAGGAGCAGCAATGGATCTGAATCTTAAAGGGCGCACCGCCTTCATCACCGGCGCAAGCCGCGGCATCGGCCGCTCAATCGCCATCGCGCTGGCGGCGCAGGGCGTCAACCTCGGCTTGTTTGGCCGTGACATGAAGCGTTGCAAGGATGTGGCTGCTGAAATCCAGCTCAAACATCCGGGGTTGCGCATTGCGGTGATCGAGATGGACGTTGCCGATGCTGCTGCGATCAAACCTGCAGTGAGCAAGGCGATTGCCGAACTCGGCAGTGTCGACATCCTGGTGAATTGTGCCGGTGGCGCCTATCGTGGCCGTCTTGCCGATATCCCCGACCATCTGTGGGAAGAATATTTCGCGGTGAAGCCGCTCGGGCTGATCCGCATGACGCGGGAAACCATGCCTTTCCTGAAAAAATCCAATCAGGGCCGTGTGATCCACATGTCCGGAACGCGTGGTCGCGAGCCGCATGGCGTGCAGGTGATGTCGGGGCCGATCAACCTCGGCACGCTGAGTATCACCAAGGCGATGGCCAATGAATTTGGTCCGGCAGGCATTACCGTGAATGCGATCTGCCCCGGTTCCACGGATACCGGGCGCTGGACGGAGCTGGTGAGTATCCGGGCGAAGGAGAAAAATATTTCCATCGTCGAAGCCGAGAAAGAACTGACGGCCGATGTGCCGATGGGGCGTGTGGTCAAACCCGAAGATGTGGCCGACCTGACGGTGTTCCTGGCGTCGGCGCGGGCGGGGATGATCAACGGTTGTTCGATCAACGTCGATGGAGGACGCAGCCGTGCGATCTGACTTTCTGAAACTCGCGGCTGGCGCGGCACTGTCTTGCTGCATGGCTGTACAGCCGGTGTCGGCGCAAAATTTTCCGGAGCGCACCTTGCGGCTGATCGTGCCGCTGGCGCCGGGCGGGGGCAATGATGCGGCGGCACGTGTAGTCGCCGGAGGACTCAGTAAACGTCTTGGCCAGCAGGTGATTGTCGATAATCGTCCGGGTGGCGGTTCGGTAATTGCTTCGCAAGTCGTTCTTGGCCTGCCCGCCGACGGTTATACCTTGTACCTGTTCAGCACCAACGTCAGCATGGCACCGCTGCTGCAGGCGAAACTGCCCTTCGACACGCTGCGCGATTTTGCGCCGCTGAGCCGCATTGGCATCTCGCCCGGCGGATTGATTGTGCATCCTTCCTTGCCAGTTTACAAAGTGATGGACCTGGTGTCGCTGGCCAAGGCACGTCCGGACCAGATCACCTTCGGCTCCTCGGGCCCGGGCGGCGGATCGCATCTCGGCGGCGAACTGTTCAACCTGCTGGCCAAGGTCAAGCTGCTGCATGTGCCGTACAAGGGCAGCGCGATGGCAACGATGTCGGTGCTGAGCGGCGAAACCCAGGTGGCATTCAACAATCCGACATCGTCGATGCCGCATATCAAGGCCGGGCGCCTGCGCCTTGTTGCGGTGACCACGGCGAAACGCTGGCCGCTGATTCCTGGGACTCCCACCATCAGTGAGTCCGGCGTGAAGGGTTATGAGCACCTGATCTGGAACGGGCTCGCAGTGCGTGCGGGTACGCCCAAGCCGGTGTTTGACAAGCTGTATGCGGGCCTGATGGAAGAACTCAAGTCGCAGCAGCTCGCGGATCTGCTGGCCCATGACAGTTCGCTGCCGTCACCGGAAACGCCGCAAGCCTTCATCAGTTTCCTCGAGAACGAGCAGGCGAAATGGCGGCCGGTGGTGAAGCAGGCGGGCATTTCGGCGATGTAAGGTCGGTGACTTAAGGTCGGTAACTTAAGATCGGACAGTTCATGAAAACATTAGAAACAAGCGTGGCAATTAGTGCGGCACCCGGCGCGACGGCGGCGTTGGCGTCTTACGTCGCTGCCCTGCGTTATGAAGATTTGCCGCCCACTGTCATCGAAAGAACCAAGACTTGCCTGCTGGATACCTTTGGCTGCATGTTTCTTGGCGTCACCTTACCGTGGACGCGCATTGTGATCGAGGTGGCACGCGAGGAGGGCGGTGCACCACAAGCCTCGATCATCGGCAGTGCCGAACGCCTGTCGGTGGCGCAGGCCGTGCTGGTTAACAGCACGGCAGGGCATGGTTTCGAACTGGATGATGCGCATACCCGTGCTTCGATGCACGCCGGTTCGCTGGCGATTGCCGTGGCGCTGGCGTTGTCGGAGTGGCGTGCTTCCACATCAGAGCCGGTCAGCGGCCGCGAATTCATCACCGCGATCGTTGCCGGCTATGAAGCCGGCCTGCGCATAGGCATTGCTGGCGCGGGCAACATTTTCAAGCGCGGTTTTCATTCGGCTGCGGTGTGCGGCGGCTTCGTCGCTGCGGCGACCGCTGCGCGTTTGCTGAATCTGGATGCGGCCCGTACACAGCATGCGTTCGGCATTGTCGGTTCGATGGCATCGGGTTTGATGGCGGCCCAGGAAGGTGCAATGGTCAAACGCCTGCATGCGGGGCTGGCGGCCAAAAACGGCGTCACCGCAGCGTTGCTGGCGCGGCGTGGTTTTACCGGCATCATCAATGTACTGGAAGCACCCTTCGGTGGTTTTTTCAGTTCAATGACTGATCAGCGCAATCTCGACGCGTTGACCACAGGACTGGGCACGCAATGGGAAACCCTGGCGCTTGGCTTCAAGCCTTATGCCACTGCCGGTGCGGTGCATCCCTCTCTGGCATTGCTTGACGCCATCATGATCGAGCATCAGTTGAAGGCGGACGACATCGCGCAAATCGATGTCGAGTGCACGACGCATTGCAGGGATCATGTGGCCTGGCCCTATGTGCCGCAGGGTGTGGCCTCGGCACAGATGAATATGTTTTACGCGCTGTCAGTGATGGCGCTGGAGCGGGCGGCGATGGTTGCGCAGTTTGATGAGAGCAAACTGGAGCATCCGGACATACTCGCGTTCATGCATCGCATCAAGGTCACCACCGATGCGAAGTTTGATGCGATGGGCAATGCCTTCCGTTATGCGACGCGCTTGACGGTCACGACTGCAGGCGGTGAGCGTCATGCCAAAGAAATGCTGCATCGCCCCGGATCACCGGACGCGCCGCTGACGGCCGGGCAACTCAATGCGAAGTTCGAGCAGTTGGCTGCGAGTGTGCTGAATGCGGAGGCCCGCAAGCGCCTGCGGGAGACGGTAGAGGGCCTGGAAACACTGGCTACACTGGAGCCGCTGACCGCACAATTGCGCAGTGGCTCGGCGTAATTTATAAGTAATTGATTTTTTTGATAAATCAAGAAATCGCCGCGGGTGGCGGGTGGCGGGTGCGGTGCGCAGTATCAATGCTTCGCGCCCAAGCCGGCCGCGCGCGTGCGTGATGCGCTCAGGCTTTCTGCGGTGGCATTGTTGTTCCAGCCCAGCACATTCTTCAGCACAATGTCGGTCAGCGCGTGGATCCAGTCGTCGCGTTCATTGAGGCAGGGGATGTAGTGCAGTTCCTTGCCGCCATTGGTGAGGAAGTCGCCTTTGGCTTCAATCGCGATTTCTTCCAGCGTTTCCAGGCAGTCGCTGACAAAACCGGGGCAGGTCACATCAACGCGGCCGGTTTTCTTTTTGGCGAGTGCCTTGATGGTTTCGGTGGTGTACGGCTTCAGCCATTCGGCGCGGCCGAAACGGGACTGAAAAGTCACTGAATAAAAATCAGCCTTGAGGCCGATCTGTTCGGCGATCAGGCGGCCGGTTTTCAGGCATTCGCAGTGATAGGGATCGCCCAAGTCCAGCGTGCGCCGCGGCACACCGTGGAAACTCAGCACCAGGTGATCGCCGCGACCGTGTTTGAACCAGTAGTCCTGGATGCCTTGCGCCGCCGCCTTGATGTAACCCTCGTGGTCGTGGAAGTGCCGCACGGTGCGCACCGCCGGCTGGTTGCGCATGCGGCCGATAACTTCAAATGCGGCGTTGAAAACAGTGGCGGTAGTGCTCGCTGAATATTGCGGATACAGCGGCAGCAACAGGATGCGGTCGCAGCCCTGCGCTTTTAATGCATCCAGTTTTTCACGGATGGAAGGTTTGCCATAACGCATTGCGAAATCGACAACATGCGGCTGCTTCAGTCGTTCGCCGAGGTAACCCTGCAGCAGCTTCGCCTGCTGCGCGGTATGCACCTTCAGTGGCGAACCCTCCTTGGTCCACACCTGCGCATAACGCGCGGCCGAGGCCTTGGGGCGGGTGGTCAGCACGAACAGGTTGAGAATCAACCACCACACCGGGCGCGGGATTTCGACCACGTACGGATCGGAGAGGAATTCGCGCAGGTAAGTGCGTACCGCGCCGGGTGTTGCCGAGTCGGGCGAGCCGAGGTTGATCAGCAGAATGCCGATTTTCGGCGCGGTGCCGTGGGCAAATGAGGGCTCTTTTGCAAATAAGCTCATGATGTTGATTCGTGAAGAGTGAATGAGTGAAGGTGTGAAAAACGCAGGGTTTCGGGGTGGATGTTGTGTCTTCACCCTTTCACATATTCACATATTCACAAACAGCGTGTTCACCTCTGGAGGGCGCTGCTCAGCAGCTTGGCAGTGATGTCGACGATGGGAATCACGCGTTCATAGGCCATGCGTGTCGGGCCGATGACGCCGACGGTGCCGACAATCTTGCCGTCGACTTCGTAGGGCGCAGTGACCACGCTGCATTCGTCCAGCGGCGTCAGTCCCGCTTCGCCGCCGATGAAAATCTGCACGCCCTGTGCGCGGCTCGATACATCCAGCAGTTGCAGCAGCGTGGCGCGGTGCTCAAACAGGTTGAACAGGTCGCGCAGCTTGCTCATGTTTGAAGACAGGTCGTCGATACCGAGCAGGTTGGTTCCACCGGAAATCACCACGTCTTCGGCGGATTCGCTGACGGCCTGGTCGCCGGCAGCGAGCGCTGCCGCCATCAACTGGGTCATGTCTTCGCGCAGTTGTTTAAGTTCGGACTGCAGGCGGCGGCGGATTTCGTCGAAAGTGCAGCCGGCAAAATTCTGGTTGAGGATGTTGGCAGCTTCGACCAGTTCGGACGGTGAATACGCTTTCTCGGTCTGGATGATGCGGTTCTGTACATCACCTTCGGCAGTGACCAGAATCAGCAGCAGGCGTTTTTCGGCGAGCCGGAGGAATTCGATATGGCGGAAGCCGGCGCTGCGTCGCGGTGTGACTACCACACCGGCGAAACGGGTGATCTCCGACAGCACATGCGAAGCCGAGGCGACCAGCTTTTGCGTGCCCTCAACCTGTAACTGACCTTCAAGCTGGTTGATCTCGATGCGGTCCAGCGGTTTGACGGTGAGCAGCGTGTCGACAAAAAAACGGTAGCCGCGCGGCGTCGGGATGCGGCCGGCAGAAGTGTGCGGACTGGCGATGAAGCCCATGTCTTCAAGATCCGCCATCACGTTGCGGATGCTCGCCGGCGACAGGTCGAGTCCGGAAAATTTCGACAGCGCGCGCGAACCCACCGGCTGGCCGTCGGCGATGTAACGCTCGACCAGGGTTTTCAGTAACAGTTGCGCGCGTTCGTTCAGTGCCTGTGTTTCATTCGCCATGAAATGATTTTACACAAAAAGCACGCCACCTCAGCACTCTCTGCGGTAGAGCGCCAATGCATTGTTTTTAATGGGTTTGCACGGTGCCGGGCGCGGTGAAATTATGGTTTAATGAGCGTCGAACAAAAGAGCGGGTGACGCTCATCCCTCACCCCCGACCCCTCCCCCCGAGGGGGAGGGGAGATGCGAGATGAGCATACCGCCCGCATGCTCATCAATGAACAATGGCTGCCATGCCCATTGCATTTCCCACTGTTGCACTGATCGGTAAATACAAGACACCGGAGATCGCCGTACCGGTGATGAAGCTCGCGCGTTTCCTTGAGGAACGCGGCGTCAAGGTGCTGCTTGACCGCCTGACCGCGGCGCATATCCAGAATTGTCCGTACGAAGTGCTGCTGCTCGAAGACCTCGGCCGCGAAGCGGATCTGGCGATTGTCATCGGCGGTGATGGCACCATGCTCAACATCGCGCGCACCTTTGCACCCTGCGATGTGGCGCTGGTGGGCGTCAACCAGGGGCGGCTGGGTTTTCTGACTGACATTTCGCTGGACACGATGTTCGAAACCATGACATCAATCCTCGACGGCCAGTACGTGACCGAGGAGCGCATGCTGCTGCAGTCTGAGGTTTACAGCGGCGACAATGGTGGCGGCCAGGAATGCGTGTTCGATGTGCTGGCCTTCAATGATGTGGTGGTGGCCAAGGGTTTTCGTGGCGGCCTGGTTGAAATCGAAGTGCAGATCGACGGCCAGTTCATCTACAACCAGCGTTCCGACGGCCTGATCGTCGCGACCCCCACGGGTTCGACGGCATACGCACTGTCGTCCGGCGGTCCGATCGTGCATCCCGCGCTAAGCGTGATGGCGCTGGTGCCGGTGGCGCCGCACACGCTGTCCAACCGGCCGATCATCATCGGCGGCGACAGCACTGTCGAAATCGTCGTACGCAGTGCCGACGACCCGCGTGCGCATTTCGACAGCCATTCGCATTTCGACTTGCGCGAGAATGATCGCGTCGTCATACGGCGCTATCCGCACAAAATAAAATTGTTGCATCCCGTGGGCCACAGCTATTACGCGATGCTGCGCGAGAAGCTGCACTGGAACCGGGACTGATGAAAGCGTGAGGATGTGAATAAGTGAATGAGTGAATAAGTGAATAAGTGAATGAGTGAATGAGTGCGGATGAGGCGGAATCATCGTAACCTGCGAGTCTGGCAGAGTGCGGTGGAGTTGGTGGACGATATCTATCTGCCAACTGCAAAATTCCCGAAAGAAGAGTTGTATGGACTTTCATGTCAGATGCGGCGGGCAGCGGTTTCTGTGCCATCAAATATTGCCGAATGTTGCGCCAGGGCCGGGACCAAAGAACTCATTCATTTTCTCAATATCGCGGGTGGATCACTTTCTGAACCGGATACCCGGCTTGAAATCGCCAAGCGTCAGGGCCATCCCGCGGACGCTGAGCCACTTATGGAACGAATTGATGGCGTGTTTGCATTGTTGGTTGCTTCGATATCCTCCCTCAAACGCAAGGTATAACCCGGTTTTGCGCATTCACGCCTTAACTCATTCACCCTTTCACGGCAAAGCCGCATGTTGCAACGGCTGACCATCCAGGATTTTGTCATCGTCGCTCGCCTTGAGCTCGAGTTCGGCGCTGGCTTCACCGTGCTGACCGGCGAAACCGGCGCCGGCAAATCCATCCTGATCGATGCACTGGCGCTGACCCTGGGTGAACGCGCCGATGCCATCGCCGTGCGTCAAGGTGCTGCCCGCGCTGATGTCACTGCGGAATTCGACACCGACGGCAACAGGGCCCTGCAATCGTGGTTGTCCGACAACGACCTTGCCGGCGACGAGGGCGTTTGCCTGTTGCGGCGCGTGGTCGAGGTGTCGGGCCGTTCGCGTGGTTTTATCAACGGCCATCCCGCAACCGCCGCGCAGTTGCGCGGCGCCGGTGATTTTCTGGTGGATATTCATGGCCAGCACCAGCACCAGTCCCTGAGCCGTCCGGCGACGCAGCGCGCGCTGACCGATGCTTATGGCGGCATGGCGGCGCAGGCGGAACTGGTCAATGACGCCTGGCGTACCTGGCAGCGGCGGCGCGGGGAACGGCTGGCATTCGAAGGCAATGCTGTGGCGATCAACGCCGAGCGCGAACGCCTCGAATGGCAGTTGCAGGAACTTGATGCGCTGAAACTGGAGCCTGGCGAATGGACCAGGGTCGGCGCCGAGCATGCGCGGCTGGCGCATGCTGCCAGCCTGATCGAAGCGGCGCAGGCTGGTGTGGAAATGCTGACTGAAGGCGAGGGCGCTGCGCTGGCGCAGTTGAACAGTGTCATTGCCCGTCTGCAGCCGCTGCTGGCGCATGATGCACGGCTGAAAGACATCCTCGATGCGCTGGAACCGGCACAGATTCAGTTGCAGGAAGGTGCCGGCGCCTTGCGGCGTTATGGCGAACGCACTGATCTCGACCCGCAACGTCTGCGCGAAGTCGAGCAACGCCTCGATGCATTGCATACCGCTGCGCGCAAATACCGTGTTGACGCTGATGCGCTGCATGAATTGGCTGAGCACACACGGCAGCGGCTGGCTGAACTCGGCGCCGGTGGTGATCCCGAAACCTTGCGTGCGCGCGAAAACGAAGCCGAGGCGGCGTATCGCGAGGCCGCGAAAAAACTGACCGCGGGGCGCAAAAAGTCTGCGAAAAAACTCGCCGAAGCAGTGACTGCCGGCATGCAGGAACTGGCGATGCAGGGCGGTGTGTTCGAAGTGGCCCTGGAGCCGCTGGAAACGCCCGCGGCGCACGGTCTGGAACTGATCGAATTCCGCGTCGCGCCACATAAAAGTATGACGCCGCAGCCGATTGCCAAAACCGCATCCGGCGGCGAACTGTCGCGGCTGTCGCTGGCAATACAGACGGTGCTGAGCCGCGTGGCGCGGGTGCCGACGCTGGTGTTCGACGAAGTGGATGTCGGCATCGGCGGCGGTGTCGCAGAAATTGTCGGCCGCAAGCTGCAGTCGCTGGGCGGCAAACATCAGGTGATGTGCATTACCCATCTGCCGCAGGTTGCGGCTGCCGCTGATCAGCAGTGGCAGGTGCGCAAGGCGACGGCGGGCGGCAAGCC
Organism: Burkholderiales bacterium; assembly: GCA_038316355.1. Lineage (GTDB taxonomy): Bacteria > Pseudomonadota > Gammaproteobacteria > Burkholderiales > SG8-41. Next base: position 10,094 of record JBBQAO010000004.1, read on the forward strand.
GGCGTCAGTGGTGGTTGTGCTCGACGCCAAGGCGCGCGTCGAGGAAATTGCGCGCATGCTGGGCGGGGTGAAAATTACGGACACCACGCGCAAGCACGCTGCCGAAATGCTCGGGAAAAAATAAGGCAGTCCCGCGGTGTGCTGCTCAACGCGCGAGCAACCACCCCAGCCACGCGGCCGCAATCGTCAATACCAGTCCCGGCACGACCTGCAGCGCAAATGGCCTGCCGCCATTGACGAACGCCAGCACGATTTTGGTGGCCGTGTTGGTGCTGAGTCCGACCAGCACGGGCAGGGCGGCTTCGGAGAGGTTGATTTTTCCGGCGGTAACCAGGGATCCGATGGATACCGCGATCGAGTGCGCATCGGCAAATCCGGCTGCGGCTGCTGCCGGGATCAATCCGGACGCGCCGAGATGCGCGACAATGGCGGCGGAGGCAAACATCACTGCCGTGATGGTCGCTGCAAACAGCAGCGCGGTGCGGAAGCTGAACGCGCGTCCGGGGTCTCCCCCCTCGGGCACCGGCCGGCCGGCGGTTTTCAGCATGAACAGCGCGCCGTAGGCGACGGCCGTTGCTCCAGCGCAGGCCAGAGGCACCGCCAGCGCCCGCAGCAAATCCAGACTGGTGGCTGCGAGCAGGAGGGTCATCTGCGCGATGGTGGCCACGGTCGAGAGCACGGCGCCCGCCACTGCGGGTCCGGTCAGCGTCGGTGTTTGCCGCGCGCGTACGCCCATGCTGCCGATGGTGGCGGCGCTCGACACAAAACCTGAGGCGAAACCGGCGATGGCGAGGCCGTAACGCGGTCCGAGCAGCCGCAGCGCGATGTGGCCGGCGGCGCCGATGGCCATCATCAGGATTACGATGGTCCAGGCAACATGCGGATTGATTGCCGAGTACGGACCGATGTGCCGATCCGGAATGAGCGGCAATACCACCAAAGTCGCTGCCGCCAGCAGCAGTGCATCATTGAATTCGCTTTCGGTCAGTACTTTGCGCGCGAAATGATGCATGCGGTTGCGCGCGGCGAGCAGAATGGCCACGCCAGCGCCGAGGCCGGCCGCCAGCGCCGGTTCGCGCATGGCCAGCGCGCCCAGCAATACGGTCAGCAGCAGCGCGGTTTCCGTGGTCAGCCCCGGGTCTTTTGCCTTGGTCCGGCTGTAACCGATGGCGATCAGCAGGATTACGCCGCAGGTGGTGACGGCCAGCAGAATTTCATTGCCGAGCAGGACGCTGACGGCGCCGAGCAGGGCCACCACTGCAAAGGTGCGCATTCCGGCGACGGCGCGCGCGGGCCCTTCGCCCCTGCGCCGTTCACGTTCGATGCCGATCAGCAGTCCGATACCGAGCGCGATGGCCAGCCTGATCCAGGATTGCTCGTCAGTCGGCATCAGTGATTTTTCCGCGGCTGCGCTCTGGCGGATGCGCCCGGGACAGCCGGTCAGGCTTTGTTTTTGCGAGGACAGGCGCTGCGGATGCAGTCGGCGTAGATATGCAGGGAATGGTCATGGATGCGGAAGCCGCGATCCTTGGCGACTTTTTCCTGGCGCTTTTCGATTTCCGGATCGTAGAACTCCTCGACGTGGCCGCACTGCAGGCAGAGCAGATGGTCGTGGTGGCTGCCCTGGTTCAGTTCGTAGACGGCCTTCCCCGATTCGAAATGGTGCCGCATCAGCAGGCCGGCCTGCTCGAACTGGGTCAACACGCGATACACCGTGGCCAAGCCGGTATCGGTGCCTTCGTCCACCAGTTTTTTGTAAACGTCTTCCGCCGCGAGGTGGCGAACATCGCTTTTTTCGAACAACTCAAGGATGCGCAGCCTTGGCAGCGTGGCCTTGAGGCCGATGGTTTTCAGGTCCTGCGGAGAACTCATCGCGTTTCCTGTCGGATGGGGCTGAAGGGCAGCATTGGCGCAAGTGCAGATGCTCATGCCCGGCCAATCTCGGCTATGATATCAGCAATAATCGTTGATGCATGTTGCGGGCCGGCAGGCCCGGTATCATTTGGCGCACATGAAAAAAATTCTGATTTCCGTGATGTTTGCGACACTGTTTTTGCCGGGCTGCGGCAATATTCCGATATTGCCTTTTTTGAAGCCGTACAAGATCGAAATTCAGCAGGGTAATTACGTCACGCAGGAGATGATCGCCAGGCTCCAGCCGGGAATGACCCGCAGCCAGGTGCGTTTTGCGCTGGGCACGCCGCTGATCGTTGATCCTTTCCGCACTGATCGCTGGGATTATGCCTACACCCTCTATAAACAGGGGCAACTGGTCGAGCAGCGGATGGTGACAGTGATATTCCGCGGTGAGGTGCTGGATCGCATTGAGGGCGACGTGGTCGCCGGTGCCAATATTTCGCAGCCACCGGCTGCGGGCAAGGCGGTCGTGCCGGCGGCGCCCGCTGCGCCTGTGGTGCCGGCCGTCATTCCGGAAAAGAAATGAGCGCCGCAAAAAAACAAGCCAGAATCGCAGTTGCCGGCAGTGCCGGCCGCATGGGCCGCACGCTGCTGGAGGCGGTGGCCGGGGACGGCGGCGTGGTGCTGGCCGCAGCGCTGGAGCAGACGGGTAACCCACAAGTCGGGCGCGATGCCGGTGAACTCGTCGGCGCGCCGCGCGGTGTGCTGATCAGCGATAACCCGGAGCAAGTGCTTGCCGGCTGCGACGTGCTGATCGATTTCACGCGACCTGAGGGCACGCTGCGGCATCTCGCCATCTGCCGCAAACTGAAAGTGCGCATGGTGATCGGCACCACAGGCTTTGACGACGCCGGCAAACAGGCCATCGCTGATGCTGCGCGCGGGATTGCCATTGCAATGGCGCCCAATTTCAGCGTCGGTGTCAATGTAACCTTCAAGCTGCTTGAAGTGGCGGCGAGAGCGCTCAATCAGGGTTACGACGTCGAGGTGGTGGAAGCCCATCACCGGCATAAAGTCGATTCGCCTTCAGGCACTGCTTTGCGCATGGGCGAGGTCGTCGCGAGAGAACTGGGTCGTGACTTGCGCGAATGCGCGGTTTACGGGCGTGAAGGTCATGTCGGTGAACGCAATGCTGAAACCATCGGGTTTGCCACCGTTCGCGGCGGCGATCTGGTCGGCAACCATACCGTGATGTTCATTGGTACGGGTGAGAGTCTGGAGATTACCCACAGGGCGACAAGCCGTGCAAATTACGCCGCAGGGGCCTTGCGCGCTGCGCAGTTCATCATGGCGAAACCGGCGGGCCTGTTCGACATGTGGGACGTGCTTGGATTGCGTTGAGCCGGTCGCCGCTGTCATTCTGGCCATTCTGGCAGCCGGGTGTTCAGAGTTGCCGTTTTAACCATCCATGATTAACCATCCATGATTAACCATCCATGAGCAGTAACGCTGCGAGCAGTTTTTTCTCATAATTGCCCAGTTGCCGCGGCAGCGTTTTTTTGTCCCAGGGATAAAATCCGCCCCCGCTTTTGACGCCCAGCTTCCCGGATTTCACCAGTTCCGCGAGGCAGCGCGGAGGTTTCTTGCCGCAGTGTAGCGTCGGATAGATCTGTTTCGCCGCCTCGTGATGAATGTCCAGTCCATTCAGGTCACGCTGCTGAATCGGGCCGCATGCGATATAGCGAAAGCCGAAACCGTAGCGGACCGCCTTGTCAATTTCCTCGGCGCTTGCGATGCCCTTATCCACGAGGTTGAACGCTTCGCGCAGCATTGCATGCTGGATCCGGTTGATGATCATCCCGGGAATATCGCGGCTGAGATTTACCGGGATTTTTCCCATCTCGGTCAGCCAATGGTTGAGCAGCCGGATGGTGCGCGGATTGGTCATCCTGCCGCGCACCACCTCAACAACCGGCACGAGGTTGGCAGGTGTGAGCCAGTGCATTGCCGCAGTGCGGTCACGATGTCTGATCTTGGCGGCGATATCGCTGAGGCGCAGGCTCGAACTGTTGGTGGTGATGATGGTCTGGCGGGACGCCAGAGTCTCGATTTCTCTGAACAGCCGTTGTTTCAGTGCGAGGATTTCCGGAGCAGCTTCCACCACCAGTAAGACACTGCGCCACGGAATGGTGGCGAGGTTCCCGTGGATGTCAATGCGGGTATTTGCAATGGGCGTGGTGGCGCCGGATGTCTTTAAAGCGGCTGCTGTGCGCTTGTGCAGCGATGCCCTGACCGCTGCCACCGGCTCGCATACATGCGCATGCCATCCATTTCCGGCAAACATCGCGGCGATGTCGCCCCCCATCTTGCCGCCGCCGGCGATTGCGACGTTTTTGCAGGGCGCCCGCATGTCAGTCGAGTCGTACGTTTGCCTGCTTCGCAACTGTTCGCCATTTCACGATTTCTGCCTTAAGGTATTGGGCGAATTCCTCTGGTGTGGAGCCGACAATGTCGGCGCCGAGGCCGGAAAGTTTTTCGCGTACATCGGGCAGCTTGAGAATGCGCAGCACTTCGGCGTTAAGTCTGAAAATGACCGGTTTTGGGGTGCCGGCAGGCGCCATGACGCCGCCCCATGAAACGGATTCGTAATCGGGAAAGCCAGACTCGGCCACGGTGGCGACATCGGGCAGTGACGAGACCCTCTTTTTCGGAGTGACTGCGATGGCCTTCAGACGGCCGGATTTGACATGCGCGATCGCGGCAAGAACCGTCGGCAGCGCGAACTGAATCTGCCCGCCCATCAAATCAGCCAGCGCCGGTGCGTCCCCTTTGTATGGAATCGCCCCGATGTCGATACCGGCCATGCTTTTCAGCATCTCCATGGCGAGGTGATTGGCCGAACCGTTGCCGCCGTTGCCGTATTTGGTCTGGCCCGGTTTCGATTTCGCGAGCGCAATCATCTGCTGCAGGTTGGTCACCCCGATGGACGAATTGGCAACGATCACCTGCGGTACGATGGTGGTCAGCGTCACCGGGGCAAAACTTTTTTCGGCATCGTAAGGCAGCTTTGCGTAGACGCCGGGGTTGATGGCATTGGGTCCGAGGTTCGCCATCAGGAGGGTGTAGCCGTCCTTCGGCGCCTTGGCGACCAGATCCAGCGCGATGATGCCGTTCGCGCCGGGGCGATTGTCAATCACCACCTGCTGTGCCCAGGTTTCCGTCATCTTGACGCCAAGCAGGCGCGCGGTGACGTCGGACGCGCCGCCCGGCGGATAGGGGATGACGAATCGGATCGGTTTCGCCGGATAGGTCTGCGTTGCCGCAATGGCGGCGTTTATGAAGACGAAAAAAACCATGACTGCAGCGATCAGCTTGCCCATGAAATCTCCCCTCATAATGATCGAGTCGTTTGCCCGTTTAGGGCCTGTCTGGCCGTTCAGTTGACCTTCGCCCCCGAGACCTTGACCAGCTTGCCCCATTTTTCGTATTCGGACTGGATGAAAGCAGCAAGTTCTTCGGGCGTGCTGCTGGCAATGTTGAAACCCTGAGCGGCGATCTTGTCGCGGGTCGCCGGTTCGCGCAGGATTTTCGCGATTTCGGTGTTGAGACGCGCCACGATGTCCTTCGGGATGTTCGCCGGGCCGACGATGGCCACCCAGTTGCCGAGTTCAAACCCGGGAAAGCCGGCTTCTATCATGGTGCTGACCTCCGGCAATACCGGATCGCGCTGCGCGCTGGTGACGGCGAGCGCGCGCATCTTGCCGGCTTTCACCAGCGGCACCAGCTCCGGCATGTTCTGGAACAGCAGTTCGATATGCCCGGCCATCAGGTCGGTGGCCGCCGGACCGCCGCCTTTATACGGCACATGCGTCAGATCCTTCGCGCCGTAGCCGCGCAGCATTTCCGCGGCGAGATGGCCCGGAGTGCCGGTGCCGGCTGAACCGTAATTAAGCTTGCCGGTTTTGGACAGCGCGATCACGTCCTTCGGCCCTTTGACCGGCAACACCGGATGCGCGGCAAGCAGCAGCGGAATATCCGCGACCTTGATGATGGCGGTGAAATCCTTGCGTACGTCGTAGCCGAGCTTCGGATACAGCGTGGCGTTGATGGCGTGTGTGGCACTGATGTTGCCGAAGGTATAGCCGTCGGGCGCGGACCGCGCCACCGCTTCAGCGCCGATATTGGCGCCGCCGCCCGGCCGGTTGTCGATGAGGACGCTGACCCCCAGCAACTCGGTCATCCGCGCGCCGATGATGCGCGCAAGGATATCGTTGGAGCCGCCGGGCGGGAAGGAAATGATGTAGCGGAACGGCTTGGTAGGGAACTTCTGCGCTTGCAGTGGCGGTGCAATGGCAAGCAGGACCGCGGTCAAGGCCAGGGCGAATGCCGCATGGAGTGGCTGTTTCAACATGATTCCTCCTGAGTGGAACTGCTATCTAATTGTTTTTAAAAATTATTTCTTGTAGTCCGGATAATGCTGTTCAACCAGTGCCAGTCCCGCGACCCAGTCGCGGCTGTTTGCGTCGTACTGGCCGTGTCGGCCGAATTCACGGGCGCGCGCTTCGCACAGTTGTCGTGACGGGATGACCAGTTCGCCGCCGCCGGCCAGTGCGCCGATCTGCGCGCGGCAGGCGAGTTCAAGAAAATGATGCTGGATATAGGCCTCGGGCACCGTCTTGCCGCAGACCAGCGCGCCGTGATTGCGCAGGATCATCAACCATTTTTTGTCACCCATGGCGCGGGCGAGACGCGTTGCGCCTGCTGTTGACGCGTCGTCACCATCGTAATCGTAGTAGGCGATCTGCTCGTGAAAGCGCATCGCCTGCTGGGTCAGCATCAGCAGACCAGGTTTTTGCGCCGACACCGCCAGATTGGCGGGGGAGTGGGTATGCAGTACTGCGTTAACGTCCGGGCGCTCACGCAGCACCGCGCCATGAATGTTGTAGGCCGATGGCGCAGCCTGATGGGGTGATGCCAGCACCTGTTTGCCGTCGAGATCGTACTTGACGAGGTTCGATGCCGTCACCTGCTCCATGAACACCGTGGCGGGCTTGACCAGGAAATGCGACGGGTTGTCCGGGAGTCGCACCGAGATGTGGTTGTAGGTCAGGTCGACAAACACAAAATGCGCGACCAGCCGGTGCGCCGCAGCCAGTTCGCAGCGCAGTTGCCATTCAACAGCACTGACCTGCTCGCGGACATTTATTGCGGCGTTCATGACTCAGGCAGCTTCTTTTTGCAGCATGCCGGATGCTTTCAGCACGCGCGCGATTTCGGCGCGCGTCGCCTCGTCCGGCTGTTTGGTCGGTGGGCGCACCGCCGCGGATTTAAGGCGGCCCGCCATCACCATCGCCAGCTTCATCCGTGCGTGCGCATCGCCGGTGGGTTCGCCCATGCCGTAGACGATGTCCTTCAGCGGATTGATGCGGCTCTGGCAGGCCATCGCGCGTTTCAAATCTCCGGCCTTCACTGCTTCCGTTAGCTCGAGAATCAGTTCCGGGATGAATGAGGCAAAGCCGAGCAATCCGCCGTCGACACCCTGCACCATGGAGGCGAGCAGATATTCGTCGTGGCAGGTGAGCACCGCTTTTTCCGGCGCGGCTTCGCGGATCGCCGCGATGTCGCGGGCGTATTTGTTCATTTCCCGTGTGCCGACCTTGAACAGCTTGACGTGTTTCAGTCGCGCCAGCCCGGCGAGCGTTTCCAGTGAGTAGGAGGCGCGGGTCCACGACGGGTAGACGTGCACCGCGAGGTCGAGTCCGCTGGCTTCGCCGATGGCGGCGAAATATTCGATGACATGTTCGCCGCGCATGCCAAAGCGCAGCCAGTGGTGCGGCGGCATGATGTCGAGTCCCGTGGCACCGGCGGCTTTCTGCAGCAGGGCCTGTTCCACGGCTTCGCTGATGCCTTCAGCGGTGACCGCCGAGATTACCGGCAGCTTGCCTTTGACTTCGTCGGCGACGATGCGCGTCACTTGCGCGCGCTCTTTGATGGTGAGGCTGAATACGTCGCCGGTGTGACCGTTGGTCATCAGCGCGGCGATGCCCTTGAAGCCGGCCAGCCACTGTGCTACCCGGCGCAGTTCCGGCTCGTCGATCGTGAGGTCCGCTTTCAGCGGCAGCGGCAGGGCGGGGATGATGCCTTTGTAATCGGTGTTCATGGCGGCTCCTTTAGGTATTGGAAATTATTTGTGCGAGGTCAGGCGGCGACAGGCGCATTCTGGATCGTGCCCTTGGCTTCGAGTGCGCGCGCGATGGTTTGCGTGGCGTCGAGCAGCGGCGCAGTCGCCAGTTTCTGGAATTGCGGCAGTGGCATGCGCAGGCTGGGTGCGGCCACGCTGACTGCCGCCACCGGCCGACCGTCGCGGTCGAGCACCGGCGCGGCGAGGACACGCAGTCCGGGTACCACGTCCTGATCGGACAGCGCCCAGCCGGCGTGACGAATTTTGGCCAGTTGCCTGAGGATGTCGGGTATCGCGGTCAGCGTTGCCGGCGTGAGTTTGACTCGCGGCAGCAGTTCAAGGACGCGTTTTTGCTCGCGCGCCGGCAACCAGGCGAGCAGCGCATGACCGATGGCCGAGTACCAGGCAGGCACGGTAGAGCCGATGCGCACGTCGACTCCCAGCCGCGTCAGGCCCGCCTGCACCCGCTCGACATAGACCATGTGTCCGCCCTCGAGCACACCCAGACTGGCGGCCTCGTTGACGCTGCCCACCAGCGAACGCAGTACCGGTCGCGCCAAGTCACGCAACTCCATGCGGGCGATGGCGTTGAAACCCAGATCGAGCGATTTCAGCGACAGGCGGAAGCGGCGCGTACCGTCGATGCGTATGACGTAACCGAGCATGACCAGCGTATTCAACAGTCGGAAGGCGGTGGCATTGTCGAGGCCGGCGCGCCGCGCGGCTTCAGCCAGAGTCAGTTCCGGGTCAAGGGCGCTGAAAGCCTCAAGCACGCGAAAACCTTTTGCCAACGACTGCACAACGTTTTTTGGATCGTGCGCTTCAGTGTGATGGGTCATGCGGTTCAGGAACTCGATTTTTTTTGGGTTTTTTTTGGGTTTTTTTTGGGTTTTAAAAATTCGGAATGCGAACTTTTATTTGAGAATAGTGTTGCAAGCATGCTGATGAATGTCAAGTGGAGGCCCATGCCATCACCCGGCATTTGAAGGCCGGCACGCCTTCGCGTATAATTCACCCAATGAAACGGCGGGACAGGGGAATACCTGTCCCGCTTTCCACATCTAATCCAGGAAAATCAGGAGCTTGCAGTGTCGTCGCGCATACCCGCCATCCTCGTATTGAAAGATGGCACGGTATTTCGCGGCGTTGCGATTGGTGCCGAAGGTATCGTTGCCGGCGAAGTTGTGTTCAATACGGCGATGACCGGCTATCAGGAAATCCTCACCGATCCGTCGTACTGCCGGCAGATCGTTACCCTGACCTATCCCCATATCGGTAATACCGGTGCCAATACCGAAGACCTCGAGTCGGGGAAGATTCAGGCCGCCGGGCTGGTGATCCGCGATCTGCCGCTGCTGTCTTCGAATTTCCGCGAGACCGTCACCCTGGGCGATTACCTGAAGCGTGAAAAGATCGTTGCCATCGCCGACATCGACACCCGCAAGCTGACGCGCCTGCTGCGTGACAAGGGCGCGCAGGACGGCTGCATCATGGCGGGCCGGGTTGACGAGAAAGCAGCGCACAAGGCCGCGCGCGAATTTCCCGGACTGGTCGGTATGGATCTGGCCAAAGTCGTGTCGTGCAAGGGCCCGTACGATGCTGACGAGACGGTATGGCAACTGGGCGCGGGTTACGGCAAACGCACCGAACAGAAATTCCATGTCGTTGCCTACGATTTCGGCGTCAAGCGCAACATTCTGCGCACGCTCGCCGCGCGCGGCTGCAAGCTGACGGTGGTCCCGGCGCAGACGCCGGCCACCGAAGTGCTGAAACTCAAGCCCGACGGCGTGTTCCTGTCCAACGGCCCCGGTGACCCGGAGCCCTGCGACTACGCCATCCGCGCCATCCGTGATCTGCTGGCGGCCGGCGTGCCGTTGTTCGGCATCTGCCTCGGTCATCAGTTGCTGGGCCTGGCCTGCGGTGCAAAAACGCTGAAAATGAAATTCGGCCACCACGGCGCCAATCACCCGGTGCAGGACCTCGAGTCAAAGCGGGTGATGATCACCAGCCAGAACCACGGTTTTGCGGTGGACGCGGCGACGCTGCCGGCCAGCGCGAAGGTGACCCATGTGTCGCTTTTCGACGGCAGCCTGCAGGGTTTTGCGCTGACCGACAAGCCCGCGTTCTGCTTCCAGGGACATCCGGAGGCGAGTCCGGGACCGCATGACGTGGATTATCTGTTCGACAAGTTTGTGAAGATGATGGAACAACAAAAAACCGGAGCCGCCGATGAACGCTGATAAGCGCAGATTAAAACCTGCCGCATTCGGTATCGGCGTCCATCGGCGGTAATCGGCGGTTAAAAAAGATGCCTAAAAGAACCGACATCAAAAGCGTACTGATCATCGGCGCCGGCCCGATCATCATCGGCCAGGCCTGCGAGTTCGACTATTCCGGCGCGCAGGCCTGCAAGGCGCTGCGTGAAGAGGGTTATCGCGTCATCCTGGTCAACTCCAACCCGGCGACCATCATGACCGACCCGGGCATGGCGGATGCGACTTACATCGAACCGGTGACCTGGCAGGTGGTGGAAAAAATCATCGCCGCGGAACGGCCCGATGCGCTGCTGCCGACCATGGGCGGCCAGACCGCGCTGAACTGCGCGCTCGACCTTGCCAAACACGGCGTGCTGGAAAAATACGGCGTGGAAATGATCGGCGCATCGAAAGATGCCATCGACATGGCCGAGGACCGCGAAAAATTCAAGAAGGCGATGGCCAGGATCGGCCTCGACAGCCCGCGTTCGGCACTGGCGCACAGCATGGAAGAGGCGCTGCAGGTGCAGGCTGTCGTCGGTTTCCCGACCATCATCCGCCCGTCGTTCACGATGGGCGGCACCGGCGGCGGCATCGCTTACAACCGCGAAGAATTCGTCGCCATCATCGAGCGCGGCCTCGATGCCAGCCCGACCAAGGAAGTGCTGGTCGAGGAATCGGTGATCGGCTGGAAAGAATACGAGATGGAGGTCGTGCGTGACCGCGCCGACAACTGCATCATCGTATGCGCCATCGAGAATTTCGACGCGATGGGCGTGCATACCGGAGATTCGATTACCGTGGCGCCGGCGCAGACGCTGACCGACAAGGAGTACCAGATCATGCGCAATGCCTCGATCGCCTGTCTGCGCGAGATCGGGGTCGAGACCGGTGGCTCGAACGTGCAGTTCGGCATTAATCCCGCAGACGGGCGGATGGTGATTATCGAGATGAATCCGCGCGTGTCGCGGTCCTCGGCGCTGGCCTCGAAGGCCACGGGTTTCCCGATTGCCAGGGTGGCGGCCAAACTCGCCATCGGTTACACGCTCGACGAACTGCGCAACGACATCACCGGCGGTGCGACCCCGGCCTCGTTCGAGCCGTCGATCGACTATGTGGTGACCAAGATCCCGCGGTTTGCGTTCGAGAAATTCCCGCAAGCCGACGACCGGCTGACCACGCAGATGAAATCGGTGGGCGAGGTGATGGCCATGGGCCGCACCATCCAGGAATCGATGCAGAAGGCGTTGCGCGGACTGGAGACGGGCGTCGACGGTTTCGACGAAAAAACCACGGATCCCGATGTCATTGAAAACGAACTCGGTGACCCGGGTCCGGAGCGGATTTTTTATGTCGCCGACGCGTTCCGTGTCGGCATGACATTGGAACAGGTCAACGGTTTTTCGCACATCGATCCGTGGTTCCTTGCGCAGATCGAAGACCTGGTGCATCAGGAGCAGGCACTGGCCGGCCGCAAGCTGGAAGACCTGGATGCCGATGCGATGCGGCAGCTGAAACGCGCCGGATTTTCCGACCGGAGGCTGGCGAAGCTGCTGGTGACGGATCAACACGCGGTGCGTGCGCATCGCCATGCGCTGAAGGTGCGCCCGGTCTATAAACGGGTCGATACCTGCGCCGCGGAATTTGCCACCGGCACCGCTTACATGTATTCGACGTACGAAGAGGACTGCGAGTCGCAGCCTTCGGATCGCAAAAAAATCATGGTGCTGGGTGGTGGACCGAACCGCATCGGCCAGGGTATCGAGTTCGATTACTGCTGCGTGCACGCCGCGCTGGCACTGCGCGAAGACGGTTACGAGACCATCATGGTCAACTGCAACCCGGAAACCGTGTCCACCGATTACGACACTTCCGACCGGCTGTATTTCGAGCCGCTGACGCTGGAAGATGTGCTGGAAATCGTCGCCATCGAAAAACCGCTTGGCGTCATTGTCCAGTTCGGCGGCCAGACGCCGCTGAAACTGGCGCGCGACCTGGAAGCCAATGGTGTGCCGATCATCGGCACCTCGCCGGATTCGATCGACGTCGCCGAAGACCGCGAGCGTTTCCAGAAGCTGCTGGTCAAACTGAAGTTGAAACAGCCGCCCAACCGCACCGCGCGCAGCGCGGCCAAGGCGCTGGCGGCCGCCGGAGAGATCGGTTATCCGCTGGTGGTGCGCCCGTCCTACGTCTTGGGCGGCCGAGCCATGGAAATCGTCCACGAACAGAGCGAACTCGAGCGTTACATGCGCGAGGCGATCAAGGTGTCGAATGATTCGCCGGTGTTGCTCGACCGTTTCCTCAATGACGCCATCGAAGTCGATGTCGATGCGGTCAGTGACGGCAAGGATGTGATCATCGGCGGCGTGATGGAGCACATTGAGCAGGCGGGCGTGCATTCGGGCGATTCGGCCTGTTCGCTGCCGCCGTTTTCGCTGTCGCCGGCGCTGCAGGAAGAGCTGCGCCTGCAGACGGTGGCGATGGCCAAGGCGCTGAAGGTGATCGGCCTGATGAACGTGCAGTTTGCGATCCAGCACGGACCGGAAGGTGCCGTGGTTTACGTGCTGGAAGTGAATCCGCGCGCATCGCGCACGGTGCCCTTCGTGTCCAAGGCCACCGGCCTGCCGCTGGCAAAAATCGCTGCGCGCTGCATGGCGGGGCGCACGCTGGCTGACCAGGGTGTTACCCGCGAAATCGTGCCGCCATATTATTCGGTCAAGGAAGCGGTGTTCCCGTTCATCAAGTTCCCGGGTGCGGACACCATCCTCGGTCCGGAAATGAAATCGACCGGCGAGGTGATGGGGGTGGGTGAGACTTTCGCCGAGGCCTTCGTCAAATCGCAGTTGGGTTCCGGCGAGCGTCTGCCCAAGTCGGGCAAGGTGTTCATCAGCCTGCGCGATGCCGACAAACTGCCGGTGCTGGATATCGCGCGCGTCATGACCGGCATGGGTTTCACGCTGGTGGCGACTCACGGCACCGCGAAGGCGCTGGAGACGGCGGGGCTGGCGGTGACACGCATCAACAAGGTGGCAGAGGGCCGGCCGCATATTGTCGACATGATCAAAAACGGCGAGATCGTGTTCATCATCAACACGGTCGAAGAGAAGCGCTCGGCAATTCGCGACTCCTATTCAATAAGGCGCGCGGCATTGCAGCAGCGCGTTACACTGTACACGACACTGGCTGGCGCGCGTGCGGCAGCCAATGGCATGGCGCAGGCCCGCGAACTGCAGGTTTATGCCTTGCAGGATCTGCACAAGCGGCTGACCGCATAACCCGTTATCCGGAGCATATCCATGAGTGCTAAAACCCCATTGACAGTCAAGGGCGCAGAAATGCTGCGCACGGAACTGCATGAACTGAAAACGGTGCAGCGTCCCGCCATCATCACGGCCATCGCCGAGGCGCGCTCGCATGGCGATCTGTCCGAGAACGCGGAATATGCGGCGGCCAAGGAGCGGCAGAGTTTCATCGAAGGTCGTATTGCCGAAGTGGAGTCGAAAGTCTCCAATGCACAGATCATTGATCCGTCGATGATGGATACCGACGGCCGCTGCGTGTTTGGCGCGACGGTGGATCTGGTGGAGGTCGGCGGTGCTGCGGTGACCTACCAGATCGTCGGCGATGACGAGGCCGATATCAAGCTCGGCAAAATCTCGATCAGTTCACCGATCGCCCGCGCCCTGATCGGCAAATACGCCGGTGACATGGCCGAAGTACATGCCCCCAGTGGTGTGCGCGAATACGAGATTATCGACATCCGCTACGTCTAGCGGTAACTGGTGACTGGTAATTAGTAATTGGTAAGCAGCACATGGTGGCGTGAGCTTATTTGATGCAGCCGGATTTCCAGTCACCAGTTACCAGTCACCAATCACCAATCACCAGTCACCAGTCACCAACCGCCGAATGCGCAGCCTGGCCGGTGCCCTGCAATTCATCACCGCGACGCTGTGGGTCGGCGGCATGTGGGCCATCGGCTTTATCGTGGCACCGGTGCTGTTCGCCACATTGCCCGACCGCGCGCTGGCCGGGCTGCTTGCGGGCAAACTCTTTTCATTGATCGCGTGGGTCGGCATTGCCTGCGCGATTTACCTGATCGTCTACCGGCTGGCGCGTGACGGCGCGGGCGCGCTGCGTCAGGGATTGTTCTGGACCGCGCTGCTGATGCTGGTGCTGGTGATTTGCGGTGAGTTTGGCGTGCAGCCGGTGTTGGCGGCGCTGAAGGAGCAGGCGTTGCCCAAGCAGGTCATGGAGTCGGTGTTGCGCGACCGCTTTGCGACCTGGCACGGCGTGGCCAGCGGGCTTTATGTGATCCAGAGTGTGCTCGGCGCGGCACTGGTGATCCTGCTGGGCCGGAGCAAATAATCGTTTAAAAACAATTACTTGGTTATATTCCTGGGATCAGGCACCCTGAAAACTGCGCTTGGTGCGTCGTGGTCCGGGCCTGGCGCTTCGCGGTCCCGGTTTGGACGGGCGTTGCGTCAGTGCGGTTTTTTTGCCCGGCACTTTGCCTTCGCGGATTTCGCCTTTGGTCGGCGCGGCTTCGCCGTCGGGACGCGGGCGGAAGATCACCAGGACTTTTCCGATATGCTGCACGGCGACGGCATTGAGCGGCGCGCAGATGGCCTCGATCATTCCGGCGCGCGCGGCGCGGTCATCGCCGAACACGCGGATCTTGATCAGTTCATGGCTTTTCAGGCTGATGTCGATTTCATGAAGCACGGTCGGCGTCAGGCCGGCATCGCCGATGATGACCACCGGCTGCAGATGGTGCGCCCTGGCTTTTAATGCGCGGCGTTGCGCAGCAGTCAATATTTTCATGGGTAACTGGTGATTGGTAATTGGTGGATGGTAACCCCGGAAGGCCGGCTGCGCTTCTTCTGCTGACGATTTTGTTGCTGACGATTTATCATCTACCACCAACCAATCACCAATCACCAGTTACCAATCACCGGTTTTTCGCAATGGCTCGCAACAAGACCAGCAAAGCGTGGATGCAGGAGCATGTCAACGATCCCTATGTGCGGCGGGCGCAGGTGGAAGGCATGCGCTCGCGCGCGGCCTACAAACTGCAGCAATTGGCCGAGCGCGACAAGCTGCTGAAACCCGGCATGACGGTGGTTGATCTCGGCGCGGCGCCGGGCGGCTGGTCGCAGGTCGCCGGCCGTGTCGCCGGAGAAACCGGGCGCGTGGTCGCAGTGGATCTGCTGGACATGACCCCGGTCGCGGGCGTGATCTTCATCTGCGGGGATTTTGGCGAGGATGCCGTGCTGGCGGAAGTGGAGCAGGCCATAGGCAGCGGCGGGGTTGACCTTGTGCTTTCGGATATGGCCCCCAACATCAGTGGTGTCGCGAGCGTGGATCAGGCGCGTAGCGTGGGACTGGCCGAGCTGGCGCTGGATTTTGCCGTCAACCATCTGAAACCTCAGGGGAATTTTCTGGTCAAAGTGTTCCAGGGATCGGGCTTTGAGGCGCTGGTGGCGGATATCCGGTGCAAATTTGTCCAGGTCATGATCCGCAAGCCCGATGCGTCCCGCAGTCGTTCCAGTGAAGTCTATGTCGTGGCCAAAGGCCTGAAGGCCCGCGGCTGAGGTGTCCGCAGCGGGTGTTGCTGCTGCGGTGTGGGGGAAAAGAGTCTAGAATTGAATCACTTAGGTTATTTTTAGTGCGACTGCGGTCCCCGGGACTGCGCACAACGAGGAGCAATTTTGAACAATCTGATGAAAAACATGGCGATCTGGCTGGTGATCGCGTTGGTGTTGATGACGGTATTCAACCAATTCAACGCGCGGCAGATCACGCAAAAGGCCATGGAGTATTCCCAGTTCATCGACGAGGTGAAGCAGGGCAAGATTGCCAAGGTCACCATCGAAGGCCGCGTGGTGAAGGGCGTCAAGTCCACCGGTGAAAAATTCACCACCTACGCGCCCTCGGACATCTGGATGGTCACCGATCTGCTGAAGAACGGTGTCATCGTCGAGGCCAAGCCCGAGGAAGAGCCCTCGCTGCTGATGAACATTTTTGTGTCGTGGTTCCCGATGCTGCTGCTGATCGGCGTGTGGGTGTTTTTCATGCGCCAGATGCAGGGCGGCGGGCGTGGCGGCGCATTCAGCTTCGGCAAGAGCAAGGCGCGGCTGCTCGATGAGAACAACAACACGGTGACCTTCGCCGATGTCGCCGGCTGTGAAGAAGCCAAGGAAGAAGTTTCCGAGCTGGTCGAGTTTCTGCGCGACCCGTCAAAATTCCAGAAACTTGGCGGCCGCATTCCGCGCGGCGTGCTGATGGTCGGCAATCCCGGCACCGGCAAGACATTGCTGGCGCGCGCGATTGCGGGTGAAGCCAAGGTGCCGTTTTTCTCGATCTCGGGTTCGGATTTCGTCGAGATGTTTGTCGGCGTCGGTGCGGCGCGCGTTCGTGACATGTTCGAGAACGCCAAGAAGCACGCACCATGCATCGTGTTCATCGATGAAATCGATGCGGTCGGCCGCCAGCGCGGTGCCGGCCTCGGCGGCGGCAACGACGAACGTGAGCAGACCTTGAACCAGTTGCTGGTGGAAATGGATGGCTTCGAGGCGAACTCGGGCGTGATCATCATCGCCGCAACCAACCGTCCCGACGTGCTCGACCCGGCGCTGATGCGCCCGGGCCGTTTCGACCGCCAGGTCGTGGTGCCCTTGCCGGACATCCGCGGTCGCGAACAGATCCTGCTGGTGCACATGCGCAAGGTGCCGGTGGCGCCCGACGTCAAGGCCGATATCATCGGCCGCGGCACACCGGGTTTCTCGGGCGCTGACTTGGCCAATCTGGTCAACGAGGCAGCCTTGTTCGCCGCGCGTGGCAACAAGCGCCTGGTCGATATGGAAGATTTCGAGCGCGCCAAGGACAAGATCATCATGGGTGCCGAGCGCCGTTCGATGGTCATGCCCGAGCACGAGCGCCGCAACACCGCGTACCATGAAGCCGGTCATGCGCTGGTTGCGCGGCGTCTGTCACGTACCGATCCGGTGCACAAGGTCACCATCATTCCGCGCGGTCGTGCGCTGGGCGTGACCATGCAGTTGCCGACCGAAGACCGTTACAGCATGGATCGCGAGCAGATTCTGCAGAACATTTCCGTGCTGTTCGGCGGTCGTATCGCCGAGGAAGTGTTCATGGGACAGATGACCACCGGCGCTTCCAACGACTTCGAACGTGCCACGGACATGGCGCGCAACATGGTGATGCGCTGGGGTATGAGCGACAGCATGGGTCCGATGGTCTACGGCGAGAACGAGGGCGAGGTGTTCCTCGGCCGCTCGATCACCACACACAAAAACGTGTCGGAGACGACCATGCAACAGGTCGATGCCGAGATCCGCCGCATCATCAATCAGCAATACGCGCTGGCGCGCAAGCTAATTGAGGAGAATCGCGAAAAGGTCGAAGCCATGGCCAAGGCCTTGCTCGAATGGGAAACCATCGATGCCGAACAGATCGAAGACATCATGCAGGGTCGCCCGCCGCGCGCGCCCAAGCCAATGGCGTCACAGCCGCCAAAACCGCCGCGCGACAGCACGCCAGGCGCAACCGCGACCAGCAAGCCGGCGGCAGAGGCCTAGCGCGCCTGCGGCGCGCTGTGAAGGGGTGAATGTGTGAAGGAGTGAACGGGTAACGGCAGCTCAGCCAGTGGCTTTTCTCTTCACCCATTCACCCCTTCACTCCTTCACCGATGCACCTCCAGTGCGGCAAATTCAGGCTGTCACTCTCACGCCCGCTGATCATGGGCGTGATCAACGTTACCCCGGATTCTTTTTCTGACGGCGGCCGTTTTTTTTCGGCGGCTGCGGCGGTTGCGCATGCGCGGCAGTTGATTGCCGAGGGTGCCGACCTGCTTGATGTCGGTGGCGAGTCAACGCGGCCTGGTGCCGCGCCGGTGTCGCTGGACGAAGAACGGCGTCGCGTGCTGCCGGTGCTGGAAGCCTTGGCTGGCTTCGCGGTGCCGCTGTCGGTCGATACCCAGAAACCCGGGCTGATGCGGGAGGCGGTGGCGGCTGGCGCGGCGATGGTCAATGACGTCAACGGTTTTGAGGCGTCGGGCGCGCTGGCAGCAATCGCCGGCAGCGATTGCGCGATCTGCATCATGCACAAGCAGGGCAGCCCGCAATCCATGCAGCAATCGCCGCAATATGCCGATGTCGTGGTCGAGGTGCGCGATTACCTGCAGCAGCGCATCGCAGCTGCGGAACAGGCCGGCATTGCCCGTGAGCGCATAGTCATCGATCCGGGCTTCGGTTTCGGCAAGGTGCTGGAGCATAACCTCGAACTACTGCGACGGCTGGATGAAATCGCGGCGCTGAGGGTGCCGGTGCTGGCGGGTCTGTCGCGCAAATCGATGATCGGCAAACTCACCGGCAGGGACACCGGGGATCGCCTCGCCGGCAGCGTCGCAGCGGCCTTGTTTGCGGTGCAGCGCGGCGCGGCCATCGTGCGGGTGCATGATGTGGCGGCGACGCGGGATGCATTGATGGTTTGGCAGGCCGTTCGTTCAGGTGATTCAGTGATTCAGTGATTAAGTGATTAAGTGATTTGGTCACGGGGGGAGAGGCTATGAGCCCGAAATCGCTGTAACATTCACGCCGAGCGGGCGGATCATCTGCCATTCGACTACCGAATCGCTTAATTACTTAATCACCCAATTCCCCAGATTCCAAATGACCAGAAAATACTTCGGCACCGATGGCGTGCGCGGCACGGTGGGCACCGCGCCAATTACCCCGGACTTTGTGATGCGCCTCGGTTATGCCGCGGGCAAGGTGCTGGCGCACAAGGCCGGCAGTGAACGTCCGGCAGTGCTGATCGGCAAGGACACCCGGGTCTCCGGCTACATGCTCGAGTCCGCGCTGGAGGCCGGCCTGTCGGCGGCCGGCGTCGATGTGTTGCTGGTCGGCCCGATGCCGACCCCCGGCGTGGCCTATCTGACGCGGGCGCTGCGCTTGTCCGCGGGCATTGTCATCAGCGCTTCGCACAATCCGCACCAGGACAACGGCATCAAGTTTTTTTCCGCCGCCGGCACCAAGCTGGACGACGCGACCGAAGTGGCGATCGAAGCTGCACTTGACAAGCCGCTGCAGTGCGCCTCATCGGCGAAGCTGGGCAAGGCGCGGCGCGTCGAGGATGCGGCTGGGCGTTATATCGAATTCTGCAAGAGCACGTTTCCGGCAAACTTTGACCTGCGCGGTTTGCGTATCGCGGTGGATTGCGCGCATGGCGCCGGCTACCACATCGCACCACCTGTGTTCCATGAACTGGGGGCGGAGGTGATCACGGTGGGTGCTGCGCCCGACGGCTTCAATATCAACAAGGGTGTCGGGGCAACCCATCCGGAGTCGCTGCGCCGTGCCGTGCAGCGGGCGAAGGCTGATCTCGGCATCGCGCTTGACGGCGACGGTGATCGGCTGATCATGGCGGATGACACCGGACGGATCTATGACGGCGATGAACTGTTGTACGTCATTGCTGCACATCAAAAGCGCATGCGTATGCTGAAAGGCGGCGTCGTCGGCACGCAGATGACCAATCTCGCGATGGTGCAGGCGCTGGCCAAAATAAAAATCCCGTTTGCCCGCGCGAAAGTGGGCGACCGTTATGTGCTGGAGATGCTGGAGGCGCGCGGCTGGCAACTGGGCGGCGAGAATTCCGGCCACATCATCTGTCTCGATCAGCACACCACAGGAGATGCCATCGTCTCCGCATTGCAGGTGTTGCAGGCTTTGCTCAGCGCCAAAACCACGCTGGCGAAGGCTGTAGATTTTGCCTTGTATCCGCAGGTGCTGGTCAATGTTCGGGTGGCGAACGGCGCAGCACGCGCCGTGCTGTCGGCCGCGACCGTAACCAAGGCGGTTGCAGCGGCGGAGCGCGCACTCGGCAATGCCGGGCGGGTATTGCTGCGATCCTCCGGCACCGAGCCTGTAATCAGGGTCATGGTGGAGGGCAAATCCAAGTCTTTGGTCCAGCGGTGCGCAATGGCGATTGCCAAGGCGGTGCAGGAGCTGGATTGACTTTGGCTGCCAGGCCGGAGCTGCACAGGCACTTACGAGGCAACAGCACCTGACTTGGACAGGGTGCCGGCAGGCAGCCTTGATACTCCGGCGACCGGACTGTCGCTCAGGCAGGCGAAAACTTATCCGAAGCGACCGGTAATGTAATCTTCCGTCTCCTTTTTCTGCGGCTTGATGAAGAGGCGGCTGGTTTCCCCGTATTCGACCATTTCGCCGATATACATGTAAGCAGTGAAGTCGGAAACCCGGGCAGCCTGCTGCATGTTGTGGGTGACGATCGCGACCGTATATTCCGATTTGAGTTCGTGGACCAGTTCTTCGATTTTGGCGGTCGAGATCGGATCCAGCGCGGAGGTGGGTTCATCCAGCAGGATCACCGACGGTTTCACGGCGACCGAGCGTGCGATGCACAGACGCTGCTGCTGGCCGCCTGACAAGGCGAGGCCGCTCTGGTTGAGTTTGTCCTTGGCCTCATTCCACAGCGCAGTCTTGGTCAGGGCCCACTCTACCCGTTCATCCATCGCACCCTTGCCGAGGTTTTCATAGAGCCGCACGCCGAAAGCGATGTTGTCGTAGATGGACATGGGGAATGGCGTCGGTTTCTGGAAAACCATGCCGACGCGAGCGCGTAGCAGGTTCAGGTCCTGACTTGGGTCAAGGATGTTCTGACCGTAAAAATTGATTTCGCCCTCGGCCCTTTGTCCGGGGTACAGGCTGTACATGCGGTTCAGGGTCCTCAGCAGCGTCGACTTGCCGCAACCGGATGGGCCGATGAATGCGGTGACCTTGCGTTCGAGGATGTCGAGATTGATGTTCTTCAGCCCCTGGAATTTTCCGTAATAAAAATTCAGGTTGCGGATCTGCATCGCGGTCTTGGTTTCTTGTGCTTGGGGCTCTGTCATAACGGGCTCTTTTGGCTCACTTGGGTGATGGTCACGATAAAGTCGGGCGATGTGGTCAGCTTGATACTTTTTCCCGGAAGAACACCCGGGCCAGGATGTTCAGCACTAATACCGTCATCGTGATCAGCAACGCGCCGCCCCAGGCCAGGCGCACCCAGTTGTCGTAGGGGCTCAGGGCAAACTGGAAGATCACCACCGGCAGGTTGGACATGGGGCCATTCATGTCCAGCGAGAAGAATTGATTGTTCAGAGCGGTAAAGAGCAGGGGGGCCGTCTCGCCGCTGATGCGGGCCAGCGCCAGCAGCACTCCGGTGAGAACGCCGGCCTTGGCGGCACGCAGCGTGACCATGGTGGCTACTTTCCAGCGGGGTGCGCCCAGTGCGAACGCAGCTTCGCGCAGGCTGCCCGGTACCAGCCGCAGCATGTTTTCGGTAGTCCTGATTACAACTGGAATCGCAATCAGGGAGAGTGCGATGGTTCCCGCCCAGCCGGAAAAATGTTTTACCTGGGCAACCAGGATCGCATAGACAAACAGACCGAGCACGATCGATGGAGCACTGAGCATGATGTCGGTCATGAAGCGGGAGACTTCCGCGGTTTTGCTGGTATCGCCATATTCCGCCAGATAGATTCCGGCCAGAATGCCGATCGGCGTGCTGACCAGGGTTGCAAATCCGACCAGCATCAGGCTGCCGACGATGGCATTGGCAAGGCCGCCGCCCTCGGTACCCGGCGCGGGGGTCGAGTGGAAGAACATGTTGAAGTCGAGCGCCTTGAACCCGTTAATGAACAATACGGACAGAATCCAGAGCAGCACAAACAATCCCAAGACCATCGCCAGCATGGAGAGGGAGATACCGATCCGGTTGGTCCAGATGCGTTTGCGGTACAAATTTTGATCCATGAGGGCTTTTCGCTCGGTTTGGTCTGGTTCAGGTCTTCAGGCCTTTGGCCCGTTCGGTACGGATGATCAGGATTTTTGCGAACGCCAGCACGAAGAATGTGATCACGAACAGCAGCAGCCCGAGCGCAAACAGCGTTGAAAGGTGGAAATCGTCAGCTTCACCGAATTCGTTTGCCAGTGTCGATGCGATGGATGAGCCGGGGGAGAACAGGGAGGCGCTGATGCGCTGGGAGTTGCCGATGACAAAGGTGACCGCCATGGTCTCGCCCAGTGCCCGGCCCAGGCCGAGCATCACGCCGCCAATGACACCCTGCTGCGTGTAGGGCAAAACGATATGGCGCACCACTTCCCAGGTCGTGCAGCCCACGCCGTAGGCCGATTCGCGCAGGATCGGGGGCACGATCTCGAACACGTCGCGCATCACCGCCGCGATGAACGGCAGGATCATGAAGGCGAGTATCAGGCCCGCAGCCAGGATGCCGATGCCGTTCATGGCACCGCCAAACAACGGACCTATCAGGGGCATCTGGCCCAGGGTTGATTGCAGCGCGGGTTGCCCGTACTCGGCAAACAGGGGGGCAAAAACGAACAGGCCGAACATGCCGTAAATGATCGAGGGTACTGCGGCCAGCAGTTCAACGGCTGTGCCCAGCGGCCGGCGCAGCCAGGTCGGGCAGGTCTCGGTGAGGAAGAGGGCGATGCCAAAACTCAGCGGCATTGCGATCAGTATGGCAATGGTTGCGCTGGCGAGGGTGCCGAAAATCGCGATTGCCGCGCCGAATTCTTCATTGATGATGTCCCACTCAACCCGCCAGATGAACTCGATGCCGAATTTCTGGAGTGCCGGCCATGCCACTACGGCGAGAGAAGCGATGATGCCGATCAGCGACACCAGCACGATCAATGAAAAACTCAGGGTGACTTTGTGGAATATGAAATCCTGAAAACGCTGCTTTTTGCCGATGTTGAGGCGCTGCTGGTCAAGCATGCCGCTGTCCGTTTCCATGAAGGCTCCGAGCTGTTTGGCGCCGTCCAGGCCTTGTTGGTCCAGAGTGCCACTGCCTGTGGTTGACGTATTCATGGATGCTCCGAAAATGAAACACTAATCAGGGGTTTCATGCCCGTAAAACAACCATGGAGTGCCCCAAGGGCACTCCATGCATAGTCTACAGATATTACTTGGCGATTTGCGTCCAGACTGTTTCGACAATGACTTTGGTCAGTGCGTCGGGCAGCGGAACATAGTCCAGTTCCAGCGCCATCTGGTCACCATTCTTGAACGCCCAGTCAAAGAACTTGATGGCTTCCTGAGCCAGTGCCTTGTTCGTCGGATTTTTATACATCAGGACGAAAGTGGCGCCGGTAATGGGCCAGGCATCGCCACCTTTTTGATTGACCAGCGAAATGCCCATGCCGGGAACGCTCAGCCAGTCAGCGCCGGCAGCGGCAGCGGCAAAGGTCTTGTCATCGGGATCCACGAATTTGCCATCACGATTGCGCAGTTGCAGATGCGGGATGTTGTTTTTCTTGGCGTAAGCATATTCAACGTAGCCAATCGCGCCCTTGACCCGACTGACGTTGGCGGCAACACCTTCGTTACCCTTGCCGCCCACCGAGGTCGCAGCGGGCCACTTGACTGCGGCGCCCTTGCCGACTTTGTCTTTCCACGCGCTGCTGACTTCGTTCAGGTAGTCGGTGAAGATGAAGGTGGTGCCGGAACCGTCAGCACGATGCACCACGGTGATCGACTGGTCAGGCAGTTTTTTACCCGGGTTCAGCGCCGCGATTTTGGCATCGTTCCATTTCGGGATGCTACCCATGAACATCTCGGCCAGCACTTCGCCGGTCACTTTCAGTTCGCCGGGCTTGAAACCTTCCAGATTGATCACCGGCACCACGCCGCCCAGCACGGTGGGGAATTGCACCATGCCGTCCTTGTCGAGGTCAGCGCCACTCAGGGGGGCGTCGGTTCCACCAAAAGTCACGGTCTTGGCACGGATCTGGCGGATGCCGCCGGAAGAGCCGATCGACTGGTAGTTCAGGCCGATATTGGTGGATTTCTTGTAGGCTTCAGCCCATTTGGCGTAAATCGGGAACGGGAAAGTGGCGCCGGCGCCGGTAATGTCTGCAGCATGGGCCGCTGACACCATTGCCAGGGCGGAGGCCGCGGCAACTGTAATTTTCCTGATGATTGAGTTCATGTGTTTTCTTCCTCGAAAATTAGAAATTTCTGATGACACCGTAAGATTTACAGGTCGAATGGACTGTAGTGTTTAAATATTGCAGCAGCATGACAGTGTCACAATTAAATTAATTCAATAAAATCAAATAGTTAAATAATATCGGCGGGTCCGGCCGATGCCGGTTCATGTTTTTCGCGGCTCCCAGGCATTGATCATGGCCACCAGTGTCAGCATCACCGGCACCTCCACCAGTACGCCCACGACCGTAGCCAACGCCGCGCCGGAATTCAGTCCGAACAGGGAAATCGCCACAGCGACCGCCAGCTCAAAAAAATTGGAGGTGCCGATCAGGCAAGCGGGGCCCGCAATGTTGTGCGGCAGTTTCAGCCGCCTGGCCGCCCACCAGGCAATGAAAAAAATCCCGTACGTCTGCAGCACCAGCGGCACCGCAATCAAGCCGATGATGGCCGGCTGATTGACGATGGTACCGGCCTGAAAACCGAACAACAGCACCACGGTGCCTATCAGTCCCGCCACCGACCAGATTTTGAGCCGGGCGACCAAATCACCGACAGCGTGTTGCGAACGTTTGGCCAGGATGCTGCGGGTTGCCATGCCGGCCAGCAATGGCAGCACCACGTAGAGCAGGGTGGAGAGCAGCAGGGTTGGCCATGGCACGGTGACATCGGTCACACCAAGCAACAGGCCGGCAATCGGAGCGAATGCCACGACCATGACCAGGTTGTTGAGCGAAACCTGTACCAGGGTATAGCTGGCATCCCCCTTCACCAGCTGGCTCCAGACAAAAACCATGGCGGTGCAGGGCGCCACACCCAGCAAGATCATGCCGGCGATGTATTCACTGGCCGATTGCGGATCGACCCACGGCGCGAACAGGTAATCAAAAAAGAGCACGGCCAGTGCCGCCATGCTGAAGGGCTTGATCAGCCAGTTGATGATCAGCGTCAGTGCCAGGCCCTGCGGTTTCCGGCGTACTTGTTTGACTGCACTCCAGTCAATCTGGATCATCATCGGATAGATCATCAGCCAGATGAAGCCGGCGACCACCAGATTGACATGCGCGTATTCGATCAGCGCAATGGATTGGAAAACTTCGGGAATCGTCAGGCCCAGGGCAACGCCGGCAGTCATGCCCAAGCCGATCCATGCGGTCAAATAGCGTTCAAAGAATCCCACGCCCGTCCTTGCTGTTCAAATCCCGCCGTTCAAAAATGGCCTGCAATCTTCCGGCCTTTCAGGCTTTGATGTTGCCGATGTTGATCAGCTCCTTGAGCAGGGATATCTGGTCAAGTTTTTCCAAAGGCAGACTCAGGAAAATCGCGATGCGCCGGTTGAGAACAATGTAGGCATCGGCAAACGCCCTTGTTTTCTTTTCCTCATTACCTTCCAATGCAACCGGGTCATCAACCCCCCAGTGTGCGGTCATCGGCTGGCCCGGCCAGACCGGACAGACTTCACCTGCAGCCTTGTCGCAGACGGTAAACACGAAATCCATTTTTGGCGCATCCGGCCCGGCGAACTCAGCCCAATCCTTGCTGCGCAGATTCCGGGTGCTGATATTGTGGCGCTCCAGGTAGGAGATGGCGTAGAGGTTCACTGCCGCTGCCGGGTGGCTGCCGGCGCTGTACGCAACGAAGCGGTCTTTACCAACCTGGTTGAGTATGGCTTCCGCCATGATGCTGCGTGCGGAGTTTGCCGTGCAAAGAAACAATACATTGAAGATCCTGTTGTTCACGATGTTTCCTCTGGTGAGTTGAGTTGCAGAAATGACCGCCGGATTGTTTCCTCTTTTTGCGAACCGTTGACCTGCCGGGTTTCCTTGTCAGGTGGCCGGTGCCGCACAATTCATGGCCGGCATCACGACGCAGGGCTCCCCCTGACAGCAGTGCGCGGTCAGGAATTCCATGAGCCGCTTCATCGCGTCCATATCGGCGCGGTAGCGCAGGAAACGTCCTGCGCGCTCCTGCGTGACCAGGCCGCAGGCATGCAGTTCTTTCAGATGAAAGGACAGCAGATTCGCAGAAACCGCCAGTGCGTCGGCAATCTGGCCCGGACACAAACCGTCGGGGCCTGCGCCAACCAGCAGGCGAAATACCCGCAGGCGCGAAGTCTGGGCGAGGGCGGCCAGCGCCCTGACGGCACGGGTTTCCGCGGCAAGGTCAGGGCCGTGGTTCATGCCATCACCTTTCGCGCATTCGACAATGATTCGGGCAACTTCAGGGTGATCAGCCAGCAGATGAACAACATCAGCGCGGAACCGAGCAGCGTGCAGATCAGGCCGCCCCACTGGTATAGCAATCCCGAGAGCAGGGTGCCGAGGAAGCGCCCCAGGGCATTGGCGGCATAATAAAAGCCCACATCCTCAGCCGCTTTCTCCGACCCGGCATAGGCCAGGATCAGATAGCTGTGCACGGATGAGTTCACGGCAAAAACAAAGCCAAAGACTCCCAATCCGCCGACGATGATCCACTGCAATTGCGGCGCATCCATATGCACCGCAATCGCCAGAGCAGCGGGAATGAGCATCAATGCCGCGGACCATGCGCGTGCAGCTGGCACTTCGTGGCTCAATCCATCGTTGCTGCGGCGTACCAGTTGCGGAGCGAGGGCTTGAACAAGGCCGTAACCGATGGTCCACACCGCGAGAAAGCCGGCGACCATGGAGAATGTCCAGCCCGCCGAGTAGAGGAAGACAGGTACGCCCACCACGAACCAGACATCACGTGCACCAAACAAAACGATGCGCGCAGCCGCCAGCGCATTGATCCCCGGATTTTTGGCGAACAGTTCCCGGGCGGTTTTCGAGGCTTTGCTTTTGCCCAGCATGGGCGGCAGCGAAAACACCACCCCCAGCAGCACCAGCGCCAGCAGTCCCGCCATGCTCCATAACGACCACTGGAAACCCAGCGTCTCCAGCATCAATCCACCGAGGAAAAAACCAACACCTTTCATCGCGTTCTTGCTGCCGGTGAACCAGGCCACCCATTTGAACAACTGTCCCGGATCCTGTTCCCCGACCTGCGCTGCAGTGATCTTGATCGCCGATTTGCTCGCGGTTTTGGTCAGATCCTTGGCCACCCCGCAGATGCCCTGCGCCACCAGCACCCAGGCCACGGACATGGCGGCGGTCCATTCAGGATTGAGTTGCGAGAGCAGGGTGAATCCGCTGATCTGGGTGACCAGTCCGGTCATCAGCATTTTTGTAATGCCGAAGCGGGTGGCCAGCCAGCCGCCGATCAGATTGGCAACCACGCCAGCGGCCTCGTAGAGCAGAAACAGGAAGGCCAGCGCGAATGGCGAGTAGCCCAGCTGGTAGAAGTGCAGCAACACCAGCATGCGCAAAGCGCCGTCAGTAAGGGTAAATCCCCAATATGCGGCGGTGACAATGGTGTAATTGCGCGCGGCGTGCTGCATCTCAGATACCGGCCTCGTTCATGTGGCAGGCGAGATCCACCATGCGGCAGGCGTAAGCCATTTCGTTGTCGTACCACGCATAAACCTTGAGCATGGTGCCATCGGTCACCATGGTCGACAGCGCATCGATGATGCTGCTGCGGGTATCGCGCGCGTAGTCAGCGCTGACCAGCGGCCGGATTTCATAACCGAGTATGCCTGCCAGCGGACCCTTGGCCGCCGCGGCAAACAGTGCATTGACTTCTTCCGCCGATGTGGTGCGCTGCAGTTCGAACACACAGTCGGTTAGCGAGGCATTCAGCACCGGAGCGCGGACCGCGTGGCCATTGAGCTTGCCCTTGAGTTCGGGGTAGATCAATGCAATCGCGGTGGCGCTGCCGGTCGTCGTTGGCGCGAGGCTCAGCATGGCGCTGCGTGCGCGGCGCAAGTCCTTGTGCGGGGCATCCACCACCAGATTGGTATTGGTGGGGTCGTGTATGGTGGTGATCTGCCCGTGCCGGATACCCAGGTTTTCGTGTACCACTTTCACCACCGGTGCCAGGCAGTTGGTGGTGCAGGAAGCGGCAGTGACGATGCGATCCCTGGCCGGGTTGTAGCGCTCATGGTTGATGCCGACGACGATATTCAGTATCCCGCCAAGCTTTACCGGCGCGGCCACAATGACCCTTTTGGCGCCGCGCCGCAGATGGCCTTCCAGTGTTTCAGGCGTAATGAATTTGCCCGTGCATTCAAGCACGACATCGACGCCCAGATCGCCCCAGGGAATTTCAGCGGCGGTGCCGTGCGCGCTGAACGACAGACGCCGGTCATTGATGCGTATGGTTTGCTCATTTTCCGTAGCGATGTCCGCGCGCCATTTTCCCTGGACACTGTCGAATGCCAGCAGATGCGCAGTGGCCGGGGCGCCGCCCTTGAGTTCGTTGAGATGCATCACTTCGAGGCGGTTGCCGGCGCGCGGATCATCTTCGGGACGCTCTGCGGCGCCCAGAGCTGCGCGCAAGGCCAAACGACCGATCCGTCCCATGCCATTGATGCCGACTTTCATGTCTGCCCCTTCAAAATATTGATGTTTCAATGATTATTGAACCTTTGTGCGAGTCTATGACCCAAATATGACAACACCAAGACGCAGCGCCTGACCCAAGCCGGTATCGCTGTACCACGGGCTTCGGGTACAATACTTCGATTATTCGAGGCGGCTGATATATTCTGATGAAAATCAATGATTTAACAGAGGTTCGCGGCAGCATGGTGGCCATCGTCACACCGATGGCCGACGATGGTGCGCTGGATGTCGCGGCATTCCGTACGCTGCTGGACTGGCACATTGCCGAAGGCACCGATGGCATCGTGGTGGTGGGGACCACTGGTGAATCGCCAACCGTCGATGTTGACGAGCATCGACTGCTGATCGAGACCGCGGTCAAACACGTCGCGGGCCGGGTGCCGGTCGTTGCCGGTACCGGTGCCAACTCCACGCGCGAGGCCATCGAACTCTCGCAATACGCCAAAGCTGCCGGTGCCGACATGAGCCTGTCGGTAGTGCCGTATTACAACAAGCCGACCCAGGAAGGGCTCTACCGCCATTTCCGCGCAATCGCCGAGGCGGTGGACATTCCGCAGATTCTCTACAACGTGCCGGGACGCACTGTGGCCGATCTCAGCAATGACACCACGCTGCGACTTGCTGAAGTGCCGGGCATTATCGGTATCAAGGACGCCACCGGGAATCTGGAGCGCGGCACTGACCTGCTGCGCCGCAAGCCGAAATCATTCCGCGTTTACAGCGGCGACGATGCCACCGGTATCGCGCTGATGCTGCTCGGCGGCGACGGTGTAATTTCGGTGACGGCCAACGTCGCGCCGCGCCTGATGCACGAGATGTGCGTGGCCGCCCTCGGCGGCGATGCGGCGCAGGCGGTGACATTGAATAACCGCCTGTTGGGATTGCATCGCCATCTGTTCTGCGAAGCGAATCCGATACCGGTCAAATGGGCGGTGCAGCAGCTGGGCCTGATGGGGGGCGGTATCCGTCTGCCGCTGACGCCGCTGGCGCCGCAATATCATGAGCAGGTGAGCGAGGCCATGCAGCAGGCCGGCGCAGTAAAAGTTACGGAAGGCAAACGTCATGCAGTGGCTTAAGCCCGCAGTTGCAGTTGCGGCAGTCGTCGCCGGATTGGCGCTGGCTGCCTGCAGTTCGGTGGAGTTACCCACCAAAAAAATCGACTACAAATCGTCGACCAAGCTGCCCAGTCTGGAAATTCCCCCGGATTTGGCGCGCCCCGGCGGCGATGAGCGGTTTTCGGTGCCGGACAGCGGTGCCGGCAAAGGCACGGCGACGTACTCCGACTACAACAAAGACCGGGCGAGTCGTCCGCAGGCGGCTTCGGCACAGGCCGTGCTGCCGAACATTGAAAACGTACGGATTGATCGCGCCGGTACACAACGCTGGCTGGTGGTGCCCGGTACACCCGAGCAGATCTGGCCCACGATCAAGGAGTTCTGGCAGCAAACCGGTTTTGTCGTCAATGTCGAGACGCCTGAAGCCGGGGTTATGGAAACCGACTGGAGCGAGAACCGCGCAAAAATTCCGGAAACCGGAATTCGCGGCTTTGTCGGCCGTGCGCTTGACAGCTTGTATTCCACTTCCGAACGCGACAAATACCGCACCCGTCTTGAGCGCGGCACGCAGCCCGGCACGACCGAGATTTATGTCAGCCACCGCGGCATGGAAGAGGTTTACATCTCCGAGGGAAAAGACCAGTTGCGCTGGCAACCGCGCAAACCCGATCCCGATCTTGAAGCAGAAATGCTGCGCCGGATGATGGTGCGTTTCGGTGTCGAGGGTGAGCGCGCCAAGACCCAGGTGGCTGCGGGCAAAGTCGAGCCGCAGGCAAAACTCAGCCGCGCGGCAGACGGCAGCATGCTCTCGCTGAATGACCAGTTTGACCGTGCCTGGCGGCGTGTCGGCCTGGCGCTGGACCGCGTGGGATTCACGGTCGAGGACCGGGATCGCTCGAAGGGACTTTATTTCGTGCGTTATATCGATCCTGATGCCGACCTGAAAACCACCGAGGAAAAAGGCTGGTTGTCGAAGCTGAAATTCTGGGGCAGCAGTCCGAAAATACAAAGCAAGGAGCAGTACCGCATCCTCGTGCAGGGCGAGGGCGCTGGCGCCGAAGTCCGTGTGCTCGACAAGGATGGCACCCGCGAGCAGTCCGACACTGCAAATCGTATCCTCGCTTTGCTCTACGACCAGTTAAAGTGAGCGGCACTGGTCTGACGGGTAAAACCGCCGGGGTGCCGCGTTTTTCCTGCGGGCATAACATGGTCAGCGCTTTGCCTACATCTGTCTTGCCTTCAGGTGTCTTGCCCTCAGGTGTCTCGCCTTCAGGCGTTTCGCCGCCATGCGTTTCGCTTCCATGCGTTTCGCCTCCATGCGGTTCGCCTCCATGCGGTTCGCCTCATTAGGCAGCGGCAGCGAAGGCAATGCGCTGGTGGTCGAAGCCGGCCGCTCGCGTGTGCTGCTCGACTGCGGTTTCAGCGCTGCCGAAACGGTGCGCCGGCTGGCCCGGCTCGGACTGGAGCCGGATGCGCTGGATGCCATCCTGGTGACCCACGAGCATGACGACCACGTCGGCGGCGTGGCGCGGGTGTCCCGCAAATTCGGTATCCCGGTTTATCTCACTTATGGGACTCACGCGGCAACGGCTGCCGCGGGCGGCGTATTTCCTGAAGTGGTGATCATCGACAGCCACACCCCTTTTGCGGTGGGTGATGTCGAAATTCTTCCCTATCCGGTGCCGCATGATGCGCGCGAACCGACACAGTTTGTGTTCGGTGATGGTGCTTCGCGGCTGGGTGTGCTGACCGATGCCGGAGCTTCCACGCCGCATATTGAAGCCATGCTCTCCGGCCTCGATGGGCTGGTGATCGAATGCAACCACGACCGCGACCTGCTGCTGGGCAGCAGCTACCCGGAATATCTGAAGAACCGCATCGCCGGCCGTTACGGACATCTCGATAACAACCAGGCCGCGCAGATCATCGCCGCCATCGACCGGCAGTCGCTGCAGCATGTGGTGGCGGCGCATCTGTCGCAGAAGAACAATCGTCCGGACCTGGCCTGCGCGGCGCTGGCGGGCGCGCTCAACTGTGCGCCGGACTGGATTGGCGTGGCGTCGCAGGCGGACGGTTTCGACTGGCGCATGCTGGCCTGATCTGCGATTGCAGCAGCCATGAAAAAGCCGGCCCGCAGGCCGGCTTTTTCATGCTGCAGTAAAGCCTTACTTCTTGACGGCGTCTTTGGCAGCGTCGGCAGCACCTTTGGCAGCGTCAGCAGCGCCTTTGGCGGCATCAGCAGCACCTTGGGCAGCGTCGGCAGCGCCTTTGGCGGCGTCAGCAGCCGGAGCAGCAGCGTCAGCTTTCGGCGCTTCCGGCGCGGGTGCCGGGGCCGGGGCGGGAGCCGGAGCAGGTGCCGGGGCAGGAGCAGGCGCCGGAGCCGGAGCCGGGGCAGGTTTTTCGCCGCAGGCGGTCAGGCCAAGAGCCAACAGAGCAACAACAAGGAGGGAGCGATTCATGATTGTGACTATCCTTCGAGGGTAAATGAGGTTCAATCCAAATTTGGGTGGCACCGTGCAGCCGAAAACCCCGTGTCAGCAGTTTGCAGCAGCCATCATGCCGGCGCGGATTCTACCAGTGTTTGGGGGGCAAAAGAGAGGCCGCCGCGACTGATCGTCACAGTCCGGTGACGTTTGCCGCCAGCGGCGGGCCGGAGCAGTCCTGGATTTCGCTGAATCGCTCGATCAGCTGCTGGGAGCCGGCGGCATCGTGCGTACCCTGTGCCGCCCGCATGTGGTCGTGATGGAAACGGTGCACATAGTGGCTGCCGTCAAAAATGACAAACGGATCAGCAGCATGCTTCGCTGCGCGCAGGGTTTCGCGGATGACGCAGGCATGGCTGAAATACTGTGCCAGGGCGACCAGGCGCGGGCATTCGGTCGCCAGCGGCCCGGTATCGTGGAGCAGGATCAGCAGCCGGTTGGCGCGATTGGCCAGCAGGAACTGCCTGAGCAGTTCGATGCGCGTCGTGCTGTTCCAGGCGCGGCCCGCTGTTTTGTCAAAAACGCGGATGATGCTCTGGGTCAGCGGAATGGTCCGGTCGACGATTTCGGCGTATTCACGGAAACTCTCAAAGCGCCGGTACTCGGCATTGGGCAGGTTGCCAGCCAGTTCCATGGGGGGGCTCCTGAGTCCGGTTCAGGGTGCCGCGTAACCCGCGCGGTACCAGGCGTACAGCGTATTCATGCCGGCTGAGGATGCCGCCGTTGGCGGCAGCATGCGGCGGTCGGCAAGCTGGCTGATGCGCGCCCGCGCGCGCGCAGGCACGGCCCAGCGTTCACCATTGATGTAAAACGCGGTTTCATCGTAGAGCAGTATCGATTGCGGTGCGAGGCGCAGTCCCTGCTTGCTGACAGTCTTGATAAACGCCGGCAGCGACAATGCGCGTCGCGGCGCGGCGTAGACCACATGGGATTTCGGTGTGCTGAGATCTTCGCCGAGAAAACGCAGCATGTCTTCCCGCTTCCAGCGCACATTGTCGAGCAGGCGCAGCAGCCCCTGCGTCAGCTGGCTGTTGATTTTTGCGGGATGGCGGGTGGGTTTGAGTTGCGGATCGCTGTAGAGCTGTGGTGCGTCCAGCCGGTCCTGCAGGAATTCGAGAAAACGCCCGCACAGATCCTGCGCCGACGGCGCGCGAAAACCGATTGAATAGGTGATGCACTCGTCGAGCGCGACGCCATCATGCGCGCAGTGCGGCGGCAGGTAGAGCATGTCGCCAGCCTTCAGCGTCCATTCGCGACCGGCGCGGAAACGGCTGAGTATTTTCAATGGGGCATCAGGCACCAGTGCCAGATCGCGCTGACTGCTGATCTGCCAGCGGCGGCGGCCTTCGCCCTGCAGCAGGAATACATCGTAGCTGTCGAAATGCGGCCCGACGCCGCCACCGGGTGGTGCGTAACTGACCATCAGGTCGTCGAGGCGGGCGTAGGGGATGAAATCAAACTGCGCCAGCAATGCCGAGACTTCCGGCAGCACATGATTCACACCCTGCACCAGCAGCGTCCAGTTACGGGCGGGCAATTTCGCAAAATCGCGCTGGGTAAACGGACCGTGGCTGACCTGCCAGCGTCCTCCCGTACGCGCGATCAGTCGCGATTCGGTATCCGCAGATCCGGCCATTTCCTGCAGGTCGCGACGCGTCACCAGAGGTGCGAACTGCGGCAGGCTGGCGCGGGTGAGCAGCGGCTTTTTCTGCCAGTGACGGCGCAGGAATTGCGCCGGGGTCAGTTTATTGAGCAGGGGTTTGGGCATCACCACGGATTATAAATTGACCGCCATCCGCCGTGCTTGACCGCAGGGCGCTTTGTTTACAAAATCCGGCATCGGGCGCCGTGCGGCGCGGGCCCGCGGTAATCCAGCGCCGCAACCAATCAAGGAACGTTGATGCAAATTGCAAAAAACACGGTGGTAACCCTGACTTTTGAACTGCTCGATGCACAGGGCAACATGATCGAAAAGGCGGAGGCGCCGATTGTCTATCTGCACGGCGGGTTCCACGGCATTTTTCCGCTGGTCGAGCAGGCGCTCGACGGCAAACTGGCGGGTGACAGTTGCAAGGTCCGGCTGGTGCCAAATGATGCCTTCGGCGAATACGATGCCAAGCTGGTGCAGGTTGAGGCGCGTGACAAGTTTCCGCCGGATGTTGCCGTCGGCATGCAGTTCGAAGGCCGTGGTGAAGAGTCCGGCCATACGGTGGTGTACACGGTGACCGATGTTGCCGCGGACAAGGTGGTGGTCGACGGCAACCATCCGCTGGCCGGGCAGACGCTGAATTTC
The DNA here is from genome assembly GCA_038316355.1 of Burkholderiales bacterium. Taxonomy (GTDB): domain Bacteria; phylum Pseudomonadota; class Gammaproteobacteria; order Burkholderiales; family SG8-41. The sequence goes on from JBBQAO010000004.1 coordinate 44,748, forward strand.
AATGGCACCGTGACCGCAGTGCGCGTGGCGACCGGTGAAGAAATGGAACACGGACATGTGCACGGCGCGCATGGACACCACCATTGATGCCAGTGCTGAATGTTGAGAGAGGAATGTTGAGTGAGGAGTGAGGAGTGAGGACTGAGGGGGGGGCGGGCTGAGGCGCACTGCGGTGTAATATTAAAAATATTAATAAAAACAAATAGTTACTGTTTTTTCTCGCCCTGCGCCAGTTCGCGCAGCCGGTAGAGCAGATCCAGCGCATCACGCGGCGTCAGTGCATCCGGATCGCAATCGCGCAGCATATCCACTGCGGGATGTGGCTCCGGTGCCGCCGGTTCATGGCTGGCAGCAGAAGAGCCGGCAAACAAATCACCCTGCGCTACCTGTGCTGCAGCCGCGGCTTCCAGATCGGCGAGACGTTTTTTTGCACTGCGGATCACTGCGCCGGGCACGCCCGCGAGTTGCGCCACCTGTAAACCGTAGCTGCGACTCGCCGGTCCTTCCTCGACGCTGTGCAGGAACACGATGCGATCCTTGTGTTCGACGGCATCGAGATGCACGTTGGCCACCTGTTTGAATTCCACCGCGAGCTGCGTCAGCTCGAAATAATGCGTGGCAAACAGCGTGTAACAGGCATTACGCTCAATCAAGTGGCGCGCAATCGCCCAGGCCAGCGCGAGGCCGTCGTAGGTTGAGGTGCCGCGGCCGATTTCATCCATCAGCACGAGACTCTGCGGCGTGGCGTGATGCAGGATGTACGCGGCTTCGGTCATCTCGACAATGATGGTCGAACGGCCGCCAGCCAGGTCGTCGGCAGCGCCAATGCGGGTGAAGATGCGGTCCAGCGGCCCCAGCCGTGCGCGCGTCGCCGGCACGAACGATCCGCAATGCGCGAGCAGGGCGATCAGTGCGGTCTGCCGCATGTAAGTTGATTTACCACCCATGTTCGGGCCGGTGATCAGCAGCATGCGTCGTGCGGCCGCCAGCCGTGCATCGTTGGCAATGAAGGGGCTGGCCTGCGCTTCGACCACCGGGTGGCGGCCCGCAGTAATGTCGATCACCGGCTCGTCAGTGAATTCCGGCGCGGACCAGCTGAGTGCCGCCGCGCGTTCAGCGAAGGTCGCCAGCATGTCGAGTTCGGCCAGCGCTGCCGCGACGCGCTGCAGAGCCGGCACGTGGGGAGCCAGCTTTACCAGCAACTGGTCGTAGAGCAGTTTTTCCCGCGCCAGCGCGCGGTCCTGCGCCGACAGCGCCTTGTCTTCAAAGGTCTTCAGTTCCGGCGTGATGTAACGCTCGGCATTCTTGAGTGTCTGTCGGCGGCGGTAATCGTCCGGGACTTTTTCCGACTGCGCGCGCGTGACTTCGATGTAAAAGCCGTGCACACGGTTGAATTCCACTTTCAGCGTACTGATGCCGGTGCGCGTGCGTTCGCGGATTTCGAGTTCGGCGAGGAATGCGCCGCAGTTGTCCTGAATGCCGCGCAGTTCATCGAGATCAGCGTCGTAGCCGTCGGCGATGACGCCGCCTTCGCGGATCACCGAGGACGGCTCGGATTTGACGGCTGCTATCAGCAGGGCCGCCAGTTCATGCTGCGGGGCGAGGTCGGCGGCCAGTGCGCGCAGGCGGGTGGTGCCCGTATCGTTTAATGCCTGCACCAGCTCCGGCAGTCTTTGCAGCGAACCACGCAGCCCGGACAGATCGCGCGGTCGTGCAGTGGCGAGTGCAACCCGGGCCGCGATGCGCTCCACATCGGAAAATTGCTTTAACGCGCCGCGCAGGGTGGCATGGCGTTCGTTATCGATCAGTTCGGCAACAGCCTGATGCAGCGACTGCACCAGCGCACGATCGGTCAGCGGGTGGTGCAGCGCATGGCGCAGGCGGCGGCTGCCCATGCCGGTGGCACAGGTATCGAGCAGTGACAGCAGCGTCGGCGCCGGTTCGCCACGGATGGTTTCGGTCAACTCGAGGTTGCGCCGTGTCGCCGGATCCATGCGCAGGTACGCGCGCTCGGTTTCCACGGTCAGCGCGCGGACATGGGCAATGGCTGATCCCTGCGTGGATTTGGCATAGTCGAGCAAGGCGCCTGCGGCGGCCACTGCAACGTCCAGCGTTTGCGCCCCAAAGCCGCTCAGGTCGTGGGTTTCAAACTGCGCGCACAAGGTACGGCGTGCGGTATCGGTATCAAAACGCCACGGCGGCAGGCGACGGACTGCAGTGCCGTCATCCACCATGTCCGGCGTTGCGCCCTCGGCGATCAGGATTTCGGCGGGGCGCAGGCGTTCGATCTCGGCAGCAAAATTCGCCGGCGCGGTTTCCATTACGCAGAACCGTCCGGAAGCCAGCGACAGCCAGGCCAGCCCCAGCAGGTTGCCGCTGCGGTGCACGGCGAGCAGCAGGTTTTCGCTTTTTTCGTCGAGCAGCGCCGATTCGGTCAGCGTGCCCGGCGTGACGATGCGCATCACCTTGCGCTCGACGGGGCCCTTGGACGTGGCGGGGTCACCGATCTGTTCGCAGATCGCGACGGACTCGCCAAGCTTTACCAGTTTGGCCAGATACGGATCCAGCGCATGGAAGGGCACGCCGGCCATCTTGATTGGGGTGCCCGCGGATTCGCCGCGGGTCGTCAGGGTGATGTCGAGCAGTCGTGCGGCGCGCTCGGCATCGTCGAAAAACAGCTCGTAGAAATCACCCATGCGGTAGAACACCAGCTGATCCGGGTGCTCTGATTTGATGCGGAGGTACTGCTGCATCATCGGGGTATGTTTGCTAAATGCGGGGTCGTTCAAGTTCTTGTCATCCTGAGAAAAACTGACTGTAACTATCTATTTTTATGAGGATTTATCTGATTTTTGTGCGGCGCTTCGTGTCCAGACTCGACCATTCTCGTCCAGTCTTGCCAGGCTGTTTGGTGTAGGTGGCGGTATAGGTCTACGATCAAATCGACATGAGAAAACCACCACCAATACTGACTCCTCGGATTATCGCCGACATGCGGTCGGGTGACGAGTGTGGTGATCCCGATTACCCGGGTTTACGTATACGCCGCACAAATGCCGCCCGCGTGTTTTTCCACCGCTATCGGGCGCGTGATGGCGCGCTACGGGAGATCAAGCTTGGGGAGTTTGGTCCCATGACCCTGGCGGAAGCCCGTAAGGCATTAGGGAGGCTCAAACTTGAACGGGAAAGAGGTGTCGATCCGCAACTGCAGAAACAGCAGGCACGCACAGAAGCGCGGCGGCAGCGTGAAGCCGAGAAACTGGCGAGTTATACGGTGGAGAAACTCGTAGAGGATTTCGTTGCAGAGAAACTGGATGCGCAGAAGAGAGGTGCCGAGGGTGCACGGCTGTTACGCCGTGATCTGCTTCCCAAGCTGGGCGATCGCGCCGCAACCGCATTGACAAGACGTGAACTGCAGGACGAAGTCATCCGACCGATGTTGAAGCGAGCGCCCCGCGGAGGAACGTATCTTCTTTCCCGCATACGTTGCGCCTATGCCCACGCTGCAGAACAAGGGCGCATTCCCGATGATTTTGTGTTTCCGACACTGGGTATCAAGGGCGCACCCCAGGTGCGCAGGAAGCGCGCTTTTACCGATGCCGAGCTCGCGACATTCATGCGGTGGCTGCCACACAGCCCCTACAGCCGTACCGTGCGCGATGCGCTTGCCTTGGTGCTGTTCACCGGTTGCCGCTCGGGCGAAGTGGTCGCTGCGCTCTGGCGCGATATCGATCTTGAGCGCGCGGTTTGGACGATCCGCGAGACCAAGAATGGTGAACCCCATGCCGTAATGCTGCCAAGCCAGGCTGTTGAGCTATTAAAGGCGCGCAAAGCGTTGCACGACATCTTTGTTTTTCCCTCACCTATGGGCGGCCGGCATATCGTGCAAAAAGCGCTTGGCCTCGCGCAATACGTGGCGCGTAAGAAAACCAAGGATGGAAAGCGGGCCGATCCAATTGAGGTGGCGTGGACGGTTCATGATTTGCGCCGTACGGCGGCCACGGGCCTGGCGAGGCTCGGCTGCCCGCGCGTCGTGCAGGACCGCATCCTAAACCACGTCGATAGCTCGGTAAGCGCCATCTATGACCGGCATCGTTATGACGCCGAGGCACGAGACTGGCTGCAGAAGTGGGCCGATAAGCTGGATGCCCTGCGCGGCAACAATGTCGTCATGCTCCAGGCAAGCATTTCTTCCATGCCTGGAATTCAAGCAGGCGCAGCCGATAGCGGGCAACGTTTCCTTCGTGCAGGTGATGTAAATCGTTGAAGGCCATCGCCACAAACTGGTCCAGATCCGCAGGCGGTACGAGGGGCGCGGCGAGTTCGCGGATAAGCGGTGCCTCAATCGATCTTTCCCCGCGCACGATCTGGCTTACCACCTCGACAAGAGCTTCGCGGTTTCTCAGGCGCAGCGGGTCGGGTTCGGGGAGCGAATCCTTGATCGCCACGTAGCGCTGACATGAGCGTTCGTAAGCCCAGACGAAAACGTCGCGCAGTAGTTCGATGCGATTGAATTCGTACACGCCCAAGGTCCCGTCGACGTAAGCCTGCTCGGGCACGTCCACGAAGGAGAGCGGCGACAGGTTGTGTTTGATGAGCGGGATGTTGGCCCCCAGCCGCGAAACGCGCTTATTGACGTCGAGAAAGGGCTGCAAATAGGGAATGTGCGCCATCACGAAGAAAGCCTGCTCGAACGGATCGCGGATGGCGTTCGCCTTGTCGAGGATGAGCCGGAAGCAATCATCGATCTGCTGGGGAACCGCCAATGGGTAAAAGACACTGCCGCCGATTTCAACGACCGTCGTGCGCAGGCGCCCGGAAGCATCAGAGTCCGTCAGCAGGTTTTCCGACAACAAGGCGTGCAGATTGAAGAAGGTGAACGCGTTGAAGCCGATCTCGTCGGCGTGGCCGACGAGCATCTCGATGGCCGCCTTGTGGTTGAGGATCATCTGCGCCTCGCGTTGATCCTTGCCATCCGCGGCGTGTCCGAATTCGATGAGATTCTGGGTATCGAGGCGGCTGTAGGTGTTGCCTTCAAGCCGGCTTGATGACCACGAAAGGTCGATCATCAGACGGTTCAGAATATCGCGCGCATACGTGCCGGCGGGATGTTCCCTTGCGGGCGAGCGGCCAGATGCATGCAAGTGGCTGCGCACCGAATCGGGCAGGTATGCCGAACGGTTTGGTTCGTAGCCGTCGAGGAATTTGCGGTTGTAGCCGATCGGCTTGCGATCGGTAATCGGGCGGCGCACGAGGTCCCTGACTTGCGTTCCCTGCAGCGACAACGGGACGTAGCTTTCTCCGTGCGCAATGAGCGTGAGTGGTTCAAGGACAACGCGCACGTCGCCGGTGATTGGGACAAGCAGATAGCGGCTGGCACGGCCTTCACCCTGCCTGAGTACGCGGTTGGCCTTGACGAGTTCGCGGAGACGGCGCTGTAGCGTCCGGCGGTCGAAGTCCAAGCCTTCGGTCTTGCAGGCTTGTTCAAGTTCCGCGATGGCCAGCCCGGTTTTGTGGGGAGCCAGAAGAACAGCGATCTTGTCGAGTTCTTGCTGATCAATGCGTTTCGGCATTTTGTGTCGCGATTCTGAGTTTTACGACAGTATAATGGTTTATATGTCGCGTAATAAAGCATTTTGTCGCGAATGCCAGTTTTTGCGACACAACGGGAGCGATTGCCTGGTAGCCGCCACTGATGATTAGATATAGTTATAAAATTACAATAAAATACGAATAATTAATCTTTATCTAATCACTACCCCTGCATGTGATTAGAATACGATGTAATATTCTAAAATAATGGGAAATCCCAAGCATTCTCTAATCAAGCAGCTCCAGACCAGCATTCCACGCGGGGCGCCATTCAACGTGGGTGCGCTCGCGCGCCTAGGCGTCTCCTCGAAGCTTGCGGCCCACTACGCCGCGACAGGTTGGCTGGTGCGGCTGGCGCAGGGCGTGTACGCCTTTCCTGCCGACGAACTGAGCGCGCACGGGACGATAAAGTTTCTTCAGACCCGCGTCGCCGGCCTGCACGTGGCAGGCAAGAGCGCGCTCGCCTTGCATGGCGTGCGCCACAATCTGGCCACGCGCGAGCAGTGGGTGCTCTGGGGCGATGCGCGCTTCGCGCTGCCGGCATGGTTCACCACGCGCTTTCCCGCGCGTTACGTGTCGGCCCGGCTGTTCGATTGGCCGGACGAGGCGTTGCCCGCAAAGACCCTGGCCACGCCACCCGGCGTGACCGACGGATTGCGCGTGTCGGTGCCCGAGCGCGCGCTGCTCGAGTTGCTGTACGACGTGGGCACCCGTCAGGGCTTGGAAGAAGCGCGCAACCTGTTCGAGGGCCTGAGCCATCCGCGTAAGGAGATGCTCGGCCGCCTGCTTGCCTGTTGCACCAGCGTCAAGACGGTGCGGCTCTTCCTGACCTGGGCACGCGAGACAAAGGTGGTGGACGTTGCCGCCCTCCAGCAGCAGTACACCCTGCCGGTCGGCAGCGACAAGCGCTGGATGACCCGCCTGAAAGACGGCACCTTGCTGAGCCTGAAGCCGTATGGATAAAGTCTATGCTGATGCCGTGCGCCTGCTGCTGGCCGCCGCGCCTGAAGTCTTCGCCAACGACATCTTCGCGATGAAGGGCGGCACCGCCATCAACCTTTTTGTGCGCGACATGCCGCGCCTGTCAGTCGACATCGACGTCGTCTACATGCCATGGCAAGTCCCGCGCGAGCAAGCGCTGGCGGCCATCGCGGACGAAATCGAAGCCATCGCCGGGCGGCTCGCCAAACGCGGCATGCGCACACGCAAGGTGGCGAGCAAGGATCTCGGCGATACCAAACCGCTGATCGAGCGCGACGACAATCAGGTGAAGGTCGAAGTCAATGCGGTTTTCCGCGGAACCGTTCTGCCGGTCGAGCGGCGCCGCCTGACGCCGAGGACGGCCGAAATGTTCGGCGCCGAACTCGAACTGCCCGTCCTTGCCATGGCCGAACTCTACGGCAGCAAACTCGTGGCCGCGATGGACCGGCAACATCCCCGCGATCTGTTCGACGCGTGGCAGATGTTCGCCTCAGACGGATTGTCCGACGCGACGGTGGAGTGCTTCGTCACCTACCTGGCCGGTCACAACCGGCCGACGCATGAGGTCCTGTTCGGCAACGACAAAGACATCGCTGACGAATACCGAAGCACCTTCGTCGGCATGACCGCGGATCCGGTCAGCCTTGAGACGCTGCTGGAAACGCGCGCGCGAGTGCGCGCGGAACTGCCGCAACGGTTGACCGGCAGGCAGCGTCAATTCCTGATCGGCCTTGCGCGCGCGCAGCCCGACTGGAGCCTGCTGCAATGTCCGCACGCCGCCGATTTGCCCGCGCTTCGCTGGAAGCTCGCGAACCTGCAGACTTTCAGCAAGCGCCGGCCAGGGGATTTCGAGAGTCAAGCCATGGCGCTGGAAACCAAATTGGGTTGAGGCGGCTTGCCCCGCACGGGCAGGTCGTTAGTTATTACCCGCCTCGGTGATTGGCTACTGCGATATCCGCAGTGGATCGGAAAAGTCTGCGCCAACAGTGGTAAGGGAAGGCTCCAACGACCTCTACCCGTTCAGGCGCGACGCTTCACCGAATGCAGCGTCAACACGTTGGTAACAAACCGAATACCGTTGTTTCTACCCGCGAGTGTTGACGCCAGCCTCGAATTGACCACCAGTCCCGGTTGAAAGCTGACCAGGAACAACGGACTGCTTAGCCAGGACTGGCGGCCTTCCGCGAACCGATATGCTGGTCAAGTCAGGATCGGCGCATTGTGGGGAAAGTGATCAGTTTGAGGGCGGCGGCAACAGTGTTGTAGCATTGACAGCCATGCATGCCGAACATCACAGGGTAATTTCAAATTGAAAGAAGTCACTGTCGTTGGAGCAGGCATCGTCGGTATCGTGTCCGCGATCTATCTGCAGCGTGAAGGGCATCGGGTGACGGTGATTGACCGTCAGGCGCCGGGAGAAGGCACTTCCTTCGGCAATGCCGGTTCGGTGGCACCCGGTTCCATCGTCCCCGTGGCCTTGCCCGGCACACTGAAGCAGGTGCCGAAGTGGCTCAGCGATCCGCTGGGACCGCTGTCGCTGCCCTGGCGCCAGTTGCCGTTCATGTTGCCGTGGTTCCTGCATTTCCAGCACGCCTGTAATGCCGCTCAGGTGCGCCGCGGCGCTGCGGTATTGCGTGCGCTTAATGCGCCGGCCATCGACGCCTATGCCGATCTGCTGGCGGCGGCTGGTGCACCGGAGCTGTTGCGGCGCGAGGGCATGCTGCATGTCTACAAGACAGAGGCGGGCTTCAAGGGAAGCGCTTTCGGTCGCCAGCTGCGTCTGGATAACGGCTGTGTGGTGGAACTGGTCGACGCCGATAAAATCCGCGCGCTCGCGCCCGGCATCTCACCCGGGTATCGCTGGGGTTTTCATCTGCCGGACAACGCGCATGTGCACAGCCCCTTGCGTGTGGTGCAGGTGCTGGCCGAGCATTTCAAGAATAACGGCGGTACGATCATTCGTGCAGATGTGCGCGATATCCGCTGTGATGCCGGTGGCGCGGTGAAGCTGCACACCGACGGGGTGTCGCTGTCGGCGGAGTGCGTGGTCATCGCTGCCGGCTACGCCTCCGGCAAACTCGCGGCCAGACTCGGCACCCGGGTGCCGCTGGCGCCTGAGCGTGGTTACCACATCGAAATCCCCGGCGCTCAACTGGCGCAGCAGTGCCCGGTTACTGACGGTGAATCGCGTTTTGTAGCCACGCCGATGGCGGGCAGGCTGAGGATTGCCGGAACTTCTGAATTCCAGGCTGCCAGTGCGCCGCCCAACTGGGCACGCGCGGAGACGCTGGCGACGCTGGCTGAAAAAATGTTTCCCGGCATGCAGGTTGCGAATTACAGCCGGTGGATGGGGGTGCGGCCGTCGACGCCGGATTCTGCGCCCATTATCGGCCGTTCAGCACAGCACCGGCAATTGCTGTTTGCCTTCGGCCACGGCCACTGGGGGCTGATGGCGGCGCCGGTCACCGGTCAGCTGGTAGCTGACCTTGTGGCCGACCGGACGCCGCGCATCGATCTGTCGCCGTTCCGGCCGGAGCGATTCCGGCTTACTGAACTGCTATCCCGGCCTGCTTGATGATTTTTGCCCAGCGCGCCATTTCCGCTTTCTGGAAGGCATCAAACTCGGCGCTGCTGTTGGCCACCGGCTCGCCACCCATGTCGATGATGCGCTGACGCACATCGGGCAGATTGACGATCTTCACAATTTCACTGTGCAGCCGCGTCACGATGGCCTGCGGCGTTTTTGCCGGCACCCAGATGCCGTACCAGGATCCGGTGATCATTTCCTTGTAACCGGTCTCGACGAAGGTCGGCACATCCGGCCACTGCGGCAGGCGTTTTTCAGAGGTGATGCCCAGTGTGCGCAGGCGTCCGGCCTTGATGAATTCACCGACGGCTGATGGGCTGTTGAACATGAACTGGATCTGGCCGGTGATGACGTCGGTGATGGCCTGACCCTGTCCTTTGTAGGGGATGTGGACCATGTTGGTGCCGGTGACCGACTTCAAAAGCTCCGCAGTGAGGTGCGTCGACGAACCCGGACCCGAGGAGCCAAAGCTTATCTCGCCGGGGCGCGCTTTTGCCAGCGAGATGAAGCCCTTGATGTTTCTGACCGGCAGCGCCGGCGTCACCACCAGCATCAGCGGCGACGAAGACACCACGCTGACCGGAATGAAATCGCGCACCGGATCGTAGGTCATTTTGGCAAACAGGCTCGGCACGATGACATGTATCGACGAGTTGGCAAGCAGCAGGTGGCCGTCGGGCGTGCTTTTCGCCACCAGTTCCGCGCCGATCATGCCACTGGCGCCGGCGCGGTTTTCCACGATCACCGACTGACCGAGCGCTTCGCCGAGTTTTTGCGCGAGTGTCCGCGCCGTGATGTCGACCGGGCCGCCGGGAGAAAAGGGCACCATGATGCGTACGGGTTTTGACGGATAAGTCTGAGACAGCGCAGCGGGCGCTACGAGCACGCTTGCGGTGGCGAGCAGGATGGCGGCACGTAACATCAGAGTCTCCTTGAATGCGAACGGCATGATGAATGATGCGCAATGATTATAGTCAGTTCTTCAATGGTAAAACGGCATGCACCAGAAAATTTCAGGCGCACGGGTTGAGTGCGGTTTTATTCACTGAAAGAGCACTGAAAACCGGTGTGTATAATCGCTGCACTTCATAAATATCGATTCAGGAGCGGTGGGCAATGGCAAGAAAAGGATACGGCGGTAAAACGATTTACGGTGCGCGCGTCGGCATTCTGATGCTGGATACCAAGTGGCCACGTCCGCCCGGTGATACCGGCAATGCCTATACTTGGCCGTTCCCGGTGCTGTACAAAGTGGTTCCCGGTGCGAGTGCGCGCGTGGTCATTCACGAAAAAGGCAAAGGCCTCGGCCCGGCGTTTCTGAAAGCTGCCGAGGAACTGGTCAAGGAAGGCGCCGACGGCATCACCACCACAGGCGGTTTTCTCGCAATTTTCCAGAAAGAACTCGCGGCGCATGTCAACGTGCCGGTTGCCAGTTCATCGCTGTTCCAGATTCCGCTGGTGCAACGCCTGCTGCCGCCCGGCAAACGGGTGGGCGTGTTGTCCGTGCACGGTGATCGCCTGACGACTGAACACTGGGATGCCGTTGGTGCGCCGCACGACACGCCGGTGATGGGCACCGAAGGCGGGCGCGAGTTCACGCGGGTGATGCTCGGCGACACCATCGACATGGATTACGAAATGGCCGAGCAGGACATCATGGAGGCCGGTGATGAGCTGCTGCGACGCCACCCCGAAGTCGGTGCCATCGTCTGTGAAAATCACAACATGGCACCTTACGCCGCTGCTCTCAATGCGCGGCTGCGGATTCCGATTTATACCGTCTATACCTTTGTCACCTGGTTTCATTCCGGGCTGGCGCCGCGCGATTTCGGTTTCCCCGGATCAGCGACACCGGAAATGTGGCGGGAACGTTAGAGCGCATGGAACTGGGCCTGCGCGGCAAGGTCGCGGCGATTACCGGCGGCAGTGAAGGCATAGGCCGGGCCACCGCGCTGCGTTTTGTCGAGGAGGGTGTCAAGTTGGCACTCTGCGCGCGTCGTACTGAAGTACTCAATGCCTTTGCCGACGAATTGCGGGCGCTGGGTGGAGAAGTGCTGGCGCTGACGGTGGACGCTTCGCTGCCCGGTGAGATGGAACGTTTCATCGCTGAAACAGTGGGCCACTACGGCCGCATCGACATCTTGGTCAACAATGCCGGCAGTACCGCGCAGGGGCCGTTCGAAAAAGCCGACGATGCGATCTGGAAATACGACCTGAGCGTCAAGCTGCTGGCCCAGGTGCGTTCCGCCCGCGCCGCGATTCCGCATATGAAAAAACAGCGCGACGGTCGCATCATCAATATCAGCATGGCCGGTGCCAAACAGCCGCATGCCGCCTCGTTTCCGACCAGCGTCAGTCGCGCCGCCGGTCTGGCGTTCACCAAGGCGCTGTCGCAGGAAGTGGCCGGTGACGGTATCCGCGTCAATGCCATCGGCCTGGGCTGGATCAAGTCACGGCAGCAGGAACGCCGCGCCGAACTGGCCGGGCTGCCCATCGAAGAGCATTACAAAAAACTCAGTCCCAATGTGCCGCTGCAACGCCTCGGCGAGCCCGACGAAGTCGCGGCCGTCATCGTGTTTCTCGCTTCAGACGCGGCGAGTTATGTGACCGGCACCTGCGTCAATGTTGATGGCGGTCATTCGGGTGTGCTGTAGTACCTGGCCTTTGGCACGGCGCCTGCTGGCATGCATTCTGGCGGCGCTCTGCGTTGGCTGCACACCCCAGCAGATGCTGGTGCAGGCGCTGATTCCGGATGGCACGGCGTCGATGCTGCTGTCGCACCTGCAGACTGTCGCAGACGGCAACCGCCGGCGTATCGCCGAGATGGAGCAGAAAGGTGACTGGGCCGGACTGACCCGTTTTGCCGATGCCAACATTGTTACCGACCCGTTCAGCCCGGAGTGGCGGATGATTGGTGGTTACGCGCAGTCGCAGTTGCGCGATTATCCAAAGGCGATGGCTTATTTCAGCGAAATGGTGCGGCTGGCACCGGACGATGCCACCGGTTATCACTTCCTCGCTGAGGCGCAGCGTGCTGCGGGGCAGCCGCAGCGGGCAGTGGCTACGCTGGAGCGCGCGCTGCTGGTGGTGCGCGAGTCTCCGCTGACCCATCAGTTGCTGGGCGAGGCGTACAGCGATCTGGGACGTTTCCGTCCTGCCGCTGAGTCGTATAACCGCGCGCTGGCACTGGATCCGGTGATGGTTGATGCCTGGTTCGGTATGGGGCGTGCGTCATTGCACCTGGGGCGTTCTGCCGATGCGCGCGATGCGCTGACCGAGCTGGAGCGCTTGCGTTCGCCACGCGCTACCGAGTTGCGTGCGTTGCTGGCGAAGCAATAGCAAGTCGAGTCGCCCGGCGGCTGTGCACACCCATCCCGTTCGCCCTGAGCCCCTCAACAAGCTCAGGACAGGCCCTGTCGAAGGGCGGCTGGGCTTCGACAGGCTCAGCCCGAACGGTGTTTTGTGGTTTGAAAAGTTATTGTTGAGGTGGAATCACCGGCAGCAGCAGGGCTGACGCTTGCGCCGGCCCCATATGCAGTGTGATCTTGCCGCCGAATATCGCCGGCGGACGATCGGTTTCATCGTCGTGCTCGAATGGACCGCAGCCGCGCATCGGATGCTTCATGTTCGACAGTGTCGTCGCCGCGCCGTCCCAGACATAATCCTTGCCGCGGATGGTCAGCGCGACGCGATAACCTTTGGGCGCGACGATGCAGGTCGGCCAGATTTCGATATCCAGCGCATAAGCAGCGCCCGGCGTCAGCGGCTGTTTTTCATCATGCGTATGCCAGGGCCGATACGGCAGTGAACGCGCTGCATCCAGTTTGCGGTGCGAGGCGCGCAGCCAGCCCTGGCTGACGGGGGTGTGCGGGTCGAGTGCGCCCTGGAATACGACTTCCTTGTCTTGCGCATCGAATACCTGCAGCACCACGAACAGATCGGCATCCACGGTCGACGAAGAAACAAACAAGCGCAGTGCCGACGGTCCGGTGATCTCCGTGTCTTCGGTCATCGGCAGTGTGCTGAAGGTGACGCCGTCACCCATCGCGTCGTAGGTCAGGGTTTGATCTGTGATGACCGGTGTCGGTGACAGTGTCATGTTGCGTGGATCGAGGTGCATGTGGGTCCAGCGCGTGCGTGCCAGCGGCCATTCCTGCTCATGGCGTTCGACGAAACGTTCGCGGCCGTTCTCCGGAACCTGGCGTACCTGCAGCAGCACGCGCGGCTGCTGCGCCCAGCCGGTGTTCTCACCCTTGAGAAAATGGCCGAAGAATTTTTTCTGCAGTCCGACGCCGTAGTCGGTATAAAACGGCGCCCAGTGCGAACCGCCGTGGACTTCCAGCCATTTATCGCGCGACGCGGCGCGCATATAACCTTCGAAGTTGCCGCGAGAGTGCAGGCCGAGGCCACCCCAGTTCGCTGCGGACAGCAGCGGTACCATGACCTTGGCCAGATCCGGCGTGCGTTCGCGGTAATACCCGTCTTCCAGTTCGCGCGTCGAAAATTGCTGCCACATGTTTTCGCGGTTGGCGATGAGTTCTTGCTCGCTCAGGGTTTCCGGGCCGCAAACCAGTTCGCCGGTGATGTGATTGCGCGCGCCGTGTTCGCCGACGCCGTGCTGCACGGTTTTGACCTGCATGTCCTGCCAGTTCTTGCGGAACACGCAGACGATGCCGCCGTGGCGGTTGCCGTCGCGGTAGGCGTCGGACCAGCCTTCCCAGACGCAGATCGCGGCGAGGTGTGGCGGTTGAGCGGCCGCAGCGCGCCACTGGTTGGAGGCGTAATAGGAAATGCCGTTCAAGCCGACCTTGCCGCTGCACCAGGGTTGCGCTGCCGCCCATTCGACGCAGTGGTAAATGTCCAGCGTTTCACGTTTGTTGTTGTGGCACAGCAAGCCGGGCGAACGGCCGGCGCCGCGCGAGTCGACGCGGATCACCGCATAACCGTCGGGTACCCATTTTTCCGGATCGACGACTTCCCAGTTGGCGTAAGCATTGCTGGTGTTGGCGACGGCATCGGGATTGTCGCGACACATGATTTCCCAGGCGGTTTTATAGCCGTCCCGAAAGGCGAGACCTTTACCGTAAGGGCCGTAGGAGAGCAGGACGGGATAACGCCCCGGAGTTAGCGGCAGGAACAGATCGGCGCGCAGCACCAGACCGTCGTCCATGGTGACAGGCACATCCCAGGCGATGCGCATGCAGTCGCGTGATTCGGTTTTTAAATCCTGCATTACGACCCCCTCCCCGGGAACGTATTCAGCAGAAATACATTCAGCAGAAATACATTCAGCAGAAATATATTCAGCAGAAATATATTCAGCAGAAATATATTCAGTAGATGATTAGTGGCTCAGGTTTTGTTGAGTGCTGTTTTTAGTGTTGACGTCAGGTGCGGCGCCAGCAGTGGCAGCAATTGTGCAAACACTTTCGGCGTGCCGGCGACGATGTTGCCGGATTCGAGATACTTGTCATTGCCCTGCAGATCGCCAACCAGGCCGCCAGCTTCGGTGATCAGCAGCGCACCCGCGGCAATGTCCCATTTGCTCAGGCCGAGTTCCCAGAAGCCGTCCATTCGCCCCGCGGCGACATAGGCGAGGTCCAGTGAGGCGGCACCCGGACGACGGATGCCGGCGGTATTTTTGATGACGTCGCGCATCATGCCGAGGTAGGCCTCGAGGTGGTCAAGCTGGCGGTACGGGAAACCGGTGCCGATCAGGCAGGGTTTCAAATGGTCGCGCTTGCTGACGCGTAGCCGGGATTCATTGAGGAAGGCGCCGCGGCCCCGGGTTGCCGTGAACAGGTCGTTGCGGACCGGATCGTAAACCACGGCCTGGGTGATGATGCCCTTGTGTTCCAGTGCGATCGACACCGCGTATTGCGGAAAGCCGTGCAGGAAATTGGTGGTGCCGTCGAGCGGGTCGATGATCCACTGGAATTCGGAAGTGCCGGAGGCGCCGGACTCCTCTGCTAAAATCGCATGGGTCGGATAGGCATCGCGCAGCGTGCGGATGATGTCCCGTTCCGCTTCACGGTCCACTTCCGAGACAAAATCATTTGCGGCTTTTTCCTTGACGGCAATCACATCCAGGTTGCGCCCGGCGCGGTTGATGATGGCGCCGGCGCGGCGCGCGGCCTTGACCGCGATAGTGAGCATGGGATGCATGATGGTCAGCGATTCGAAGTGGGCAGGGATGAGTAAAGAGCGGGTAAAGAGCAGGCTGCAGTCTGAAGCAGATACCAGAAAATTTTCTTGGGCCCGCTCGACCGGCCCGTATTTTACGTGAACACCACTGACCCGCTCAAAAATATTCGCATCGTGCTCTGCGCCACCGCGCATCCGGGCAACATCGGCGCCGCAGCGCGCGCCATGCGCACCATGGGCATCACCGATCTTGCGCTGGTGAATCCGCAGCGTTATCCCGATCCGCAGGCGGTGTGGATGGCAGCGGGAGCGACCGATGTACTGGAGGCGGCGCGGGTGTGCGTCAGCCTTGGTGAGGCATTGTCCGGCGTGGCGCTTGCGGTGGCGTGCTCGGCGCGGCGGCGCGATGTGGCGGTGCCGATGGTTGATGCGCGCGCTGCCGCGACTGAGGCGGTGACGATTGCACAGCAGCGTCCGGTGGCACTGGTATTCGGCAACGAAACCTCCGGTCTCAGTAATGATGAAGTCGGCGCCTGCGGCTTGCTGGCGAGCATTCCCGTCAATGCAGATTTTTCATCGCTGAACGTTGCGGCTGCGGTGCAGGTGTTTTGTTATGAGTTGCGCATGGCCTGCGGTGCGGCGCTGTTGCCGGACAGAGCGCAGGAGCTGGCGTCACATGAAGAAGTGGAAGCGTTTTACGAACACCTCGAGCGTACTATCACCGCAACCGGTTTCCTCAATCCCGCGCATCCACGCAAGCTGATGTACCGGCTGCGGCGGATGTTTGCCCGCAGCCGCCTGCAGGTGGAGGAGGTCAATATCTTGCGCGGCATCCTCAGCAGTCTGATTACGCCCAAAGGCCCGCGCAAAGGCGATAAATCAGATTAACTAATTGTTTTAATTAGGTTATTCTGCTTCTCCGTATTCTTGATTAAAATAGTGGGGCATCTTGGCCGGCAACCCCTCAGGCAACGCTCATGTTTGAACGCATCCAGGAAGAAATAGCCGTCGTTTTTGAACGCGATCCCGCGGCGCGCAGCACTTGGGAAGTGGTGACCTGTTACCCGGGATTTCACGCGCTGCTGGCGCACCGCCTGTCGCGAGCGCTGTGGGGCTGCGGCCTCAAATGGCTGGGGCGCTGGATCGCCCACGGCGCGCGCTGGCTGACCGGCATCGAAATCCATCCCGGCGCCACCATCGGCCGGCGCTTTTTCATCGATCACGGCATGGGCGTGGTCATCGGTGAAACCGCAGAGATCGGTGACGACTGCACGCTGTACCACGGCGTCACGCTGGGCGGCACCACCTGGAACAAGGGCAAGCGCCATCCGACGCTGAAAAACGGCGTGGTCATCGGCGCCGGCGCCAAAATCCTCGGCCCGATCACTATCGGTAAAAACGCCAAAATCGGTTCCAACGCCGTGGTGGTAAAGGATGTGCCGGACGGCGCGACGGCGATCGGCATACCGGCGCGGCTGGTGGAAAGCCAGGAAACGGATGGCCGCTTCGCCGCCTATGCCGTGGGGCGTGATGCCAACGACCCGATGGCCAAGGCCATGCATGCCTTGATCGACCATAGCGTTGATACCGACAAACGCATTGACCAGATCCTCGCCGAGCTGAAGCGCCTGGGGCTGCAGATCGAGTGTGCGGAGACCGAAAGCTTCGACGCCGGGAAGCTGAACCGAATTGTTGACTGAATCACTCGGGTAAACTATACTTGAGTGAATTCACAGGGTTTATGTTTTTTATAAGTCATTGTTTTTAAATGATTTTATGGATTAGAGGCGCAAAATGCGATTAACGACCAAAGGCCGGTTTGCGGCCACTGCAATGGTGGATCTGGGCATGCGGCATGGCAGCGGCCCGGTCACGCTGGCGGAAATCAGCGGCCGCCAGAAGATTTCGCTGTCCTATCTGGAACAGTTGTTCGGCAAGCTGCGCCGGCGAGGCATTGTTGATTCGGTGCGCGGTCCGGGCGGCGGTTATTGTCTTGCCCGCGACATGGCGCAACTGACGGTGGCCGAAATCATCCTCGCGGTGGATGAGCCGATCGATGCCACGCAATGCGCCGGCAAGGAAAACTGCAAGGACGAAGAAAAGTGCCTGACCCACGACCTGTGGGCCAATCTCAACGAGCGCATTTTTGATTACCTCGGTTCGGTCACGCTGCGGCACCTGGTGGAAAACCAGCGCGCCAAGGATGCCGGTATTGCGCCGGTGCATGACATGCGCATCGTGACGCGCAAGCGCGATCCGGCGACGGTCTGATCGATCGCCTGTCAGAGACACTGTCGTGACGCACGTCTACTTCGACCATAACGCCACCACGCCGCTTGACGAGCGCGTGTTGTCGGCCATGCTGCCTTTTATGAAGGATCAGCATGGCAATGCGTCGAGCCGCCATGAGTTCGGCACGGTCGCGCGCAAGGCGGTGGACGACGCACGCGAGCAGGTCGCAGCGCTGGTAGGGGTGCAGCCGGTACAGGTGATATTCACCAGCGGCGGCACCGAAGCCAACAACCTGTTCATCAAAGGCGCCGCGGGTTATCTGAGGCCGTCGCAGATTGCGGTCAGCGCGATTGAGCATCCCTGTGTAGCAAAGCCGGCGCAGGAACTGGTGCG
Organism: Burkholderiales bacterium; assembly: GCA_038316355.1. Taxonomy (GTDB): domain Bacteria; phylum Pseudomonadota; class Gammaproteobacteria; order Burkholderiales; family SG8-41. The sequence goes on from JBBQAO010000004.1 coordinate 62,677, forward strand.
CCAGGGCTGGACGCTGCGCAAGCTGGCGGTGACGCGCAACGGTGCAATCGATCTCGCGGACGTTGATGCCGCGCTGGCGACGCCGACGGGCATTGTGTCGGTGATGCTGGCTAACAACGAAACCGGCGTGATCCAGGACGTCGCCGCAGTGGGTGAACGTGCGCGGCGCGCGAAAGCCGTCATGCATACCGATGCGGTGCAGGCACTGGGCAAGATTGCGGTGGACTTCAATGCGCTGAATGTCAGTGCGATGACGCTGTCGGCACACAAGATTTACGGACCCAAGGGTGCCGGTGCGCTGGTGGTCGATAAACGGCTGGAGTTGCGACCCTTGCTGTCCGGTGGTGGACATGAGCGGGGTGCGCGTTCCGGGACCGAAAATGTGCCGGCCATCGTCGGTTTCGGTGCGGCCTGTGAACTGGCCGCCGGGCGCATGCAGGAGATGGGCAAACAAGCGCAGGTGTTGCGCGTGCGCCTGGAGAGCGGCCTGACCGGCATGGGCGCAGTGATATTCGGGGCTGTTAGTGCGGGCGCGGCTGCGACACGTGTGCCGAACACCAGTTATTTCGCGTTGCAGGGCATCGACGGCGAAGCGCTGGTGATCGAGCTCGACAAGATCGGATACGCGGTGGCGGCGGGTGCGGCCTGCTCCAGCACCAGTTCCGAGCCGTCGGCGACTTTACTGGCGATGGGTGTGGCGCCGGCAGTTGCGCGCGGCGCGGTGCGTTTCTCGCTGGGCGCCGCGAATACGGCGGAGCAGGTGGACGGATTTTTGACGGCGCTGGCGGTGGTCGCGCAGCGTCTGCGGCGACTGACTGCTGTTGCAGTCTGAATCTGAAGGAGCAATGACATGGCGATATTACTGACAGCAAACGCGGCACAGCAGATCAAGAGCCAGTTGACGAAACGCGGCAAGGGCCTCGGCCTTCGCGTGGGTGTCAGGAAAAACGGCTGCTCGGGCTGGGCCTACACCTATGACTACGCCGATGCGGTGAAGTCTGAAGACCAGGTATTCGAGGCCTACGGCACCAAGCTGGTCGTTGACGGTGAAAGTCTTGCGGTTCTCGACGGTTCGACGCTGGATTTCGCCAAGGACGGACTGAAGCAGGTCTTCAAGTTCAGCAACCCGAATGTCGATGCCACCTGCGGCTGCGGCGAGAGCTTCAGCGTCAAAGCTGAAAGCTGAAGCAGGAACATCCAGCCAAAAGCCGAGAGCCCATGAGCACTGTTTTAGACAACCTCGTCAGCCAGCCCTACAAACACGGTTTCGTCACGGACATCGAGTCCGAGTCGGCGCCCAAGGGTTTGAGCGAAGACACCATCCGCATGATTTCGGCGAAGAAAAACGAGCCGGAATGGCTGCTCGAATTCCGCCTGCAGGCCTATCGCCACTGGCTGACCATGACCGAGCCGCAGTGGCCGAATGTGCATTACCCGAAGATCGATTTTCAGGCGATCAGTTATTACGCCGCGCCCAAGCCGAAGCTGAAAAAAAGCATGGACGAGGTCGATCCCGAGCTGCTGCGCACCTTCGAGAAACTCGGTGTGCCGATGCATGAGCGCGCCGCACTGGCCGGCGTTGCAGTGGACGTCATTTTTGACTCGGTATCGGTGACCACCACCTACAAGGAAAAACTCGCCGAAGTTGGCATCATTTTCGGTTCGATTTCCGATGCTGTGCGCGACCATCCGGATCTGGTACGCAAATACATGGGTTCGGTGGTGCCTGTTGGCGACAACTATTACGCAGCGCTGAATTCCGCAGTGTTTACCGATGGTTCGTTCTGTTTCATCCCCAAGGGCGTCAAATGCCCGATGGAGCTGTCGACCTATTTCCGCATCAACACCCAGGACTCGGGGCAGTTCGAGCGCACGCTGATCATCGCCGAGGAGGGCGCGCAGGTGTCGTACCTCGAAGGCTGCACTGCGCCGAAATTCGATACCAATCAATTACACGCTGCGGTGGTCGAGCTGGTGGCGCTGGACGATGCCGACATCAAATATTCCACGGTGCAGAACTGGTACGCCGGTGATGAAAACGGCATCGGCGGCATTTACAACTTTGTCACCAAGCGCGGCCTCTGTAAGGGTCGCAATTCGAAGATTTCCTGGACCCAGGTCGAAACCGGCTCGGCAATTACCTGGAAGTATCCGTCCTGCGTGCTGCTTGGCGACAACTCCATCGGTGAGTTTTATTCGGTGGCGCTGACCAACCACAGGCAGCAGGCCGATACCGGTACCAAGATGATCCACATCGGCAAAAATACCAGGAGCACCATTATCAGCAAGGGTATTTCCGCCGGAAAATCGAACAACAGTTATCGCGGGCTGGTGAAAATCGGGCCGCGGGCCGAGGGCGCGCGTAATTTCTCGCAATGCGATTCGATGCTGATCGGATCCCAGTGCGGCGCCAATACCTTCCCCTATATTCAGGTGCAGAACCCGACGGCGAAAGTCGAGCATGAGGCGACCACCTCTAAAATCGGCGAAGACCAACTGTTTTATTTTCAAAGCCGCGGCATCCCCACAGAAGAAGCGGTGTCGATGATCATCAACGGCTTCTGCAAGGATGTTTTCCAGCAACTGCCGATGGAGTTCGCCGTTGAGGCGACCAAGCTCCTCGGCTTGAAACTTGAAGGTAGTGTCGGATGATTCAGCACAAAGCCAAAACCCTGCTCGAAGTAAGTAACCTCACTGCCACCGTGGCGGGTGTGGAAATTCTGAAAGGCATCAACCTGACGGTGCGTGCCGGTGAAGTGCACGCCATCATGGGGCCCAACGGTTCCGGCAAAAGCACGTTTGCCAAGGTGTTGGCCGGCCATCCCGCGTACACCGTCAAAGGTGGCGAGGTGCTGTTTCAAGGCAAGGACCTGTTTGCGCTGGCCTCGGACGAGCGTGCGCGCGCCGGCATTTTCCTCGGCTTCCAGTATCCGGTGGAAATCCCCGGCGTCACCAACAGTGCATTCCTGCGTCTGGCTTACAACACGGTGCAGAGTGGCCGCGGCAAGGACGAGCTCGATCCGCTGGAGTTTGACGATCTGGTGCGCGAAAAAATGAAACTGCTGGAGATGGATCCGGTATTCCTCAGCCGCAGCATCAATGACGGTTTTTCCGGTGGCGAAAAGAAGCGCAATGAAATTCTGCAGATGGCTTTGCTTGAGCCGGTGCTGGCGCTGCTCGACGAGACCGACTCCGGCCTCGACATCGATGCATTGCGCGTGGTTGCCGGCGGCGTCAACAAACTGCTGAATGCTGACAACGCCTGCGTGCTGGTAACGCATTATCAGCGTCTGCTCAATTACATCACGCCGGATTACGTGCACGTGATGTCGGCCGGCCGCATCATCAAATCCGGCGACAAGGCGCTGGCGCTTGAACTGGAAGAGCGCGGTTACGACTGGCTGCTCGACGGAAAAGCATCGGCGAAAAAGGCCGCAGCGTGACCGCTACTGCAACACATCCCGCCGCATCTCATCCCGTACCGTATCCGTACGTGGCTTCGCTGTTGACCGGCAGCACTGCCGTACCGAAAAGTCCGGCAGCATGGCTGGACGTGCGTCGTGCTGCGGCGCGGGAACGTGCCAATCTGCTGGCAGTGCCAACCCCGCGTGACGAGGAATGGCGTTTTACCGACCTGACGCCGCTGACCAAACTGCAGTTCCAGCCGGTGACGACGGCAGCAAGCGTTTCCGCTGCGGACATCGCGGCTTACGTCGTTGCTGAAGCGGCAGTGCGGCTGGTGTACGTTGACGGCATTTATGCACCGGCGCTGTCGCAGCGTGGTGCCTTGCCTGCCGGCATTAGCGTTGAATTGCTGGCCGATGCATTAAAAACCCAAGCAGTGCTGATCGAGCCGCATCTGGCGCAGTTGGCGAACAATAAAAACGATCTGTTCGCTGCGCTGAACACCGCGTTCCTGCAGCATGGCGTATTCATCCATGCCGCAAAAAACGCTGCGCTGAAAGCGCCGATTCATCTGCTGTTTGTCGCCACCCGCAAGGGCGTTGCGGCGTATCCACGCTGCCTGATCGTTGCCGACACCGGCAGCGAGGTCACCGTCATTGAGGATTACGTGGCGCTGGGCGGGGAAGCCTATCTGACCAATGCCGTGACTGAAGTTGTGGTGGCGCCGAACGCGTCGGTGCGTCATATCAAGCTGCAGCGCGAAAGTGATCAGGCCTTCCATATCGGCAGCTGCGCGGTGACGCTGGCGAAAGACGCGCGTTACCTGGCGCATGCGGTGACCTTCGGTGCGCGACTGTCACGCAACAACTTGCAGGTGACCCAGCAGGGAGAGGGGGCGCATGCGCAGATCGATGGCATTGCGCTGATCGGCGGGCGCCAACTGGCGGATACGCACACGCTGATGGATCACACAAAACCCAACGGCACCTGCGAGCAGTCGCACAAGACCATCGTCGGTGGTGCGGGGCATGCGGTGTTCAACGGCAAGGTGTTTGTGCGCGAAGGCGCACAACAGACTGATTCATCGCAGCAGAGCCGCAACCTGCTGCTGTCGGACAAGGCGCATGTCGACACCAAGCCGCAACTGGAAATTTTTGCCGATGACGTCAAATGCGCGCACGGCGCCACGGTCGGCCAGCTTGATGCCGATCACCTGTTCTATCTGAAAAGCCGTGGTCTGCCGGAAGCACAGGCGCGTAACCTGCTGACTTATGCCTTTGGTGCCGAGATCATCGACCGCATTCCAGTGCCGTCGCTGGTGGCGCAACTGGAAAAATCCGTCATGGCACGCACCGAGGTGGCAGCATGAGCGGCCACGGCAAACTGGCGACCACGCCGGCAGTTGCGCTGGACATCGAGCGTCTGCGCCGTGACTTCCCCATTCTCGATCTGAAGGTCAATGGTAAGCCTTTGATTTTTTTGGATAATGCCGCGTCGAGCCAGATGCCGCGTCAGGTCATGGAGCGCTGGGTGAAGTACCGCTCGGAGCAGCACGCCAATATTCACCGTGCCGTGCATTACCTGTCGGAGACCGCGACCGCCGAGTACGAAAAGGCGCGGCACAAGGTGCAGGCCTTCATCAATGCAGCCGAGCCGCGCGAGTGCATATTCACCAGCGGCACCACGGATGGCATCAACCTGGTGGCGCATGGTTACGGGCGAAAATTTTTCGCTGCTGGCGATGAAATCATCCTGACCACGTTGGAGCATCACTCGAACATCGTGCCCTGGCAGATGGTGGCTGATGAGAAGGGCGCAAAAATCCGCGTGGTGCCGGTCAACGATCGCGGCGAACTGCTGGTCGATGAATACCGGAAACTCTTTAACGCGCACACGAAATTCGTCGCGATGACCCATGTCTCGAACGCGCTGGGCACGATCGCGCCAGTGAAGGAGATGATCCGCATCGCCCATGAACACGGCGTGCCGGTACTGGTGGACGGTGCGCAGGCGGTGCCTCACCTCAAGGTCGACGTGCAGGACCTCGATTGCGATTTTTACGCGTTCTCCGGCCACAAGCTTTGCGGTCCGACCGGCATTGGCGTGTTGTACGGCAAGGCCGCGCTGCTCGAAAAAATGCAGCCCTTCAAGGGCGGCGGCGACATGATCCTGTCGGTGACCTTCGAAAAAACCACCTACGCGCCGATCCCCGCCAAGTTCGAGGCCGGCACGCCGCCGATCGGTGAAGCAATCACGCTGGGCGCTGCGATTGATTACCTGTCGGCGATCGACATCGAGCGCATTGCTGCCCACGAAACCGATTTGCTCGATTACGCCACCGACCAGCTGAGCCGCATGCCGGGCATACGCCTGATCGGCACCGCCGAGAAAAAAGCCGCGGTGCTGTCCTTCGCGGTGGAAGGTGTGCACCCGCATGACGTCGGTTCGCTGCTCAACGATGACGCAGTGGCGATTCGCACCGGTCACCATTGCGCGCAACCGGTGATGCAACGCTTCAAGGTGCCGGCGACCTGCCGCGCATCTTTTGCCTTTTACAACACCATGGCCGAAGTCGATGCGCTGGCGGCGTCGATCGCCCGGGTGCAAAAGTTGTTTGCATGAATAACGTCAAAACCTTCAGCCACAAAGGTCACAGAGAACGGCAACTCCGGGTTTCCCCGTTCACCCGTTCACCCGTTCACCATTCCCGCTTTTTTGCATGATCATGGCCAGCCGCGAGCTTTATCAGGAAATGATCCTCGAACACAACAAGAAGCCCCGCAATTGGGGGCTGCTTGCCGATGCCACGCACAAGGCGGAAGGACTGAATCCGCTCTGCGGCGATCATCTGCATCTGTCGCTGCGCCTCGCGGGTGACACCGTTGAAGCCGTGGGTTTCGAAGGCGAGGCCTGTGCGATCTGCAAGGCTTCGGCGTCGATGATGACCGCGCTGGTCAAGGGCAAAACCCAATCTGATGCCGAACAGATGGTGCAGGAGTTCCGCGACATGACCACCGGCAAGCTTGATCCGGCGGGACCGCATCACCTCGGCCGGCTTACCGTGTTTGCCGGCGTACGAGACCTGCCGACCCGCGTCAAATGCGCGATCCTGCCGTGGCATACGCTGCACGCGGCATTTGCCGGTACCGATACTGCTTCCACCGAATAGGAACGGATCTTGAATTGGTTTTTCTTGGATAGCTTTACCCTCACCCCCGACCCCAGTCCTCACTCCCGGCCTCTCTTCCGGAGGGAGAGAGGAGGCATTTGCCTCCCTTCTCCCACCGGGAGAAGAGTTGGGAATGAGGGACCGGGAGGATAGATATTTGCGTGCCCGCGGCCAGATGACCGCAGGCACGATTAAGCGCACCCAATATGCCGAAAATTGCCGAAATCGAACCGACCCCCAATCCGAACGCGATGACGTTCATCCTGCGCGAGCCGCTGACCTGGGGCATCACGCGTTCGTATGACAAACCGGAGCAGGCGGTGGGTGACCCGCTGGCGCTGGCGCTGTTCGATATCGAGCATGTGACCAACGTGTTTTACGTTGACCACTGGGTCACCGTGACCCAGGACGGCAAGGCGGACTGGCAGGAGCTGATGCGTGATCTGGCGGTGCCGATCCGTGATGCGCCGTCGGCCGATGCGAATTCAGACAAACTCGCGGCGCAATCCAGCGAGGCCATGGATCCGGCCAAGCTGAGCCCCGAAGACCGCGAGCGGCTGGACAAGATCAACACCATCCTCGACGAACAGATCCGCCCCTATCTGCAGAATGATGGCGGCGACCTCTACGTGATCGGTCTCGAAGGCAATAAACTCTCCGTTCATTATCAGGGCGCCTGCGGCAGCTGCCCCAGTTCGCTGTCGGGCACGCTGGCCGGCATCGAAAACCTGGTGCGGCAGATTGAGCCTGACATGGAAGTTGTGGCCGTCTGATCGTGGCGGACTGGGTCAAGGTGGCGGCGGTCGGCGAGATCGTTCCGGGTGCCTGCAAAGTGGCTGATGTCGACGGCGTAGCGGTTGCCGTATTCAACCTTGGCGGCGAATATTTCGCGATCGAGGACGTCTGCACCCACGACGGCGGCGAACTCGCCAGCGGCACCATCGAAGGTGAGCAGGTCGTATGTCCGCGCCATGGCGCACGCTTCTGCATACGCAGCGGCGAGGCGCTGTCGGCGCCAGCCTATGAGCCGACGGCAAAATTTCCGTTGCGCATCGAAAACGGTTTTATCGAAATCCAGGACGACCGCTGGGACTAGCAGGGCAGTGATGAACGCCCCCCCCAAGGGGAATTTCTTCGGGGCGCGGAATGAGGAGCAGGAGACTGCTGGATCTGTCGCTTCCAGCCAGTGGCGCAACATTGCCAAAATCGCGGATGGCGGTCACAATCCCCTGCAGGTAAGTCGGACATTTCAACCGGGGGAGACCAGTATGAAATCCAGTGCTGTTAGTCGTGTCATCGCGCACCTTTGCGCTGTCGTCGCCACTGTTGCGCCAATTTTTGCGGGTGCGCAGCAGTATCCATCGCGACCGTTGCTGATCGTCGCCCCTTTTGGTGCCGGCGGTGATTCGGATATCGCTGCCCGCAATCTGGCTGCGGTATTGCCGAAATACCTCAAACAGAACACCGTGGTGCTCAACAAGGTGGGGGCCAGCGGCGCGATCGGTTCCGAGTACGTCAAGAACGCTGCCCCGGATGGTTACACCTTTTTACTGGCGCGCGTTGGTTCACAGGCTACGCTGCCGGCGCTGAAACCCGACCTCAGCTACAAGTGGAATGACTTTTCTTTCCTCGGCATTCTTGAGCTCAACCCTTATGTCTGCGCGGTGGTTGCGGATTCCCAGTACAAAACTTTTGGCGAGCTGGTCGAAGGTATCCGCAGGAATCCAGGCAAGCTGAAATACAGCACGGCCGGCGTCGGCACCATCCACGAAATGGGACCGCAACTGCTGTTCGACGCGCAGAAGCTGGGCAAGGATGCCGGGAACCAGATTCCGTACAAGAGCGGCAGTGAAGCGGCAACCGCCCTGCTCGGTCGCCATGTCGATTTCAGCTGTTCCAACCTCGGCACCGTGCTTGGCTTTATCAAGAACAAGCAGATGCGCGCACTGGTGACAACGACACCAGAGCGTTTCAAGGAAATTCCTGATGTTCCGACGGCGAAAGAGGCCGGTTATCCGGCGTTGGAACGCATCATCGGCTGGAGCGCGCTCTACGGACCGCCGAAAATGGACCGCAAGCTCATCGCTGTCTGGGGCGAAACCCTGCAGAAAGTCGGTAAAGATGCGCAGTGGATCAACGCGACTGAAAGAGTCGGCTCGGTGCCGCACATCAAGTCGCCGGAGGCCACCGCGGCGTATGTCAAAGAGCAGTACGAGACTTACTACAAGCTGGGCAAGGCGCTGAATATCGTGCTGCAGTGAAATTGTGAATGGGTGAAGGGTTGAAGGGTTGAAGGGTTGAAGGGTTGAAGGGTTGAAGGGTTGAAGGGTTGAAGGGGTGAAGGGGTGAATGGGTGAATGGGTGAAGGGGTGAAGGGGTGAATGGGTGAAGGGGTGAAGGGGTGAAGGTGGCACTGCAAAAGTGTTGTAATTGCGTCGTCCGGGTGAATGAAGGTTTTTCCCCCTTCACGCCTTCACTCATTCACAGCTTCACGGGTTAAGCATGGATACCCTGACCCACGCGCTGTCCGGTGCGCTGCTGGCGCGTGCCACCGCCGGCATTGAAAAACCGGCACTGCCGACGGGCCGCCGTGTGGCCATCGGCGCACTGGTGGCAGCCTTTCCCGACATCGACTTTGTTGCATCGTGGATTTCGCCGCTGGCCTATCTCTACCATCACCGCGGAGTCACTCATTCGCTGCTGATGCTGCCACTGTGGACTATCCTGCTGGCGTGGATTTTCACGCTGATCTGGCGCAGTGGTCCTGGCTGGAAGGCTTATGTACCGGTGGTGGCGATGTCCCTGGCGGCGCATATCGCCGGCGACTGGATCACCACCTTTGGCACCATGATTTTTGCGCCGCTGTCTGATTACCGTCAAGGCATCGGCACTACCTTCATCATCGACCTCTGGTTCTCCGGCATCATCACCACCGGCCTGCTGCTGTCGTTGGTATGGCGCCGGTCGCGCCTGCCGGCGATGGCGGGGGTGATCGTGCTGGTCGGCTATGTGCTGATGCAATCAGTGCTGCTGCAGCGCGCCGTCGATTTCGGCGAGCAATATGCTGCGGCGGAACACATGGAGCAGGTGCGGGTCACCGCCATGCCGCGGCCGGTATCGCCGTTCAACTGGATGGTCGTGATCGAGGATCAGCGGGGTTACCACTACAGCCACATCAACCTGATCCGCAAGCAGGTGCTGCAGGCGGGGGATGATGCCGGCTTCATTGCGATGCTTGATGCCGCGTACCGTCCGCTCGATCAGGCGATCTGGGAAGCTGATGTGCGTTACGGCCGCGGTTCGCAGGGCGCCGTGGTTCGCGCGGTGTTGGAGCATCCGGAGTTTACGTTCTTCCGCTGGTTCGCGGCGTATCCGGCGCTGCACCGCATCGACAGCGAAGCTTCATCGCTGTGCATCTGGTTCAAGGATCTGCGTTTCCTCACACCCGGGCGTGACGAGTTTCCCTTCATCTACGGCATGTGCGGCAAGGGCGCGGGGCCGATGCGGCCCTACCGCCTCGACGGCGAGCGGCGTTTCCCCGTCTACTGATTTTCACGCGCTGCCCGCTTGCAGTGCATCCCGCTGGCATGTGCACCGGGCGATGCGCCTGTATGCCGCAGCAATTGCTACCTGGCCCGGCAAGGCGGCTTTCCCGGATTGGCGCTTAAATTGCCAATGATTTTGATCGTAGTTCCTGAAGCAGCCTTCATGGGGAGGGGCGTGAAGGTCTGAATCATTTATGGGCACCTCTATAAATTCACCAAACACCGTTCGGGCTGAGCCCGTCGAAGAATTTTACCAATAAAACAACAGCTTAGTGAGAATTCCCTTCGACAAGCTCAGTGCGAACGTTCATTTACAGAGGTGCCCTTATATGGAGAGACAGGCCATGATCAATGCCGGATTTGTCGACTTCCTGTTGACTGGCTACATCGGCCCCGCGCTGTTGCTGTTTATCCCACTGATGATTGCAGCCTGCCTGATCAGCAAGCACCAAGAGCAGACAGCCTCTGCGGAGCAAAAGGCGGCGGCAGAGCGGGAGTTGCCGCTGGGCAGCGCCGGACGCTGACGCGGCACAGTTTGACGCAAGTCAATCCGCGGCGGCGCCAGCACTGGCAGACTGGCGCCATGGAAAACCGCTACCTGCTGCCGTTCTGCGCCGTAACGGCGTTTGCACTGCTCTGTGGCGCGTTGCCGCCAGCGACCGCCGCGGACCCCGCGCAGTTTCAGCGCGAAATCATTCCGGGTTCCGAACTGATGACTGCGCAGGAGCGCGAACGCTACCGCTTGCGTCTGGGCGGTGCCGGCACCCCCGAAGAGCGCGAGCGACTGCGCGCCGAGCATGTCAGGGCGATGGAGAAACGCGCGCAACTGCGCGGCCTGCAAGTGATCGATTATTCACGCCTGAAAACCGCACCGTAATGCGCCTGCTGCTGGTGATGGTCATGCTGTGCGCCCCGGTTGCTGTATACGCCGCCGGTGACCCGGTGCGTGGCGAAAAACCGCATGCCTCCTGCCTGGGATGCCACGGCACTGCGCTGTATGTGCCGCCGCAGGCCAAGGTCAAAACCCTGGCAGCGTTGAAAAAGGAAATCGTGCGCTGGAACGATCGCATGAATCCCAAATTCAACGCGCAGGAGATCGATGATCTTCTGGCGTACCTGAACCGTGATTTCTACAAATTTCCGCCTTAATCTGGTCCATCAGGACATGCGGCGGGTTTACACAAGCAATTGATTTAATTAAATTAATTTTGCTCTGCCGACAGCAGCCAGAGCATCGCATCCAGCCCCGAGTGATTCAACGCATAGGTTGTCTTCTCGCGTACCACCGGTTTGGCGCGATAAGCGACGCTGACTTCACACTCCGCCATGAATTTCAGGTCGTTCGCGCCGTCGCCGACACCGGCAATCTGCGCGCGTGAAATGCCGAGCTCCGTTGCCACGCGCCGCAGCGCTGCAAGCTTGGCGTCAGCGTTGACGATGTCGCCGATGACGTTGCCTGTCAATTTCCCGTTGCTGATCTCGAGCACGTTCGAGTGTGTGTAGTCGAGTCTGGCGCGTGTCTTCAGCCGGTCGGTCATGTAGGTGAAGCCGCCGGACACCAGCAGTGTCTTGATGCCTGCCGCACGGATTTTTTCCAGCATGGTTTCCGCGCCTGGCGAAAACCGCAGCCGTTCGTCGTAGACGCGCTGCAGTGCGGATTCATCCAGCCCCTTCAGCAATGCCAGCCGCCGCCGCAGGCTCTCGTCGTATTCGATTTCGCCGCGCATCGCACTTTCGGTGATCTTTGCAACCCCGGCCTTGATGCCGACCATGTCGGCCAACTCGTCAATGGTTTCCATGGTGATCAGCGTCGAATCCATGTCCATTACCAGCAGTTTGAAGTCAGTGAGCTTGCGGCCTTCGGGCACGAAGCCGTGATCCAGTTTTGCTGCGGCACACAGCTCGGCGATGCCGTCCGCGGGCTGCGCAATGCACAGGCGGAACGCGTTGCCGGACAAGCGGTCGATGGCACCAGCGCCGGAGAGCTTGGCGAGCTGCTTGAGATCGGCGGTTTCGATGTCCGCGCCCTGGATGACGAGATGCATGTCAGCTTCCGGAAAAAGAGCGGCGATTATAGCGGAGGCGCCGCCGTGGCCCGGCGTGTCAGGGCGTGGTGATCCACGCGGCGATACGATTGACGACCTCGAGCTCAATGCCGTTGAAGCCGTGATGGGCGCGCGCCTCACAGGGATCGCCGGTGCTGATGCCGCCGTCGAAAGTGATCAGTTCCTTGCGCGGTGGCGTTGTCAGTTTTTCCATCAACCGCGGCACGTCGCTGTACAGGCAGACGCGGCAACTGTCCTCGCGGTGATGCGCGACCAGCACGGGGATGCGGATGCGGTCCAGTGCCATCTCCGGCACGGCGCGGCTGCGCGGATCGTTGAGCACGGTGGCGGTGAGCACGATGCCGTCAGGCCCGCCTTCATCCCGCGGCAGGCGGGTGGCGATATGGCCCACGGATTGGGTGCCGCGGCTGGTGCCGATCAGCCACACCGGGATTTTCGCCTGCTGCCGCAGCCAGGCGATGACGGCTTTGACGTCGGCGACATGCTCCTCGGTCTGGCGATAGCCGGATAAAAATGGGTGAGACTGTTTGTCGGACGGCGCGTCGATGACCACCGTGGTCAGGCCCTGATCGGCGACCAGCTGGCGCGAGCGCACCAGGAAATTGCCGCTGCGCCTGATGCTGCCGTCAGGCTGGGTCTGGATGCCGCCGTCCCCGCCGGCGAACAGGATGACGGCTGCTCTTGGTTTGTCCGGGGTGATGACAAGGATGCGCTGGGTGACGCCGGGGCGCGAGGGCAGATCCACCACCTGTGGTGCTTGCGCCCGGGTCGCTGATGCAGTGACCAGCAATAGCAGTAAGCAGCCGATTTTCATCATGCCGGACGTGGCGCAAACAGAATGATGGCCATGCCGGCGATGGCAACTGTGGCACCGGTCAGATCCCAAACCGTCGGGCGGATGCCGTCCACGGTCCATAACCACAGGATGGCCACGGCGACATACACGCCGCCGTATGCGGCATAGACGCGGCCGGCAGCGGCGGGATGCAGCGTCAGCAGCCAGACAAACAGCGCCAGCGCCACCGCAGCGGGAGCCAACACCCACAGCGGTGCCCCCTTGTTCAGCCACAGGTAAGGCAGGTAACAGCCGACAATTTCGGCCAGGGCGGTGACGATGAACAGGGCCAGTGTCTTGAGTTCAAACATGGCGGGCCTGCTCGCTCTGGCATTGATAGATGACCGCGTAAGCTTTTTCGGCCACGGCGTCGTCCATCAGGCAGCCGACGGCTTCGATGAATTCGCGCGGCGCCTCCGCGATCAGCAGGTCGGTGATCCAGGCATGAACCACGCCCTGGCGCTGCGCATCGGGCATCGCAAGCAGACGCTCAAGGGTTGCGTTGATCTGCGGGTCGTCGCACGCGGCTTTGAGCAGGCCGACAAAGCCTTCGATGTCAGCGACGGAGCGGGGTGCGGGAGTTGTCATGGCAATATTGTAGCCGCGGCCGTCACGTCCTGAGGCGGCATCATATCTAATTGATTTAATTGATAAAAAATATCGCTTATAATGCGCGCCGCAACGCGTTCAGTGCATTCCGCCTGGGCTGCGCACAAGGTTTCAGATGAGCATAAGCAAAGAAGTCTCGCGGCGACGCACCTTCGCCATCATTTCGCATCCGGACGCGGGTAAAACCACGCTGACTGAAAAATTGCTGCTGTTCGCCGGCGCGATTCACATTGCCGGCAGCGTCAAGTCGCGCAAGGCCTCGCGTTACGCGACGTCCGACTGGATGGAGATCGAAAAGCAGCGCGGCATTTCGGTGGCGAGTTCGGTGATGCAGATGGAGTACCGCGACTGCGTGATCAACCTGCTCGACACGCCCGGTCACCGTGATTTTTCCGAAGACACCTATCGCGTGCTGACTGCCGTGGATGCGGCGCTGATGGTAATCGACGCCGCCAACGGTATCGAGCCGCAGACGCTGCGTCTGCTGCAGGTCTGCCGCGCGCAGAACACGCCGGTGATCACCTTCATCAACAAGATGGACCGTGAAGTGCGCGAGCCGACCGATCTGGTCGATGAGATCGAACGCACGCTGGGCATGCCGGTGGTGCCCTGCACCTGGCCTATTGGCATGGGTAAACAGTTCAAGGGCGTTTTCGATCTGCGCAACGACCGCATGCGCGTGTTTACTGCCGGCGAAGACCGCGTTGGCGCCAATGAAGATGAAATCATTTCGGGTATCGACAACCCGGAGATCACCGCCCGTTACGGCGACATCTTCACCCACGCCCGTCAGGAAATCGAACTGGTGCAGGGCGTATCGCCGACCTATGACCGCGAGACCTTCCTTGCCGGTAAACAGACGCCGCTGTTTTTCGGTTCGGCGATCAACAACTTCGGCGTGCAGGAAGTGCTCGATGCGGTTATTGACTTCGCGTCGCCGCCGCGGCCGCATAAGGCGCTGCAGCGCATCGTCGATCCGGTGGAGCCGAAATTCTCCGGCGTGGTGTTCAAGATCCAGGCCAATATGGATCCGGGCCATCGTGACCGTGTGGCCTTCATTCGTGTCTGCTCCGGGCGGTTCGAGCGCAGCATGCGCCTGAAAAACTGCCGCACCGACAAGTTTTTTCGCCCGAGCAGCGTGGTGTCCTTCCTGTCGCAACGCCGCGAGCAGGTCGAGGATGCCTACGCCGGCGACATCATCGGCATTCCCAATCACGGTGTGCTGCAGTTGGGTGACACGCTGACCGAAGGTGAAGATCTGCAGTTCACCGGACTGCCGTTTTTCGCGCCGGAACTGTTCCAGACCGTCGAGGTCGCCGATCCACTGCGCAGCAAGCAGTTGCGCACCGGTCTGATGCAGTTGGGCGAAGAGGGCGCGATCCAGGTGTTCAAACCGGTGGCTGGTACCCTGCTGCTGCTCGGTGCTGTCGGCCAGTTGCAGTTCGAAGTGGTCGCGCACCGCTTGAAACACGAATACGGCTGCGAAGCGCGGCTGGCGCCGGCACGTTATGTCGCAGCGCGTTGGGTGACCTGTGATGACGAACGCGAACTGCAGCGTTTTATCGATGCCAACTCGCACCGCGTGGCACATGACGCGGTGGGCGCGCCTGCCTTCCTTGCGACCAATTCAATCGAAATTGATGTCGCCACCGAGCAGTGGCCGAAAATCAAATTCCACGCACTGCGCGAGCACGCCGGACTGATCTTTCATTCCAACAGCGCAGTGAGTTAAAGCGATATCAAAATCAAAAAGGCATGAACCCCCGCTGAACGCGGATTAACGCCGATCAATATGCAGCCCGGATGAGGCCGTAGGCCGTTATCCGGGGGATGGTGGTTTGCTCGACTGAACACCTCAACATCCATCCCCCGGATTGCGCCCCGCAGGAAGTCCCCTTGGGGACGCTCCGCTCATCCGGGCTACGGGAACTGATGTCCCATTCCGGTGCGATGAGTGAAGCGGTGTTTTTTAACGCGCCGCGACTTCCGCGGCCCAGCGCGCGATTTCACCGACAGAATCCCGCGGCGCGTTGCGGTGGTCGGAATTGGGTTCGTAGAGGCGCTTCTGCGGATGATCCGGCAGCGCGTTGTACATCTCCCGTTTCGCGCGCAGCAGGGCGGGGTAATCGGCGGTCGGTGCCACATGCAGCACCGGCAGCGATTTCGGCAGGGCTTCCGATGATTTGATCTGGTTCATCGCGCCATCGGGATCGAACCATGAGAAATAGGTGGCGGCGGTGGTGCGCACCGTCCAGTTTTTTCCGCCCTCGGATTCATCGTAGTCGCCCGCTTCTTTGCCCTTGCCTGCGGAGACCAGCCCGCGCGCACGACTGACCGAAGCGCCGACCTGCTGCCGGTAGAAGCTGGTGGAGACGTCGCCACCCGGTGCGATGATGATCAGGCCATCGAGCGGGTTACTCGAGGCGTAATGCAGCGCAAACACGGCGCCCTGGCTGTGCCCCGCAACAAAAATCTTTTTTGCGCCTTTGCTGCGCAGATCCCTGAGGGCTGCCGTTATCTCCGTGACAGTGGCGGCAACATCAACATCGTACTTGCGGTCCCGCGACCATGGCATCTGCAGGTTGGCGACCAGCCAGCCTTACTGTTCGAGACTTTCGGCCAGCGGCCATACCAGCCCCTGCGGCATGCCACCCTTGCCGTGCATGATGACGATGCCCACCACGGGTGAAGTGGCGGCCTGCGCCAGTGCGATTGACGGCTGCGTCATGGTGATCAAGGCAACGGCGAGACGAAGGCATTGCTGCATGATGCTGGGCATGGGTGCTCCTGGTCGGTTTGTCAAAAGTCCTCGGTTCAGCACGTCGGCGGATCAACCGAATCAACAACTTTGAGGACGCAGAATTGTGATTGCTGCGGTCCGGCGATATAGCGAATCTGATCCATATGGCAATTGATGAAGGCATCAATTGCCATTTTGGGTTGAGTAGCGGCTGATTCTTGTACTTCGGCCACAGATAGTCGTCGAATACCAGCAGGCCACCCGGCTTCAGCAGCTTCCAGGCCAGTACGGCGTCGGTCAGTACATCTGCCGCCTGATGCGAACCGTCGACGTAGACAAAGTCGGCCGCCACATACCTTGCCAGCAGCGTGATCAGTCCGTCTTCCGAGCGGCCGATCAGCGTTTCGACCTGGTTCATCTTGCCGGTCAGCGCGATGTTGTGGCGGAACTGTTGTTCGAGGTTTTGCCGCAGTTCGGCAGCGTGTTCGATGCTGCCCTTGAAGGTGTCCAGGCAATAGAGCCGGCTGTCCCGGTGCAACAGCAGGTGATCCAGCATCCAGCAGGCGGAAGCACCTTCATAGGAGCCGATTTCGACGATGACGGAGGGTTTGTTGACTTCCCAGGCGATGGCCTTGAACAGTGCCGGCCAGTGGGCTGCGCTTTGGTTGAACCAGTTCGTCGAGAACCGGCAGGGCGGGTGATTACCGGTCATGATCTGCTTGTCCCGTGTTGTTCGTCCAGTTTGCGGAGGAATTTTGCGGCTATCTTAGCAGGAGCCTTGCTCAGGAGAGTTCAGCAAATACTTTGCGGATCTCGGCGACGCGCGCCTTCAGTTCCGGCAGCTTGATCTCAATACGCAAGCGATCCGGGCCGGCAAGTTTGTAATTGCGCCGGGTCTGGATCAGCTTGATGATTTTCATCGGGTCGATCGGCGGATTGGGCACGAACTGCAGCTGAATCGCGTTATCGCTGGCGTCGAGGCGCGCGATGCCCAGCGGTTTGCCATGGATGCGCAGGCGGTGGCTGTCGATCAGTACGCGCGTCGGGTCCGGCAGGTCGCCGAAGCGGTCGATCAGTTCTTCCTGCAGCAGTTGCAGCTGATCGTCGGTGCCGCAGTTGGCCAGCCGTTTGTAGATCACCAGCCGTTCGTGCACGTCGCTGCAATAGGCATTGGGCAGCAGGGCCGGTGTGTGCAGGTTGATTTCGGTGGTGACGCCCAGCGGCGCATTGAGATCCGGCTCCTTGCCGGCCTTCAGTGCCTTCACTGCCGTATCGAGCATTGCGCAATACAGGTTGAAGCCGATTTCCTGCATTTCACCTGACTGCGAATCGCCCAGCACTTCGCCGGCGCCGCGGATTTCGAGGTCGTGCATGGCGAGGAAAAATCCGGAACCCAGTTCTTCCATCGCCTGGATTGCTTCCAGGCGTTTTTTTGCACCGATGGTGATGTTGCCTTCGTCGGGCAGCAGCAGATAGGCATAGGCCTGGTGGTGGGAGCGGCCGACACGCCCACGCAACTGGTGCAGTTGTGCCAGCCCAAAACGGTCGGCGCGGTTGATGATGATGGTGTTGGCGGTGGGGATGTCGATGCCGGTTTCGATGATGGTCGTGCACAGCAGCACGTTGAAGCGCCCCTGATAAAAGTCCCGCATCGCCAGTTCGAGGTCGCGCTCGCGCATCTGGCCATGGGCAATGCGCACCCGTGCTTCGGGCAGCAAGCGCACCAGTTCTTCCTCGATGTTGCGGATGGTGTCGATGTCGTTGTGCAGGAAATATATCTGGCCGCCGCGTTTCAATTCGCGCAGTACGGCTTCACGGATCAGCGACTTGGCGTAGCGGGCAACAAAGGTCTTGATCGCAAGACGCCGCTGCGGCGCGGTGGCGATCACCGAAAAATCACGCAGCCCTTCCAGCGACATCGCCAGCGTGCGCGGGATCGGAGTTGCGGTCAGCGTCAGCACGTCGACCTCGGCACGCAGCGCCTTCAGCCGTTCCTTCTGGTGCACGCCGAAGCGGTGTTCCTCATCGATGATCACTAGGCCCAGGTTCTTGAACTTGATGTCACGCCCGATCAGCTTGTGGGTGCCGATGGCGATGTCGACGCGGCCTGCGGCGAGGCCGGCGAGTGCGTCATTGGTTTCACTGGTCGAGCGGAATCGCGACAGCTCGGCGATTTTGACCGGCCAGTCGGCGAAGCGGTCGGAGAAGGTATTGAAATGCTGTTCAGCGAGCAGTGTCGTCGGCACCAGCACGGCAACCTGTTTGCCGTCAGCGACGGCGACAAAGGCGGCGCGCAGGGCGACTTCGGTTTTGCCGAAACCGACATCGCCGCAGATCAGGCGGTCCATCGGCTTGCTGCTTTTGAGATCGTCGAGGGTGGCGGTGATCGCCGCGGCCTGGTCCGGTGTTTCCTCAAAGGGGAAACCTTCGGCAAAGGCCTCGTAATCATGCGGCTTCAGGTTGAAGGCATAACCCTCGCGCGCCGCACGCTGCGCATACAGCGCCAGCAGTTCGGCGGCGGTGTCGCGCACCTGTGCTGCGGCTTTTTTCTTCGCCTTGTCCCATTGCCCGCTGCCGAGTTGATGCAGGGGAGCCTGTTCCGGTGACGCGCCGCTGTAACGGCTGATCAGGTGCAGGCTGGAGACCGGCACATAAAGCTTGTCGGCGTTGGCGTATTCCAGCGTCAGGAATTCGGTCGTGCCTTCGCCGAGGTCCAGTGTCTGCAGGCCGACATAACGGCCGATGCCGTGGGTTTCATGCACCACCGGATCGCCGATCTTGACCTCTGACAGGTCGCGCAGCATGTTTTCCGGGACCGTGCGTTTGGCATCACGCGCCGCGCGCTGGCGTACCTGCGCCGCATAGAGTTCGTTTTCGGTGATGACCGCTACGCGTGCTGCGGTGTCGATGTAACCGGTCTGCAGCGGGGCAACGCTTAGTACGAAAGGCGCATCACTGCCATTGAACTGCGCGTAGTCCGCGGCTTGCGCCGGCTTCAAGTCGTATTCCGCGAAATACTCGAGCATGGTTTCGCGGCGGCCCAGGCTTTCGGCGAGCACCAGCACGCGGCCGTCGAAGCCCTTGATGAATGCGCGCAGCCGGTGCAGCGGATCATCGGCGCGGCGTTCAACATTCAGCAGCGGCAGTGACGTGGTGGCGGAGATATCATATAAGTTATTGTTTTTATTAGTATTTTCATCTGACTCCGCAGGTGAGCCGGCCATCGCCGGTGTCACTGCAGCGAGATCGATGCGGGAAAAGGGTTTGATTGCGCCGAAGAATGCGTCTTCGGTCAGGAACAATTCCTGCGGCGGCAACACCGGATTGGCGAGATCGCCGCGCACCATCGCATGCCGGCCGCGGGTGTCGGCCCAGAATTCATCGATGGCTTCGGCCACGCCGGGGCGCAGGCAGAGCGTTGTATTTTTCGGCAGGTAGTCAGTGACCAGTGCCGTGCTGTCAAAAAACAGCGGCAGAAAATATTCGATGCCGGCGGTGGGGATGCCTTTCGAGATGTCCTTGTAAACCTTGCTGCGCGACGGATCACCTTCAAAACATTCGCGGAAACGCTGGCGGAAACGTTTCTGCGCTTCTTCATCGAGCGGGAATTCACGCGCCGGCAGCAGGCGCACTTCCGGCACTTTCATGATCGAGCGCTGGCTGTCGATGTCGAAACTGCGGATGGTGTCGATGACCTCGTCGAACAGGTCAATGCGGTAGGGCAGCGGACTGCCCATCGGATAAAGATCGATCAGCCCGCCGCGGAAACTGTATTCGCCGGGCGCGACCACCTGCGTGACATGGTTGTAGCCGGCCAGCACCAGCTGGTGGCGCAGCGCATCGGCACCGAGCCGCGCACCCTGGCGGAAATAAAAGGTATTGGCTGTGATGTAATCCACCGGCGCCATGCGGTACAGGGCAGTGGTCACCGGCACCAGCGCGATGTCGAAATCGCCGCGCACCATTTCGCACAAGGTCGCCAGCCGTTCCGACACCAGATCATGGTGCGGCGAGAACTGGTCGTAGGGCAGTGTTTCCCAGTCGGGCAGCAGATGCACGCGCAACTGCGGCGCGAAGAACGGAATCTCCTGCAACAGGCGCTGTGCCTGCCAGGCCGACTCGGTAATCACCAGCAGCGGACGTGCGCGTGCCGCCAGCGCGGCGAGCGCCGGGGCATCACTCGAACCCTGCAGCAGTGCAGTGCTTGCGCGCTGCCCCGGTGCGGGCAGCTGGAGGGGTAACATCAAAGGCGTCTGGCGAAAGGGCGCTATTATAAACGCGGCAAGTTACTCATACGGCGAAGACTCACATGATCATTTTCAGTCGTCATTCCGGCGCACGCCGGAATCCAGCAAGCGCGTTCCTGTTCCTGCGGCGTGTCATGGACCGCGTGCTGCAGCGAGTTGAAACTCCCTCTTCCCGCGAGCGGGGAGACAAGGGCACACTTGAGGCAAAGCAGGGTCGGGGTCAAGGGAACACTTGGAGCGAAGCAGAGGGGCGACCACAAAAGTATCTCCCGGGTATCTTCAAAAATCTCTGGATTCCGGCTTTCGCCGGAATGACGGCCCTGATGATGGCGCTGGCATCCCCCGCAACCGCCCAAACCGTCAAATCCGAAAAACACGAATTCCGCATTGTCACCCTCGTGCGCGGTCTGCAGAATCCCTGGTCCATCGCCTTCCTGCCCGACGGTCGCATGCTGGTGACCGAACGCGAAGGGCGGCTCCGAATCGTCAGCCGCGACTTCAAGCTCGATCCCAAACCCGTCGAGGGTCTGCCGGAAATCGTCGCAACCGGCCAGGGTGGTTTTTTCGACGTGGTGCTGCATCCGCAGTACGCCGACAACGGCTGGATTTATTTCTCCTACAACGCACCAGATAAGGACGCAAAATCAGGTGGCTGGGGCACAGCGATGGCGCGAGCCAAGCTGAACGGTTATCGCCTGACGGATGTGCAGGTGTTGTTCAGCATGGAACCCAAGACCCGCGCCGGCCATCACTTTGGCGGGCGCATCGTGTTTGACCGCAAGAACTTTGTCTACCTGACGCTGGGTGATCGCGGCGACATGCCGCGCGCGCAGAAACTCGACGACCACGCCGGCTCTGTGATCCGCCTGCATGACGACGGTCGCGTACCCGCCGACAACCCGTTCACCAAACGCGCCGGCGCCAAGCCGGAAAAATTCACGCTGGGCAACCGCAACATGCAGGGTGCCGCATTGCATCCGCAGACCGGCGAGTTGTGGACCCACGAACACGGCCCACAGGGCGGTGATGAAGTGAATGTGATGCGCTCGGGACGAAACTACGGCTGGCCGGTGATCAGCTATGGCGTCAACTACGGCATCGGCACCAAGATTGGCGAAGGCAATGCCAAGGCCGGTATGGAGCAGCCGCTGCATGTCTGGGTGCCGTCGATAGCGCCTTCAGGCATGGCGTTTTACACTGGTGACAAATTTCCCAACTGGAAAGGCAATCTGCTGGTTGGTGCGCTGAAGGATGACATGCTGGTGCGCTTGCAACTGGATGGCGAGAAGGTAATGAAGGAAGAGCGTTTGATCAAGGGGGTGATCGGACGTATTCGTGATGTGCGGGTGGGGCCTGATGGATTTGTTTATTTGCTGACGGATGAGCGGGATGGGGTGGTTGCGCGGCTGGAGGCGGTGAGGTAAAGCAAGCGGCACTGTGATTAGCGGGCATGCTTATGTAGGTGTTGAGGGGGGCTGTGAAAGTCCATGGTGAACTTCAAATGAATAAATCTTTTTTGGGGGCGAGTCGATGCCGAACCGGATTTGATAATCCCCTTCTTCTTCAAACTTAGCGGGTCCCCAGCCGATTACGGCAACACTTGGTACGCCTAGCTTTGCGGGAACCTTTAGTGGTGCGGGTACTTCAAAAACAATTTTTCCAGAAGGCGAGATTACCGAGAAAAAAATATCTAATTCACGTTCTTCATCGACGGTAAATTCGATGCGAACAACAACCTTCGGCATTCTTGTTTCTTTGTCACTAATCCGCATATTTCCAGAAAATAAGCCGATGATGGAATGTTTTCCGTCAATTTCTTGACGTACGTCTTCTGCGACTAAAACGGACCTTATTTTTGCGGCTATTTTTTTCTTGGGCATTTCTATCGGTGCTTTTTAAGTGGATTTAAATGTCATGGTCGTAGGGGCTTCGGTGCTAGTGCCGTAAGTCGTGAGCGGTGCATTACCCGTTGACATGTAAATAGATGGTTTGAACTGCGGTTCAAAATTCCTTTTGGCTTCCTCGGAAAGTCGTTCAATTTCTGAGATAGGGCGAAGCATTACGTCTAGTTTGCATTCAAGCCCGCGGGCTAGATCAGAAAATGTTTCTAATCGCATGTCATGTTTGCCGTTCAGTCGTTTTGATAGTACGGACTCATCTATTCCTAAGGCGTAAGCCAAGTCCTTTTGGCTGAATCCTTCCCCGTGCTTCCTTTCATTAAAGGCCTGTCTGATTTTTTTAAAAATCTGTAATTTAAGAGCGGCGCGATAAGCTTGCAGCTCACGCTGATTAATTACCCTCTTATCAGAATCTTTAGTGTTCATGACATTCCTATCATTAGTTGACAAGCTCTTCGTAACTACTCATGCCGGGCGGGACGCCAGGCAGCAAAGTGTTGCGAGCTTTGGTCACGGTTTGAATTGATTTTTGCCACTTCGTTGAATCATCGCCTAACCATTGACGAGACTTTGCATGAACCAAGATGTAATGCTTTGGACAAGGAAACCATCCAAACATTCTGATTTGTCTTTTGACTGGTGAAAGTACAGTCCTAATCTCCCAGACTCGTAGGGAGGTTGGTCGTAGGAGTTTGATGTCAATCTCCTCTTCCATGGGTGCGCCATTGACGAAATCATCAAGTTGGGCAATTGCCATGGCTACTGCATCTTCATAGAAATCTCTGCCGGGATTTTTACGCCATTCCTCGGCACTTTTGGTTAGCCATAACCAGCGCTTTCCTATGGGCACAGAAGGAATCGAAGGGGTGTAGCAATGCAAGCTCCCTGCATCTGAGAGTGCATGTAAACTACGCGAAATTGATAAATTTGTCAATTCAGATTTTTTTCAGATTTTTTTTCGATTATTTGGAAATATTACACAAAATTAATAAGTTAAGTGGTTGTTCTTGGCGAGCATGCATCATCAAGGCAGCTACTCAAAAATGGACAAAACTAAGTTTATGGACCTCGGATACCTGATCACCGCCCCCGAACTGGCGACGCGTCTCAACGACGTCACCCTCGTCGACCTCCGTCCCGCCGAAGACTTCGCTGTCGGCCACATCGCCGGCAGCACCCACGTCGATATCTACGGCGTCAGCCTCAACGACTCCTCCGAGGCTCCGCTGAATTCCTTTCTCGCGATTTTCCGCGTGTTGTTCGGTTCGCGCGGCGTGCGCAGCGACCGGCCGGTGGTGATTTACGACCACGAGTCCGGCGAACGCGCGGCACGGGCAGTGTGGCTGCTGGCGGTGCTCGGGCATCCGGATGTGCGCATACTCGACGGAGGCGCGCAGGCCTGGATCGCATCGGGACAAAAGTTGGTTCGCCTGAGCGACGCGCCGCCGCCGGTTGATCCGACCAAAGCGCCGCCGACACCGCCGCCGTTCCGCGGTACACAGAATCTTGATCTGCTGGCGACGCGTTTTGATGTCGAGCGTGCCATCGACGATCCGGAATACGTGATCGTCGATGTCCGTCGCGAGTCCGAATATCGCGGTACGGAAAAACGCGCCCGGCGGGTCGGCACCATTCCCGGTGCGGTGCATCTGTTCTGGCGCGAGCATCTGGATGCGAATGGTGCATTCCGCAAACCCGATGAAATCCGTGCCTTGTATGAATCCAAAGGTGTGACGCCGGACAAGATTGTCATCCCGCTGTGCCACGGCGGTTACCGCTCGGCGAGCACTTTCATTGCGTTGAAGTCTCTCGGTTATCCCCGCGTCCGTAACTATGTTTCGGCCTGGGGCGAGTGGGGCAACCGGGATGATTCGCGGATCGTCCGCCCTACGGTTGCATTGCGGAATCAGTCCATATATTGATTTCCGCCGATACCACGGATGACGGCGGTGACTATAATGAGGCCCATCGTAACCACCCGCTAGCAGCAGGAGACCGCCATGCCGCAAATCGCCTCGTTCGACGACGTCAAAGCCCAGCGCAAGGAACGCCAGGTACCCACCGGGACCGCATGGCGAACCAATTTCCTTCTGCCTGACGAGGCCGATCCGGAGGCGGCACAGGCTTTTCTGGTTGAGGGCACGCCGGGCCGTGTGATCAAGCCGCATTTTCACGATTACGACCAATATCAGGTTGCCGTCAGTGGTGGCGGTCTGATGGGAAAACACCAGTTGGCCATCAACGCAGTGCATTTTTCGCGCAAGTCAACGCCGTACGGTCCCATCGTGTTCGGCGATCAGCAATTGGGTTTCCTCACGCTGCGCGCGCACAAGGATCCCGGTGCGCAGTACATGGACAATCCCGAATCCCGCAGCAAGCTGATGGCGCTGGAAAACCGCAAACCCTGGCAAGCCACGGAGTTGCCTGAATTCGAGCCAACGACGCCTGATGCGGCATTGCATACGTTCAGCGACATCAGGTCTGATGACGGCCTCGCCAGTTTTTCGCTGAGCGTGGCGCCGAATGCCAAGGCACTGGCGCCAGATCCCGCGCACAGCAACGGTCAGTATCTGATCATCGTCCGCGGCAGCCTGCATTACGAGGGCAAGGAATACAAAGCGCTGTCGGTGGCGTTCGTGAAACCGCTGGAAGGGCGGTTCGAACTGGTCGCCGGCGCTGAAGGCCTCGATGTGCTGGTACTGCATTTCCCGCGCGAGGTCGTGACCCAGGCTGTGGCCGCACCGCAAGTCGCCCAGCGCGCACCCGGCACCCGCAAATGGCAGTGCATGTTGTGCGCTTTTGTTTATGACGAAGCGCAGGGCATGCCCCACGAAGGTGTTGCGCCAGGCACGCCCTGGGAAGATGTGCCGGAGACCTGGTTCTGTCCGGATTGCTCGGCGAGCAAGAGTGATTTCGAGATGGCGCTGGTCGAGTAACACCACTCCGGCGTTCTCTCCGGATGGTCATGGCCTTCCAATTGCAGGAAACCTCTGCCGCATGGACTGCGGCAGAATTCGAAGCCGATCGGCCGCGCTGGTTGTTCACACTGGATGACCGCGCGCGCTGTGATCTGGTTGCCGCGCTGACTCAGGCGCTTGATCCTGACAAAACACTGTTTGATTACCGCCGCGAGGATTTTGATCTCGGTTCAGCGGCGCCGGTGATTGCTGCGGCGTTTCGCGAAATGCAGCACGGCCGCGGTGTGGCGCTGATTCGTGGTCTGCCGCGCGAGGGCCTTGATGAAAAAGATTTCGAAGTCCTGACCTGGGGCATCGGCCTGCATCACGGTGTCGGTCGGCCGCAAGGCAAGGCCAGCCATTACGTGTCGGCGGTGCGCGATGCCGGCAACGTCTACCGCACGGGTTCCGGTCGCGGTTACAACTCGAATGCCGAGCTGGATTTCCATACCGACTCCACCGATGTCGTTGCGCTGAGCTGCTACAACAAGGCGGTGTCCGGCGGCATGAGCATCACCACCAGTTCGGTCGCGGCCTGGTGCGCGATGCGACGTGAACATCCGGACCTCGCCAATCATCTGCATGATCCGATTCATTTCAGCCGGCAGGGTGAGCAGGCGCCGGACGAGGCGCCGTCCTATCCGCATCCCTTGTTCGATGTCCGTGACGGCAAACTCTTCAGCAAATGGAACCGCAACCGCGTGACCTCGGCGCAGATGATTGAAGGTGTGCCGCAGTTGTCGAAGCGGCAGTGGCAAGCGCTGGAGGCGTTTGATGCGCTGGTACGCCGGCCCGATCTCGCGCATTCGATGTGGCTGCAGCCGGGTGATCTGCAGATCATCAACAGCCATGTCACGCTGCATTCGCGTACTGATTTCACCGATCATGATGATCCGGCGCAGAAACGTTTGTTGTTTCGCCTGTGGCTGGCACCGCCCGATGGCGATGAATTGCCGGAGAGCTGGAAGGTTCTCTACAAAGCAATTGGCAAGGGCACGGTGCGTGGGGGCATCATCGGCCAGCAGCACGACGCCGTGCGCAAGAGTTATGAGCAGCGGCAGGCTGCGACGCTGGGCATGCGCCTCAGTGATTGATTAAAAAATCAATAAAAACAATTAGTTATATACATTTCCCGGGGCGTCTCCGGAATAGCCTGCAATGGGCTTGCCGATTTCCGGCTGGCGCAGACGCAGGGACTGCAGCAGTTTCTCCGCCATCTGCAATTCGTTATGCGCTGATGCCCACTCGCCTTTGTCGACCAGTTTGCTTGCCGCAAACAGTCGGTCCTCGACTTGTTCCATCTCCGGCAGGAACAGGGGGTTTGCGGCCTGGGCTTTAAAATTCTTCGCACGCAGCATCCGCCATTGTCGATAAAGTTCTTCCATCGCGACGCGTGAGCTTTGCGGGTCATTCTTGGCAGTGGCGGCAATGGTCGCGTTGAGGGCGCTGGTGACGATGGCGAGGTCACCGGCGAACTCACCGGTCATTTGCGCGCGGGCCTGCTGCGCGCCGGCGGCCAGTGCAACGCCGAGAAACAGAATCTGCAGCCACTTCATCAAGGGGAGTTCGCGGGTCATGGTGTTGCCTCCAGCGTGAGCAATGCCGGCAGGGGATGCCCCGGCGCGTGCAGATTGGAGCCCGCTTGCGTGCCATGGTTCCCCTCTGGCGGACTTTTCAGGCCAGTTTGAGGGCAACGGCGCCGGCGGTGACGATCAGTATCGACAGATAACGGGTATGGGTGATGCGTTCGCGCAGCACGATGGCGGCGATCAATACCGCAAACACCACCGAGGTTTCGCGCAATGCAGCAACCAGCGCAATCGGTGCCTGGGTCATCGCCCACAGGGCCAGTGCATAGGAGGCCAGCGCGCAGGTGCCACCGAACAGTCCGCGCTGCCAGTGTTGTAGCAGGTAAGTTGTGGTGGCCGTGCGATCGCGCAGCAGAAAAATTGTCAACAGCGGAATTGCCGTCAGCAGAAACACCCAGCCGGTGTAACTCGCGGCATGCCCGGAAAGCCGCACGCCGACGCCGTCGACCAGCGTGTACACGACAATCACGCCCGCAGTGCCTATGGCGAACAGCGCTGCATTCACGTGAAAAATCTGTTTGCGCCAGGCGTCACCGGCCAGCAGCATCACGCCGCCACAGATCAGCGCCACGCCGAGCCAGCCGCCGGCAGTCGGTACTTCAGAGAGCAATAGCGCTGCGGCTATCGCCGATACCGCAGGCGCCGAGCCGCGCATGATCGGATAGGCAAAACTCAGCTCGCCGTGGCGGTATGACATCGCCACCAGCAGGAAATAAGCGACGTGGATGACTCCCGAAGCCAACAGATAGGGCCAGCTGGCGGGCGCGGGCAGCGGGGCAAAGGGCAAGGTGCAGATCATCAGTGCACCGGCACCGGCAACCACCAGCACGGTATCCAGTGTGCGGTTGGCCGAGCCGCGGATCATCGCGTTCCAGATCGCGTGCAACAACGCGCCGAGCAGCACTGCCAGCATGACGTCGATGGCCATGGTGTCTCTGTGTCTGCAGTTTTAGTCGCTGCGCAACCAGCGCACGGCGATGATCAGCAGTGGCGTGAGCAGGAAGACCCAGCCCAGCGTGCGAATGGCCAGCGGCGGTGTCGGGCGGTCGATGCGATGAAATGCATGTCCCCAGCCCTCGCTGCGACTGATGGTTCCGGCGTACCAGATCAAGCCCAGCGGTATGGCCAGCGGAATCAGCAGTGCTGCTGCGCCGGCCGAGCCTTCGTGCGCCCACATCGCCTGCAGGTAACCCAGCGCAATAAAACCGGAAACCAGTCGCTGGCGATCAACCATGGATCAGCCGTGACCGGTTCCCGGGGCGCAGGCGGCAGCGCAGGCTTCGGCTTCGATCTGCAATGTGACGTGCTCGATGTCGAAACGTTCGTGCAGCGTGTGTTGTGCTTCACGCAGGATGTCTTCGGTGCTGCGTTCGCCGCGGGTCACCAGATGTGCGGTGAGTGCTGGTTCTGCGGTGCTCATTGCCCATACATGCAGGTCATGCACCGAGGCGACACCGGCGATGGCCTGCAGACAGTCGCGTACTTCCGGCAGCTTGATGTGTTCGGGTACGCCGTCGAACAGCAGATGCAACGATTGTTTGAACAGCGACCAGGTGCCGACGATGACGATTAACGCAATCACCAGGCTGGTCGCCGGATCGATCCAGGTCCAGCCCTGCCAAAGGTACAGCGCTCCGGCGGCAACCACGCCGACGGACACCAGTGCATCGGCGGCCATGTGCAGGAAAGCACCGCGAATGTTCAGGTCCGACTTGCGTCCGGCCATGAACAGCGCGGCAGTCGCGGCATTGATCAGCACACCGATGCTGGCCACGATCATCACTGTGCCCGCGGCCACCGGCGAGGGTTCCTGGAAACGCTGGATCGCCTCCCAGCCCAGCGAACCCATGGCCACCAGCAGGATCACCGCGTTGATGAAACTGGCGAGGATGGAACCGCGGCGCCAGCCGTAAGTGTGGCGGTCGTCGGGGCGCAGCCGTGCTGCGGCGAATGCGGCCCAGGCCAGCAGCAGGCCACCGACGTCGCCGAGGTTGTGTGCGGCATCGGCAAGCAGGGCCAGTGAACCGGTGACCCAGCCGTAATAGGCTTCGATGATGACAAAGCCGACGTTCAGCGCAATGCCGATGCCGAAGGCGCGGCCCTGGCCGGGCATGGCGTGGGCATGCCCATGGGGGTCGTGGCTGTGGTTACGCGGGGCGCTCATGCAACCACGGGAAGTCAGGCAGGCTTGTCGCGCGCAGCGATCAGGGCGTCGATCACCGGGTGGATGGTTTCGGGTTCAGAGGGGAATTGCACCGGCATGCCGATTTTCACCATCTCGCGCAGCATGGCGATGGTGTTTTTGGTGTTGCGGTCGCCGGATTTCATTTCATGCAGCAGTTCCAGGCATTCCTTCATCTCGTGAATGCGTCGTTCGCAATGCACTGCAGTGCCGCCGACGTAGCGCCGGATGATTTTCTGGAACGGGATGTCGTTGAAAGTGACGGAACTGTCCTCGATCACTTCGTCAAGAATGTTGCGGCGGCGCGCGGCTTCCATGGTTTCAAGCAGCAGGCCGGCCAGGCCTTTCATCAGCACGCTGCGGATCAGTTTCATCGCGCTGGCATCGCCCGGGTTGACGCCGACGACATTGATGACCATGCCGTGCGGCGTCATGCGGTCTCGGAACTCGGCGGCATGCGGGCCGCTGGCGACAAACGGAACCTTCAGTCCCATGATGTCTACCGGGCCCATGATGGACGAATCGACGAATTTCGCGGTGTTGCCGATGATTTCGGCGGCCTGTTCCATGTTGTGCGCGGAGTTGCTGCTGGCATCGACATAGAGATGGTCAGGGCGCAGGTATTTGCGGATTTTTTTCAGGGCAGGCAGCGCAGCCTTGCCGGGGGTGAGGACCAGAATGATGTCGGATTTATTGGCCAGCGTGCCTGCGCTTTTGACCAGTTTGACGCCGACCGCTTCCGCGCGCTGGTAAACCGGGTCGCCCGGCTGTGCCTTGGCGCCGCTGCGGCTGTAGGCCACCATGTCCCTGAAACCGGCCTGCGAGAAATCTCTGGCCAGGCGTACGGCGGCTTCGCCGAAACCCAGCAATCCCAGTCGAATTGGTGCTGAACTCATGTCTGATGGTCTTTCCGTTATTGGTCATGGTCTGGCGCCTGAGCTGCAGCCGGGCGGCAGCCCCGAAGTATAGCGGTGCCGGGGCGGATGAGGCGCGCATGGCCAATACTTAATCTATATCAAACACGCCGGACATGGCCCCGCTTAATCTACGGACATCTTGAACAAAAGGCCGGGCAGCTGAATCCGGAATACTCGGGAACTGGCGCAGTGGAAATCATCAAAACAGACGTTGCCGTTCTGGGCGCCGGCGGCGCCGGGTTGCGTGCGGCGATTGCACTGGCGGAAACGCGGCCTGCGCTGAAAATTGCCCTGGTCTCCAAGGTTTACCCGATGCGCAGTCATACCTGCGCTGCCGAAGGCGGGGCAGCGGGTGTGATCAAGCCCGACGACAGTCTGGACTTTCATTTCCACGATACGGTCAGTGGCGGCGACTGGTTGTCCGATCAGGATGCGGTGGACTACTTCATCCGCGAAGCGCCCAAGGAGTTGCTGCAGCTGGAACACTGGGGCTGTCCGTGGAGCCGTGAAGCGAACGGTTCCGTGGCAGTGCGCCCGTTCGGCGGCATGAAAAAGCAGCGCACCTGGTTTGCCGCCGACAAGTCCGGCTTTCACATTCTGCATACACTGTTCCAGACGTCGCTGAAGTTTCCGGCGATCCAGCGTTTTGATGAATATTACGTGACCGATCTGGTGGTTGAAGACGGTCAATGCCGGGGTTTCACCGCGATCGAAATGCGCAGCGGGCAGATGAAATTCATCCGCGCCAATGCAGTCATCATCGCCAGCGGCGGTGCAGGGCGCATGTTTCCGTTCACGACCAATGGCGCGATCAAGACTGGCGACGGCATGGCGCTGGCCTATCGTGCGGGTGTGCCGCTGAAGGATATGGAGTTTGTGCAGTATCACCCGACTGGTCTGCCGAATACCGGAACGCTGCTGACTGAAGCCTGTCGCGGTGAAGGCGGCATCCTGGTCAACAAGAACGGCCGCCGCTTCCTGCAGGACTACGGCATGGGGCCGGAGACACCCGTCGGCCAGCCGGTGCTGAAAACCATGGAACTGGGGCCGCGTGACCGCGTCAGCCAGGCGTTCTGGCACGAACAGAAAAAGGGCAACATGGTGCAGACGCGGTGGGGCGACTGCATGATGCTCGACCTGCGCCATCTCGGCGAACAGAAAATCAATGAACGGCTGCCGCTGGTGCGCGACATGGCGACCAGTTATCTCAGCGTCGATCCGGTGACCGATCCGGTGCCGGTGCGGCCGGTGGTGCATTACATGATGGGCGGCATCGATACCGATATCCGCGCGGCGACTTCAGTGAAAGGCCTTTATGCGGCGGGTGAGTGCGCGTGCGTCAGCATCAACGGCGCGAATCGCCTCGGCTCGAACTCGCTGACCGAGTTGCTGGTCTTCGGCCGGCGTGCTGCGCTGAGCGCGCTGGAGTATCTGGACAACGGCGCGGGTGCGGCAAACGAATCGGCCATTACGGCCGGCGCGAACGACGCACAGGGACGCTTGCGTGTATTGTTCAGTCGCACCGGCGGTACCGAGACCTTAGCCGGCCTGCGCAGGGAAATGATGGCGACGATGGAGGAAAACGCCGGCATTTACCGCAGCGGCGAAGGGTTGCAGCAGGCCTGTGCCACGCTGGCCGCATTGCGCGAGCGTTATGCGCGCATCGAGTTGCATGACAAGACCAACGTCTATAACACCGACCTGCTGCAGGCCATGGAACTGGGCGCGATGCTGGATTGTGCGGAGGCGGTGACGGTCAGTGCGCTGGAGCGGCGCGAATCGCGCGGCGCCCACCAGCGGCTGGATTTCACGGCGCGTGACGATGACAAATACCTGCGGCACAGTCTTGCCCGCTACCGTGGCGCACAGCCGCCTGAAATCGGTTATTCCGACGTGGTGATCACCCGTTCGCCGCCCGGTGTGCGCGATTATTCAGGGGAACAGAAATGAGCGAACGCACCGTCGAACTGGAGGTGCTGCGCTTCAATCCGGAAACGGACAGCGAGCCGCGCTTCCAGCGTTACAGCGTGCCCTGCATGAACGAGTGGGTGGTGCTGGACGCGCTGAACCACGTCAAGGAAATCATGGACCCGACGCTGAGTTACCGCTGGTCCTGTCACATGGCCGTCTGCGGCAGTTGCGGCATGATGATCAATGGCGAACCGAAGCTGGCCTGCAAGGCCTTCCTGCGCGAGTACGAG
The DNA here is from genome assembly GCA_038316355.1 of Burkholderiales bacterium. Lineage (GTDB taxonomy): Bacteria > Pseudomonadota > Gammaproteobacteria > Burkholderiales > SG8-41. The sequence continues at coordinate 95,037 of JBBQAO010000004.1, forward strand.
GGAGTGATCCGTGTCGAGCCGCTGGCGCATTTTCCGATCCAGCGCGATCTGGTCACGGTGATTGACGATTTTGTCACCAAACTCAAACGCGTCAAGCCGTACCTGATTCCGAAAGCAGTTCAGCCGGTCGAGGCCGGCGAATTCCGGCAGTCGCCCGCCGAGCTCAAGCGCTACAAGCAGTACACGCTGTGCATCAACTGCATGCTCTGTTATGCGGCCTGTCCGGAATACGGTCTGGTGCCCAAGTTCATCGGCCCGGCGGCGATTTCACTGGCCCACCGTTACAACGAGGATTCGCGTGATGGCGGTCGCGAGGAGCGGCAGCAGGAAATCGCCTCGAATGAAGGGGTATGGGAGTGTTCATTCGTCGGCGCCTGTTCCGAGGTCTGCCCGGAGCATGTCGATCCGGCCGGGGCATTGCAGCAGGTCAAGATCAAGAGCACCGTCGACTGGTATCAGGAACACCTGATGCCCTGGAACAAAAAATGAGCGCTCACGGCAAACCCTACGTGCGCGAAGTGTCCCGCTACGCGTGGTTTTTTCGCAGCCCGCGTTACCTGCGTTACATGGTGCGTGAGGTAACCTGTGTATTCATCGCGCTGCATGCGCTGATCCTGCTGGTGGCATTGCGGCGACTGTCCGAGGGTCGTGAAGCCTGGGAGTCCTTCCTGCACAACCTGACCGGACCGGCCGGGGTGGTGCTGCAACTGGTGATCCTGGCCTTCGCGGTCTATCACTCGACGTCATGGTTCAATGTAACGCCCAAGGCCATGCCGGTGCAGATCGGCGAGAAGTTCCTGCCGGGGGCTGTGATCATTGGCGCACATTACGCCGGATGGTTCGTTGCATCCATCGCCGTGCTGTTCCTCGCGGGGGCGTTTTGACATGGCCAAATCCAACAAGCCGATTGTCTGGGGACTGTTTGCTGCCGGGGGCACGGTGACGGCGTTCCTGACACCGGCACTGGTGCTGCTGACTTTGTTGCCCGCCTTCGGTGTGATGCCCGAACTGCTTGCTTACGATAATCTTCGTGCGTTCGCCGGCCTCTGGATTGGCAAGCTGATCTTGTTCGGTATGCTGTTCCTGATGCTGTGGCATGCCGCGCACCGTCTTCGTGTCACGCTCCACGACTTTGGCGTTCGTGCCGATGGCGCAGTGGCGGTTGCGGTTTATCTGGCTGCCGTCGCAGGTACGCTGGCCGCAGGCTACTTCTTGCTGAGAATCTGAAATGACGAAAGCGGTTGCCGAGGGCGTCGCTGCGCCTGTGCAGGCCTTGAAAGCACCGGTGCAGATTCCGCAATACCTGGAGCAGATCTACTGGTGGGCCTATGTGCATCCGAATGCGGTGCGCGTGTTCGAACGGCAATGGCTGGTCAACCTGATCCTCTGGGGCAACTACAACAAGCTGCGTGATGCAGTCTTTCGCGAGCTGCAGGTGCCGGTCACCGGCAAGGTGCTGCAGGTGGCCTGCGTGTATGGCGATTTCACGAACATGCTCGCGCGCCAGCTGGGGCCCCGCGGCACGCTCGATGTAGCCGATGTCGCTCCGGTGCAGCTTGACAACCTGAGGCGCAAGATTGATGGTCATCCGCGGGTGGCATTACATCACCAGGATTCCGGCGACCTCGCCTTCACCGACGCCAGCTACGATTACGTGGTGCTGTTCTTCCTGCTGCACGAAATGCCGGAAGCGGTGCGCTTGCGAACCGTGGCCGAGGCGCTGCGGGTGGTGAAGCCCGGCGGCAAAGTCGTCTTTGTCGATTATCATTGCCCGGGCTGGTTCAACCCGTTCCGTTACGTGATGATGCCGATCCTCAGGTGGCTGGAGCCGTTTGCGATGGATCTGTGGCGAAGGGATATTGCCGATTGGGTGCCATCATCTTTAAAGCCCGCGCACATCGACAAGCTCACCTACTTCGGCGGGCTTTACCAGAAAGTGGTGATCAGGCGCTGATAAGTGATGTTGCGGGTGCGTGCGCGCAGCCGGCCAAATGGCAGTCGATCAGCGCGCCCCGGCCCTGATCAGTAACCGGGCGATGGCGTCCTGACCGCGCTGCGTGGCATGTGCCAGCGGACTTACCCTTTCACGGTCACCGAGATTGACGTTGGCGCCGTGCTCAATCAGCAACCGGACGATTTCGACATGTGCGGGTCCGCCGTTGCCGAGAATGATGGCTTCGAGCAGTGCGGTCCAGCCGAGGTTGTTGACATGATTCAGGTTGATGCCGGATTTCACCAGCAGTCGCACGGTGTCGACGTGGCCGTAATGGCAGGCGGGAATCAGCGCAGTGCCGCCGTAGCGGTTGGTGCTCGACAGGTTGGCGCCGGCTGCGATTGCCAGGCGCACGATTTCGGTGTGGCCGCGGGCGCCGGCGAGCAGGAACGCGTTGTCATGGATCATGTCCTTGGCGTTGACGTCTGCGCCGCGTTCAATGAGCAGTCGCGCCGCCTCAATCCGGCCTTCCTGGGTTGCGGCGAGCACGGCATTGCGGCCGCGTTCATCGCGGCCGTTGACAGGGGTGTTGGCGTCGAGCAACCGGCGTATTGCGGCGGTATCGCCGCGTTCAGCGGCGGCGAGCAGGGCATCGGTTGAAGACAGTGCCGGCAGCGGCAGCAACAGGGCTGCGGCATACAGGCAGCGGAGCAGTGAGCGATGAAACAGGGGCATGGTTGACATTTGCAGGTTTTCGCCCGGATCAGGCCTTGCCGATTTTACGCCGCGCGGATGATCTGTTCACGTGTGCTGCGGAAAACCGGCGCATCCAAACAACACGGCCCCGCAGATTAAGCTGCGGGGCCGTGGATGCTGCGATTTTTAAGTGCGTGTCAGTCGGACTTGACGTTGGCTGCCTTGACGACTTCCGCCCACTCCGCCACTTCGCGTTTGAGCAGTTCGCCGAAGGCTTCCGGCGTGCCGCCCGCGGGCTCAAGACCGTCCTGTGCAATGCGTTTGGCGAAATCCGGATCCTTGATGGCCTTGTTGATTTCGCTGTTCAGCTTGTCGATGACCGCTTTCGGCGTGCCCTTGGGCGCGATCACGCCGTGCCAGTTGTTGACCTGGTACTTGTAACCGGCTTCCATTACCGTCGGTATGTCAGGCAGTGCCGGCAGGCGTTTGGGTGATGACACGGCGAGGCCGCGCAAACGTCCGTTTTGCATGTGGCCGATGACGGCGGATACCGCGGCGACCATCATCTGCGTGTTACCGGCAATGGTGTCAATCACGCCGGGACCCGTGCCCTTGTACGGGATGTGGGTGATTTTGATGCCGGTACGCAGTGCAAACAGTTCGGATGACAGATGGGTGATGCCGCCGTTGCCGGTGCTGGCGTAGTTGAGCTGGCCAGGTTTGGATTTGGCCAGGGCCACCAGTTGTTTGACATCCTTCACCGGCAGCGAGGGATGGACGCTGATCACGTAGGGCCCGTTCTCGGTCTGGATCACAGGTGTCATGTCATTCAGTGCGTCGTATTTCATGTTCTTGTACAGGCTGGGCGAGGTGGTATAGCTGCCCGAAATCAGCAGCAGCGTGTAGCCGTCGGCGGGGGATTTCAGCGCGATTTCACTGCCCAGCGTACTGCCGGCACCGGGCCGGTTGTCGACCACGAACTGCTGGCCCGTGGCCTTGCTCAGCGGCGGAGCAATGGCGCGGGCGATGAAGTCAGATCCGCCGCCGGGGGCGAAGGGCACGATGACGCGCACGGTTTTGGTCGGGTAATTCTGGGCGTGAGCAAGGGTGCCGTACACGCACAATGCGGCTGCTGCCAGTACACGGGTTTTCATGGTTGCACTCCTCGGGTAGGTAGTTATCATTGGTGAAGCCTGGAACAAACGCGGAACAAACGCGGAACAAACTGGTCTTTACCAATGTATCACAAGCCTGATGAGGACTTGCCTGCAAAGAGCACTGGGGCCTGCTGACTTGCGGGATTGACCGGGGGTGCAGCAACGGCCATCGTGCGTTATCCTAGCCCCGCAGTGCAAAAAAGCTTAATAAATAAAGGAGGAAACAATGCCATTCATTTCTGTCAGCCTTAAATCATGGCCCTTGCTTCTGGCCGCCATCGGACTTGCCATTCCGGCCGGCGCCACGCAAGCGGCGGAAGAGAGTTATCCGAATCGTCCGGTGCGCATCGTGACACCCGCCGCGCCCGGCGGCACTACGGATTTCCTCGCCCGACTTCTGGCGGCGCATCTGTCGAAAACCTGGAACCAGCAGGCCATCGTCGACAATCGCGGCAGTGCCTCCGGCGTCAATGGCGCGCAGATTGTCCAGGAGTCGGCGCCGGACGGCTACACG